>CADBXL010000010.1 GCA_902798615.1 uncultured Bacteroidales bacterium | reverse complement strand
ATGTTTGCCGGCTGCACTTCACTTGAGGTTATTGAGTTCGACATGGCAGAATCAGCACAGGATGATATGTTTAGCCAATCTCGCGACAATTTCCTTACCGGTAGCGTAACGAACATGGCAAGTATGTTCGAGGGTTGCAAGTCATTGCACTCTTTCTACCTTCAGAATCTTGATATTCATAGCGTGACGAATTTCAGCGATATGTTTGCCGGCTGTTCTTCTCTTGAGAATACGAACCTCACAGTAAACAAGAACGCTAACGGTTCATCACTCACCGCTATCAACGACATCGAATCAGAAATGGCGAAATAAGGATAATTTTCAAGTAAAGAGACGTATATTACAAGACTCTCAGGGTGGCTCGGTATGATGCACTCTGAGAGTTTTTTTACCGCCCGCTAAAATATTTTCAATTTACAGACACCCCTACCCTTTTTTGCATCATGTTAATGCATATTTTCGCCTTAACTATTGTCCGTTTGAAGATTTTTGCATAACTTTGCCGGAGATAATAAAACGTGAAGGGAAATGTATATGAAATATATTGCAATAGCATCAGTATTGATAGTCGCGCTTTCTTGCATGAGCTGTAAGAACTGGACGGATTTGAAACAGAGTGAGCAAACGGAAAAGCAGGATTCTCTGCCGACTGCGAAGGATGAAACGGTAGCGGAGAAGCAAGATAGCACGGTTACCAAGAATAGTGGGATTACTGCGGAAATGGCATTAAAGGGCGTTGACAACTATTGCCATAAGGAGTATGACTGGAGCGTAGCGAAGGAGAATCCTTTGATGATGTATGTGCAGATGGGTGAGGAAACGGAGGCGGAGTATAAGGTGGTGTTCCGCAGCTATACTGGTTCTTTCGTGTATTTCTTTGTTGACAAGGCGACTGGCAAGACGAGGATGGTTGACTATGTTCCTGCTCTTAACATTGAGGAGGAGAGTGGCACGATTGACTTGCTTGAGTACTTGAAAGAAAAGTGAAAAGTGAAAAATACTTTGCGGCTTCGCGGCTTTGCGTTTTGAAAAAAGGAAGCGGATTTATCTGAAAACTAAACGCAGAGGCGCAAAGACACAGAGGAAATTAAAATGTTTCTAACAACAAAATAGATAGCACGACCATGCTGGTCATGCTATCTATTTTTAATATATCCCCCCTAAAACGTACACATTGTATCTACTCCCCCTGGAGGGGGTGAGTGGGGGTGGAGTTGTCACATACTCCGATGTTATCAACATCGGACTACCCATTGGGGAAGGACGGGTTAGGCCTTCTTGATACACTCCTCAATAACCTTTGGGAAGTATGCCATCTCCAGTTCGTGGACTTTGTCGGCGATGGTGTCGGGGGTATCTTCTTCGGTGAGAGCTACGCGGAACTGGGCGATATGCTCACCGGCATCGAGTTCGTTGTTCACGTAGTGGATTGTGATGCCTGATTCCTTCTCGCCAGCTGCCTTGACAGCCTCATGCACATGATGACCGTACATGCCCTTACCGCCATACTTAGGCAACAGAGCTGGATGAATGTTAATAATACGCTTCGGATAAGCCTCAATCATATATTCAGGAATACGGACGAGACAGCCTGCGAGGATGATGAAATCACATCCCTTCACGGTGTTCATAACAAGCTCCTTGTCCTCTTCAAACTGCTTGCGAGTGATAATGCTGCATGGTATTCCATGATTCTTGGCACGGGTAACGGCATAGGCATCAGCCTTGTTACTGATAACAACCGAAACCTCTACATCAGGATTGTTCTTGAAGTAAGCGATGATATTCTCCAAGTTGGTACCGCCTCCACTTACTAAGACTGCCAATTTTGTTATTTTCTTCATATTTTGATTACCCACAGTAAGCTATTCTTACAAATTAGATGCAAAATTACTAAAATATCAGCAGTTTCAGCGCATTTCAAATCACTATTTCCTTCTAACAGCAAGGATTTTAACTATTTTTCAGACTTGCCCGTATAGAAATCAGCTATTCGTCTGATAGCCCTTGCACATACCGGACAGAAATCGCGTACCTCGTTAATCTTCATCCTGCATTCCTGTGCCGGACGATAACAGCCTTTCTCCTGATAGCCTCCGCCTTCGAATACGCCTACCACCTGCGTGGCAGCATTAAGAGCCTCAACAGCCTTTGCATCGTTGAAATCAATAGACTTATAGTCAGGTACTTTCGGATTCTTCGGTGTTGGCACAGGCTGATTCTCTGGCATCATATCAGCCCACTTACTCTTGAAATCCACAAGCGTGGTGAGATTCGGTTCCCACGGCTCGGTATCGGCAGGGTAATACACATCAGCCGAGTTGCCATATTCGTACTCGTCGCCAAGACCGCCAAACGAATGTCCGAACTCATGCACAAGCACCTCCTTGAAAGTAGGATGGTCGGATGTCACAACCGTAACCTGATTGTATATTCCGCCTCCACCATAGATATCAGAATTGGCAAGAATGATGACATGCTCGAAAGGTACGCCCGAGAGCAGGTCATAGACCTTATGCATATTGCGCGTGGTGAGGTATCGGTCGCTATAGAACGTACTGTAATGCGAATCGGTGGCGGTGTTCGTCCATTTGCCTTTAAGTGGGACGGAAGGACCTGACTGAAGGGAAGGAGCAGCTACGGCCACCACGTTGAAGCGGTTCTTCATGCTCTTGAAAGGCTCATTGGCGAAGAGAGCCTCCACCGCACGTCCGCAATCGGCATAGAACTTATTCCTCTCTGCCTCGGTATATCCCTCTGCAAGGATGGCGATGTCGATGCAGTCGGTTATATTCGCATTAGGAGCGTTGTTCCCCTTCCATATATAGCGGAAAGGCACGCCTGTGGCACCTACCTTGCGGATGAGGATATCCTTCGGATCAATGGTGTGCGTGAACTTTGAAGTCACCACGTTATGGTTATCCGTAAGGGTCACGGTGATATCAATCTTATTCTTCGGGAACGGGATGTTATAGCTTGTCTCGAATGCCCTGTCGGTAGTCTTTGCCTCTGCCTCAAGCTGCCATTCCTGAAAGAGAGTGGAGAAGGTCCAGACATAGATCACCTTCTTAGAATCGTGATCCGTGACCGTTATCTGACCGTTTCCGTTCAGGAATTTCTCTGCCAGACGGCTTCTTCTGCCCGCCCATTTCTCCTGTCGCTTCACATTCTCAAGATAGATATGCTGTTCGTGGTCGTTTCCAGCGAAGATATAGTCAAGACGCAGGGTTGCATCCTCGAAATACTTGTTAAAATCCTGCGCCTCCATTGGCAATACAAAAAGCAGAGCCAAAGATGCCAATAATATCATTTTTCTCATTTTAAACTATTCATTTTTCATTTAAAGACGATGCCACCACCCACCCCATTGTCCATGCTGCCTGTAGATTGAAACCGCCTGTTATGGCATCTACATCGGTTACTTCTCCTGCGAAATAGAGTCCGGGGTGATTCTTTGCCTCAAGCGTGTCGTGCTTCAAGCTATTCAGAGACACACCGCCACAGGTAACGAATTCGTCTTTGTATCGGTTCTTACCCGTAACGTGATAGGTATCAGAAGTGAGCACGGAAAGAAGTCTGTTGAATGCCTTGCCTTGAAGCTCGCTCCATCGCATATCAGCCGATAGTTTTGCCCTCTGCACCAGATGCGCCCAAAGCCTTGCGTTGAGGACTGGCGGATATGCGGATGTTATCTTCTTTGCCGAATGCTTTCTTACATAGGCAGATAGCATTTCCTGCACCTCATTATTGCTCATCTCGAAGAGCCAGTTAATCATCACATCTGCCAGATAATTCTTCTCGGCAAGAATCCTTGCGCCATGCGATGAGAGCTTTAGCACGGCAGGTCCGCTAATACCCCAATGGGTGATGAGTAACGGTCCGTTGGTCTTTATCTTTGTTCCGGCAAGCGACACCTGTGCCTGTTCTACCACAGTACCCATCAATGCCGTCAGACTCCTATCAGAAATGCACAGCGAGAACAGACTTGGGACAGGTGGTACAATCTCCAAATCCAGTCCCTTCAGCATATCAAATCCTGAAGGAGAAGGATGCCCACCTGTAGTTACAATCACCTTGTCAGCCTCTATCGTGTGAGTGCTACCAGCCTTTGTATAGGTTACAGCATAATAAGGCGAGTGTGGTGCAATACCTGTCACCTTACAGCCACAGAGCGTTTTCACGCCAAGCCTGTTCATAAGCGAAGTGAGCGTAAAGACTATCTCCATAGCATCCTGCGACTGCGGAAAAACGCATTCATCATCTTGAGTTACAAGCCCTACCCCTTCGCGCTCAAACCATTCGTAGGCATCAGTTGGCGAGAAATGATGGAATAGTTTCTTCATCAGGCGGAAACCGCGAGGATATACCTGCTCCAGACTCTTCACCTCTGCAAACGAGTTTGTCAGGTTGCATCGTCCACCACCGGTAATAGCGACCTTAGCCAGCGGTTTCGTGCCTTTCTCAAGTACCGTAACCTCTGCCTCGGGGCATCTGCGCTTCACTTCAATGGCTGCAAAGCATCCTGCCGCTCCTGCACCTATGATAACTATTCGCATATTCACGAAGGATAATTACTTTAGGTAAATGCTCTTTAGGAAATTTATATTCGTGTGCAAAGATAAGATAAAATTTTGGGACTTCCAAATATATCACAAAGAAATAAAAACACATTCTCAAAACACTAATCAGCATAATTATACTCTGCTACATTTATACCATAATACACCTGTACTAAAATTGTACTAAATTCTCGTTTAGTTATACTATTATATTAATATAGAACGAAACAATAATTCATTAAGGTTATCATACTATAAGATTATTCTGGGGTCGCTTGAATTGCATTGCAAAGACAATAAATCTCCAATTGGCTATTGGACTTGAATTGGACTTGAATTGGAGCTGAATTGGAGCTGCGACTGTGTTACATCGAAAAAGGAACGGGATAAAGGCATGATTAAACAATAAACTTTTTTATTTGGACCTACCGCCAAAAGCGATGTTTTGTGATGATAAAAACTCAACTTTCGCAATTCAGGAACTACATGAAAGGCAATTCAGAGCTTGCGAAACTCGAATAAGACGATTATACATTTATACTATCACACGATAATACAAGTGGATAAAAAAAACAGGTGACAAGCATTTTTGCTTACCACCTATAAAAAACATAACGAATTAATACTCAACAGTTTCAACAACTATTATTCTTTTGAAAACTAATCCCCGAGTCTTTCCTTCAATATACTTTCAACCTGTTCTGCACTTGGGGTAACGGCAAGGATTGTGCCATCAGCAGCAATAAGGAAACCGCCACCTCCCGCATCGTCCAATCCATTATTTAACCAAATTTTGTTCTGGTCCTTGAGTTCAAGAAGATTCATCCACGTATAACCATCCTGATCAATGGCTTTTTTCATATTCTCTGCCTTTTGTTCTCTGGCAATACCAATTACCTGAAAACCCTTATCCTTATATTTCTCATACAAAGGCTTTAAAGCTATGGCACGCCTACGACAAGAAACACACCATGAAGCCCAGAGGTCGATATAAATGAGCTTGCCGGAATACAATGACGAAATCTTGACTTGCTTGCCTTCCTTATTGCAAACATCATAATCGATGTATTTATTTCCCGGAATAAGGTCTATTGCCTTTATTGTATTCTTTATGGATTCATGGTATTTATGCCCACTAAACATATTGCAATATGTCTTTTTATAGGAATTCAAATAATAAGGTGTAACAGATGCCTTCAAAGTTGGTACATATCGAAAATATTCCTTTATGTTAATTAACCCATAGAAACAAGGATGCTCATCCAACCATTTAGCTCTTGAAATCATTTTTTGTTCATAGATTTCTTCATTCTCCCTCAGTATTTTATTGTATGACACAAACAGAGGATTAGTACTTGTCTCAGAATTATTCTCTGAGACATAAACATTCCATTGTTCTTGCGTCATATTCTGTTTTACGCCTAAAATGATTTTCTGAATAGAATCAAGCTTAGCTTCCATACTTTTGACAGATGAATCATAGATTGAACCTATTTCTTTCTCACATTGTTCCTGCATCATTGTTTCCTTGCCAGTACCTTTGACAATAGGAGTGTCTTTTATAGTTCCTATTCTTATAGAGACATCCTGATTTTCTGATATAAATTCTGCATGTCTAAAACATCCATTTTGATATTGGTTTTCTGGAACTATGTAATAGCAAAAAAGTTCATCCGTTTTAAGATCATAAAAGAATTTACCATCCGTGACAGGAATTCTAACAAAATCATCAATACGGAAATTCGCTCCTTTCTCGGCTATATACAGAACCTTAGTCTCTGGATCTGTGGTTATTCCCTCTATATGACAAGTGTACTTTTGTGCCCTACACATAGTGCCCAGAGCAATGCAAGATATTAATAATAATCGCTTCATTATGGTTAATCTAATAAATTTGGGTTATAATTAGTTTTTTCGCATGCAAAGATAAGACAAAATTCCCACACTTACAAATAGTTTTCCAAATAATTCACATAAAAAAAATCTGAGATAGCAAAACACCACCTCAGATATAATTATAGAATGAATTGATAATTCTAACTTTTGTCTTTACCAAGTCTCCTTGTAGTTTTCTGACTTTCCGTGGATACGCTTCTTCAGCGTTCTCCAGTCCTTTGGAACATTCCAGCAGTTCTTTGAGAAGTTCAACAGGATATAATAACCCTCTGGATCCTTACTTGCATATACATCCAGTTTGTTGGCTCCTCTTCTTCCCATCATTGCACCTCCTGAGAAGAGGTTTACAAGTAAGTTATTGCCGAAATAATCATCAGACAAGATAGAATATGCCTCGTGAGGGTTGGCTGCCACATAATTACGGACACTATCCATCAGATTATCAAGAACAGACTTTGCCAATGTCTTATCCTTGAACTTGCATACAAGCGTATTACTCTCACCATCATTGGTAGGATTAGGCATATTGAAGAAATCAAAACCCTTCTTGAGGGCTACCTTATCGTCGTAGCCTTTGAAATCCTCATCATACCTCACGAGGATTGTACGCTTCTCTATCTTCTTGTTATTAAAGACTGGCTTCAACTGCTTCATAAGCAACTCTGCATTCAGCGGCTTTGTTGCATTGGCATTCTTGTCGAGCAGAACCCTATACGACAATGCCCATTGTGCTGCATAGATACCATCATTACATGGTTTCATATCGTACTTGAAGAAAAGCTTGCCATACTGGTTACTCCTCTTGAAATCAGCACCCTCTGGCATTTCTATCGGAATACCATCTTCAGATATCATCTTCAGAGTAACACCTGCAACGATGGAATCCTTACATGGCTCATGAAACTCATAGTTATGACTCTCTATGGCATCTGCATTAAGTTCGGCAAGAGTATGCCTGATACGTTTTATTGCCAACACCTTATTCTTTTCCTTGAGCAGGTCCTCGTCTGACATCTTAGTGCCATCGGCAAGCTCATAAGAACTCATCTTGTCAATACCCGGCACAACATCACAGCTGATACCGAAGCTCATCAACAAACCATACTGTCTAAAGTTATTGTACTCACACGCATTCACTACACCAATCTCCTTGAGATAGTGAAAAAGACTATCCACCTTAGGATGGCTCTGAGCGTAACATACGCTCTGTGCTGTTATTAGCATTATAAAGAAAATAAACTGCTTCATATTTTTAACGATTATAGGGTTAAGAGAAGTTGATTACCTCTGCAATAAAAATCTCTATTTCACGATGGCAAAGTTACTCATTTTTCTTGAATTTGCAAAAATAAACTGAATAAAAGTTATTAACAAGCAATAAACCGAAACTATTTTACTACTATATTCAAACATTCTTCCGTTTATAGGGCTAAATATACACACAGCGGGTAATCGGAGTAACCTCCATACGATGTGGGGATGTTTTCACGAACCGCGGGAAACGGCCGTTCAAGCCGTGTGACACCAATAAATTTAAACGAAAATGAAAAATGCTTTCAAATCAGGAGAGTGGAAGACGAGCTTTCACTAATAGAATCTGTTGCGTCAACATAATCCCGGAAAACGAGTTGGTAACAAGTAACAGGCATAACGAAGGCAGAACGACGGCACTTGCTTGTATCAAAGTGTTTAGTGATGGTAAAAAAATCATAAATATCTTGTTCCAAGTATTGGTATATAACCAAAAAGCATTACCTTTGCGTTTCGGTTAACAAAGACATTAATTGGTATATCAACAAAAATAACAAAACAAAAATGAAAAAAATCTATTTCATGGCATTCTTATGTGCCGTACTATCAGGATTGGCATCCTGTAGTTTAGACGATACAAAGCGTCAGCAGATGATAGCCGGCTACTTTACCGTCATTGGTTCATACCCCAACTACAAACTGGTTAGTGACGATGGCTTGATAGTATATCCTTCAGCATCAAGCATCGCAGATTACGGCAATCACAAGCGTGTTTACTTCGAAGTAAGTTTCTACGAAGATGATGTGACCACCACCAACAACATCAGCGTTATTCGAAATGCAGAAGTGGAAAAAGGCACATACCTCATAGAGACACCTTTTATTAGCAAGGAAGAAGCTGACAAGGCTGGCATAACCCAAGAAGATAGCATATTTGCAATAAGTAACCTCGATAACTGCTGGTTGGCAAACGGCTATCTGAACGCTATCTTCAAAGCAGAATTCTCTGTAGATGGCTTAAATGCTATTTCGCCTAACGCTAATCTCTGTGTTACAAGTACTGCGGATAATGCCGTTACGTTCACGATGCTATACAACCGTCACACAAAGAAGGGCACAACTTATGATTTAGGTGCATTTGGCTACTCTTTCGATATTTCCAAGCTCAATATCCCTGGCAACGACTCTGTAGCCGTTACATTCGAGACAGAAGGCGTAAAGTCAAATACGATAAAAGTTTCTCGTTCAGCTTTCAATTACGCTCAGTAATGAGTGGAAAGCAGAAAGTGTAAGGTAAAAGTGTTTGTTATGAAAAGATTGATAATATACGTCTTTGCAGCATTGGTATCTATTACCATTTCTGCCCAAGGACGATACAAATACTGTAAATCCTACGAAGACTTTATTGATGACCATTGGGAAAAATTAGATACGGTATATTGCAAGAAAAATCGTAGAAATCAGAAATTCTGGTGGGAAGGTAACGACTATAATCTGACCACAGGAAACAAAGATTTAGACAATATTCTGAAAAAAGAAGCATTCATTGTGATGCAGGCAGATACCGCATTTCTGAACCTCCATAACATTAAGCATGACAAATTATCAATTTGCCACGCTTTTACAAAGGCAAAGCGTTTCAATGAGCATGGACTAATATTTACACATCCAATTATAAATAAGAAAATACTGCAGGAAATGACATCTGCAGGATTTATGCTTGGAACTATTGGTAGGCTATCTGTTACTGCTGACAATGCAGACAAGATAGTGTGCTACGTGATTTCCTCTGGTGCAGACAAAAAGGGAAATATAGACACCCGAATGATTGATGACGAGATGATAGACGAAATGATGGACAAAAACATCATCAAAGACGGTAAACTATATCTCGAATATCTCTCAGAAGGAAAGAAAGTGAAACGTATGCTTGCTCCACATATCATTCCTATTCTCGAAAAGGCTGGACTTTTGAAATAAGAGTAAGGTAGAAAGTAGAAAGAATAAAAGTATAAGGTGATATCCGAAGTGCTTGAAACATAGCATTTCGGATATTCTGTTTCTCCGGAAAAACACGATGTCCTGTCTTATACTCGCTTCCGACTGCCGCATCACACGAAATGTCGGATGAGCCGAGAATAAAATATAAGGTGTAAAGTAAAAGCATAAAACCCAAAATAAAACCAGTACCCCGATTTGAGGTACTGGTTTTATTTTTGTCTATATTTCAGCTATGTGATTACTGAAGGAATGAGATAAGCACACCTGCGGCAACGGCAGAACCGATAACACCTGAGATGTTACTTGCCATACAGTAATTGAGCACGTGGTTCTTTGGGTCATACTGCGTAGCGATGTCGTTAGCCACACGAGAAGCCATAGGAACGGCACTCAGACCTGTTGCGCCAACCAGCGGATTAACCTTCTTCTTAACAAAGAGGTTGAAAATCTTCACCATGCAAATACCAGCTGCGATAGAGAGTGCGAATGCAAGGAATCCACCTACAACGATACCTATTGTCTGGAGGTTGAGGAAAGCCTCAGCTGTCATTGTAGCACCAACAGAGAGACCGAGGAAGATGGTTGCCGTGTTCATGATAGCGTTAGACGCAGTATCGAACAGACGACTTGTCATACTACCAAGTTCCTTGATAAGATTACCGAACATCAGCATACCTACGAGGCTCACAGCTGTTGGAACAAGCAGAGCCACAACGGTAGTTACGGTTATTGGGAAGAGAATCTTCAGCACGCGGAGGTTCTTGATTTCGGTCTTGTTAGGATACTTCTTGTCCTGCTCCTTCATGTTGATCATCAGCTCCTTCTTTGAGCAGAGAGCCTTTACAACGAGAGGTATGATAACAGGCACGAGAGCCATGTAAGAATAAGCAGCTATGGCGATAGGACCGAGAAGCTCTGGAGCGAGCTTGATAGTGGTGAAGATAGCCGTAGGACCGTCAGCACCGCCAATGATACCGAGAGATGCTGCCTGCTGTGGAGTGAAGCCCATTGCGAGGGCAGCAAGAAGAACTGCAAAGATACCGAACTGAGCACCTGCACCAAAGATTGAGAGGCGGAGGTTACGGAGCATAGGACCGAAATCTGTCAACGCACCCACACCCATGAAGATTATAGGTGGTATGAAACCTGTCTTGATGCACATGTAATAGATGAAGTTCATGAGACCGAGGTCATGCGCAATCTTATGGAGAGGCATATCCCAAATTACTTCCTTGTTGCCAGCTGCATCGAGGAGGAAACCACCATTGCCATCAGGGATGAATCCCTCAGAGGTAACGGTTGTAACACCCATGCCACCGCCTGGGAAGTTGGCGAGAAGTACGCCGAATCCGATTGGGATAAGCAGCAGAGGCTCATATTTCTTTACGATTCCCAGATAAAGAAGCACGAATGCTATGAGAATCATCAGAAGGAATGACCAGTCACCGCCAGTCTGCGAGAACGCGGTCATTTCCCATATTTTCTGTAATATTTCCATAATTCAAGCCTAACCAAGCCTTCCCAAAGGGAAGGATGTTTTATACATCTTTTTCGCTAAAAAAGGCTTGGCTATCTATTATTATATGTTAATTAATAATGTATATCTAACTATATCGCATCCCTCCATTTGGGAGGGCCAAGGTAGGCTACTTACGCGATAGTCCTTGTGATAGTACCTGCCTTCTCAGCCTTGATGCGGTTGAACACCTTCATAGCCTCGATGTAGCAGATAATGTCACCTTCCTCTACATGATCGCCAACCTTCTTTGGAGTCTCACTTGAGTTGCTTACCATATAAGCCTTACCCTCCAGTGGAGCAAGAACCTCAAGACCTTCGCCTGTTGGTGCTGCTGCGGCTGCTGGAGCTGCTGCCGGCTTGTCGCCGTATGCGATATCAACCTTATAGCTCTGACCGTTTACGGTAACTGTGATTGTCTTAGGCTGTGCATCACCCTTCGGAGCATTCTTCTTTGCCTTACGCTCAGCAAGGTCAGCCTCGAAGTCAGCCTTTGCCTTACCGCTCTTGAATGCCTCATACTGCTGTGGGTGCATAGCATACTCGAAGAGTTCCTCATCATCCTCGCCGAGATCCCAGCCGTTCTCCTTCATCTTCTGACGATATACGTCGAGGTTGTCAGGATAGTTCTCCTGTGGGTCGGTTGTCATGAACTCACGTCCCTCAGCCTTAGCCATCTCAACGAAGATAGGATCAACAGGACCTGCGAGCTTACCAGACTTACCGAGAATCATATCCCAGATGTTGTCGGCAATCATTGACCAACGCTCCTTACCCTTCTCCATCTGCATCACGTTCATAAGAGCGAGGTTCTTAACATACTGAGAGAATGGGGTTACGAGACATGGATATCCAACCTTTGGCCATACGTAAGCAACCTCGTCGAAGAGCTTTACGAGAAGCTGGTCGGTTGTGAGCTCAGGCTGGTTGTTCTTAACCTTCCACTTGTTGAGTGACTTGAGGTTATCCTCAAGGTCGGTCATAAGTGAACCCATCATACCACCAGGAAGACCTGGCTTGATGAGCAATGAGTTGTTGAGGTGGTTCTGTGCAGGGATGTAATAGCCGAGGAAGTCGTCCATCATCTCCTGAATCTGAGTACGAACCTCCATGTAAGCCTCCATGTTGATTTCCTTTACCTTGAAGCCTGCATCCTTCAGCATCTCCTGAACAGCGATGATATCTGCATGACCTGTACCCCAAGATAGAGGAGCAACTGCTGTATCAATATAGTCACAACCATTACGGCAAACCTCAAGGATACTTGCCATGTTGAAGCCAGGACCAGCGTGAGAGTGGTACTGAATGATGATATCCTCCTTGTAAGCCTTGATACCTGCGGTTATCTTACCGAGAGTCTCAGGACGGCCGATACCAGCCATATCCTTCAGACAGATCTCGTCAGCACCTGCATCGATGAACTGCTTAGCAAGGTTTACGTAGTATTCTACTGTGTGGATTGGAGAGTGAGTGATACAAAGGGAAGCCTGAGCAATCATGCCACCTTCCTTTGCATACTTGATTGAAGGAATCACGTTACGTGGGTCATTGAGACCGCAGAAGATACGTGTGATATCCGTACCCTGAACGTGCTTTACCTTATAGAAGAGGCGACGCAAGTCCTTTGGACATGGGCTCATGCGAAGTGCGTTGAGCGCACGGTCAAGCATGTGAGTCTGGATGCCAGCCTCATGGAAAGGCTTTGTCCACTTGCGTACTGCAATATTTGGGTTCTCGCCATAGAGGAGGTTGACCTGCTCGAAGCCACCGCCATTGGTTTCTACACGGTCGAAACATCCCATCTTGATGATAGCAGGAGCGACCTTTAAAAGCTGGTCAACACGTGGCTGATACTTTCCGGCACTCTGCCACATATCACGAAAGACCAAACTGAATTTTATCTCTTTTGCCATTGTTTTATAGTGATTTGTTATTTTCTTTCCACCTTACATCTTCCGCCAAAACAATGTTTGGCTTAACAAATAAGTTAGGCTTTTGTTACGTTTGTTACTGTACCCTTTCCACCTGTAATCTGAGCTACGGTAGCCTTAATTACGTCCATTACGGCAGCATCAATCTTGGCAGGAGCCGCAGCCGGCGCAGCCTTCTTCTTAGGAGCTTCCTCCTCAGGGCACACTTTGTTTACGATTTTAATGAGCACATTGCTCAAGTTGATGACAATAAGCAATATGGCAAAAACTGTCACCATACCGATAGCCATCAGGGTTAAACCTAATCCGAGGTTTTCCATACTTATTCCAAATTGTTTACTGAATAGTGAATATTGCTAATATCTATTTAGGTGATTTGCTCCACAGCCCATGTCCCCAAGACATTGCCGATATGAGCCAAAAATCGCTACAAAGTTAGTAAAAAATTACGACATTAGCAAAAAATAGCCAATATAAATGATCTACTTTTTCGAAAAAAATTACAAATCACTAGATTTTCGGCGTTTTTTCTTACAAATTCAAGTTTTCTATCTATCCCCCACTACCCTGTAAAACCAAGATTAGGATAGCGTGCCCCTGACAGAAATGCTTCTATATCATCCTGCAACTTGCGGAAAGGTGCAGAGCGGAAATATCCCGTACTCTTCTTCATCATCTGAGAAGAATCGGTTTGTGAATGCTGATAGGCAGAAAGCTCATTCTGACGCTGAGTGACATGACACGCCTTCTGGCGTATCTCAGTCTCACGTTCCACCCTTAGTCTCTCACACACACGACCTACAAGCGGAGCAACCACATTATCAAACAGATGATGCCCCTGAACATAAAGATATGTTGTCTGTGGAGTAACCCCAAGACTCACAAGTTCCTTCTCAAGTGCCTCATACTCTTTCCTTAGTCCTTGATGATTCCTACGCACCTCCGCTAATCTTACGTCCACCTTACGCTGCAACTTGTCGAGAGCCGCCTGTGGATCTGCCAGCGAGAACTTCCCCATCTCTATCACCACGTTCATATCGCTCATAGTGAAATCATGAAACTGATGACGACGATAAAGCAGTATGTTCCAGACAAATAGAGGATATATTATTTCCGAATAACGGGTCATGAACCACACGAAATCAAAGATATGATGATCGTTTAGAGTAGCCATCACACATACATTATGCAAGGAAGGGGCATAACATTGGTAATTCTCAATGGCATATACGTATGTATGAAACACGTAGGGGCATCCTATCACCGCACGTGAGTTTTCCGTAATCCCCTGAAGCAGATAGTCATAGTCAGCATCAACACAGGCTATCATATCACGTCCCCCACCTTCGTTGAGCATAGACATTATAGCCTTTTTCTTACCCTTGGACAAAGTGTTTCTCGTTGGGAGCATGACCTCAAAATAGCGTGTCTCATTCTCATATTCGCTGAGCACGGTACGCCAGAATAGCACATCGTCGTAACTCTCCACATAAGCTACGATACGCCGTCTCGCCCTCTTTCCATGAATGGCATTAGCAGCACTCAGATAATTTGATGATATTTTCAATGACTTTACCATCCGTCAACCCTTAATTTCTTAGTTTCTTAACCTCTTTATTGTCAATTTCTATCTCACTCACCTCCGTCACTCTGTCTATCCAGCCATTCAATATCATGGCAGGAGAATGCGTGGTAAGGATAATCTGAACATTAGGATTAAGATCCATTATAAGGTCGATGAGCTGTTCCTGCCAATCCACATGCAGACTGACCTCCGGCTCATCCATAAATAGTACGTAAGGCTGTGAGTCCTCCACAAGTACAGTAAGCAGAATCACGAGCATCTGCTTCTCACCACTTGAAAGCTGATATGCCGTCAGTTCCTCACCCACCTGCGAGAAACGAATCTCATTGGCAGTACGTATCACTTTCTTGCCCGTCTCGGCATACAATTCATCGAGCACATTATGGAAATGCACCTTCACATTCGACAGTTTCTGAGCTTCATCGGCATTGCCTTCCTGTAGGGCTGCAATCATCCTGTTTCCGAGATTCACCTGATAGTCAAGGTATCTGCGCTGGAGATTGAAGAGCTGAAGGTCAAGTTCTGTGGCAATCTGGAAATCAAGTTTTGTTGCCATCTCAGAATTAATAAGTGGACGGTCAAAAGAGCGTATCACATCAAAGCGTATAATATCGGAATCAGCAGGGAAGAAATCAAGATGCACACCATTCTCCTCAAGTGCAGCAAGCACACCACCCGGGGCGAGTTTCTGGCGCAGAGGTGTCACTACCTTATTTAATATGGTGCTCTTACCCACACCGTTAACGCCACTAAGTATATTCACCCTACGGTCAAGCGACCATACAATGTGTTTCTTACCGCTCCAAAGAGAATCGATTTCTATCTTTGTAATATAGTCTGCGTACTTCATACTCCTTGTTTTAGTTATCGACTGCAAATATAGTAATTATTTTTTATAAAACGATAATTTTTACCAATCTTTTATGCTGCCCAAAGTGCCTTTCATGCTTTTTCTTTCGTTTTTCTTGTTTTTTTTGCCTATCTTTGCACACGCAAATTGAAAATTGAAAACAAGAAAGAAATAAACAAACTATGGATTTCAAAGATTTGGCGCAGATGCGTCGTAGCCACCGCAAGTTCACAGAAGAGGCTGTAAGTAAGGATGATATCAAACTCATTCTCCGCTCAGCTCTCATGTCACCAACATCTAAAGGCCAGCGTAATTGGCAGTTCGTAGTGGTAGAGGACAAGGAGAAGATTGCAGCCCTTTCTACTGCAAAGGATCTCGGCGGACAATTCCTTGCTACCGCCCCTGTCTGTATCGCAGTCCTTGGTGATGCTTCAGAAAACGATTGCTGGGTAGAGGACGGCAGTATTGCAGCTATCTCTATGCAGTATCAGGCAGAGGACCTCGGTCTCGGCTCTTGTTGGGCACAGATGCGTGCTCGCGGTCTCAAAGATGGTACTCCTGCCGATGTTTCCATCCAGAAAATCCTCTCCCTTCCAGAGAATCTATCATGCCTCTGCATCATCGGCATTGGCCACAAAGCTGATGAGCGCAAGCCACAGAATGAGGACAAACTGAAATGGGAAAATGTAAGTTGGCAATAGACTACATATTTTGAAATATTGCTGTCCGGAAAAAATTTTTTGATTAGATAAATTCAGGGCTGGTACTTACATGAAGTATCAGCCCTTTTGATTATCTTTGCTCTTTTCTTACATCGCTTTCCATACCTTCAACTATGCCACAGCACCTCGTTAGCATCATCCCCACCCAACAGAGCATATCCAGACGGGGGTACTATGTCAGAAATGAGATACGTTTACACAGAAATCCTTATTGTTACCTGTTACTTGTTACCGCAGGTGTAGAAACGCTATGCCCTCGCTCTGAGTCCGCTCCTAGGACTATAGGATGAACGGACTTAGAACGGATTTACAACGGACCTAGAACGGACTTACATTGGAGGAAGTTGAAAGTTCCCGCAGAATCTCATTGAAGCCAGTATTAAGCTTGTGAGATGGTTTTTGGAGTGGTTTTCACGTTTTACATCGTTTTTCAAGCATACAAAATAGGGTGAATCAGCCTGAAATTAATGCTTATTGTTATGTTATTGGGAGTGTCAGTCGCCTATACTCCGCCTCACAACTTTAACATAACAGTCTCATTTTATTCACCTTAGACAATCGCAAGCAAGATATGGGTCTCGCTCAACAATCAAGAAAATCCCGACCAGTAACAGGTAACAGGTAACAATAAGGATTTTTGTGTATTCCCAAATTTTACAGAATTATTCTAAGGAGTTTATATACCTTATTATATATATAAATAATAAATATAGGCAGCATCTTACACTATTTTTCTTATTGTTACTTGTTACCTGTTATCGACACGTTTTCTGGGATTGTGTGAAATACGGGATTTACAATAGTTTTTATATTTCAACAAAAAACAAAAATACCGCTTACGGATAGCTTCTATTACTACCATAAGCGGTATTACTATAATCGAATCCCATCCTTTGATAAGGTGTGGGAGTTTTTTTTAGAACTCTGCGTTATTCGGAGTACGTGGGAAAGGAATCACGTCGCGGATGTTCTGCATACCTGTCACGAAGAGGATGAGACGCTCGAAACCGAGACCGAAACCTGCGTGTGGACAGCTACCGAAACGGCGTGTGTCAAGATACCATTCCATATCCTTCATTGGGATGTTGCGCTCCTTGATCTCGTTGAGGAGCTTGTCGTAGCTTTCTTCACGGACAGAACCACCGATAATCTCACCAATCTGTGGGAAGAGAACGTCAGTACCCTGTACAGTTGGAGCCATCTCCTTACCATCGAGGACAGGGTTCTTCTCGTCTATCTTCATATAGAATGCCTTGATAGCCTTTGGATAGTTGGTCATGATGACTGGCTTCTTGAAGTATTCCTCAACGAGGAAGCGCTCATGCTCAGAAGCGAGGTCATCGCCCCAGTTGCATGGGAACTCGAACTTCTTGCCCTTCTTCA
The DNA here is from genome assembly GCA_902798615.1 of uncultured Bacteroidales bacterium. Classification (GTDB taxonomy): domain Bacteria; phylum Bacteroidota; class Bacteroidia; order Bacteroidales; family Bacteroidaceae; genus Prevotella. The sequence continues at coordinate 77,733 of CADBXL010000010.1, read as the reverse complement.
CAGCCTCCTGGAGAATCTCGATACCCTTGGTGTAAGGCAGACGAACAAACTCTTCCTTCAGCACACCCTCAAGACGTGCGATGAGTCCCTTGTCAATCATCTGGTTGAGGAATTCAAGGTCGTCCTTACAGTTGTCAAGAGCCCACTTTACGCAGAACTTGATGAAATCCTCTTCAAGATCCATGAGCTCGTCCATGTCGATAAAGCAAACCTCTGGCTCAATCATCCAAAACTCAGCAAGGTGACGAGGAGTATTTGAATTCTCAGCACGGAAAGTAGGACCGAAGGTGTAGATTGCTCCGAGAGCTGTTGCTCCGAGCTCACCCTCAAGCTGTCCTGATACGGTCAGAGACGTCTGCTTGCCGAAGAAATCGTCAGAGTAGTCAATCTTACCATCCTCACCCTTCTTGAGGTCGTAGAGGTTCTTGGTTGTTACCTGGAACATCTGACCTGCGCCCTCACAGTCGGAAGCTGTGATGAGAGGTGTGTGGAAGTAGAAATAACCATGCTGATGGAAGTATGTGTGGATAGCAATCGCCATATTATGACGGATGCGCATCACAGCACCGAATGTATTTGTACGCAGACGCATGTGCGCGTACTTTCTCATGTACTCGAATGTCTGGCCTTTCTTCTGCATTGGGTAGTCATTACCGCAGAGGCCGTAGATCTCGATTGAAGTAGCGAGGATTTCTGAGGTCTGACCCTTACCCTGGCTCTCAACGAGGGTACCCTCAACGTGGATACAAGCGCCTGTGGTAATCTGCCTAAGAATCTCATCGTCAAATTTATCCGTGTCTGCTACAATCTGAATGTTCTTTATAGTAGAGCCGTCGTTAAGGGCGATGAAGTCAACAGCCTTGCTTGAGCGGTGGCTGCGAACCCATCCCTTTACGTCGATAGCTTCACCGAAAGCAGTTGAACGAAGAGCGTCAACTATTTTTGTTCTTTTCATAAGCCTAACCAAGCCTTCCCAAAGGGAAGGATGTGCTATACATACCTCTCTCAGGGAAGACTTGGGTAATTATTGTTTATTAAACGAATGTACTATAAAAGTTCCTCCCCTTGGGGGAGGTTAGGAGAGGTCTATTACTCGAAAGCACCCATTCTGAGCATCTCCACTTCCTTCTCGGTGAGGAAACGCCAGTCGCCGCGGCGGAGGTTCTTCTTGGTAAGACCAGCGAACTGTACGCGATCGAGCTTTGTAACGTGATAGCCGAGGCTCTCGAAGATACGGCGCACGATACGGTTCTTACCAGAGTGAATCTCAATGCCTACCTGCTTCTTATCGGTTGGAGAAGCATACTCGATAGCATCAGCCTTGATATCACCGTCATCGAGGGTGATACCGTTAAGAATCTGACCCATATCGTAAGCGGTTACAGGCTTGTCGAGATATACGTGATATACCTTCTTCTTCAGGAACTTAGGGTGAGTGAGCTTAGAAGCGAGGTCACCGTCGTTAGTGAGAAGGAGAACACCTGTTGTATTACGGTCAAGACGACCAACAGGATAGATGCGCTCTGGACATGCATCCTTAACGAGATCCATAACAACCTTACGCTGCTGTGGGTCGTCGGTAGTTGTTACATAATCCTTTGGCTTGTTGAGAAGCACGTAAACCTTCTTCTCGAGAGTTACAGGCTGATCGTGGAACATAACGGTATCTGTACGGAGTACCTTTGTTCCGAGCTCTGTTACTACCTGTCCGTTTACGGTTACTACTCCTGCCTCGATGAAATCATCAGCCTCACGACGTGAGCAAACACCTGCGTTAGCAAGGAACTTGTTCAGACGAAGTGGCTGTGTTGGATCGATATTGTTCTCTGCGTATTCAATACGCTTCTTCATTGAGTACTTTGCATTTGGGTTGTAATCGGCTGTATGCTGACGCTGACCACCACGCTGTGGACCGTAACCGCCACCACGCTGTGGACCATAACCGCCACCACGCTGTGGACCGTAGCCGCCACCACGCTGTGGACCGTAGCCACCACCACGCTGCTGACCGTAGCCACCGCCACGCTGCTGACCATAGCCACCGCCTCGCTGCTGACCATAGCCGCCACCACGCTGCTGACCATAGCCGCCACCACGCTGCTGACCGTAGCCACCACGAGCCTGATAACCACCACCCATATTTTCTTCTGGATTCTCTCCCCCGTTATATTGTGGACGATACTGAGGACGCTGCTGATAGCCACCCTGCTGATAACCGCCACGAGGCTGCTGCTGATAGCCACCACGAGGCTGATAACCACCACGAGGCTGATAACCGCCTTCCTCACGCTGTGGACGGTTGCTTGTCAGGTTAGCGCCGAAGCCCTCTGGACGGAATTCTCCGTCGTCCTCTGTTGAACGCTGTGGGCGATAGCCCGGACGTGAAGAACCACGGTCTGAAGAGTAAGCCGCACGCTGACCAATACGAGCGCGCTGACGAGGACGTGCGCTGAAGCTACCATCCTGCTGAAAACCGCCCTCACGGGCAGATGAGTCTTCTGATACAGAATTCTGTAGACTCTGAAGCTTGTCGTTTTCTGTTTCCATCATTTGGATTTGTTTATTACTTTGATTATTACTTTATTATTTCTTAATTCTCATTGCCTCAGCCTCACGGCCGTAAGCGAATCTTTCAAAATTTAAATTCCGGTATAGTTGCTTGGAGTTATTGCCATAAGCTCAGCCTTTACGGCATCGCTAACGTCAAGAGTCTTGATAAACTCATGGATTGTCTCCTCATCCATGTGCTTGTTGGTACGTGTGAGTGCCTTGAGAGCCTCGTATGGATGTGGATAAGCCTCACGACGGAGGATTGTCTGGATTGCCTCAGCCACAACAGCCCAAGTATTGTCAAGGTCGCGCTGCAAAGCCTCCTGATTGAGGATGAGCTTGCGGAGTCCCTTCAATGTGCTCTGGATAGCGATGACGCCATGACCGAGAGGCACACCGATGTTACGGAGTACTGTTGAGTCGGTAAGGTCACGCTGCAAGCGGCTTACTGGCAGTTTCTGAGCAAGGAACTGAAGTATAGCGTTTGCAATACCGAGGTTGCCCTCAGAGTTCTCGAAATCGATTGGATTCACCTTATGAGGCATAGCACTTGAACCCACCTCACCAGCCTTGATCTTCTGCTTGAAATACTCCATAGAGATATACATCCAGAAGTCACGGTCAAGGTCTATGATGATTGTATTGATACGACGGATGGCATCAAAGATTGAACCAAGGTGGTCGTAATTAGAAATCTGTGTGGTGAACTGTTCGCGCTCAAGACCGAGTTTTTCGCTCACAAACTTGTTGCCGAATGCCTTCCAGTCGTACTGCGGGTAAGCCACACAATGTGCGTTGTAGTTGCCAGTAGCGCCACCGAACTTTGCTGTAAACTTACATGCCTTGAGGCTGTTGAGTTGTTCCTGAAGACGATAGACGAACACCATTACCTCCTTACCCAAGCGTGTTGGAGATGCAGGCTGACCATGTGTCTTTGCGAGCATTGGAACGTCCTTCCACTCTTCTGCATAGTCAGAGAGTTGTTTGATGAGTTCCTCAACCTGCGGAACGAAGACCTCAGCAAGAGCCTCCTTGACAGAAAGAGGTACGCTTGTATTATTAATATCTTGTGAAGTAAGTCCAAAGTGGATGAATTCGCGGCTCTTCTCGAAGTAGCCTTCGCCGAGACCGTTCTTCTCCATTTCGTCAAGTTTCTCCTTGATGAAATACTCTACTGCTTTCACATCATGGTTAGTTACCTTTTCAATATCCTTCACACGCTGTGCGTCCTGCTCCGAGAAGTTCTCGTAGATACCACGAAGCTGTGGGAAGAGAGCCTTGTCAAACTCAGCAAGCTGAGGCAACGGGAGCTCACAAAGGGTAATGAAATACTCTATCTCTACACGAACACGATAACGGATAAGTGCATATTCTGAGAAATACTCTGCAAGGCTTTCCGTCTTTCCTCTGTAGCGGCCATCAATAGGCGAGATGGCTGTCAAAATATCCAGATTCATTTTCCTGTTAAATTATTTGATGTTATTTACCTATAACTTTTCTACTCTTTTAAATTGCTTAGATCTTTACTGTCGTTACAATCTTAATGCGCATTATAGAAATTGCCAATTTCGACATCAAGTCGGTAGGCACTCATTATTTATCGCGTGCAAAGGTACGAAAAATAAATGAAACGACCATATTATAACTCATAAAAAAAGGTTAAATCATTGCAAAAGAAATACAAAAGTAAGGTTTCCGCATGTTTTCATGGGATTGAAATGCCTAATTATGACGTAAATTCGATGAAATACTGAAACAGATTCATCTAAATTCTAAACCCTAAACTCTCCCCCACTCTAACACCGTTGTAAATCCGTTGTAAAACCGTTCTAAGTCCGTTCCCAACATCGGAGCCACGACGGATACACCACAGGGTTAGCAATACAAGATTTTCAAACTTTTTTTCATTTCCCGTGCAAGGTTTCAAAAGTTTTTGCATTCTATGAATAGAACATCAAACAAAAACATCAAAAAAAATGAAGAAATCTAAATTCTATGCGATGGCACTTATGTTGCCCGTAGCACTACTATCTACAGTTAGTTGCGATAACGAAGACGGACCAGACGATCCTCCCCAGCCCGTTATCTGTCCTACATCTTCTCTAACGAGAGCCATCAGCGAGTCGAGCAACGACTTGGCTTTTCCGCTGCTCGACAAAGTTTGCGCACAGCAAGAGCCTGGCAAGAATGTTATCGTATCGCCACTAAGTCTCGCTGAAGTGCTCACGATGCTGAGTAACGGAGCTAAGGGCGAGACGCTCAGCCAGATAACCGACCTTCTCAGGACAAAAGACACTTCTCTCGGAGAACAGAATTCTGCCATTGGCGATCTAAACCAATATCTCATTTCAGCCGACAGTAAGACAAGCGTGACAATAGCCAATTCGCAATGGATTGACGACGAGCTGAAAGTTAAGGACGAATACGTAAACATAAATGCGAAATGGCTCAATGCCGAGACTCGCAATCAGGATCTCGCCACCGCGAAAACGATGAACGACATTAACTCATGGTGCGATAAGAATACCAAAGGCTGCATAAAGAAAATCCTTGACCAGCCGCTTTCGGAGGATTGTCGTTTGGGACTCATCAACGCCCTCTATTTCAAGGGAATGTGGGCTGAAAAATTCAACAAGGACCAAACCAGGGAAGAAGACTTCACCAACTACGATGGCGCAAAATCAAAAGTGAAGATGATGCACCAGACAGAGACTTTCCTTGCATACGAAGGCAAAGATGTGGATATGGCAGAGTTTGATTACGGAAATGGGAGATTCTGCATGGATGTAATTCTTCCGCATGAAGGCAAGAAACTTGACGAATGCCTGAAAGAATTCTCTTCAAGCACATTCTTCGAATACATCAAAGAATCTCGCGAAAGAGATGTGATTGTCAGTATGCCACGCATGGAAATCGAATTCAACACATCGCTCATCCAGCCACTCATAGACATGGGTATGAAGAACGCTTTCATACGTGGATTGGCTGATTTCTCAGGAATCACAGATGATGGCAAACTATTCGTTGACAAATTCATACAAGCAACGTATATGAAGGTAGACGAAGAAGGCACAGAGGCAGCAGCAGTAACGGCTGCATTCCTAAATAAAGTGACCTCAGCAGGTCCAGAACCAACACCTCTTATTTTCAACATGAACCGCCCATTCGCCTTTGTCATCCGCGAGAAGGATTCAAACACCATACTCTTCATGGGTAAGGTTAGGTATTTATAAAAAATTCGCTTTCCAATGCAAGTTTTTCAACTTTTCTGCATTATATATAAAGAACCACTAAAACGCATAAATATGAAGAATTCCAAATTCTATACAATAGGATTTATAATGTTGGCAGCCCTGTTCACTACGACAAGTTGTGATAGTTCTGACGATGATCAAGAAACACCAGAACCAGTAATTTGCACGGGAGACCCGACGACAACAATCATCCTCAATACCTCAACAAATAAGGCTTTCCCTCTGTTCTCTGAGGTTGACGCAATAACAAATGCTAACGAGAATTTCACGATCTCACCTCTCAGCCTGTCGGAAATGCTGGCTATGGCATCAAACGGAGCTAATGGCGAGACTCGCAAACAGATAAATTCTATAATTGGTGCCAATGAAATCAGCAAGGAGAATCTCAACGAGGCTTTCAACAGCCTCAACGAATACCTTGCAAAGGTTGATAGCAAGACAACATTCGCAACAGCAAATTCCGTATGGATTGATGAAGGATTCAATGTGAAGTCTGAATTTCTCAGCGACAAGAAACTCATTGGCGAGACTTTCAAGCAGAAACTTTCAACTGAAAAGACAATGGGCGACATCAACAACTGGTGCAACACCAAAACCCGTGGTAGCATAAAGAAGATACTCGCCTATCCTCTTCCTGAGACTTGCAGAATGGCACTTGCCAACGCCCTATATTTCAAGGGAATGTGGAAGAACAAATTCGACAAGGAAGACACCAAGGAAAAAGACTTCAACAATTCTGACGGTTCAAAGTCAAAAGTCCAGATGATGAGACAAGAGAACGAATTCCTTGCCTATTCAGGAATAGACATGGATTTTGCCGAGTTCCCATACGGCAACGACAACTATTGCATGGACATTTTTCTTCCACACGAGGACAAGAAACTTGATGAGTGCATGAAGAATTTCAATCAAAACACCTTTGAATTGTATCTCAAAGAAGCGCGTATGGCAGAGATTTTGGTTGAAATGCCAAGAATGAAACTGGAGTGCAAGAACTCACTCGTTAAACCACTCAAGGCTATGGGAATGACGGATGCCTTCTCTGGCAAGGCTGATTTCTCTGGTATTTCCGATGAAAAAGTCAATATCTCAGACGTGATACAGGCTACCTTTGTTAATGTAGATGAAGAGGGCACGGAAGCGGCTGCCGTAACCGTAGCTACTATGCCTAACTGCGTTATGCCTGTGCGGACATTGACATTCTACATAAACCGTCCGTTTGTATATATTATCCGCGAGAAGACATCTGGCACTATTCTCTTCATGGGTAAGGTGAGAAAACTCTAAGCATGACTATTGACAACGAACTGACAGAACGACTACTGAAAAACGACCGTAAGGCTATGCAGGAATTGTATGGTCTTACGGTTCGCTATCTCTTTGCCGTCTGCCAGAGATATGTTGTCAACGAGGAGGATGTTCGCGACATTCTTCAGGAAACATACATAAAAACCTACAAAAACATAGGTGATTTCAAGCAAAAAGATGGAAGTTCTATCGTGTCGTGGATGACAAGGATAGCCGTAAACGAATCGCTTATGCTCTTACGAAGGAAACATAAGGATGCCTTTATCGAGACATCGAAGGAACTACCAGATCAAGAGGAGGACATTGAGGTGGAAAGATTCTCCGCAGAGCAGCTACACAACGCCATACAGCAATTACCCACAGGCTATCGCGTGGTTCTCAACCTCTATGCCTTTGAGGACAAATCGCACAAGGAAATAGCCCAGATGCTTGGCATTAAGGAAGCATCATCAGCATCTCAGTTACACAGAGCGAAGAACATGCTTCGCAAAATTCTATTAAAACAGGAAGGAGGCAGACAATGAAAGAGAAATGGACTAAAGATCTTCAGAAGAAAATGAGCAACTACGAGGTTCCTACAATTCCAGAAGGATTGTGGGAAGATATTGATGCCGCCATTGGAGAAATGCCTTCAAAAACAGCAAAGAAAGCCACCCTTTTCCCTCATTGGAAGAAGGCTTGTGCTGCTATCCTCCTTTTGCTTCTAATCCCGACAACCCTCCTTTTCCTTAATAACAACAAGGAGAACAAGATGCTTGTAGAGAATGGCTCTGTCAGCAATATTCCACAGTCAGCAAGCCCTATAATGCCTTCTACCCCTACATCCCCAGTTTCCTCTCCTATCGTGCCTGTTAATCATATCGCCACCCCACTTGCCCAGAAAGTTCCTAACACGTCAAAACCATCCTTGATTTTGGAACAAAGCCCTGCAACCCAAGAGGAAGAAGCCCCCACCCTAGCTCCTGAAGAAAAGCAAACAGAAAAAAAACAAGCCACTTCCCCCTCACAAACTCCACAAAGCGTGGAAAGAGCCATAGCTCCAAAAGTTCCTCAAAGCGAGGATGCCCCCATCTTCAAACAAGAGAAACAAGATGGTATTTATCTCGCTATGAATGCTTCTGGAATTAATCTCTCATCAAAAGACTGGACATCACCAGAAGGAAATATTTTTCTAAACGACCAGAGCATCCCCAAATCAGAAGAAAATTCTTTTCCGAACGGCCAGAACACCATCGATAATCCAGGAACAGGGGGCTACAACTCCTTCCCACCCGTCTCATATCACGAGGAGAAGCATGATCGTCCTATCACTATCGGCTTACAAATCGGCATTCCCGTTGCCGACAAATGGTCGGTTGCCACAGGTCTTGCATATACATATCTTCATAGTGAGATTGAAGATGCTACTGCATTATCCAGCATTCATACCGACCAGAAACTGCATTTCATAGGTGTGCCTATTCAGATGAACTACCAGCTCTACAACAACCACTATTGCAACATATATCTCGGAACTGGCGGACGAATAGACTTTGGCGTGAGCGGAAAGACGAACCACGAGAGTCACCTCTCTCATCTGCCTGTCAATTACTCGCTCAAGGCATCATCTGGCATTCAGGTAAAGCTTTTCAAAAGTCTCAACATCTACGCAGAGCCGTCCGTTCAGTACAATATTCCCGGCTCTACAAGATACAAGACCTACTATACCGAGCATAAGACTATGTTCGACCTGCAACTGGGCATAAGGTTCACGCCTTAACAAGGCGTAATCCATAGTAATTCTTCGCACACCGCCCCACAATGAACTTTTTATCCCCATATTTCATAAGATTTTGCTGTTTTTCGCGTTATTAAAATATTACGTTTCTAAACAATATTGCAATATATGAAAACAGCAAAACTCAAGACCATAGCTCTGCTGATGACAGCAGCCTTTCTCTGTACTACTAACGGTATGGCACAACGCCCTTTCGGACAGAAAGATGTGCCTTGCCCAAGCGATTCTATCTCAAAGACTGTCTTCAAAGGCTCTACAAATATGGCATACAACCTTTTTCAGAAGGCTGATACCAAGAAAAATGAGAACATAATCATCTCCCCACTTTCACTTGACGAGCTGTTGGCTGTTATTGCCAATGGTGCTGATGGCAATACCCTTACGCAGATTAATGACGCTATGGGCATAGAAGACATTAGCGCGGAGAATGCAAGCGGAACATATAGCAAACTGAACGACTATTTTACGGCATTCGGGCCAAAGTTCACTATCAAAAACAACCACTCTGTCTGGATAGATACAAAGTTCAAGCCAAAGAGCGATTTCAACATCAAGAACAGAAACGCCCTCAAGGCAGAAATCCGCAATACAAGTCTCGCTGTTGAGAATACAAGAACTGATATGAACCTCTGGTGCACCAGAAACACGAACAACAGCATCAAGGATGCCTTTACTAAACCGCTTTCGCAAGACTCAAAGATCATCCTCGTCAACACGTTCTTATTCCAAGGTACATGGAAGTACCCATTTGACTCGGATGTCACTCGCTTACAAGAGTTTACCAACGCCGACGGCTCAAAGTCGAAGATAATGATGATGCAGAATGAGTTTGAGTATCAGGCTTTCGTTGGCGACAGAATCGACCTGTTGAGAATCCCATACGTCAACGGAAACGTATATATGGAAGTCTATCTTCCACACAAAGGAGAAAACCTTGACGACTGTATGAGGAGCCTTACCAGAAAGCAGGACTTCCAGATGCGAAAGAACGCCACTAAACAGAAGGTTGCCCTCGATATGCCTCGCGTAGAACTGAAATGCGCGACCGATTTCAAAGAGCCTCTTCAGCAGATGGGAATGACTGATGCATTCTCCTCTGAAGCTGTTCTCTCTGGCATTTCTGATAATTCCCCACAGATTACCGATATCAAACAGATAACGTGTGTCAAGATTAGCGAGGAAGGAGCACCAGCAGCCTCTATCAGAGAGCGCGTCAAGGATATGGACCTAACCCAAGCCCCTCTCTTCTTCACCATCAACCGCCCATTCTTCTTCACAATACGCGAACATAAGTCGGGCACAATTCTGTTTATGGGTAAGGTGAGGAAGCTGTAAAGGGCGACTTTGGTTGTTTATTCAAGATACCTTCTGTACGAAGCATCAAAAATAGGATAAAGAAACCTGAACAGCCATACCACAATAGCTCCGCTAACCAATCCGGAAAGATGGCCGCTCATGCTGACATCACTACGGAAACTGGTAACAATATTGATAGCTAATACAATAAAAATGACAAAGGACCATAATATCAACCCATCTGATCTGCGTTTTCCAAATAATAAATTGCCGATGCTCAAAGACAAGACTGCTCCATACAAGCCAAACACACCACCAGATGCTCCTATCACGCTACTCTGAGAGTATAAAACGGCAAACCCGATAGATAAGGCACCACTTATCAGAAACACAAGGGCAATATCCCTACCGTAAAGGCTATTGCTTAGTGCAAAGACACCCAAGGCATAACCCATAATATTGCCAAAGATGTGCATAAAGTCCCTATGTACGAACATACTGGTGAAAATTCTCCACCATTCACCATCAACAAGGAGTGAGTCTGGTGTACATGCTCCAGATTGGTCATAAAGCAAATCATTACTTCCAAAAGGATTGTATCCATTGGATATCATATACAATCCCCAGCCGATCATCATCAACGGAGGCAATAGCACGAAGATATTACCATTTCGTGACAGATATTGCCTCACTTCATAAGAGTATCTCCTGCTATCATCATATTCTAATTTTGACGGGCCTCCTGTAAGCCCAAAAATCAAGACCATTATCACCACAAGAAGAACAAGACAAACCAAGATTATCAGCACATTATTCCAATATCCGTCAACACTATAAGAATCGGCTATTTCAAGTAGTATCACATCATCCTTGACCGAGGCAGCATCGTCATATTGACTTATATATGAGGAAGATGCTATCATATACTGCTCAATATTGTCACTCTGGTGTATAACCTTGAAGAAATGAGCCGTCATAGCAGCCTGTCTTATCGTTCCTCTTGTGCGGTATTCAAAGTCTGTCATCCACCTTTGCAACCTCTCATCAATTCGGTTTATTAATCCCAATGAATTATCATCTCTGGTCTCAGAGCAGACAAAAACGCCTTTCATACCCTTCAACGGACATACCTGATATACACTGAACACAAGCTTTTCTGCGCCATGTGATTGTGGCTGAATAAAGTAATCCGTAGTATAGTCGTATGAACTCGTATCAGGTTCTAAATATTCCACTTGTACATAATTCGCATTCCTTATCTCTTCCCTCGGCAAATCCGTAAGTTTATCTATGCTGAGTACTTTTGTCGTAGCATCTTCTGCAATAAATCCAGCATTGACAAATATCACCATGGAAAAGAGCACAACCAAAGCGTTCAACAGGTTTTCCCACTTGTCATTTGCCGAACTAATTTCATGCAAGAGCAATAACGACACCAGTATAGCCAGCACAATAGGGACACCAATTTCTGGAATCCCACTCTTTACCATAGGAAACCAGTCATAAGAAAGCCAAAACCATCTTATAATCGTCCATACTACGGCTAAAAACAAAATATACGATACCGTTTTCCCGATAATCGACAAAACAGATATATTCCTTCTCATTTTTTATCTTTTATTTTACAAATCACACTTCGCTGTTTCTACGTTGATCCTCCGTAACAAACCCAATGAAGTTCCTATCACAAATCGCTCTCCCACCGACTTTGCACCGACTTTGCACCGACTTTGGTACGGAGGAAGAGCGAAGGATCATAGGAGGAAGAACGGAGGCAATTATGAGTTTGAAATCAACTGTTGAGGAGATGCAAGACGGCCTTTTCGTCCGTTGCGAAGATGCACAAAGGCATACATTCCATTTGGTTTCACATCACGAACGATTGTTGTTTGGTTCTTTGAATCAATAGTAATATCCTCAAATTCCACAGTCTCATTCACAAGACTGATAAATCTTAGAATGTCTCCCCTACTCCATTGTTCGGAGATTATATCACATTCAATCCTACCATCTACTATTCGATAGTCAAGAACAGGCAAAGAACCATCCGATACAGTATTCATCCTCAAAAGATTAAGGCTCATAAATCTGTCACAATCCCTTTGCCCTTCTTTTAACAACTCAAAGCATCCCTTAACCGCAGGTTTCAACCTACGATAGAGCATCTGAACAGTCTTCATCTTATCGCGTTGCTCAAGCTGCACATCTGACTTTCTGTCATGATAGTGTACAGGTTTTGATCTGAGTATCTGCTGTCCATTCTGCATTTGGAACACCATATCACCAGCCTGACCGTGATAACCGCCTTTATTATCTACTATTGCCATAAATTCAAGTTTTAGAATTTTGAATACAAAGATACAAAAAGTTTGCCAAAAATCAAACAAATCGCTCAATTCTTTTTGTATTCCCAGATTTACAATCAAATTCCATTCAATTTTTTTGGCAGAATGATATATTTAACGTGAGTTCGTCAAACTCACGTTAAGTTGATAAATCAATCTTGTCCTAAGAATAAAATCTTTGCGTCTCTGCGTCTTTGCGTTTTTTACTATACTATGAACTTGCCAAATGTTAATAACTAAAAATTACGTCGAAATAACTAAAAACATAAGTTAAAATCTCGGATATAGCTTATTTTATGAAAAGAGATAAAGACAACCAGACTCTCACCAGAGTGGAAATGGAGATTATGAATCGCCTGTGGGCCATGAACGAGCCTTCGGTAAGCGTGCGACAGCTACTTGCTGAATATCCAGATCCAAAGCCTGCATATACCACTCTCGGAACATATATGAAGATTCTCACGGAGAAAGGGTTTGTGAAGCCTGAGAAACGTGAGGATGATGGAAAGACTTTCTTCTTCCGTCCGCTCATCACACAGAACGAATACCGGAAGATTGTGATGAAGGATGTCAAGAACACCCTGTTTGGTGGCTCTATGAGATCACTCGTGAACTTCTTCGCCAAAGAGGAGAAGATACCCGATGACGAAATACAAGAATTATTAAACCTCATTAAAGAGTAGTCCCCAAGCCCAACAGCCCCTCACCCGTCCTACGGACACCCTCTCCCCAAGGGGCGAGGGAAATATTAGCGAGATAAACAGCTACAACTTATCGCTAAATTATCAAGCAGACAAATGTAACTTTTCCCTCGCCCCTTGGGGAGAGGGTGCCCATAGAACGGGGGAGAGGCTCTGGATGGACTTTTAAACCATTAAACTATGCTCGCCTACGCAATAAAATCAGCTATATTCCTCAGCATTATGTATATTCCATATATGCTGATACTCAGGAAGGAATCATTCTTCCACTTCAACCGCATACTGCTCGTCAGCATTATGCTGTTGTCGCTCATACTGCCTTTATGCGATTTCCATTCTCTATCTATTGAGAACAATCCCATACAGCATGGAATGATTATCATCGGTACTCCGACTGCCGTTATGGAAAATGGTGGAAATGCCACTATGACAGAAAGTTTCAACTGGTTCGTACTCATTATCTATCTATACATCATAGGTGTGATTGCCACCTTAATATGGAAAATAGTTCAGTTGGCAGTTCTCTACAGAACTATCCACAACTGCGTTTTATGGAAGGATGAGCAAGACGGAATAACCATATACTGTCACGCTCAGGACATAGCTCCGTTCAGTTGGCTAAACACCATTGTGATAAGCGAGGATGACTACAACAATAACGCTACCGAGATTTTGCGTCATGAGTTGGGGCATATTATGCATCATCATTCACTCGACATTATCCTTGCAAACATCATTCAGACAATACAATGGTGGAATCCTTTCTCTTGGCTTATTGCCTCCTCACTTTGCGATGTGCATGAGTATGAGGCTGACCACGCCGTACTCACAAGTGGTGTGAATATTCGCCAATATCAGACTCTTCTGATAAGGAAAGCCGTTGCCAACACCAATTATACCTTTGCCAACAACTTCAACCACAGTCTGTTGAAGAAACGCATAATGATGATGATTAAAGAGAAATCAAATCCGTGGATGCGCACTAAGGCTTTATATATCATTCCTGTGGCAACTATCGCCCTTTGTGCCTTTGCAACTCCAGAACTTAACAGGCAAGTCAATAAGATAACGGAAAAGGTAAATGAAGCAGAGAAGGAATCAATCGAATCCTTTTCTATACCAATGAGACCAAAAGAAAAGAAGAACAAAAAGAAAGTATATGATTTAAATATACAAAAAGAAATCCCAATGCCACCAGTAACAGGATCAGATTTGTATATATATGGTCCTTGCTTTAATGGCAAAGATATAGATGTAGTACCAAATTTTCCTGATGGAGAGACTGCTATGTTCAATTACTTTAAGGAAAATATCAAGTACCAAACAGAAGAAGACACCAAAGGTATTTATGGGGAGGTGGCTGTTTCTTGCGTGGTTGAACGTGACGGAAGTATCAGCCATACTCAAATTACAAAAGGCTTAGACCCTTTAATTGATAAGGATGCTGTACGTGTTGTTAGTTCCATTCCCAAAATGACACCCGGAAAGCTTAAAGGAGGGCAAGTGGTCCGTTCACAAATAAGTTTCTTTATCCCGTATCCTTTTGATGATCCTTTTTGATGATTAGGATTTGTTAGAATCTACAACTACAACATTTTAAAATAAATGTTTTGTTCGGACGGTATTTGTCTATGAGTTCAAATAAAATCAAAAATTGAGGGTTATACTTCAACTTTTTCACCTATGCTCGCATACGCTATAAAATCAGCTATATACCTCAGCATTATGTATATTCCATATATGCTGATACTCAGGAAGGAATCATTCTTCCACTTCAACCGCATATTGCTCGTTTGCATTATGCTGTTGTCGCTCATTCTGCCTTTGTGCGATTTCCATTCTCTTTCTATTGAGAACAATCCGATACAAGAAGGAATGATTATTATCGGTACTCCGACAGCAGTTATGGAGAATGGCGGAAATGCCACTATGACAGAAGATTTCAACTGGTTCGTGGTTGCCTTCTACGTCTATATAATTGGAATTGTAGCAACCTTCATCTGGAAGATGGTTCAACTGGCTGTTCTTTATGGAACAATTCACAAGGGCGTTCTATGGAAGGATGAGCAATACGGAATAACAATTTATTGTCACGCTCAGGACATAGCTCCTTTCAGTTGGCTAAACAATATAGTAATAAGCGAGGACGACTACAACAATAACGCTACCGAGATATTGCAACATGAGTTTGGGCATATACAGCATCATCACTCTTTCGACGTCATACTTGTCAATATCATACAGACAATACAATGGTGGAATCCTTTCTCTTGGCTTATTGCCTCCTCACTTTGCGATGTGCATGAGTATGAGGCTGACCACGATGTACTTACAAGTGGTGTGAATATCTACCAATATCAGACTCTTCTGATAAGGAAAGCTGTTGCCAATACCACTTATACCTTTGCCAACAACTTCAACCACAGTCTGTTGAAGAGACGCATAGCGATGATGGTAAAAGAGAAATCAAATCCTTGGATGCGTACTAAGGCTTTGCTTGTCGTAATGATGGCAACTATTACCCTTTGCTCTTTTTCTACTCCAGAACTGCACAAGCAGGTCGGTATAATTGCAGAAAAGATGCAAGAAACGAATGAAAAAATACTCAGAATCATTAAGAGAATAGAATATCTGCAACAATTAAGAATTCCAGAAGAAAAAATAGCAAAGATAATAGCTAAAAAGAAAGAAAGGACAGAAAAGCATACCGTAGAAAGAAGAGAAACGGTAAAATCGAATACTGAAGAGACAAACAAAGTCTTTGACGTGGTGGACGAAATGCCTGAATTCCCTGGAGGCATGCAAGCTTTGATACAATATCTCACAAATACAGTAAAGTACCCTGAAGAATCAGAGTCAAAAGGTGAACAGGGACGCGTTATTTGTACTTTCGTGGTAGAAGCAGACGGAAAGGTCAGCAATACCATGATTGCAAAAGGGGTTACCCCGGCTCTTGACAAAGAAGCAGAGCGTGTAGTCAGATCTATGCCAAATTGGACTCCTGGAAAACTGAACGGACAGAATGTAAGAGTAAAATACACTCTGCCAGTAACTTTCATGTTCCAGTAGTCTAAAAAACTATAAATTCGTACATATAAATATTTTCTCCAACAGGCATATTCATGCTTGTTAGAGCAACATTTGTCTATAAAATTCACATACAATCATTAACTTTACTTCAAAAAATAAAACCGAAATGAAAAGAAAAATTATCACATCGTTGTTTGCACTATGCGCTATAGCAAGTCAGGCACAAAACACTCAAAATTCAAGCTCTGCACCTCTTGACTCTATTATCATTGAAGGTGTTGTAACTAACATTGCTGATGGTACACACTTTCCATTAATGCAAGAAGGTGCAAACTCTATGCAGGAAACCATTCTCAAAGATGGGAAATTCCGTATAGCAGTTCTACCACAGCAGGAAGAAGAAACCTATGCTCTTATTCATGGTAACTGTATTCTATGGTTATACGCAAAACCAGGAACGAAAATCAAGATTAAAGGAAATGGTGCCACCTCCATTCAATATTGGGGTGTAGAAAGCGACAACTTTGAACAGAAAGAAAATAATGCCTATAACCAGTTCATTAAAGATAAACTATCGGACTACTATGAACTGGATAATAAGTGGGGATTGGCATACGGAAGGAGTTTTGACGAATCATTAACACAGGAGGAGCGCGATAAGGCGGTTCAAGAGGATCGCGAATTACATCAACAACTCGAAGCATTGAGAAAAGAAAAGTACAATGCTGCTATTCTTGATTTCATGAAGGACAGACCTTTCTGTAAGCGAATGATTGACGAGCTAATGATGATAGCTACATATGACAAAAAACCTGCTATCATAGAAAAAGCGCGTGAGATTTTCAAGAAAGTCCCACAGGAAGCTATGAATATCCCGCTTGTATTAGATACAAAAGCAAAACTATATGCCCAAAAGGTGAAAATCGGAGAACAAATGAAGGACTTTACCCTCTTTGATCGTGAAGGAAGCAAACATCAGCTTAGCGATTTCAAGGGGAAATACACAATCTTGGAGTTTACCTTCGTTGGCTGTGGTGGTTGCGTATTTATAAAGCCATTCCTTGAAGAATTCTACAAGCGCAATAAAGACAAAGCAGAAGTTATAGCCATTTATAAGGACACGAAAGAGAACTGGATGAAAGAAGGCCAAGAACACAAGGTAAGCTATCATGAATGGAGTGACCCGACATTTGCGTCAGAGCCTGTCGCTGCCTATGACATAAAAGCATATCCAACCTTTGTTATCATAGACCCTAACGGTAAGATTCTTGACATTAAAACTGGTGGTGATGGTTTGTTAAAGGCTTTAGAGTACATCCCTGATGCCGAAGTTGAGAAGAAGCTAAAAGAGGCACACAAATCATAAATAACGTCAGTTCGATGACTTGCTTCAGTTTGATGAACTTGGCGAAAAATTATTGTCAGTTAAAAACAGCTTGCAGTTTGCCATATAGAATTCGTCGAACTCACGTTAAATAAATAGTTATCACCTTCTGACTACAATAGAAACTCATAGAATTCTTAATTTTATGAGTTTCTAAATTAAAGGAAACCAATAACTAAACCAAAACAGATATGAAGAAAAATTTGTTTATTCTTTTAACATCAATACTGTTCTGCGCATGCTCAGAGCAGAATGTAGATGGCGAGTTCTTCCTGAGAGGACAGGAAGTAAAGTTTGACTCTGCGAATGAGAACCTATGGCCTCAATTCCTGTATGGACAAACTATGTTTGCATGGTCGGATGATAATAGTATTCATGCTGGGGAAATAACCGAAAAAGAGTGGCAGAAAGCCGAAAGAATATCAGGAGCAGGAGTAAACAATGACCTGGAGGGTTTGTTTTTCTCAGAGGGTAATAATGGGGAACTATTCGTGTTGAATACGCCTATGGTCGGATCGTTTGACACAAATTGCTTCAAATCCTTTATAAAAATCCAGAATGCAGACAACATTGCCGATATTATGGATCGGACAAAATGGGATACATACGATTTGAAGAAGGTATTAGGATTTGGTGGCGGAAGTTTTGTGACCCTATCCGACACAACCATTCTCGTGTTAGGAATGTTTAAAGACGACCTTAAGCGCGTGTACTCTATTATTGATATAAAGAATCAAAAACTTACACCTTTAGACTATTGTCCGGAAGGCAAGGATTTAAGTGATGAAGACATCTGCATGCTCTATTTGACAGGTAAAATCCTGGGAAATGGGAAAGGCAGAATGTTGTATTATAACAGATGTGCAAAGTTTTCTTTCATTTTTAATATAGAAGGAACAAAAGTAAACATACTGAAGAATTTGTATTCATATACATTTGTTCCAACTCGCCCTACAGAATGTTTGGGCTGTTGTGCGAATAGCGATAGGATATATATGCTTATAAGAGACACCAACATTAAAGGAGAGAAATGTAATGAGGATGACAGGTTCAGATACGGAAATACCGTTGAGGTGTATGACTGGGACGGAATAAAACATCAGGTTATTCATCTTGACAATTACTATCGGGAAATCATGTTATCAGGTGATGGAAATACACTATTCCTTCATCCGGGAATGACCGGGGATATAATAAAGCCTGCTCTTTATTCTTATGACATTAGCAATCTTAAGGATAATCCGATGATTGATTCTATAGAGATAAAGAATATTTGCAAGGCAAATTTTGAAAAGACTAAGGAAAAATACGGCAAGAAAGATGTTTTGAAAGAAGGTGACATGATGGCAGATTTCGAGTTGTATGACTATAATGACAAGCCTCATCATCTTAATGAATTCGTTGGCAAGGATAAATACACTATTCTTGTGTTTAGCGATTTGCATTGTGGGTGGTGTCAGAAGTCAAAACCATATCTTGATAAATTATACAAACAGAATAAGGACAAAATTGAGATGATAACCGTTTCTAATGATAAATTGTCGGAGTGGAAAGAGAAACCTAATGGAGAGGTAAGCTGGCATGAATGGAACGACCATAATCTCGCAAGAGAGATAAGAAAGAAATACGATGTTTTAGGTAATCCGACATTCTTCGTCATAAATTCAGAAGGCAAGATAGTGAAGAAATATGTTGGTTTTGCAGAACAGGTATTTGACGAGATGAAGGAAATTATCTCTAAAAAGAAATAATACTCTTAATTTAACTTTCACAATTAACTGACAAATACAATGAAGAAAAATTTGTTTTGGATTTTATTATCAGTCTTATTCTGCGCTTGCTCAGAGCAAAATGTAGATGGTGAATACTTCTTGCGAGGACAGGAAGTAAAGTTTGCCTCTGGAAATGAGAATCTATGGCCGGTTTATATGTCAGGACAAAACATGTTTGCTATTGCTGATGATCTCAGTTTTCATGTCGGGAAACTGACAAAAAAAGAATGGCAAAAAGCCGAGAGAATATCAGGCGATGAGTTGCAATACTTGAATTTCTCACAAGGATATAATGGGGAAGTAGTAATGTTTAATCAGCCTAGGTGCGGAAATTTTGATACGAATTGTTTCGAGTCTCTAATTAAAATCCCGAATGCAGACAACATTGCCACTATCGTGGATCAGACAAAATGGGAGACATACGATTTGAAGAAGGTGTTAGGGATTATGCCTATAAGTATCAGATATGTTGCTTTATCAGACACTACCTTTCTCATAGGAGGACAGGTAAAGGAAGATATTAAGCATATGTTCTCTATTATTGACTTTAAAAATCAAAAGTTCACCCCATTGGACTATTGGCCTGAAGGTGGAGATCCAAATGACACAACTAAATTTAGGCACTATGTACCAAATTGTACGTTATTAGGAAATGGAAAAGGCAAAGTGTTGTATCAGAATCCTTGGGCAAAACTTGCTTTCATCTTTAAGGTAGATGGAAATAAAGTGAACAAACTGTGCGATTTGTACACAGATACACTTACTCCAACTCAACCAACAGAATGTTTATCATGTTGCGCTAATGGCGATAGAATATATATGCTTGTAAGAGATTACAATACCAAAGGGAAAGAAAGTACTATTTTGGAAATATTTGGCAACACCGTAGAAGTTTTTGACTGGGATGGTGTAAAGCAGCAGGTTATTCATCTTGACAATTATTATAAGGAAATCATGATATCTGGTAATGGCAATACGCTATTCCTTCTTCCTGGAATGACAGAAGATATAGTAAAGCCTGCTATTTACTCTTATGACATTAGCAATCTTGAGGAAAATCCAATGATTGATTCTGTCGAGATTGAGAAGATTTGCAAGGCGAACATTGAAAAGACTCTGAAAAAATACGGCAAGAAAGATTTCTTGAAAGAAGGTGATATGATGGTAGATTTCGAGTTGTATGACTATAATGATAGGCCACATCATCTCAACGAGTTCCTTGGTAAGGGAAAATATACCGTTCTTGAATTCAGCGGAATAGGCTGTGGTGCGTGTAAGATGGCTAAACCACATCTTGAAAAGTTCTATAAGCAATATAAGGACAAGTTTGAGATGATAACTATTTCCGAAGACAAGCTTTCTGAATGGAAGAAGAAACCAGACGGAGAAGTAAGTTGGCATGAATGGAATGATCATAATCTCGCCGTTGACATAAGGAAGAAATACGATGTTCAGGCTATTCCTACATTCTTCATCATAAATTCAGAAGGCAAGATTGTAAAGAAGTTAGTAGGCTTCAATGAAGCGAGAATTGACGAGATGAAGGATATTGTCTTCGGTAAGAAATAAGATACATATATAATATAATTGGAGCTTATAAATGCTTTCAAATGCAAGAGTAAGCCCCAAATAATAACTAAACAAACAAAACTATTATGAAAAAAACTTGGCTGGGATTATTAATGCCTGTCTTGTTCTGTGCATGCTCAGAACAAAACGTAGGGAATGAGTACTTCCTGAGAGGACAGGAAGTAAAGTATGATTCCGCGAATGGGGACCTATGGCCTGAATATATGTCTGGAGATGTCATGGTTGCGCGTTCGCCCGATATGAATCACTATATAGGGAAAATAGCCAAAGATGAATGGCAAAATCCAGAAAAACTAAATATGGAAGAGGCTGACGGTCTTTTCTTTTCACAAGGTAACAGTGGAGAATTACTTATACTAAATCATGCATCGAGAGAAAAAGAGTCGGGCAATTTATTATCTCTGACAAAAGTTCCTGATGCAGATATTAGGAATCGGACAAAGTGGGAAAAATACGATTTAAAACAGGTGCCAGACATTATCTATTTATCAAGTAGTTATGCGGCTATGTCTGACACAACCATTCTCGTCTCTGGATTGGTTAGAGATGATATTAAGCATTTGTTCTCGATTATAGACTTCAAAAATCAAAGTGTCAAGCATCTGGACTATTGGCCAGAGAATTCTGTATTGTCAGATATG
The DNA here is from genome assembly GCA_902798615.1 of uncultured Bacteroidales bacterium. Taxonomy (GTDB): domain Bacteria; phylum Bacteroidota; class Bacteroidia; order Bacteroidales; family Bacteroidaceae; genus Prevotella. The sequence continues at coordinate 56,085 of CADBXL010000010.1, read as the reverse complement.
GATATATGGTATTGCTATTGTTTGAATAGTTCTATATTGGAAAATGGTAAGGGACGTTTTTTGTATAAAAACGGTTCTGCAAAAGATGCTTTCATATTCAGCATAGAAGGCACACACGTGAATGTTTTGGACACGTTATATTCATATAGCTATACCCCTGGAAAATTTACAATTGAGCGATTGTCCTGTTGTGCGAATAGCGATAGGATTTATATGCTTACATTGGACTCAAATAATAAAGGAGAAAAATTAAAGGAAAGCGATACCCAAGAGCCTCACTTATATATATCAGGCAATACCGTGGAGGTATATGACTGGGATGGTGTAAAGCAGGAAGTCATTCATCTTGACAATTATGCTCAGAGAATCATGCTATCTGGCGATGGCAATACGCTATATCTTTTTGCACAAACAGATGAAATCATTAAGCCGGCAATTTTCTCTTACGACATTAGCAATCTCAAAGATAATCCAATGATTGATTCTGTCGAGATAGAGGAAATCTGCAAGGCAAACTTGAAAAAGACTCTGAAAAAATACGGTAAGAAGGATTTTCTGAAAGAAGGTGACAGGATGGCTGATTTTGAGCTATATGACTATGATGACAAACCGCATCATCTCAATGAGTTTTTAGGCAAGGGTAAATACACTATTCTTGAATTCAGCCAATATGGCTGCGGTCCTTGTCATGCGGCAAGACCTCATTTTGAGAAGTTCTACAAGCAAAACAAAGACAAGGTTGAGATGATAACTATTTCCGAGGATAAGGTATCGGAATGGAAAAAGAAACCATTGGGAGAAGTGAGTTGGCATGAGTGGAACGATCATAATCTTGCTATTGACATAAAAAAGAAATACGATGTCCATGGTACTCCGACTTTCTTTATCATTAATCCAGAAGGCAAGATTATAAAGAAGTTAGTAGGCTTCAATGAAGGGAGGATTGACGAGATAAATGATATTATCTCTGGAAAGAAATAAAGGTCTCCTTCGGAAACAAAACCGTTCTAAGTCCGCTCTTCCTCCGTAGATACTCCATCGTTACTCCATCGCTACTCCATCGCAAGTCCATCGTTTCGATGGAGAATCGATGGAGAATCGATGGAGAATCGATGGAGAATCGATGGACTTGATATGGACGAACGATGGATATACAACGGAAGAAAAAACGCTTCAGATTCATTTATTCGATAACTATAAGCGAAAATAAAATAAATTAATACTCTTACTATTACCAATAATCATACACACCTGTCGGGATGACAGGTGTGTACAAATCTTAAAAGCCTATGTATAAACTGATTTTTACATCTTTATTCCTTATGCTCCTCTACCCTATCACAACAAAGGCAGAGGACAAGGATCTTGAAGTCCAACAAAGAGCGTTGGCCGCAAAAGGAGATAGTTGCGTGCAGACATTCGACTATTTTCATGCCTTGCAGTATTACAAGCAATTAGACACGACATTCGTGAACAATAACCTTCCCGTTGTTAGAAATATGGCAGAGATATATCATCGAACAGGAAACAACAAGGCTTGGTTTAAAACGCTTGTCCGTGTCTATTCGTCACAACCAGACAGCATGACATACAACGATATGCGGTCGCTATTTTTTGCCAGCAGAAGCATAGAGTGGGACGATTTTATAACAATGATCGGGAACAAGATACTAAAGACCAACCCTTACGACAGCGAGATTGTTGTTTCAATGGCTTCATACTTTAACGATACGGAGCATCCCGACAAGGCTTTGGCTATCTGTGGAGACTATATGCAAAGGGATTCTACGAATCTCGGAGTAATGAGACAATATGGTTATGCCGCACATCTTCTCGGCAATTCAAAGGAGGCTCTTGAAACCTACAAGAAACTTGAGGCTAATGGTTTTGACAACTATGAGTCTGCTTTGATTATCGGATATTCGCTTCTAAAACTCGATAGCGCATGGAATGCACGACCATATCTCAGGAAGGCAGTTGAAAAGAGAAAGGAAGGGGAATATGCCTCTTTACTTCACCTTGGCAATGCCTATATTGCCTGTGGAGAATATGGGGAAGGCATTGGTTGCCTATATGAGGTAATAGAAACTATAACGCCCAAAAACGATTTGTACTACTCGTTATACAACAGTATTGGCGAGGCTTACTACAAACAAAAGATATACGAGAAAGCCGCAAAGGCGTTTCTAGAATGTACGAAATACAAATCAGATAATCCTCTCGTCTATTACAACATAGCACAGATGTGTAAAGGCATGAAAGACGAGAAGAGGGAAATAAAATACTCCAAGAAGTTCCTCGACATCTCGCATCATCTTGAAGATACTCCACAGAACAAGGAATTGATTAAGAGCGTAGAGGAGCGTGTGGAATATCTCTCAAAACATGTCACAAAGTGATGATAAAATAATGAAAATAAAAAATTTTATGAACGAAATCTGATTTCGTGTGTATTCCTATATAGACAAAGACGGATACCAAATTCCAAAGATAATGCGGAATATTTAAATCTATTTTTCGAGTATTACGTCTTTATAAGTATAGACAGTTGATTAAAACGGTAAAAAAATACATAAAACCCAAACAAATTTATGAAAAAAAATATTATTTCGTTAGTGCTGTTGCTCATCGCTACTTGCAGTTGGGCACAAAAAGTGTGGAAAAATCCTTCACAGTACTGTCAGAACAACTATATGTTGTATCTTACAGTAGAGGAAATCGAGTTTAAACAAGAGGAAACCATCGTGCACATGCGTGTTGACAACATGTCAGGGTCAATGATATGTTTCCCCGATTACACCGTACTCAAGGATCAGGACGGCAAGAAATATGCCCTAAAGAGTGGAGAGCCCACACGTAGTGGAGAGGAAGCATGCAATATTGGCAAGTGGATTTCCATCCCTACAAGCGGATATGGGGTTTATTCCCTGCATTTCGAGCCACTTCCAGAAACCACTAATCGCATACAGTTTATAGAGAGCTATGACCCTAACGGATTTCTCGTATGGAATATAACCGATTCCAAGTCTAAGCCAAAGGTAAAGGAAAGCCTCTTTGACTCTAACTGGCAAAATGCCCAAACAGGCGACTGGATTCTCGGTCTCTATGCCAACAATGCCGTATATGACAGTAAAGTGTGGAGCTACGAAGAGAAGAGTGATAAAAAAGTCATTCTCACTAACGGACAGCAGAAACTCACCATCACCATCGGAAAGGAAAAGAACGGTACGCGCCAGTTTGCTATCGATGGCAAGAAACTCACTCTGAGCAAGTTTGATAGCAGTCTTCCTACCTACCCTACTGCCGATGACACTCCGTTCAACACCGAGCTAAAGAAGGGCGAGGCAACAATCACAGGTATCATAAAAGATTTCCCACGCGAAATAGCCGACAAGAAAACGACTCTGAGGTTCATTTCCCGAAATATAGTAACCGACCGCCGTCAGGACACCGACATACAGATTGATTCTACTGGCGTGTTCACCGTAAAGGTGCCTGTCTATGGAACAAGTCAGGTGCTGATGGAGCCAATGGTAAACAACCTTACCGTAAGTTCCTCAAGCCTCGTGGTTGAGCCAGGAAAGACATATTTCATGGTTCAGGATTGGAGCAGAAACACCTCTCTATTCATGGGTGAGAATGCCCGACTCATGAACGAGCTTTACGCCTTTAATGCCTACGTGCCTTTTACGTTCACATCACAGGATAGACGGAACAACGATGCCATCATCGCCTTCAAGAATAAATGCATAAAGAATCTTGACCTCGCTAACGAAAAATTGGCAGACATAATAGCCAAGAACCCTACCCTCAGCAAACGTTATCGCGACTTCATAAAAGAGTTTAACCATAAGGCGACTGCCGAATACATCATCCTGTCATGGTATGGTGCCCCTAACTATACTCTGCCTTCTGAAGTGGTAGAGGCTGCCAACAAGACTGCGGAAATCAACCCGTCCCTACCACTATCTCTCACACAGCACCTGTCAAGCTACCTCCGATTTAAGGAAGCTTACGAAACACAGCTGATTCGCCAGAAATACAGCACCTCCCCTGAACTCTATTTCTCATTCGAGAAGAAAGGTCTCATCAAACTAAGCGATGAGGATAGAGCCTTACTCACCAAGTGGCAGGACAGAAATAAGGAGGAGAACGAGGTTGGCAAACTCCCAACTCGCGAGGAGCGTCGTGCTGCAATGGAAAAGATTAGTGAGAAATATGGACCTTACGACACTATTATCCTGTTTACTGAACGCGAAGATATGAAAGCTGCCGAAAACCAATGGGCACCTTCTGACGTCAAGAAAGTAGAAAGAATCTCCGACTCACTCTATACAGACAACAACATACGCAACCTAAGCAAAGCACGCGGACTGTCAACTATACTCACAAGAGAGAAGAAGCCACTCGAGGATGAAGGTCTTGCCCTTCTCGCAAAGATAGACAACAACAACTTCAAGGCACTCGTGACAGAGCTTCAGGAAGCTTCAAAGAAGGAGATGGCAGAAAAAGTGAAGCGTGCAAATGCCGTTATTCATCCAGCATCAGATGTTGAAGGCTTGACAGACGGCAAGGCTATCATGGATAAGCTCGTAGCTCCTTACAAGGGTAAGATAGTGTATGTTGACCTCTGGGGCGTAGGTTGCGGAGGTTGTATGATAAGCCTGCAACATCATTCACCAGTCCTTAAGGCTGTTGTTAAAGACTTTGACATAGTATATCTCTACATAGCCACCGAGAAGAACGAAGAGCCTTGGAAATTCTACATTTCCGAGTTCAACCTTACGGGCAAGAATGAGGTACACTACAATCTGCCTCGTGACCAGTTCTATGCCATCGGCAGATACATCAAGAGCGAAGGAATACCTACCTACTTACTATACGACAAGCATGGCAACATGGAGAAGATCCCTAATGCTCACGTAAGCGACCCACAGGGCTTCAGAAAGAAGATTGAAGAACTTAGTAAAAAATAGACGATATAAAAGTATTGCTTGCAAATTTCTTCAGAATTATTGCTGTCCGGTAAAAAATCTTTAGATAAATTCAGGGCTGGTACTTACATGAAGTATCAGCCCTTTTGGTTATTTTTGCTTTTCTTCACATCACCTTCCATACCTTCAAGTATTCCACAACCCCTCGTTAGCATCATCCCTACCCCAACCTACCCTCAGGGTAGGTAAGGTAGGTATCATTTTAAGCCAGTATCCCACGGAGAGAGCAGAATATTTATTTCACTCAATATGCTGAGTATAAACTCGTTACACACCTTACACAGCGAAACCCAGCCATATCATCATTGTTTTCAGCTATACATACCTACCTACCCAAGGTAGGTATGTGAGTATATAGAAGTAGAATAAAAATTATATCATTATTATATATATATATTTACTTAACAATTACTGTGTAATTTTTCATATCGAGATTATATACACTTACCTACCTTGGGTAGGTAGGTATGTGAAGGACATATAACATATCTATCTGTATATCTGCAAGTTATGTGCACACTATCAAACCTACCTACCTAACCTAGGGTAGGTGAAGATAGGTAAAAGTAGTGGTTTTCGCCCCAAATTGCCTTCGTCGTACCTCCGATATGCCTCAACACTGCCTCCGTTTCAAAAGCGTCAAACGCACAAATTCCTTGTGTTTAAAGCGAATTATTAGCGGATTCATAGTGGAGTGAGTGCGAAGGTGGAGGTAATAATAAACCCACCCTTCCTTGCGCTGGGGACAATAAGCAGGTGTACATGATTATTTTTACCGCACACCTATAATATTTTACCGTGAGTTCGACGACTTGCTTCAGCTTGGTGAGCTTTGCGAACAATTCAAGACTGCGAGGGCTGAACGTCGAAGAGGTCGGCGGCCGAAGGGAAAGCCAAAGCCCGACACGAAGATTATGGCGTGGGGACCTCTCGGCGGACAAGGCGTAGAGGGCATAGTGAAGAGCGAAGAACTAACTGCCATTGGTACGAAATACAATAAGAGTGCCGCACAAGTGGCTTTACGTTGGCTCACCCAGCGTGGCATAGTCGCTATACCAAAGTCCACCCACAAGGAGCGTATGGCACAGAATATCGACATATTCGATTTTACTCTGACTGACGATGATATGGCTCAGATAGGCAAAATGAACCAGCACGACTCAGGCACCATCAATTTCAACGACCCGCAGTTTGTGAAATACCTAATTGAGAACTACGGCTGATTATTTCCCTAAGAACTCGCTTGGCGTTATGCCTGTTATGCGTTTGAAGAGACGGGTGAAATGATGTGGGAAGTCAAAACCGAGAAGACGAGATGTCTCGCTTATGTTGTGACCGTTCATCAGCAGACTCTTGGCTTGGTTGATTACGTATGTGTGTATGTAGCCTATGGCTGTACCGCCTGTCTCCCTATGCACCATATCGCCAAAATAACGTGGGGAATAAGCCAGTTCAGAGGCACAATAGGTTACGGTGGGCAGACCGAGAGAGAGCTGGCGGTTCTCACGGAAATACTGTTGCAGCAGGTTGTGAAAGCGTTTCAGTATGTCGTTGCCATCCTTGTCTTCTTCAGAGATCTGACGCTGATAGATGCGGTTGCAGTATTCCAGTACGAGATGCAGATAGCCCAGCAGGATGTTTCTTAGTGAGGGAGAATCGTCGTGCGATGTCAGTTCCTGGCGCATCTGTGTGACCAACTGCGTTATGCAGAGCCATTCGTCGGGCTGCATACGCAGAGAGTCGGTGAAGAAATAGGAGAAGAACTGGTAGCGGTCTATCTGCCGTTCCAGTTCTGAGCCGTGCATGAGTTCGGGCGACCAAAGAAGCACCCATCCGCTCAACGATATACGCTCGCCATTATCTTCCAGTCCGCCTATCTGCCCTGGCTCTACGGCTATGATAGAGGCATCGCTCACCTGTAGCGTCTTCATGCCATAGGAAAGGATGCAGGGGAACTGACGCTGGATGAAGAGCCCATACACGCCATAGTTGTTTAGGCTGTGGCGGAATGAGGCAAGCTCGTCATAATGGATGATGCTTAACAACGGATGCAGCACGGGAGCATCAACAAAGCGTGCATAGTCGTTTGGGTTGTCAACTTTAAGAATCTTCTTCATACGAAGTATAAATTATAAATGAAAAATGAAAAGTGAAAAGTGAAAAATTTAAGCTACGATTTTATCGAGAAAAAGTCATGAACAACCATAAACGACAATACAAACTTAAATTCTTCACTCTTAGTTCTTCACTTTTCACTTTTTCCATGCAAAATTACAAAAAAGACGCTAAAAAGGGTATATATTTTATGATTTTTAAGCATTTTCTGCGAAATTGGTATAATTACAGCCAATTTGTGTAATACTCATTTTGAAAATTATCACTAATTTTGCACACAGAAACAATAAGTTAGTTCATAGTGCATAGTTCATAGTTGGTTGGCACATACGGATCAACTATGAATTATGAACTGAATAAGACTATGCACTATGAATTATGAATTATGAATTATGAACTAAAAAAAAGAGACTATGCTAGGCAATTTTACATTCCACAATCCTACGAAGTTGCATTTCGGTGAGGATGCTTTGAGTAAACTGAGTGAAGAACTGAAGCAATACGGCAAGAAGGTGATGCTCTGCTATGGCGGTGGCAGCATAAAGCGTAATGGCATCTACGATCAGGTGATTGCTGAGCTGAAGAAGGCAGGTTGCGAGGTGGTTGAAATATCAGGCGTTATGCCTAACCCTACTATAGAAAAGGTACTTGAAGGTGCTCGTACAGCTCGTATGGAGAACGTGGATTTCATCCTCGGTGTAGGTGGCGGTTCTACCGTTGATTACTGCAAGGCTGTGGCTGGATGCGCATGGTACGATGGTGATCCATGGGAATATTACTTCAAGAACTGGCAACCTATGGCATGCCGTTGGATTCCTGTGGGATGCGTACTTACTATGGCAGGAACAGGTTCAGAGATGGATAGTTGCTCTGTAATATCCAGTCATACGGAGAACCGCAAGATGTTCTATAACTTCCGCAATCCTGACTTTGCCATTCTTAACCCACGCTTCACGTTCACCGTACCTAAGTATCAGATGGTGGCTGGTATCTACGATATCATGAGCCATATTCTTGAGCAGTATCTCTCTGGTACTGATGATAATACAAGCGACTACATTGCCGAAGGACTGATGCGCTCGCTCATTGTCAGCTCACGCAAGGCTTTGGTAAATGCAGAGGACTATGAGGCTCGCTCTAACATTATGTGGACTGCCACATGGGCACTCAACACCCTCATTGACCGTGGAAAGGCTACCGACTGGATGGTTCACATGCTTGGACAGGCAGTTGCAGCTTTCACAGATGCCACCCACGGCCATACGCTTGCAGCCGTAAGCGGTGCCTATTACCGTCTGCTCATAAACAAGTCACACGATGCAGTACAGAAGTTCAGACGCTTGGCTATTAATGTATGGAACGTATGTCCTGACGGCAAATCCGACGAGAAGATAGCTATGGAAGGACTTGAGACCATGGAAAAGTGGATGCGCGAACTGGGACTGGCTATGAACATCACCGAATGTGGCGCTAAGCCAGAGCTTATCGAGGGTATGGCTGATGCTTGCCCTATCTGTCAGGGCGGCTACCATATTCTGAATCGTGACGAGGTAATACAGGTTTTGAAAGACAGTCTATAAGTTATGAAACATATTCTTTTACTACTTACAACTATGCTGCTCTGTTGCTGCTCTTCTGACAACGAGGCTATGGCTGAGGAAAAGTCGCCTATCAATGAGATTGGCAAGACGCTTGTGGTTTATTATAGCTACACAGGCAACTGCCGCGAGATTGTAAACGACCTTACAACTCAGATTGAGGCTGACGTGCTGGAGATTCAGCCAGCAGAGAAAGGATTGAAATATGAGGCAAACGGATATGCCCTCGGCACACAGTTGCTTAATGCCATAAAGGCCAATCCTAATGATGCAAGCAGCTATCCTGCCATTGACCCTGTAACGATTTCCGCAGACGAATACCAGAATATCATTATCGTCACACCTCTTTGGTGGAGTCAGATGGCTGCTCCTATGCAGACATATCTGTTCAACAACGGTTCAAAGATGGCAGGAAAGCGCGTCGGACTCATCGTTTCAAGCCATTCGAGCGGTATAAGCGGAGTAGTAAACGATGCAAAACGACTACTGCCTGACGTTACTTGGAGTGGTGATGCCCTATGGATAAATGCAAGTAATCATGCCAACCGTTCCGTGCTAACCGGAAACTGGCTTGACAAGCAGAATTTCGACAAAAAGCAAAATGCTATGAACAAGATGTATATCACCATCGATGGAGTGACCAAGAGCGTGACTCTTATTGATAATGCCGCAACAAAGGCTTTGGTGGAAAAATTGCAGAATGCCCCGGTAAACGTGTCGCTCAACAGTAGCGGAGGTTTCGAGATATGGGGGGCGCTGGGATTCTCTCTCCCCAAAAGCGACCAGCAGACAACGGCTCAGCCTGGTGATGTAATACTGTATAACGGTAGTAATATCTGCATGTTCTACGACACCAACTCATGGAGCTATACCCGACTTGGCAAGATTGACGGACTCTCGGAAAACGAGCTACGCACATTCCTGAAGGCAGGAGAAAACAATATCAGCGTTACGCTATCGCTATCTTCAGTCACCACCGCCATCCACTCTTCAAAGATCACTAATGCCAAGGATGAAAAATACTATTCACTAAATGGCAATGTGACAACAAACGCACAACATGGCATATACATCAAAAACGGGAAAAAGGTGATATTATGAGAAAAGCAATATTAGCCGCAGTTTTGTTGGGCGGAATGCTCATAGGCTGCACAAACAAAGAACAAACTAAAACAGAAGAGGATATGACAACATTGAATCTCACACAGGAATGGGACAAGGTATTCCCATTGAGCGAGAAAGTGAACCACCGCAAGGTGACGTTTGAAACACAATATGGTCTGACGCTGGCAGCAGACCTCTATACTCCCAAGGCAGAAAACGGAAAGATGCCTGCCATAGCCGTATCTGGTCCTTTCGGCGCTACCAAGGAGCAGTCGAGCGGCCTTTATGCCATGCAGATGGCAGAGAGGGGCTTTGTGGCATTGGCTTTCGACCCTTCATATACAGGTGAGAGTAGCGGCACTCCACGTCGCACGGCTTCTCCCGACATCAACACAGAGGATTTCATGGCTGCTGTTGATTTCCTGTCAAAACAAGATAATGTGGATGCTGACAAGATTGGCATCATAGGAATCTGCGGATGGGGAGGCATAGCCCTTAATGCTGCGGCTACCGACACTCGCATCAAGGCTACCATTGCATCTACCATGTACGACATGACTCGAGTAAGCGGTAATGGCTACTACGATAGCGACGACAAGGAGGAAACGCGTCACGCATCTCGCGAATCTCTATCCAAACAACGCCTTTCCGACCCTATGGCTATGGCTGGCGGTGTAATTGATCCCCTACCCGACGATGCTCCTCAGTTCGTTAAGGACTACTACGACTATTACAAGACTCCACGCGGCTACAACGAGCGTAGCGGTAACTCTACCGACGGATGGCGCACAATCGGCACTTTAGGCTATTCAAACAGCCGTTTCCTCTACTACATCAACGAGATTCGCTCTGCCGTTCTCGTTATGCACGGAGAGAAAGCCCATTCTCGCTATTTCGGTGAGGCTGCTTATAAATATATGGTAGAGGGCAAGGCTGAAGGCTACAACTTTATCGGCAAGCCTAATCCTAACCCTGCCAACAAGCAGTTGCTCATCATTCCAGGCGCCTCACATTGCGACCTCTACGACGGCGGCTACACGGAGCTGAAGGGCAAGGGACAGCCTAAGAACATGATTCCTTGGGATAAACTGGCTGATTTCTTCAAAGAAAACCTAAAAAGTGAAGAGTGAAAAGTGAAGAGTGAATAATTTAAATTACATTTTATCGCGAAAGGCTATGAACAACCATTAACGGCAATACTAACTTAAATTTTTCACTCTTAGTTCTTCACTCTTCACTCAAACAAGCAAGCATCTATGAAGCGACTCAAGGCAACATTTTTCACTATGGTATTAGCCACAACAGCATTTGCACAGGAGGTGATAGACGTACACAGTCACATCATCCCACAAGAGTTCGTGTCATCCCTTGAAAAAGAAGGACGATTGATGGACGAGGGATTCCCCTTACCTAAATACGATGTGGAAAACCATCTGAAATGGATGGACGAGGCAGGTGTCAAGACCTCTGTACTGACATTGGCAGCTCCACAGCCTACATCGCCCGATGTGGTAAGAAAGACCAACGAAACAGCCGCACGCTTAAAGAAGAAACACACAGACAGATTCCTGTTCTGCGCTGCCCTACCCCTTCCTGATGTGAATGCGGCTATCCGGGAGGCGAAATATGCACTTGATACTTTGGGTGCTGACGGAATAAAGCTGGCAACAAATGTTGACGGGCAATATCTTGGCTCTCCTGAGTTAGACGAGCTCTTTGCCGTACTCAACGAGCGTAAGGCTGTCGTCATTCTGCATCCTCATCGCCCGGAACCAGTAAACCGTAAGGTGATGTCTCAGACACCTCTCGCCATGCAGGAGTATCTTTCAGAGACCACACGTGCCGTTAGCAACATGATCAGCCGTAATGTCCTGGCACGCTATTCAAACGTCAAGGTGGTGGTGCCTCATTGCGGAGCATACCTTCCCTTGGCTGTGCCTCGCATGAAATCGCTTACCCCCGTGATGCAAGCCAACAAACTGGTTGGCGAGATTGACTGGGATGCTAATCTTCGCGCCCTCTACTACGACCTCGCAGGAGCACACTCGCCAGAGGTCATCCGCATGATGCTTACCATCACCTCTCCCGACCATCTGCTCTATGGCTCTGACTATCCATACGTTGCCCCGCAGGTACTCACCCAGAGCCTTGCGAGGATGAAACAGTATCTGTCGGAAGAACCTGACCTTGCGCCTTTCAAGGATATGTTCTTGTGGAAGAATGCCAAGTGGCTGTTTGGTAAGACGGAAGAAAAGCCTAAGGCTGAGACAACGGCTCACAACATGATAGTACGCATAGCTGAAATTGAGGTTTATCCGCAGCATCTGAAGGAGTATCTGGAATATGCCAACGAAGTGGACCGCCTAAGCATCGAGCGTGAACCCAGTGTGGTTTGCCTATACCCTATGCAGAGTGCCGAGGACTCATGCCAAATCCGTATCCTCGAAATCTACGCATCGGAAGAGGTGTATCAGAATCATCTGAAGACCGACCACTTCCAGAAATACAAGCAAGGCACGCTCCACATGGTGAAGAGTCTGAAACTCCCAACCATGAAGCCTCTCGACCCTGAGACGATGAAACTGATATTCAAGAAACAGAGATAAATATGAAGAAAATAACAATTCTGCTTGCTGCGGCATTATTCATGATGTCGCTACAAACAAAAGGACAGAATATGGCACTAACAACTAAACAGCAGGCTCTCGTGGCAATAGCTGCCAACGAGGCTAAGGGTAATCTCGAACAGCTCAGAGCATCCCTTAACAAAGGATTAGACAATGGCCTTACCGTGAGCGAGGCAAAGGAGGCTCTTTCACATCTCTATGCCTACACAGGCTTTCCGCGCTCGCTCAACGCTCTCGGCATATTGCAGCAGGTAATAAAGGAACGTGCAGAAGCAGGACTCCGAACTGATGAAGGTAACGAGGCTGCCCCTCTGCCAAAGGAGTACGATGCCCTTAAACAGGGTACTGAGGTACAGACAAAACTCTGCGGAAGCAAACCGTTCACCTACACCTTCGCTCCTCAAACCGACTACTATCTGAAGGCGCATCTCTTCGGCGATATCTTCGCCCGTAACAACCTTTCCTTTGCCGACCGTGAGGTAGTGACGGTAAGTGCCATCTCTGCCCTACCCGGCTGCGAGCCACAACTGCAAGCTCATGTGTCTGGGGCAAGAAACATGGGCGTTTCCGACGAAGCTCTCAAGGAAATGCCTGCCTTGCTCGAAAAGAACATAGGTATGGCAGAGGCAGAAAGACTGCGTGGCGCCTTAGCCGCAATTCTTGGCGGCACTCACACGCCTGTGCAAACTGTTGATTTCTCCGTATGGCCTAAGGGCGAGCCTAACACCGCATACGCCAAGTATTTCACAGGCAACAGCTATCTGGCTCAGATGGAGGGCGGAATGGCTAACGTAACCTTCGAGCCTCGCTGCCGCAACAACTGGCATATCCACCACAAGCAGGTTCAGGTGCTGATTTGCGTTTCAGGTCGCGGATGGTATCAGGAATGGGGCAAGGAAGCTGTCGAGATGACTCCGGGCACAATAATCGCCGTTCCTGCTGAAGTAAAACACTGGCACGGAGCAGCCAAGGATTCATGGTTTCAGCACCTCACTTATCATAAGGACGTGCAGGAAGGTGCCTCAAACGAATGGCTTGAACCTGTAACTGATGATGTTTACGACAAGGTGAAAGATTAGTTACAAGTCCGTTATAAATCCGTTGTAAATCCGCTCTTCCTCCCATGTAAATACCATTATAATACCATTATATTACCATTATAATACCATAAACTATTGTATTATTAAGGTAATTTAATGGTAAGATTTTGGTGTTTTATTTGGATTTTCAACGGAACTACAATATTTCCATATCGGAGAAAAAGAGAAAGACAAACGCCAAAATGTCAGTCGTGAGTTCCCGACTGACATTTTTGTCATTAAATATTGACATTTTTTGCATTTATGACATTTGGCACGTTTTTCGCTAAGAGCATCATAACAACGCGAGTCTATATTCCATAGACCTCTACGCTAAAACAATAATAATAACAACATAAAATCATTAAGACAATGAACATTAAACCATTAGCAGACCGCGTGCTGATTACTCCAGCACCGGCAGAAGAGAAGATCGGTGGTATCATCATTCCAGACACAGCAAAGGAGAAGCCTCTTCAGGGCACCGTAGCTGCTGTAGGTAACGGCACAAAGGACGAGGAGATGGTACTCAAGGTTGGTGACAACGTACTCTACGGCAAGTATGCCGGTCAGGAGATCGAGTATAAGGGCGAGAAGTTTATCGTAATGCGTCAGAGCGACGTGATTGCGATTTTGGGATAGTGTAAAGTGTAAAGAGTAAAGTGTAATGTAGAATGTAATGGATGAGGGCTTGTTCTCATGTAGGAAACTTGTTGTTTATCAACATTCCCGCAGATATGTGAAGACATTATATCTGCTGATGAAAAAGTTTCCGGCAGAAGAGAAATATGCCCTATGTGATCAAATTCGAAGAGCTGCTGTTTCCATAACCTCGAATATAGCAGAGGGAATGGGACGAGTTTCAGAGAAAGACAAGTTACATTTCATAGAGTTCGCTTTCGGCTCTTTATACGAAACAATGTCTCAGATAGAAATCGCTTTAGATTTAGAATATATAACCCAAGAAGAATATAACGACGTAGAAAATCAGGTAACACAGATAGCAAGAATGCTTTCAGGCTTACGCAAGACGTACCTTGGCAGAATTTAACTATCTACATTACCCTTTACACTTTCTACTTTAATCTTTTAAAAATCATGGCAAAAGATATCAAATTCAATATTGATGCACGCGACCTCCTCAAGAGAGGTGTTGATCAGCTTGCAGATGCAGTAAAGGTTACACTTGGTCCTAAGGGCCGTAACGTAGTTATCGAGAAGAAGTTCGGTGCTCCACAGATCACTAAGGATGGCGTTACCGTTGCAAAGGAAATCGAACTTGAGGATAAGTTCGAGAACACTGGCGCTCAGCTCGTTAAGAGCGTAGCAAGCAAGACTGGCGATGATGCTGGTGATGGTACAACAACCGCTACTATTCTCACACAGGCTATCGTAACAGAGGGCTTGAAGAACGTAACCGCTGGTGCTAATCCAATGGATCTGAAGCGCGGTATCGACAAGGCTGTTGCTGCTGTTGTTGACTATATCAAGGCTCATTCTGAGCATGTTAACGACAACTACGACAAGATTGAACAGGTTGCAACTGTTTCTGCTAACAACGATCCTGAGATTGGTAAGCTTCTTGCAGATGCTTTCCGCAAGGTGAGCAAGGATGGCGTTATCACCATCGAGGAGTCAAAGAGTCGCGACACTCACATCGGCGTTGTTGAGGGTATGCAGTTCGACCGTGGCTATCTCTCAGCTTACTTCGTAACTGATACTGAGAAGCTTGAGTGCGTAATGGAGAACCCATACATCCTTATCTATGATAAGAAGATCAGCAACCTCAAGGAGATTCTCCCTATCCTGCAGCCAGCAGCAGAGAGCGGTCGTCCAATCATGATCATTGCTGAGGACGTAGATTCAGAGGCTCTCACAACACTCGTAGTAAACCGTCTGCGTGGTGGTCTGAAGATCTGTGCTGTCAAGGCTCCAGGCTTCGGCGATCGTCGTAAGGCTATGCTTGAGGACATCGCAATCCTTACAGGTGGCGTTGTTATCTCTGAGGAGAAGGGCTTGAAGCTCGAGCAGGCTACACTTGAGATGTGCGGTTCTGCCGACAAGGTAACAGTTTCTAAGGACAACACAATCATCGCTGGTGGTGCTGGTAGCAAGGATCTCATCGCAGATCGTGTACTCGCTATCAAGAAGGAGATTGAAAACACAACATCTTCATACGACAAGGAGAAGCTTCAGGAGCGTCTGGCTAAGTTGGCTGGTGGCGTAGCTGTTCTCTACGTAGGTGCAAACTCTGAGGTAGAGATGAAGGAGAAGAAGGATCGTGTTGACGATGCTCTCTGCGCTACACGTGCAGCTATCGAGGAAGGTGTTGTTGCCGGTGGCGGTACAACATACATCCGTGCACTTGAGGCTCTTGAGGGTCTGAAGGGCGACAATGCCGACGAGCAGACTGGTATCAACATCGTTAAGCGTGCAATCGAGGAGCCTCTCCGTCAGATTGTATTCAACGCAGGTGGCGAGGGTGCCGTTGTTGTTCAGAAGGTACGTGAGGGCAAGGGTGACTTCGGTTACAATGCCCGTAAGGATGAGTTCGAGGATCTCCGCGCAGCAGGTATCATCGACCCAGCAAAGGTTTCTCGCGTAGCTCTCGAGAATGCAGCTTCTATCGCAGGTCTCTTCCTCACAACAGAGTGCCTTATCGTTGACAAGCCTGCTCCAGAACCAGCAATGCCAATGGGCGGTGCTCCAGGTATGGGCGGCATGATGTAAGACCTCTCCCCCTGCCCTCCCCCATAGGGAGGGAGCTGCCCCCCTCACCCCCACAGGGGGAGTGATTAGTATTTCTAATCATCAAAGGATGGCAGCAAGGAATTGAAGGAACATTAAAACATAAATACTATCCACTCCCCCTTGAGGGGGTAAGGGGGGAGGAGCCCTCCCTTCGGGAGGGACTGGGTAGGCCTTTATTATGCATCTTCTAAAAGAACTATACAAGACATGGGCAGGTGCTGAGCCTGCCCATATCGAACAGCTTCCAGGTGCTGGAAGCAATAGGATATACTACCGTTTCACGGATGCCCAGGGGGTGTCCGTGATTGGCGTTATAGGCACCTCAAGGGAAGAGAACCACGCTTTTATCTATCTCGCGCGTCATTTCGAGAAGAGACAGTTGCCTGTTCCTCATATCCACGCAGTTAGCGATGACGAGATGCGCTATCTACAGTCGGATCTTGGCAATACATCCCTCTATGATGCCATAAAGGGCGGTCGTGAGGCAGGTGGTCGATACAACCTTCAGGAGAAGGAACTGCTCATGAAGGCTATCCGCGAGTTGCCAAACATGCAGATCCGCGGTGCCAGAGGACTGGATTTCTCACAATGCTACCCACAGGCGGAGATGGATGTTGACAGCGTTCTCTTCGACCTCAACTACTTCAAGTATTGCTTCCTGAAAGCCACAGGACTCGACTTCCATGAGCTGAAACTTGAGGCTGCGTTCCGTCGCTTTGCCAACGACCTCGTTCACGGCAATGAGGATAGCAACGTGCCTGAGTCTTCTTCCTGTTGTTTCCTCTATCGCGACTTCCAGGCTCGCAACATCATGCTTGACGAGGACGGGAATCCTTATTTCATCGACTTCCAGGGAGGCCGTCGCGGTCCTTTCTACTACGACCTTGCATCGTTCCTTTGGCAGGCTTCGGCAAAATATCCTGACAAGCTGCGCCGTCAGCTGATCTATGAGTATTACAACTCTCTGAAGAACTATACCGAGGTTCCTAATGAGCGCCACTTCGTCAACCGCCTGAGTCTGTTCGTGCTCTTCCGCACGCTTCAGGTGCTTGGAGCCTATGGTTTCAGAGGATATTTCGAGAGAAAGCAGCATTTCATCGACAGCATTCCTCCGGCAATGGATAACCTCCGCTCGCTGCTCAAGCATCCGGAGGCATTCCCCTACCCTTACCTGCTTGAGATTCTGACAAAGCTGACAGAACTGCCACAGTTTGCCCCTGCAAAGGAAGAGGTTTCCGTTCGTGCCGACGGCTACAAGACCACCGACAAGAACGTGTATGAGGCAAATCCGCAGGATGGTCCTGCCACGTTCTCTAAATACGACGGCAAGGGTCCTTTGGTGGTAAAAGTGTTCAGTTTCTCTTTCCACAAAGGCATTCCAGAGGATGACAGCGGTAACGGCGGCGGATATGTGTTCGATTGCCGAAGCACGCACAACCCGGGACGTTACGAGCCTTACAAGAAACTGACGGGATTAGATGAGCCTGTAATCCGTTTCCTTGAAGATGACGGAGAAATCCTCACCTTCCTCGATTCCGTTTACAAGCTTGCCGATGCCCACGTAGCACGTTATATCCAGCGAGGCTTCACCAGTCTTATGTTCTCATTCGGATGCACAGGCGGTCAGCACCGCTCCGTGTATAGTGCCCAGCATCTTGCAGAGCATATCCACAAGAAGTTCGGGGTAGAGGTTAGGATAACGCATAGGGAACAGAACATTTCATCCGTTCTAAAAGCATAGACAAAAAATGTTTTTTCGATGTAACATTGTTGCAGCTCCAATTCAAGTCCAATTCAGCTCCAATCCAAGTCCAATAGGGAATTGGAGATGTATTGGATTTGCAATGTAGTTGCTTATGTCTTGTTTTCGCCTTTTAGAGCGAACTCATATTTCTCTAATAGCCATATACTACCCCATAATAACATAAAGATTGCCGCTCATAGGAACCCCATAACGGATAACCTACGAGCGGCTTTTATATGTTTTATACACCTCACCCCTACCCCTTCACGAGGATGGGGACAAGGGGAAGGGATCGTGATTTTATTTCTTGCTAAGCTCTTCAATCTTCTTCTTGAAGCCCTCAATATTTCCCATGTGTCCACGGTCAAGCTTTTCCATATTGCCCTGCTTGTCGAAGAGGTAATAAGAAGGATAACCCTCAACCTTGAGATAGTCAGTCACCATCTTCTGCTGTGGACGAGGAATGAGGTAATGAACATAATTTGGCTTTGTAAGACCTAATTCAGCAATAGCACCTTTCCATACATCCGGTGATTCTTCCATATCTCCTCCGATGTGAAAATAGAGATAGACTATATCATAATCCTTAACAGATTCCTTCAGTTTTGGTGATGCCTTGATATCCTCTATGCATGGCTTACACCATGTGCCCCATACATCCATATACACAATCTTACCCTTGTATGGCTCAACGATCTTGTCGATAATAGCCTTACCATCGGTCAATCCCTCAACGTTTGATGCAGGAGCAATAACCTTCTTCACAGCCTCCTCATTCTGCCTCACCAACTCCGCATAGTAATCTCTCTGATTAATAACCTGCTGCCTGAAATAATCATTCTTGATTTCGTTGATAACAGATGATGCTCCTTCTTTCAGCTTTTTACAATCAGCAAGTTCATGACAAAGCCAAACGGCACGACCATAGTCACGCATAATCTGGGCATTTGAGAGGGAATCTATAGCACGACATTTTGACAAATAAGGATTTAACACAAATTCATCATAAACCTTCTTTATGTTTTCCTTATCGACAAACTCCTGTATCTCGCTTTTTGTACATATCTCGTCCAATTCATGCATGAAAGCCAATAATTTCTGACCACGAAGACCGACTGGCTTCTCATCGTTGCGCTTTTCCCTTTGCTGCCACCTCTTTAGGAAATCATGTTCGCTATCACTATATTTAATCATTCCCTTCTGCTCTAATGACAGATACATTTTCGGTGTCTGACCAAACTCTTGTCTGATACCTCTTTCACAGGAGAAGTTTCTTAAATACTGATATTGACCAAAACCAGGAGCAAGAGAAATAGGCACAGTAGGATTGAAAACAGTTATTTTGTTTATGGCACTTACAAATTCATCTGTCAACGTACCATTCTTATCATTCATCAAGTCCTGTATTTCAGATGCAGCCACAATTCTGTTTCTCTCATTTACATAGTCACGATAACGCCTACTGATATTAGGATTCTTGGCTATAATATCATTCAACTGGTTCGTGGCTTTATCATAGTTAGCAAGAGACCTTTCCTTGAACTCTGTCATCATTTTATCATACCCGTGTAATTGCCAAAACGGATTCGTCTCTATATCACATGGATTTGAAGCAAGCTCATTCTGCAATCTTGCATTCTCACCCATAAAGAGGCAACATCCGTTCTTCCAATCGTGAACCATGTAGTAGTGCTTTCCTGGTTCTAACACAATATCTTTTGCAAAGAGAAGGGAAGCGAAATCACCTGCCTCTGTGAATCTAACTGTCTGTGCACCATTCAACTTGACAGTCATCGTGAACCGACCTAATTCGTCAGTTGTTGTATTAGCATTCAGAGGCACACCAGTAACAAAGTTCGCAGATTTGGCTGTAATACTTATTTTACCTTCGTAGATATCCCTTGGCAAATCCTTTATCCAACCAGAAATCACAGCCTCACCATCCTTATACTCTGTGCTGAATGCCGTATTGTCAGCAGTAGGATAGGCAGGAAGCACAGAGCCGAAACTTGATAGCGTGACCTTCTGTCCGTTGATTATAAACTGGCGTTTGCCTGCCTTCTCCTTACCAACCTCAATAGTCACTTTTTCCTGACCGTCAGTCAGCACAATATTCTTATCGTCCTTACTCTCATACTTCCAAACCTTGCTATCATACACGGCATTATCGGCATAAAGGCCAAGCATCCAATCGCCCGTCTTGTCATTACGCCAGTTGGAGTTGAAAAGCTCAGACATGTCTGCTGGCTTTCCTTCTGTAATATTAAATATTCTAAACGCATTCTGCCCCTTACCTTCAATGAGATGGAAACATTCTACATTTGCAGGTAATGGTTCAAAGTGGAGAGCGAATTTTATACTAAGAGTGTCAGGCCAATACATTTCTCCCACAGGCATATCTTTTTCCTCCGCGTTTGTAGCTTTACCACTTGTAACACGATATTGCTTACCGTCAGGAGTTTTCAGATATGTTGCCTTGGCGAAACTGAATTTAATTCCATATCGGGATTCGTAAATGAGATGTAGAACAGTCTCCTTTTCTGATAATTCCACCTTACTGACCTTTATGTCGAAATAATCACTATAAAAAAAGAGTGACGTTGGGTTTTCCCACACTTTCTGAGCCCATCCGCAGGTAGCGATGAGCAACAACAATAATGAAAGAAATGTCTGTTTCATATTTTCCAGTTTTATAAGTTAGTTTTAGGGTTTAGAAGTAATTACGAATTACCTCTAAACCCTAAACTCTAAACTCTAAACCCTAATCCCTACTTCTTACTAAGTTCTTCAATCTTTTTCTTGAAGCCCTCAACATTTCCGATATGCCCACGGTCAAGCTTTTCCATATTGCCCTGCTTGTCAAAGAGAACATAGAATGGGAAACCGTCAAGATTCAGGTACTTAAACACGGCATCCTGCTGATTCCGAGGAAGATTGTAGTGAACATAGTTTGGCCTTGTAAGACCGAGTTCTGCAATACAGCCTTTCCATGCCTTCTCCTCTGACTTACCTGCAAAATATACATACACTATATCATAATCCTTCACAGCCTCCTTCAAGGCCGGTGAAGACTTTATGGCATTGATACATGGCTGACACCATGTGCCCCAGATATCCATATACACAATCTTACCCTTGTAAGGCTCAATAATCTTGTCGATAATAGCCTTGCCGTCAGTCAGTCCTTCCACATTTGACGAAGGGGCAATAACCTTCTTTACAATCTCCTCATTCTGCCTTGCCAATTCTTCATAATGATTTTTCAGGTCAACAATCTGTTGTCTGAGATAACCATCCTTGATGTCATTTACAGCATTTGCACTTTCTATTCTAAGTCCCTTGGTGTGAACAAGTTCCACGCCAAGCAGATAGGCACGACAATAGTCACGCATAATCTGCTCATTATGCAAAGAGTCAATGACATTTGCCGTAACCTGAAGTGGTTTTGGTGCCCACCCGTCATATACTTTCTTTACATCGTCTCTTTTTACAAACGCATCTATCTCACTCTCAGCACATATATTTTCGAGTTCATCCATCAGAGCCTTATACTGCTCCTGGTTATGTACGGAAAGCTCCTTTTCCTTCCTCACCTTTCTCTTTTGCTGCCATTTCTTCAGCAGTTCCCTATCGCTATCACTAAGCTTGAGCATACCCTTTTCTTCAAAAGAGAAATATACTTCAGGCTTCTCGTTGTACTTTTCCTTAGTTTTCATGTTATGTGTTACGACTCTCATATACTGATAATTCCCGAAATCAGAAACAAGAGACATAGGCATTGCAGGATTGAAAGCACCCAATTTACCAGAAACGCTGGCAATATCATCAGGTAGTATGCCTCTGAAAACATTCATCAAATCCTGAATATTTGAAGCAGCAGCAATCCTGATTTTCTCGTTCATATAATCACGATAACGCTTACTGATATTAGGATTCTTTGCAACGATCTCATTCAGACCTTTGATGGCTTTGTCGTAGTTAACCATACACTCATCCTTGAAAGCCGCAGCCTCATCGACTTTCATCCTTCCCAATCCATTGTTTTCGTAATTGCATACGTTTGATGTAAGCTCATTCTCCAATCTTGCATTCTCACCCATGAACAGGAAACTGCCATTCTTCCAGTCATGAACCATATAGTATTTCTTTCCTGGCTCCAGTACAAGTTCCTTCGCGAATATCCTGCTATTCTCTACCATTTCTCCGAACGTAACGCTCTGAGCTCCATTCAGTTTCACGGTCATCGTGAACTGTCCCATTTCATCAGATGCAGGTACAGTCACATTCATTGGCTCAGCAGTCACCAAGTTAGTTGCACTTGCAGACAACGTAATTTTCTTATCAGAAATATCCTTTGGAAAATCCTTGACCCAGCCAACGATTGTAGCCTCAGCATTTACAAGTTCTGTGCTGAAAGCTGTGTTATCAGCCGTTGGATATGCAGGAAGAACAGAGCCGAAACTTGAAAGAGAAAGTTTCTGTCCGTTGATGGTGAACTGACGCTTACCGTCCCTCTCCTTGCCAATATTGATAGTAGTCTTGTTCTGACCGTTAGTCAGCACCACCTTATTGTCACTTTTCTCTTCATACTTCCACACCTTGCTATCATAAACGGCATTATCAGCATAAAGACCGAGCACCCAGTCGCCAGTCTGCTCATCACGCCAGTTTGAGTTGAAAAGCTCAGACATATCCTTTGCCTTTCCTTCCGTTATGTTCCATATCCTGAACGCTTCAGGCCAAGGTCCTTCTATCAAATGGAAACGCTCCACATCCGCAGGCAACGGCTCAAAATGAAGTGCGAAATATGTGTGAGTATCAGTAACATCATACCACTTGCTCAACGGTAAATCCGTTTCGTTCTCCTGTGTAGCCTTACTGCTTGTAACAAGATATTGCTTACCGTCTGGAGTCTTCAGATAGGTCTCTTTCACAAACTGGAACTTACCACCTTGACTCATAACATCGAGATGCAATACTGTCTCCTTATCCATGAGTTCCACTTTGCAGACCTTAATGTCAAAATAAGGAGATTTAGCAAAGAATGATGTTGGGGTTTCCCACACTTTCTGTGCCCATCCGCAGGTAGCGATGAGCAACAACACTAAAGACATAATAGATTTCTTCATAGAATATGGTTTTGTTATGGTTTTATTATTACAGTTTTACCAACTAACTATATTTATAATGACGTAAAATCAGAAAATAGATTAGTTTTTAGGCTTTTTCCATTTCTATTCGTCAGCACGTGCAAAGGTAATAATATTTTTCTAAATAAACAAGAAACGAAAATTGTTTTTTTTTGCGCAACCTATAAAATTGTATTTACACCTTTATATATAAAGATTGCCGCTCATAGGAATCCATAATGGAAAACCTGTGAGCGGCATTATTTATATAACACCCTCTTCTGGGGAGGGCTTGGAGGGACTTACTTGTTCTTCAGCAAATCTCTGATCTCGGTGAGGAGCTTCTCCTCAGCAGATGGCTCTGGAGCAGGTGCAGGAGCAGCAGGCTTCTCCTCTTCCTTCTTCTTGAGCTTGTTGATACCCTTGACAAGCATGAACACACAGAATGCGATGATGATGAAGTCAAGGAGGGTCTGGATAAAGTTACCATAGTTGATGGTAGCAGGAGCGGTAGTAACCTCAACGCCCTCAACAACAAGTTTTGGCAACTCCACCTTCAAATCCGAGAAGTTCACACCACCGATAAGCCAGCCGATAGGAGGCATGATGATGTCATCTACGATAGAACTGACGATTTTACCAAATGCACCGCCGATGATTACACCGACTGCCATGTCAACTGCATTGCCCTTAACGGCGAATGCCTTGAATTCTTCAATGAATTTTCCCATAATATTAAAAAAAATTGAAATGTGTAAATAGCAATTCTGCTGCAAAAATACAAAACTTTTAGAAATAATTCGTATATTCTCAAAAATATTTCGCATTTTTTCCGCGTTTTCCAATTTTTTTAGTACTTTTGCAGTGTTTTTAGAAAGAGATATATTCAAAAAGATTATATTCACCTTTATTTAATAATAAAAAGTTAAACAAAAATGACAAAAGTAGCTATTAACGGTTTTGGCCGTATTGGTCGTCTCGCATTCCGTCAGATGTTCGAAGCTGAGGGTTACGAGGTTGTTGCAATCAACGATTTGACATCTCCAAAGATGCTCGCTCACCTTCTCAAGTATGATACAGCTCAGGGTGGTTTCGCTGGCAAGTTCGGTGAGGGTAAGCACACTGTAGAGGCAACAGAGGATTCTATCATCGTTGATGGTAAGGAGATCAAGATCTCTGCTGAGAAGGATGCTGCTAACTGCCCATGGAAGGCAAACGACGTAGACGTAGTTCTCGAGTGCACAGGTTTCTATACATCTAAGGAGAAGGCTTCTGCTCACCTCACAGCTGGTGCAAAGAAGGTTGTTATCTCAGCTCCTGCTGGTAACGATCTCCCAACAATCGTATTCAACACCAACCACAAGACTCTGACAGCTAACGACAAGATCATCTCTGCTGCTTCTTGCACAACTAACTGTCTCGCTCCAATGGCTGACGCACTTAACAAGTACGCTGCTATCCAGTCAGGTATCATGTCAACAATCCACGCTTACACAGGTGACCAGATGATTCTTGACGGTCCTCAGCGTAAGGGTGACCTCCGTCGTTCACGTGCAGGTGCTTGCAACATCGTTCCTAACTCAACAGGTGCAGCTAAGGCTATCGGTCTCGTTATCCCAGAGCTCAACGGTAAGCTCATCGGTTCTGCTCAGCGCGTTCCAACTCCAACAGGTTCTACAACTATCCTCGTTGCTGTTGTTAAGGGTAAGGACGTAACTGTAGAGGGTATCAACGCTGCAATGAAGGCTGCTGGTACTGAGTCTTTCGGTTACACAGAGGATCAGATCGTTTCTTCTGACATCATCGGTATGAAGTACGGTTCACTCTTCGACGCTACTCAGACAATGGTTAGCAAGATCGACGACGATACATATCAGGTTCAGGTTGTTTCTTGGTACGACAATGAGAACTCTTATACTTCTCAGATGGTTCGTACAATCAAGTACTTCTCTGAGATCTAAACCGATTTCAAATAGACTTGATTGGAGAAATCCAACCAATATACGAGAGCATATCTTCGGGTATGCTCTCTTTTTTTTGTTTATCAAGAATTAGTGAATGAGAGAATTCTGATTAATGATTCAAGTTTCGCAAGTTAAGAACTGTCTGGAAGACAGTACCATGAGTAACCGAGGTGCATACTCGACGAAGGAGAGGATGCCCTCGGATAGCGAATCACCTTCTACAATATCAGCCTGAAAGGCTGTACCTGATTAACCATGTACTGCCTTTCAGGCAGTAGGAAGGGATTGGCACTATATCCCCCGCACATCCTCGTTTCACTCGTATGTACGGGGTTACGCATAGTACTGTCTTCCAGACAGTTCTTAACTTGCGAATTTTGAATTAATGAGATTTAGAAACTTGCTAAAGTAAGTCTCTTTTTCGCATTAATTCCAAAAGAAAAATCTCTCATTCTCTAATTCTTGATAATATTTTTTACTCGCACTTTTTTCTCTTTCATTATTTTTTATTACCTTTGCACTCAATGAAACAAAAGATGATTACCATAATAGGTCCTACAGCATCGGGAAAGACAACTCTCGCTGCCCATCTCGCAGCTTCCTTTATTGTTGAAGGACAGCCGGCTGAAATCATCTCTGGAGATTCACGTCAGGTGTATCGTGGCATGGATATAGGTACGGGTAAGGATCTGTGCGACTACGAAGTCACACTTCCAGCCAACACCCAACACCCAACACCTACCACCCTGAAAATCCCCTACCACCTTATAGACATCTGTGATCCGGGCGAGAAATACAACATCTTTGAGTTTCAGCAGGATTTCCTCAAGGCATACGAGGACATCACTTCGCGTGGTGCCTTGCCTATTCTCTGTGGCGGTTCTGGCTTGTATGTAGAATCCGTTATCCGGGAATATCACCTTTCGCCTGTTCCGAAGAACGAGGAACTGCGTGAGGAACTAAGCCATAAGTCGATGGCAGAGCTCACGGAGATTCTCATGGATCTGAAGGAGAAGAACAATTCGGATATGCACAACAAGACGGATGTGGATTCTCCGCAACGTGCCATACGTGCCATTGAGATTGAGGCTTATAACCTTGAGCACAAGACAGAAGACCGCTACTTCCCTCCTATAGAGACAACAATCATAGGCGTTGACATTCCTCGCGATGAGCGCAGAAGGAAGATTTCCACCCGACTGAAGAACCGTGTGGATGAGGGAATGGTTGACGAGATAAAGCGCATCCTTGACTCTGGGGTAAGTGCTGAGGATTTGATTTACTACGGACTTGAATATAAGTACGTTACGGAATATGTCATCGGAAAGCGTTCATACGAAGACATGCTCAAGGAACTGGAAATCGCCATACACCAGTTTGCCAAGCGACAGATGACTTGGTTCCGTGGTATGGAGAGGCGTGGATGCAAGATAAACTGGATTGACGCTATGCTTCCGATGGAGGAGAAGGTTAGAGCGATTAGAGAAACTATCAGCCCACCCAGTCCCTCCCCAAGGGAGGGTTCCTCCCCCCTCACCCCCTCAAGGGGGAGTAGTTAGTATTTCAAATCAAAAAAAACAATTAGAAAGCCCCCCCATAAGGATTTTACTATAAAACATCCTTCCCTTTGGGAAGGCTTGGTTAGGCTTTTATTAGGTCATATGAAAACAGGATTGATATATTGTCCGAAACGCGAGGGATTCAAGTCACCTGAGAAACGGTGGAAGAAGATTGCTGAATGTCTCGAAAGTCATGGGATCACATACGATTTCGTGCAGAGCGAGAATGCCCAAAGCGTGGAAAGACTCGTCTCAATGCTTATCCACAACGGATATGACGACATCATCATCTGTGGTGGAGATGCTGCATTGTGCGATGCCGTGAACTGTCTGATGAGGGAAGAGAAAGAAGTACGTGAGCGTGTGGTATTATCGGTTATCCCGAATGGCCTGATGAACGATTTCGCAGCCTTCTGGGGACTTACGGAGAACGACATAAAGCTTGCGGTGGAATCGATTGCGACAAGGCGTATAAAGAAGGTAGATGCCGGTTGTCTTATCTATACCGACAAAGAAGGAGAAAAACGAAATCGATACTTCCTAAACTGCATTAACATCGGACTTGTTGCCGGTATTCAACGCCTTAGGACAGAGACAAGAAAGATATTCTGGTCAAGGAAGATTTCGTTCGTCATTTCATTCATCCTCCTGCTTTTCCAGCGTATGTTCTGGAAAATGGAATATACTATCAATTACGAAAAGGAGCAGCACAGCGTGATAACCATGTGCATCGGTAGTGCCTTGGGCTTCGGTCAGACCCCAAATGCCGTTCCATACAACGGAATGATAGATGTGACCGTGATACGCAATTCTGCCTTGACACAATTATTCTCAGTCATAGCCCTCTTCGTGCGTGGAAGAATCCTGAATCACAAGATGATTCTCCCATACAGGTGTCACGACATCACAATAAAAGTGCCGAAGAACACACCTGTCAGTATCGACGGCCATTCATTCTCTGATATCGACACCTCTACCGACCCAATGAAGATTATCGTGGAGCAGGAAGCAATAAACTTCATTATTGAGAAGTGATAAGAGCAATGGAAACTAAAGAAAATATCAAAGATATATTATTCAACATAAGCATGTTAGCTTATGCAGTTTCGTGTATTCTTCCATGTCTCACAACAAGAACCGAAGAATTAATAGGATATCAATGTTTATTGTCAGGTATATTCACTATTATCACAGATATTCGGGCATTCCTTATATGGAGTTCAAATATATACTATATAACCATTATAGTAAGGCTCTTTAAAGACAAGGATGTGGAAATAATACTACCCGCAATTTCATTTCTTTTGTCATTAGGCATGATATTCCATAGATATCTAAATTATGACATAGAAGTTCCCATAACAAATTTCAACATAGGTTATTATCTCTGGGTTACAAGCCATTTGTTGCTTTTAGTAGTTTGCATATTAAAGAAATCATGCGCCTTAAGTTCTGAACTGTCTGGAAGACAGTACGATTAGTAACCCCGTACATACGAGTGAAACGAGGATGTGCGGGGATTAAGCCCACAATCTTTCAACTGCCTGGAAGGCAGTACATAATGAAAGGGCTTATGCGAACCAATCAGGTACAGCCTTCCAGGCTGTTAAGAAAGCGATAGTTTTATATCCGATGGCATCCTCTCCTTCGTCGAGTATGCACCTCGGTTACTCATAGTGTTGCCCTTCCAGGCAATTTGCAATCCATCCCAAGTAGTTCCGTTGTAAATCCGCTGTAAATCCGTTCCTGCGACTATAGGATGAACGAAGGAAGAGCGAAGGTATAGCGAAGGATGAACGAAAGGAAAAGAAATGACAAATTCGGGAAAGGATGTAATGAAAGGCATACCCTTTTCCCTATCAATTACAATCAAGAGAAGACACAAGCACATTATATTCTTCGGGCATTAGGAACATGAAAAAGTTACAAACTTGTTTCAAACATAGTGGAATTTTGTTGGTTTTTGGAAAATAATCTGTCATTTATTTTGAAAAGCAGATTATTTTGCTTACTTTTGTAGAAAATTTCCAAATCATGTGTGCCTATGACACTATCAGAAATGGAAATTCCCCCTAAATCACAACCTGAAGTTAAACAAATATTTAAACCTTAATATAGCAACTATGAGTTATCTCAAATTTGAAAAAGCTCAGATGACTAACTTGCAGGAGTCCCTGCGACGCGAATTGTTGTGTACGAATCGCTCGGGGGCTTACTCATGCAGTACCGTTGTTGACTGCAACACCCGCAAATATCACGGGTTGCTTGTCGTACCCGTACCTGAGATTGACGGAGAGAACCATGTATTGCTTTCTTCACTCGACTGTTCGGTGATACAGCATGGTGCCCAGTTCAACCTCGGAGTGCATAAATACGAAAGCGGAGTGTTCAGCCCTAACGGCCACAAATACATTCGCGAATTTTCTCTTGAGAATGTCCCTACGACTATCTATCGTGTAGGTGGTGTGATTCTCAAGAAGGAAATCATATTCCAAGTGTATTCCACCCGTGTTCTTATCCGTTACACCCTACTCGACTGCCACAGCGCCACGACTCTGCAACTGAGGCCTTTCCTGGCTTTCCGTAGCGTGAAGAACTGTATGGTTGAGAACCCAAACATCAACAGGGATTACACGGAGATTGACGGAGGTATCAAGACTCAGCTCTATCCTAACTATCCAAACCTCTACATCCAGATTTCAAAGAAGAACAAATTCGTCTTTGACCCACATTGGAACAAGAGTCTCGTATATGAGAAAGAGCAGGAAAGAGGCTATCATGGAGTGGAAGACCTCTATGTTCCGGGATATTTCGAGATTCAGGCAAAGAAAGGCGACGAGATTGTAATCTCTGCCGGCATCGACGAGATAAAGCCTGAATCGTTGAAGAAGCTCTTCAACGAGGAAGTAGGACTTCGCCAGCCTATCGACAGCTTCTACCACGCTCTCGTTAATGCTGCCCACCAGTTCCATGTTCGTGTAAGCGACACCGAGCGCTATCTGCTTGCCGGATATCCTTGGTTCAAGGTCCGTGCACGCGATACGTTCATCGCACTCCCGGGCCTCACGCTTGCCATTCAGGAGAACGACTACTTCGAACTCGTGATGGATACTGCCGCAAAGAGCATCAGGGACTTCATGACTGGCAAGCCACTCAAAAGCCTTATCCACGAGATAGAGCAGCCAGATGTGCTTCTTTGGGCAATATGGGCTATTCAGCAGTATGCACACGAGGTTGGCAATGCCCAAACCTACAAGAAATATGGAAAGCTGCTTATCGACATTCTCAAGTTCATAGAGAGCAACAAGCATCCTAACCTTGAACTCAGGGAGAACGGACTCCTCCACATCGAGGGACGCGAACAACCGATGACTTGGATGAACAGCATCGCTAACGGACGTCCAGTAGTTCCACGTACCGGTTACGTTGTCGAAATCAACGCTCTCTGGTATAATGCCCTGAAGTTCTGCGCAGAAATGGCTGAATCAAACAAGGACAAGAAGATTGCAGCCGAACTTGAAGCTCGTGCAGATATTGCAAAGGAGGCATTCCAGAAGATGTTCATTACGGACAGCGGCTATCTCTACGACTATGTAGAGGAAGGAATAGAGGACTTGAGCGTTCGTCCGAATATGATATTCCCAGTGGCATTCGACTATTCTCCACTTGAGCCGGAACAGAAGAAATCGGTTCTCGACTTCTGCACACGAGAGCTCCTCACACCAAAAGGACTCCGCACATTGTCTCCAAAGTCAGGCGGCTATAACCCTATGTACGTAGGTCCGCAGACAAAGCGCGACTACGCCTACCACTCAGGAACGGCTTGGCCTTGGCTCGGTGGTTTCTATATGGAGGCATACCTGAAGCTCTACAAGCGTTCACGTCTCAGTTTCGTACAGCGACAGATGATTGGCTATGAGGACGAGATGCAGTATCACGTATTAGGCTCTATATCAGAGTTGTTCGACGGAAACCCACCGTTCAACGGACGTGGAGCATCATCATTCGCAATGAACGTTGCCGAGATTCTTCGCACATGGAGATTAATAGACCAGTTTAACTAATTAAGGAGGACTAACAAGAATGAAAGTATTAATGTTCGGATGGGAATTCCCTCCAAAGATATACGGTGGACTTGCTGTTGCCTCCTATGGTATAACCAAGGGTCTCAGTCTTCAGGGCGACATTGAAACCACCTTCTGTATGCCAAAGCCTACGGGCGAAGAGGAGAAATTCCTCAAGATAGTGAACATGAGTCAGGTGCCAATCGTTTGGCGCGATGTTCAGTATGATAATATCAAGGACCGCATCGTAGGTCATACGGCAGAAGACTACTATCGTTTCCGCGACCATATCTATGCAGATTTCAACTACATGCAGGGATTGGACGACCTCGGCTGTATGGGCTTTGCAGGCGGCTATCCCGGCAACCTGCACGACGAGATAAACAATTTCTCAATCATCGCAGGCGTACTGGCGCGTTCAGAGCAGTTTGATATCATTCATGCTCACGACTGGCTCACCTACCCTGCCGGAGTTCACGCTAAGATAGTAAGCGGCAAACCACTCTGCATCCACGTACACGCAACGGATTTCGACCGTTCACGTGGTAATGTGAACCCAACGGTATATTCCATCGAGAAGAACGGAATGGATAATGCCGACTGCATCATGTGCGTATCAGAACTGACACGTCAGACAGTCATCAACCAATATCATCAGGACCCACGCAAGTGCGTTGCTATGCACAATGCCGTTTATCCTCTCTCACAGGAGTATCTCGACATCGTGCCTCACAAGAAGCCTAACGAGAAGGTTGTTACGTATCTTGGACGTATCACCATGCAGAAAGGTCCTGAGTACTTCATCGAGGCAGCAAAGCTCGTACTTCAGCGTACTGACAAGATTCGTTTCTGCTTCGCAGGTTCGGGTGATATGATGAATGCGATGATTGAACTCGCTGCTGCATACGGCATTGCCGACAAATGCCATTTCCCTGGTTTCCAGAGAGGCAAGCAGGTGTATGAGTGCTATAAGAATTCAGATGTCTTCGTCATGCCATCGGTTTCTGAGCCGTTCGGTATCGCTCCACTTGAAGCCATGCAATGTGGTTGCCCAAGTATCATTTCCAAGCAGTCGGGCTGCGGTGAGATCCTTACCAATGTCATCAAGGTAGATTACTGGGATATCCACGCAATGGCGGATGCCATCTACTCCCTCTGTATGAACGAGAGCCTCCACGACTACATCGCCGAGGAAGGCATCAAGGAGGTTGCAGGCATCACATGGGAGAAGGTTGGACTTCGCATTCGCCAATGCTACGACCAGTTGCTTGACAAGGGCTGGTTCAACAACGAGGAATATCTCGCAAACTTCATAAAGTGACCCACACCTAGTAACAAATAATTCTATCTAACATCCTTCCCTTGGGGAAGGCTTGGTTAGGCTTAATATTTTTACAACAATGAAAACAATATGCCTTTACTTTGAGATACACCAGATAACACATCTCAAACGTTACCGTTTCTTCGACATCGGTACTGATCACTATTACTATGACGACTATGCCAACGAGCGTAGCATCACATATATTGCAGAGCACTCTTATATGCCGGCTCTCACAGCCATGCAGGAAATGATAAAGGAGCACCCTGGCTACTTCAAGGTTGCCTTCTCCCTCTCAGGAGTAGGTATGGAGCAGCTTGAGCTTCATGCCCCACAGGTGCTCACAAAGCTTCAGGAACTCAACGAGACAGGTCAGGTGGAGTTCCTTACCGAGCCTTACTCTCACGGTCTTGCAGGCCTCATCAACGAAGAGAGTTTCAAGCGTGATATCGAGAAAATGTCAAAGAAGATTGAGGAGTACTTCGGCAAGCGTCCAACCGTGATGCGCAACTCTTCACTCATCTACACCAACGACATCGGCGAACAGGTTGCTTCCCTCGGCTACAAGGGCATGCTAACCGAGGGCGCAAAGCATGTGCTTGGCTGGAAGTCACCACATTATGTATACAACTGCAACCTTGCTCCTAACCTCAAGCTTTTGCTTCGCGACGTTAACGCATCCGACGATATCTCGCTCCGCTTCAACAACTCATCATGGGAGCGCTATCCTCTCTTTGCCGACACATACATCGCAGAGATAGCAAAGTGTCCTGAGTCTGAGCAGGTTGTCAACATCTTCATGGAGCTTACAGCCCTCGGCATCGCCCAGCCTCTCTCAAGCAATATCCTTGAATTCCTCAAGGCACTCCCTACATGCGCTAAGCAGGCAGGACTCGAATTCGCCACCCCAAGCGAGGTATGCGACAAGTTCGAAAGCGTAGGCGACCTCGATGTTCCTGATTCCCTCTCATGGGTTGACGAGGAGCGCGACACCTCCACATGGCTCGGAAACCAGATGCAGCGTGAGGCTT
This sequence comes from uncultured Bacteroidales bacterium, assembly GCA_902798615.1. Taxonomy (GTDB): domain Bacteria; phylum Bacteroidota; class Bacteroidia; order Bacteroidales; family Bacteroidaceae; genus Prevotella. Next base: position 23,005 of record CADBXL010000010.1, on the reverse strand, counting down.
TCAACAAACTCTACTCTGTTGCTGACCGTCTGCACATCGCCAACGACCCTGCCCTACTTCAGGACTGGGACTATCTCCAGGCATCAAACAACTTCCGTTTCATGACCACGAAACCAAGCAACTGCAACATTGACCGTGGTATCTATGACGGACCTTTCGACGCCTTCACCAACTATATGAACATCCTCGGTGACTTCATCAGTCGTGTGCGTGCCCTTTACGGCGGTATCGACAACGATGAGCTTGAGCAGATGCTCACCACCATCACCAATCAGGGTAAGGAGATAGAGATGAAGGACAAGGAGATACAGCGCCTTCAGGCAAAACTCTCAAAGCTTGATCCTGACAATGCTATCCGCGAGCATGAAAAGAAAGCTACTGCAAAGAAGGCAACGACAAAGAAGGCTGCAACTAAAGCCCCTGCCAAGGAAGCTCCAAAAGCAGAGGAGGCAAAGGCTGCAAAGCCTGCCCCAAAGAAGGCGACAAAGAAATCAGCAACCCCTAAAGCTGAATAAGCAACTACATACTAACAAGAAAAGGCGTTCCCGCGAGGGAGCGCTTTTTTTTTACTTTCCACATAGCTCAACACTTGCTTCTCTCATTCTCTAATTGATTATAAAATAAATGAGCTCTGCAACTTTCTACTTTAAACTTTATTCTTTAAACTTTCAACCTTATTCTTTACTCTAACTCTCATACTGATACTGGCTACATATAAGCAAAAGGAAATACAAGGGAATAAAAACCGCATAAGAAACGATAGTTAACCAATGACCTCTCATATTAATGATTCCAAAAACCGATAACCCAATGCCACATAATGTGCACAGAATACAAATAACATTCTCGATAGAGTGTCCTATATATCTACCAGGCGTTACAATGCTTTCAAAGCATCGGCACAAGTACATACCCAAATAAAAGAACAGATAACCAACAATTGCGGCAGCAACAAGTCCTAATATCACACGCACCCCCATATCTATATGTTCTAAAGCGCAATAGATACCTACTACAGGAATAACCATCCAAAGAAATGTCTGCAATAGACTGCTCCCAAAGCTCATGCTATGTTTTGGCACAAATAAAACCGCCAGAAGTATGATCACACATGAAATGATCAAGAAGATAATACCTTTCATTTTTCTATTCGCATTCGTTTGGTTTCATAATAGAATAGATTCTTTTTAATATTATATGTTGCAAAAGTACACAAAATTCCTGACACCTCCAAATGTTTTGTCTTTGTTTTGCCTTGAATTCAACCTTACTTCACCTTGGGTTTCAGTTAATCGGGGGAATCATTGGTGAACATATCCACTTTCTGAGCCTCGTTCTCATAGAGATGGCGGATGATGCTCTCGTCAAGGGTGATAGAAGGCTTGATATCGGGGCTTTTCATATAGTTTAGATACTCTTGCGAAGCTGACTGATGTCCCATTCCGCACACTCTTCACGCAGAACCTTGAAACATCGTCCCTGCATGAAGTGCCACATCAGTCTGTCTGCAATAGTATATTCCATAATAGAAAAGAGCAGTTCATAGTCTTATTCAGTTCATAGTTCATAGTGCATAGTTAGCCTACTCGCGCCAACCAACTATGAACTATGAATTATGAACTATGCACTATTCAAAGCTATAGAAGAATGATGGGAATCCCTCTACTGTTGCCACCTTCGTCTCTACCTCTCCTGTGTTGATGTCAACTGTTGAGAAGCCGTTGTATTCGTCGTTTGCTGAGCCGTAAACCATTTTATTGACATAGCGTCCCATGGCAACGCCATGACCGTTTGAACGTGGAAGTCCTTCGATAACCTTTGCGGTCTTGTTGTAAAGGTCAATCAGTACAGGAACACCGATACGTGCAAGGTATGTGTTGGTGTTTGTTGGGTCAAGGGCATAGGCATAGCCGTATGCGTACATCTTTCCATTGCCAACATAACGGCACATCAGCAGTACGTTGATATAGTCGCAACTCAAACCGCTGACCTTGGTCGTTGCAAAATTGAATTTATATGACTCGTCAAACTCGGTCTCACCCTTCTTGATACGTGCCATACCAGAGTTGAGAGTTGGGATGTAGCCGAATGAACCTGTGCAGTTGATGTAGATATCACCTTTCTCGTCCTCAAAGATAGACTGGTTGTCGATAGGGCGAGTAGGGCCGCAGAGGTTGAGGGAGGTGTTGCGTATCTTCTTTATGAACTTATCGTCAGATACATTGTAGAGAGCCATTTCCAAAGCGTTTTCCTGAGGCATCCATTGTGCGTTATACTGTTCCAGGGCAACATAGAGAATGCCATCGCGGATGTAGAGAGCACCAGGAAATGCAGAAACGCCTTCGTTGCTGAGACTTGTGAGGTCGATGCGTGAAATCTCCTTCATTGTCTTAGGGTTGAAGGTGATGATGAGGTTAAGGCTCTGACAACAAACGTATGCCTTCTCTGTGTTTGCCTCTACAACGATAGCTGCGCTTGAGTTGGCAGGAAGAGTCATAGAGCCCTTGAGTTCCAGTTCGTTCTTGTCGTTGAGGATGTAACGCTTGAGTTTCATCTCTGTACCTCCCATATAGTCAGGGAATACATAGATGTTACCGCTTTTGCAGACGCATGGGTAAGAGCCGAAGCCGAGAGGCAGGGCATTGGCATTGGTGTAGTTCACGCCATCGCCCAACTTGCCTACAGCCTGAAGATAGCCACTACCGCTATCGCCTGCTGGGTTAGTCACTGTAGTAGAGAACAGGATTCTACCTTCTGATTTTGCCACTTCATTAGCGGGTACTACGTCATCATCATCATCATTGCCGCAGGCTGTAAAGCATACTGTTAATGCCATTGCCATAATGCCTAACCAAGCCTTTCCGGATGGAAGGATGTTTGAAAGTTTCTTTTGCATGTTTATTTATTGTTTTGTTATTGATTTCGTTTCGCCTTCCGGCTCCCTCCCTATGGGGGAGGGCGGGGGGAGAGGCCGTTTACTTCATTATATACTTAACCTTAAATGCGATATTTCTTCCTGGAAGCGGACGGTTCAAGTCTGAATATACAACCCTGTCGGTAAGGTTCTTTAGCTTGAAAGAAAGAGTCCAGCGGTTATTTCCGAAGCTATGCTCTATGCCTGTATCAAAGGTGAGTGATGTAGGGATCTTGCGATCCTGATACTTACTCATTTCGAAATCATAGAAATACTCGTGGATGTATGAGGCATCGAGGAGGAAACGGCTGTTCTGCTCCTTGCCTCCGAAGAGATTCTCCTTGTGCAATTCAATGCCGAAGTTTGCAAGGAAGTAAGGGATGTTAGGCATACGCTTGTTGTATGTAGGGTTTGCAGCCGTAGAACCTACCTCATGCTTGCGCTTGTCGCGGAGATCCTGATAGGTGGCATTAGCATAGCAATAAAGGAATGACGTTACATCGCCCTTGATGTCAATCTCCGCTCCTTTCGTTACAACCTTTCCGAAGTTGGCATAGCGAGCCATAGACGGAATCATGTCGGCCTGATAGCGAATCATATCGTCGAGCTGATTGAGGAAATAGTTTGCCTCTATCTCAATAAAGCCATACGAATTGGTGTGGTGATAGATAAATCCACCTGTCAATCCCTTGCATCGCTCTGGCTCAAGATTAGTTGCAGGAAGTATAGAATAGCCGTTGCCCGTAAGTTCCTCGGCTGTAGGGATGCGAACCTCAGAGCTAACCGCAATCTTAGCCATAATGTCATTGGTTATCTTATATCGCATAGCCTCGCTAATGCCCCAGTAGTTGCGGTTCAGACTTACATCTTTCGGTTCGTTTATGCGGGTATATTCAAGCACCTTTGTGTCAGAACTATAGTTGAAGTTCTTGAGAGTCGTGGCACTCATGAACTTTCCGTTGAACAGGGTAAGGTCGTATGAGAAACCTGTAGTGAAACTGCTCATGTGGCTTGGGAAGTTTGTCTGATAGCCGAAACTCTTATCCATAAGCTCGTTCTCTGGATTCTGCCTTGTATGGGTGGCATAGAGGTTGATGTTGAATGAATGATGCTCATTTAGCAGATAGTTAAGATTGAGCTTGCCAACATAGTCGTGAGTGCGGTTGTCAGAGTCAGAAGCATAGGTTCCCTGTTCTCCTCCATAGATTGTAACAGGGGTATATCTGTTGCCATCCCAGTCATAGCGTGACATTGCCTTGTCGCACAAACCATTCTTGCCATAGCTAAAGCATCCGTCAAAATCGAGGTCAAGACCGTCAACAAGGAAGTTGTCGCGCTTGAGGGTTAGGGCGGCTATTCCTGACATTCCGTGATTATAAGCCTCGCGGATGTCGCTGTCAATACCCTGAATCTCAGCTCTCGTAGCCAAGAACACAAGTTCGAGCTTAGCCTCGTCGAAATACCATTTCGTGGCTTTTATCGAACCTCCGAGCATCGTCTTCTTGAATTGGTCGTGATCACGCTCTACTACGCGGTTGTCAAGATTCTGAAGATGCATCTTATAGCTGTTGTCCGAATATGTCAGACAGCCTCCAAATCCGAATTGCAAGCCTGAATTGTTATCTGTTCTCTTGAATGCAAAGTTCAGTTTATGTGTATTGAAAGATGCAATCTCATAGCTTGCATCCAGATATACAGGCGGATATTCCTTTGTCACTACATTCACGGCACCACCTAAGGCAGAGCCTCCAAAACGATATGGCACTATACCTTTATATACCTCTATGCGCTCAATCATATCTGTAGGGATGTCATTAAGCGAAACATAGTCGCTTAGCTGACCTATGGCAGCCTCGTCAATATAAACTCCCATTCGTTTTCCTTCAAGACCGCGCACGGATATTCGTGAGGCACTACCTACACCTCCGGTACTTCTAATCGCAATACCAGCGGTTCGAGCAAGCGCATCGTTAATACTTGTGGTAGTTCCTTCCAACTGCCGTTTACCCAAGACCGTGACAGGCATGGCAGCCTCACGCATCTTGCGTATTTCATTGTGAGAAACAACAGTCACACCATCCAGCACCTTCTTATATGCAAAGGCGGTGTCTGCCTCCACTTTTTCCTGAGCTGACACATTCAATGTCACCGTAAATGCCAAGAATACAATCTTTAATTTCATTATTGTCTTTATTACCTAAATTGTCTTTATTACCTAACCTATTCGTTATTCGAGCGCAACGAACGAAAACAGTTCTTATTGCATAGTCTCCACCTTCCGGCTTCCCTATCTCTACGGAAGAGAGAGCGTGGGGAGAGGCCGCAGGTCTCCGATTTTTCGAGTGCAAAATTACATAATCTTTCATTTTCATACAATACTCAAAAATGAGTATTTTTATTCTCAAAGCAAGTTCAACGGATTAGCAAATATGTATATCTCTGTAATTCAAGCGATTGACAAGTTTATCGAAGGCACGATACCTAATGGGCTTTCAAGCATTCTCCTCAGCCGCCAACCTCATCAAGGTCCAGCCCTCAGCAAAAAATGAATTATACGACATTGCAGATTTATGAGGAGTGGAAAATGCTAACCTCAATGTTTTTTGACTTCTTCCATCATTTTTTTCAGCAAACATACGTCTATCCGAAAAATATTTTGTGTCTTTACCCACAAATTATCTACACCTAAAAAATAGCACCATGAACAGAACAATACATATTACAGAGGAAGCAGCTCGTTGTCTGCTCTGCATAGATGCCCCTTGCAACAAGGCTTGCAAGAAAGGCAATCCTGCACGCGCCATAAGGGCCATACGCTTCGGAAATGCTGAACTGGCAAGCCAATGGATTACTGACTGCACCGATGAGGAGCTTGAGAAGGCAGAACAGGCTTGCATACACTACGACCGCCCGATACGGTTTCGCGAACTATTCCAAGCCTTGCCTAAAGCTGAAAATGAGACTAACGATGCAAAGCCCTCGCTTGCCATAGACTTCTGCGGAATACATTGCGAGGATCCGTTCTTCCTTGCCTCTTCTGCCGTATGCACCAACTACGACATGGTGGCGCGTGCCTGAAAAGAAAGCTACTGCTAAGAAGGCTGCACCAAAGAAGGCTACAGATTCTAAAGCATCGGCAAAGGCAGCTCCAAAGGCAGAGGAGGCAAAGGCAGCGAAGCCTGCCACAAAGAAGGCAACAAAGAAATCAGCAACCCCTAAAGCTGAATAAGCAACTACATACTAACGAGAAAAGGCGTTCCCGCGAGGGAGCGCTTTTTTACTTTGTGGCTTTAGGTTTAACTCTGATATATCGTATATAACCATTTCTATAAATTTACATAGAAGGGGGGTGAACGAAACGTTCATCCCTTGTTTTTGCAAGACGGTGAACGATTCGTTCAGCGTCCATAATTCCTATTGCCATTAGCTACCCTCTCCCTGTTTTTTCTAACAGTTATATGTTAGATACATCCCCAAACAGACAAAAGAACATGCAAATTGGCAAAGGGGGGGCTAAATCGGACACCCCTTTTGGCACTTAAAATCGAGAAAAATGCGTATTTGCACGAGACGGTGTGGGTTGAAACCACAGCGTCATCAAGAAAATGAATACAGAAAACTTTGAAAAAATTAGGAAATTCCGTTTCATCCATGCATTACTTGTTAGTAAAATCAAGTAAAAAAGGCATATTTATAGCCAATCGAAAACAATCATATTACAAGAGTTGTTAGATGTACCCCCAACAGAAGGCTCAGAATGGCTATCTAACATATATCCGTTAGAAAAAATAAGGACACCCCCTCCCCCTTTCTAACTTCATAATATAATATAATAATATATATTATTATATTATATTATGGTTATAGATCACCCACATATACCCTGTGTGTGTGTTTTCTAACGGATATATGTTAGATTGGGGTTATTTTAATATCCTTCCGAAAATATAAGCCTGTGTATCAATACTTTACAAGCACAAGACAAACTTTTCTCAAAACTAACATATTATTTTTCATGATTCTTTGCAGTAACGAGAAAATTTGTTGTAACTTTGCACTCGTCAAACCAAAGGACGTGCGCCAGCCTTTGGGCTGACACGCACTTTTGACTGCGTGCGAGGTGCAGCGCACGTTGTCACTCGGGAATCAGGTGATAGGTGATGGGTGTTAGATGTTGGGTGATAGGATGATGGCGGGATGTCCTCAAACTCTAACCACTAACCCCTAAACTCTAACCTTCGTTTCAGGTCCGTTGTAATACCGTTCCAAATCCGTTGTAAGTCCGTTCCCCTGAATTGGTGCAGGAAGGGAGCTACCCTTACTTAATCTTGGGCTTCAGTTCGTCAGGGGAATCATTGGTGAACATATTGACCTGACGAGCCTCGTTCTCATAGAGATGGCGGATGATGCTCTCGTCGAGGGTGATAGCAGGCTTGAAATCGGGACTCTTCATATAGTTTATGATACTCTTGCGAAGCTGACGAGCAACAAGGCGGTCCCTAAGATTCGAGGTGATATCAATAGTAGTCATAAGGAGTTTGCCGCCAAGCACGTTTGCCTCAATAATCATACCGCACTTACGACTGATATGCCATGTATCTATCGGCTGCATAGGTGGCTGATAATCAGCTGGAAACTCTGAGAGATTCATTACCTGAGCACGATTCACAAGCTCCCACCAAAGAAGGTTTGTCCAGTCGTCAGTAGGGAAATCACAATATACAGGGTGAGTGATATCGATATATGCACCAGTGGTATGTGGCGGACGCATCTTAAACCAGGAGGAGTTCCAGAACACGGGCAAATAGTGTTGCTTGATGTCATTGCCATAGCGCACTTTTCCGGCAGCCGTGAGAAGCACTTTACGACCTAGTTTCAAGGTTTGTATCGCCAAGTCGTCGAGGGTATCAGAAATATACACTCCGTCAACAAATCCCTTCCTCAGTTCCACTTTCGCCGTAACACTTTCCGTCTCGCCCTGAATAGACGGCATTACCCAAAAGTCCCAATGGTTTTTCCATTTTCTTTCACCTAACGTTATAGTGACGCTCAGAGTGAGTTTACACGGATCTATGATAGATGTGAGAGGGTACGTGAAGGTGCCTAAGTAATGGTTCTTTCCCTGTGGTATAGGCGATAAAGGAACGTCGAATGATGAAGAATATGCCAAGTCCTCACTATCATTCCTATCCCTTACGCTCTCCGTAATGCAATACTCCACCTTCGCATTCTCAATATCAGTTTCAAAGGCATTATATAGCTCTATGGGGACTCTCAAGGTATCAGAAGAGGAATATACGAACTTGGGGAACTTTGCTAGCGGCACGACATCATTGCAGAACTCTGTCCACGCCTTTGCATCCACATATCCCTTCTCCTTCCAATGCACATTGAGAGGTCCGACGATGGCTGTTCCCTGACCGCTATAGTCGTTCAGGCCAAGAAGTACGAAGCCTGAATAGTTCGGGGTGCGGAGGTTGCGTTCTATCTCGTATTTATATGCAAGAGTCTGGAGTTTTCCGCTTGCCATTAGGAATTTCTCTGCTTGTGAGGCCATTCCGTTATCACGAAGCAAGTCCTCGAAGATATCGAAATTCTTCGCCTTGTATGCTCCTGTATATTGTGAGCGTTCTTTCAGGTCGGGAAAGGCGCACCATTGCCCTTGCTCATGACTGATAATAGGAGTATTATTCGGCACGCTATCCTTGTAATTACGCGGGAATAGGATATCCTTGCTGTAGTCATCGTTAGAATTAGGCGCGTGACGATTCCAGTCAAGACCGCGTCCCCCTGCCTTCACATGGTACTGAGAGCCATTATCCCATGCCCATCCACCTCCAACGTTAGCCCCGCAATAGATACGGCGCGAGTCTGTCTCCTTCCAATAATCCACCCACGCATTACACCACGTCACCCAGTCGCCAGCCGGCTCATTTCCAGCACTCATCATAAGGAAAGACGGGTGATTACCATAAGCCTCGACCATACGCTTTGTATCGTCCATGAGATACTGGTCGATAGCCATTCCACGCCCAAGCCTTACGCCATGATTCGGCCATGAAGGTCCTTCTGGCTGAAGATAGAAACCGAGACGGTCTGCCACACGGAAAGCAGCCTCTGGAGGGCAATAGGAATGGAATCGCATGGTGTTCAAGCCATATTCCTTACACTTACGGAAGATGCGTTCCCACGAAGCCTCATCGGTTGGAGGATAGCCAGTTTCGGGGAAACAGCAGTTGCCCACGGTTCCACGGATATATATAGGTTTTCCGTTGAGGAGAATATCCATTCCGTTCACTTTCACCTCTCTCATTCCGAAGGTTGTGCTGACAGAATATCCATTAGCGTCCTTTACCTCAAGGGTATAAAGGTTCGGGTGGAACTCATCCCAGAGTCTAACATCATCGCCCAGACGAATGACATACGAAGTATCAGATTGAGCTACAGCCTTGCTCTCTTTTCCGTCAATGAAGAAAGAAAGCCCCTTGGCTTTGCCTATTAGCACCAGACGGATAGAGTTATAACATACATCTGGATAAACATCAATATGCTCAATAGTATTCATCGGACGAGCAGAAAGTGATATATCTCCAGCAATACCGTTCCAGTTGCCTTGCGTATGGTCGGTAACAGAATGGGAATCCTTTCCGACACACACGTTCTCTATACCATTATATACCTTGATTGCTATTGTGTTCTCCCTGCCTATTTTGATACAATCAGTAACATCATATACATGGGGAGCGGAAAGTCCCATCTGATGTCCGATTTCCTTACCATTAATATATACTGTAGTCTCTATATGAGGTCGCTCAAGAGTCAAAATGATACGCTGTTTCCTCCATTCCTTCGGCACAAGCACCTTACGACGATACCACGCATTACCGATATAATGGCGTTCAGGAGTAAGGAAAAACGGGAATTTCATCTGTCCCTCAATGCGGTATTTCTCCATATAGGGATTGAAATAGAAAGAGGAATCATACAAAGAACCTGTCCATTGTGTTTTCACGGAAACCAAATCGCCTTTGCCTCGTGTTATCATGGAACCTGGCAGTTGGATGGTATCATCATAAACTGATATTGGCGTAACGGTATTCTCGCTACGCTGAATCTGGAACTCCCAAATACCAGAAAGGTCAATCTTGTTTTGGGCAGGAGCAGAAAGGGCTGACGTTATAGCTATTAAGGTAAGGATTTTCTTCATGGTGCAAAAATAGTGATTTTTTTGTAGAAAAAAGAAAGAACTCGGATTTTTATTGAAATAAAATGCGATAAAAGTACGTTTATTAAAACGTAAGGCTGAATTTATACGTTGTAAATATCACATTAAATAGTAAATTGAAGTTCCTTATCGACGATAATATGACAACAATGACTGAGGAGCAGTTCAACGACTGCCTCTCAAGAGTCAGCGAGCAACGCCGTGAGAAGGTTCTGAAGTATAAATTCCAAGCAGGGAGGGAGCAGAGCCTTAAAGTCTATATGCTTCTCCAAAAACTGTTGAAGGAAGAATACGGAATCACGGAACCGCCTGTTTTCCGAGAGTTGGAGAACGGCAAGCCTGTCATTGTGGGGCATGAGGATATCCATTTCAATATGTCGCATTGCAGATATGCGGTAGCGTGCGCGGTAAGCAACGAACCCGTGGGCATTGACGTAGAAGTTATTAAGGAGAATGTGAAAGACGACCTTGCGCGCTATGTGCTTAGTGATAGCGAACTTGAAGACCTCACGCCTATGAAGTTCACCCGCCTATGGACGATGAAGGAAGCCGTTGTGAAGCTCACAGGCAGGGGCATAACAGGCAAGGAACAGCTCCGTCCCCTACTCGACGACTACTATAAAGGAAAAAGTCCCTGGCAGATAATCACCAAGGACTTCCCTGAAAAGAAGTATGTTGTTAGCATTTGCTATGAAAGCAAGTAGTAAATGAAAAGTGAATTCTTCACTTCTACGGCATCAGTTCCTTCGTAGTGCCGCGAATAACGAGATTGGTTCTTACCACCTGCTTCTCTACGCGGTTAAGAGGAGTGATTCCCTCAACCTTGTTGATAAGGATATTTGCAGCCTGATGACCGATTTCATTACCTCGCTGATCCATGGTGGTGAGCATAGGATCACAAGCCAACGCACGCTCGCAATTAGTGAATCCGCAGATACTTACATCCTCCGGAATCTTTAATCCGAGACGCTTCACTACATGGATAACTCCAATGGCGGTATCATCATTGATACAGAAGAACGCATCAGGCCTATGCTCACCTTGCATCAAAGAAGGAATCATCTGCTCTGCGAGTTCACGCGAATCACACTCAAGAATGTAATCGTTGTTTATCTCCATCTCGTGAAGACGAAGGGCATCCTTGTAGCCGTTCATCCTGTTCTTCACAATCTCAAGATGCAAAGAACTTCCGCAGAAGGCAATTCGCTTGCAACCTGTGTCAATGAGATACTTTGTTGCAGTGAAAGCTCCATGATAGTCGTCGATGACCACTCTGGAGGCATTAACACCAGTACAGATACGGTCAAAGAACACAAGAGGCATCTCATTATTAATAATACGGATAAAGTGGTCGTACTGCTTGGTGTTCTTCGCTTGTGAAACGATTACACCGCAGACCCTCGACCTGATGAAGCCATCGCAAATCTTCACTTCACGGTCAAACTGCTCTTTGCTCTGAGCAACGATGATTGAGTACCCGCGATTTGATGCTTCCTCCTCAATGCCGGAGATAACGGTTGAGAAGAAATAGTGAACAATCTCAGGCACAATAACACCTATGATTTTCTGTGCTCTGGCCTTTGAATGGCGCAAAGACTCTGCAAGAACGTTTGATACAAAATTATGCTCCTTTGCATATTCCTGTATCGTTTTCCTCCTCTTCTCACTAATACTTGGATTATCAGCCAATGCTCGTGAGACAGTTGCCACTGACACTCCCAGTGCCTTGGCAATATCTTTCATTGTAATCTGTGAATGTGGCATAGTTTATATAGGGTTAACAAGTGAAATTTTTATGAATCATTTTATGAATCAATTTTGAAAATGTAATTAAAATTAATGAATATTATTGCTTTCGAGTGCAAATATATGAAAATTTTTTCAAACAAAGAACATTTTTGCAAAAAAATATACATAAAACCAGCTGAAATCGGTTGCGCTAAGACTAAAAAACACACAACAGAACAATTTGAACGTGTTATTTTTCCTGATTACTGAAAATTTTTCATTCAAAATTTTAAAATTCAGATTGAATTTAGTAATTTTGCGAGGAATAAAGACAAAAGACTCTGAACACAATTCGGTATAAAAACGATTCCATATTCGCAAACGTTCGCAAGCAGATATAACGTATAATGGACAGTAAATTTGCATATCTTGATATATTTGCGTATTTTTGCAGACGGAACAAGAACCAAACAACAAACGAACACCTATATGAATTACTTCTATAGCACGGCATTCACGAAATGCATACACCGACACGAAATACAGGCTCTCGAAAAGAGTTCATTCGATAAAACCCTTATAATAAAGGTACAGGCTCCACAGCTTAGGCCTAACCAGCGTCTTGCATTAAGCGGAAGCGTTGCGGAACTTGGCAACTGGCAGGAAGATGAAGCTCTCAGATGCCTATACACAGGCGATAACGAGTGGACAGCCGTTATCGATGCTACGAATCTCACAGGCAAGAGCATCGAGATGAAATTTATCGTCGTTGATGAAGACGAGAGCGTGCCAGTTATATGGGAAGCGCGAATGAACCGCGCACTCCATATTCCGGATATGGAAAGCAGCAAGGAGGAGACCATAAGCTTGGAAATGGCGCATTTCGAGATTCCTGCCGACCGCATAGCGGGCACAGCAATTCCCGTTTTCTCTCTCCGTTCAGAGGGAAGTTTCGGAGTTGGAGACTTCGGTGACCTGAAGAAAATGGTTGACTGGGTTTCGCTCACAGGGCAACGCATCCTTCAGGTGCTTCCTATCAACGACACCACCATTACGCGCACATGGAGCGACTCATATCCATATTCTGCTATCAGCATCTTTGCACTTCATCCGCAATATGCCGACTTCCGTCAGTTGCCTCCATTGAAAGACTGGAAGAAAGCAACGGAGTTTGAAAACCTCAGAAAGGAACTCAACGCCCTTCCGCAGATTGACTATGAGCGTGTGAACAAAGCCAAGAACGAGTATCTACACCTGATTTTCGAGCAGGAAGGCAAGGCGACACTTGCATCTGAGGAATACAAGCAATGGTTTAAGGAAGAAGAGCAATGGCTCGTGCCTTACGCTCAATATAGCGTTCTACGTGATAAATACGGCACAGCGAACTTCTCTGAATGGCCTGACCATAACACATGGAACGAGGCTGACCGTAAATCTCTTACCAACCCTCGCAGCAAGGCATACAAGGATGCCTCCTTCTATTATTATATCCAGTTCATCCTTGCGCAGCAGATGATCTCTGCCCATAAATACGCACAGACTCATAAGGTAGCTTTGAAAGGCGATATCCCAATCGGCGTAAACCGCTATGGCTGTGATGTATGGATGGAGCCACGCTATTTCAACCTCAACGGACAGACAGGCGCGCCGCCTGATGACTTCTCAGTAAACGGACAGAACTGGGGATTCCCTACCTATAACTGGGACGAGATGCTGAAGGACGACTGCCAATGGTGGATTCGTCGATTCTCAAACATGGCAAAGTATTTCGATGCCTACCGTATTGACCACGTACTCGGTTTCTTTCGTATCTGGGAGATACCAATCCATAGCGTTCACGGACTTCTCGGACAGTTCCAACCATCACTTGGCATGACACGTCAGGAGGTTGAGCAATACGGACTGAAATGGCAAGAGGATTTCTTCCTTAACCCATTCATAACCGACTGGGTATTGGAACGCTTATTTGGTGACAAGGCAGAATATGTAAAGAACACCTTCCTTGAACCTTGGCACGATGATACATACCGTTTCCGCGAGGGATTTAAGACGCAGAGGGAGGTAGAGGAGTACTTCAAAAAACAGGCCTCTCCCCAGCCCTCCCGAGGGAGGGAGTCTTTAGATACAATAATACAATCCAAAAATCCCTCCCACTCGGGGGAGATGGAGGGGGGCATTTACTCTCTCCAGAGCAACGTGCTCTTCCTTGTTGACCACAAGAACCCGGAACTCGTTCACCCACGTATCTCTGCCCAATTAGATACTTGCTACGAGACGCTTTGGGATCACGACAAATACAATTTCAACCGCCTGTATAACGATTATTTCTACCATAGAAACAATCAGTTCTGGTACGAGGAGGCAATGAAGAAACTCCCACGACTGGTAGAGGCAACAAAGATGCTGGTATGTGCCGAGGATCTCGGTATGGTGCCAGAGTGCGTGCCTTGGGTTATCAATCAGCTCAACATCTTGTCACTTGAAATACAGTCAATGCCGAAGGATCCGCAGGTAGCGTTCGGAGTACTTGAGCGTAATCCGTTCATGTCGGTTTGTACCATCTCAAGCCATGATACTGCCACTATGCGTATGTGGTGGGATGAAGACGAAGAACGCACGCAAAACTATTGGGAATGGGTTCTCGGTCGTGAAGGGGATGCCCCCCACCCTCTCTCACCAGAGATTGCCACGGAGATAGTAAGCAACCACCTCGCCTGTCCGTCTATGCTCTGCATCCTCACACTTCAGGATTGGCTCGCAACAGATGCAAATCTCCGTCTTGCAGATGCAAATGCCGAGCGCATCAATATTCCAGCAAATCCAAAGCACTATTGGCGATATCGTATGCATCTCACCCTCGAACAGCTCATTCAGGAAACTGGGTTTAACGAGAAAATAAAGAGCATGATAGCTGCGGAAAGAAAGTAAAAGACATGCAAGCCTTTCTGAATCTGAAGGATAAGAATAGTAATGCCGCTATAGGCAACCCCTAAAATTAAACGCAAAGGCGCAAAGATTTAGAGATTCCAATAAGAAACTCTGTGTCTTTGCGTCTTTGCGTTTATAAATTGCTATAGCTATAAAAAGGTATATAACATCCTTCCATTGGAGAAGACTTGGTTAGGTCTAGAAATAGAATCTTGGGCCGATAGTGAATCTAAATGATCCTGTACCAGACATATCCCCTTTATCTGATACAGATGTTGTGATATCCAACACACGTATTCCTGCAGATATTCCGAAATGGTCGGAGAAGCGTTTCTGAGCCTCAACCTGAGCATAATAGCCAAATCCATTATCATCATAATGTCCCATACGATATGAATCATAATTGATTTTTCCCAATCCGAGACCTATAGAATAACTCAATGTCCAACTTCCGAATGATCCTGCATATACAGCAGAAGGACCTATGAATTGTGTTTTGATATCATCCTCATTTCCGTTCTCCATTATGTAATTCAATCCGAAGCCAACACCTGGTTTGAACACATGCTCATAACTAACAGAGAAACCTGTACCGAAAATACCACGATGACTATCTCCATATCTGTCCTCAAACTTAGATATGAACCAACCACAGTTAAAGTCAGCCTTCACACTATTGTGCTTTCCGCCATAACCAGCCACGTATTGAGCCTTAGCCATAGAGAAGCTACCCAGCATAATTGCTACTACCAATAAAATCTTTGTCTTCATAATCTTAATTGATATTATACTTATTTAATCGTAAAAACACTTACAAAAAAAGTCTTAGCTTAGAAATAGAATCGAGGGCCGATGGTGAATCTCAGAGAACTTGTTCCATGACTATGAGTCTTGTAATAACTATTGTCTTCCGACTTTGGTGCCGTTATGTTTAGAACACGCACTCCGGCTCCAATGCCAAGCCATTGTGTAAGGCGTCTCTCAATATTAGCCTGAACAAAGTATCCTACTCCATTTCTGTCTTCATGGCCAAATCGTTCTGAGTCAACGTCAAATCTGCCATATCCAAGACCTATAGAATAACCGTATATCCATTTATCTGAAGATCCGAAATATACAAAAGACGGACCTATCATCCCCGTATAAACCTCTTCTGTCTTTTTCTCAAAGATTCCGTTAATACCGAAGCCATAGCCTTTGTTGAACACATGCTCATACATCAAAGACATACCATCGCCAAAGAGCCCACGATGACTATCACCATTCCTATCTACAAATTCAGATATGAACCATCCACAGTTAAAGTCAGCCTTCACGCTGTTGAGCTTTCCCCCGAAACCAGGAACGTAACCTTGAGCATTAGCCATTGAAACACTAGCCAGCATCAAGGCCGTAGCAAGTAATGATTTAATTTTCATAATTCAGTTTTATCAATTTTATAATAATATACCTAAAGAATTAGTTGCACACTTAGACTCGCACAAAACAAATAGAGCGATGCCCGTTTCTAATTTGCGGGTGCAAAGGTAATGATTTTCCACTAAACAACCGACAATTTATTCTATTTTTTCGAGCAAATATAGAAAAAACGGTCAATAATCCTCATAATCTGCCCCATTTCCACTACAAAAAGAAAGGTGGCCGATACTTACATCATTATATTTGACACCAGGATAGACCTTGAGAATCTTGAAAGTCAGTTCCACAGGCTCTCCATTTGTCTTTGGCGAAATGGAATAAACATCAAGATATTGATCTTCTGGAATATCCTTCAGATCAAATGTCTTATACAGTTTCCCGTCAACCATCAACTGCATTTTGGCTACACGACCATGATTTCTCCATTGTTTCTCCGTATGGCAATAGCCATTAGCAATAGTAATGCCGTCTATCGCACGTTTGCCTAATTTGAAAGTACAAGTCACGCTCGCCTCTTCTGCTTTGCCTACAGCCGAACACCACGGCTTATACAAGCCTCCAGCTATCAAATCCTTTACATTATACTTAGCTTTTTCATTGTAAGATACAGATGAAGCATACACAGAATCAGGCCAAAGACCATACCACACCCTATCACCCGTACCATCGAAATCGCCATCAGCAGGAACGATAGCAACAGAATCCCCTCTGAGTTCAGCACAACCTTCCAAGCCCCAGAACTCATTTCCGAAATAAGCTCTTACCAATGCACGAGCAAGAACAGGCAATTTCTTTCGATCAATTTCGTCATCGACAATGAGCTTCCACATCTTTATTTCCTCTTCCGTAGGAAATTTACGCGAACAGAGGTCTGGAAGCAATGTCTTCAGCAGTTCGTTCTCTTCCTTCACCATAGCCAGAGAATCCTTTGGAGTCACGGTAGTGACAGAAGTAACAGAATCCGCAGAAGCCTCATCGGCATTCTCTGATTTCTGAGAACCGCAAGCAATAAGAACCAGCGACAATAATATAGGCATTAACCGTCTCATATATTTTCACTTTTAATATTGTTCATACTTCATTTTTTGAGTGCAAAGATACTACTTTTTTCGAAAAACATACAATCTCATACAACGTTTTTGCTATTTCACACTTGGCAAACCACACTTTCAGAAACTATTCCTCCAAACAATAAAGGCACAAAGACACAAGGGATAATCCTTTGCATTTTTGCGCCTTTGCGTTATATAAAGATGTTTCAATTACTTCTTCTTCACTGGCTCGCAAGATACACCGATACCAAGTTTCTTGAAGATTTTGCGGTCAACCTCTGAGAGCATTACGGTTGAGTGAACCTGACATCCGCGGAGGTTAGGAAGCTGCTCAAGAGCCTTCTTGCAGTTGTCATCAGTATCACTAAGAACGCTGAGGGCAACAAGCACCTCGTCGGTATGCAGACGAGGATTCTTACCGCCGAGATACTCTGTCTTCGTCTTCTGGATAGGCTCAATCATGCTCTGTGGGATGAGTTTCACATCATGGTCGATACCTGCAAGATATTTTGTGGCATTAAGGATGAGGGCTGCGGAACAGCCTAGAAGCTCTGACGAATTAGAGCAGATGATAGTGCCGTCGCTGAGTTCGATAGCCGACGAAGCACAGCCACGCTCTTTCTGACGCTCCTTTGCAGCAACGGTACAACGGCGAGTGTCTGTCGTTATCTTTGCCTGATTGAAGAGAAGGAGAATCTTATTGATCTCTGCCTGATTGCTTGCACCCTCCACCTGCTTATTGGTAGCCTCATAGTAACGACGCACAATCTCTTCCTTTGAAGCCTGACAGCAAACCTCATCATCGCAGATGCAATTGCCCACCATATTAACGCCCATATCCGTAGGACTCTTATATGGATTCTCACCATAGATTCCCTCAAAGAGAGCGTTGAGAACAGGATAGATTTCGATATCGCGGTTATAGTTGATAGCAACCTTACCGTAAGCGTCAAAGTGGAATGGGTCAATCATATTCACATCGTTGAGGTCGGCTGTTGCAGCCTCGTATGCGATGTTCACAGGGTGCTTGAGAGGGAGATTCCATACAGGGAAGGTCTCAAACTTTGCATATCCTGCACGAACTCCACGCTTGTTCTCATTATATAACTGAGAAAGGCAGACAGCCATCTTACCAGAACCAGGACCCGGAGCTGTAACGATGACAAGCTCACGAGAGGTCTCCACATAGTCATTCTTTCCGAAACCCTCGTCAGAAGCGATGAGGGCCACGTTGTGTGGATAGCCGTCGATGAGATAGTGGAAATAGGACTTGATACCCATATTGGCAAGTCGCTCGCTGTAAGCCTTTGCTGATGGCTGACCGTTATAGTGGGTGATTACGACAGAGCCGACAAAGAAACCGCGTTCCATGAACTCGCCACGGAGACGGAGCACGTCCTCATCGTATGTGATACCGAGGTCGGCACGTACCTTGTTGCGCTCTATGTCCTCAGCACTTATCACGATGACAATCTCTATGCTGTCAGCCAGTTGCGAGAACATACGCAACTTGGAATCTGGCTGAAAACCAGGCAACACACGACTTGCGTGGTGGTCGTCAAATAGCTTACCGCCAAGTTCGAGGTAGAGCTTGCCATCAAACTGAGCTATGCGCTCGCGAATATGCTGCGACTGAATGGTACAATACTTGTCGTTATCAAATCCTATTCTCATCTTTTTCTTTAATTTTTCGCTAAAGCTCAACAAGCTTCGCAAGTGTTAATTGATTTTTACAAAATATTCTGCAAAAATAATATTTTTCCGTGAAAAAACACTATCTTTGTAGCAAAAATTTTACTAACGATTACACAATAATGATGAAATGTAAACTTTTTAGCATATTTTTCTTACTTTTTGCTCCATTTTCGGGCATTATGCAAGACATTCATCGTTTTCTCTTTTTCGAAATTGGGAAATAACATATAATAAAAAAGCAGATAGCCGTCAAGCACGAAGGCACGAAGCCTTTATGAACGGACAGCCATCTGTTTTCTGTTGGCAAAGAGAAGATTTTTTTCTTAAATCTCCAAATTTTAACCGCAAAATTTAGGGCAAATGCGCAAAATACAGACAAAATTCTTGAAGAACTCAAATAAAAACATACTTATAGCATAATAGTCTTCCTAAACGACAATCGATTATCAGAGCAAGAACAGGCTTTATAAGCCCGTTATTCTTCCGCTATACCTTCGCTGTTCCTCCTAACCAAACTCGATGAACCTCCGCTCTGGAGCGGGAAAAAGCGAACCTTCATCGAGTTTGGTTAGGAGGAACAACGGACTTACATAGGAGGTACATGGGAAAAGCATACGAGCAGAACTTTCCTGTAGAAAAAACATTTCCTATATTTTTTAGGAATATTTATGTATCTGCAAGGCGGTATTCTCGATATTTTTTTGTAATTTTGTACTCAAAATGGGTATTACCCCTATCATCTTAATTGCCAATTCTTAATTTCCCGAAATGAAAGTTCTGTTAGCATTTATTCTCACTATAGTTGTGCTTAGTGCATCCGCAGCAAATGAAGCTGTTGTCTGGGAGAAACCATATTATGTTTCTACTAGTATTTCTCGATTTAACCTGCAATCTGTGGAGTTTTATGATAGTGCGACTATTGTTAAAGCTCAGATTAAGGATCCAGAGATGATAGTCAGCAGCGATTTGCATCTTTGTGGCGAGGATGGCAAGGACTACCTACTTAAATACTGTAAGGAGTTTGCACTTGATGCTCCTATCCCTGAATATGAGAATGGGGATATTACGATGACTCTTGTATTTGAGCCATTGCCACTTACCACCACTTTTTTTGATATGCTTGAAGGATTGGCTGTAAGCCAATGTCGTGTTATGGGGATTTCTGATGCCAATAGTCCTGTGCAGGTAAAACCATACGCGCTTAATGAAATGAAAACAAATGAGTTGCGCAAGGATTTCTTTAGTGAAAAAACTGCGTACATCAAGGGCAAGGTAAACGGATATGCGCTATCAAATGGTGTCACTTCACTTGATTTCTTTCTTGTCAATAACCTAACAGGTGAGTCAGAGCCTGTATCCCTAAAAATTAAGGATGATGGTACATTCGAGCAGAAGATAGATATACATTATCCTGTCTTGAATTATTTAAGGTCTGAAAACGGGCAATTCACAATACCATTTGTGATAAAGCCTGGCGAGACTCTCAATTTTGATATTCGTTGGCAAGGATCACCAGAGGTTAAGGTTAAGATTACTGATGCGTCAGGTAAGCCTGCACAGTTCTCGGCACTCTCAACATTTATGCCTCAATACTCTACGGATAGCAGATACAAGGCATTGCAGGATAATGCGAAATTAGGTTTCAAAAACTATATTAAGAAGGTTGAAGAGGCTTACAATGCCGCTATAGCTACTCATAACTATCTTGCTATGCGATATCACTATAACGATATGGAATATCTGATTGGAAAGCTTGAGATGCAGTATGCCTATGCCAAAAAGGCTATGGAATATTGCGAGGACAAAGAAATGACGCTTGCATATCTGTATAATAAGGAATTGCCAGATTCGGTTGGTGAGTATCTCAACCTTGCCAATTATGAGTTCCTGCGTAATATACCGTTTAATGATTTGTTGTCGATGTGTGTACCGAAGTTCTTTTCTTTTCGGGCTAGTTACTGGAATTTAATAGGGCGCAAGGCAAACGCCTATCATTCGTCCGAGAGAGATAGCGTGATGATAAATCTGGATAGGGAAATGTGGAGCGGGAATACCATGTCATTGCCATTGAAGCTGGGGTATCTCTCCGATTTTTACAAAGAGGGAAGAGGGGGAGTTCACAACTATGTTAATGTCAGCAGTATGTTGCTGAATGAATATTCGGTTGAGAAATTGGATGGTGAGATTGGGAAAAGGCTGGATTTAGTGAAAAATAGGGCAAGCATCGTAAAGGCAGAGATGCACGATGCGATGTTTGAGAATTTGCTTGATAAATACGTTGATTACGGAATTAATGATAGGACTCTCACATATACCTTGCCAGATTGTGAGGCTACCACGATACTTCGCAAGATAACCGACAAATACAAGGGTAAATACGTTTACCTTGATTTCTGGGCAACCTTCTGCGCTCCTTGCCGCAAAGGAATCGAGCAGAGCAAGGCATGGCGTGAGGAACTGCGCAACAATCCAGACTTTGAGTTTGTCTATATTACAAGTGACAAGAATTCACCTAAGACCACATACGAGGAATATGTAGCACAGAACCTTGATGGTGCGGAGAGTTATCGTATTCCAGATGAGGACTACAAGAAGTTCACCGTGCTTTTCAAGTTTAGTGGTATTCCTCATCATGAGGCTCTTGATCCTAACGGCAATGTGCTCAAGGTTAACAATACCTATTACGAGGGTAAGGATGTTTTCTTGCGCAAAATTGAGAGCATGAAGAGAATGTAATGGTGAATAACTTCTAATGACTTTTTAGGTGGGTTCTATAAATTATTCGCAAAGCTCATCAAGCTAAAGCAAGTTCCCACCATAATATTCACAAAATCAAACAAGAATTACGTTTTGCAACCTTTCGGTATGTTTTCGGACATAATACAAGACACTTATCGCATTCACTTCAACGAAATTTAGAACCAACTTAGCGGATTTCATCGATAGGGATTCTTCCGCTATTCCTTCGCCTCCAGTTCTGTTGATCCTATAGTTCTTGAAGCGGACTTACACCGAGTTTGGTACGGAGGAACAACGGACTTACATAGGAAGTACATGGGAAAAGCATACGGATAGAACTTTCCTGTAGAAAAACTCATTTCCTATATTTTTTAGGAATATTTATGTATCCGCAAGGCGGTATTCTCGATTTTTTTTGCTAAATTTGCAAGCAAAAATAAATAATAAGCAAAACAAGAAAATAATGGCAACAGTTGACGACAAAAAAATCATTTTCTCCATGGTGGGTGTGTCGAAGGTCATCCCACAGAATCAGAAGCAGATATTGAAGAACATCTACCTGAGTTTCTTCTATGGCGCAAAGATCGGTATCATCGGTCTTAACGGTGCCGGTAAGTCCACCCTCATGAAGATTATTGCCGGAATCGACGATAAGTTCCAGGGCGAGGTGGTATGGAGCCCGGGATATTCCGTAGGGTATCTTGAGCAGGATCCTAAGCTCGACCCTAACAAGACCGTCAAGGAGAATGTGATGGAGGGCGTTCAGCATATCTATGATGCAATAAATGAGTATAACGAGATAAACGAGAAGTTCGGATTGCCTGAATACTACGAGGATCAGGACAAGATGGACAAGCTCTTCCAGCGTCAGGGTGAGGTGCAGGATATCATCGATGCTACCGATGCATGGAATATAGACTCGAAGCTTGAACGCGCTATGGATGCCCTGCATTGTCCTCCGGGCGACTGGAAGGTAGAAAACCTTTCGGGTGGTGAGCGTCGTCGCGTGGCTCTCTGCCGTCTGCTTCTCCAGAAGCCGGATGTGCTTCTTCTCGACGAGCCTACCAACCATCTTGACGCAGAGTCAATCGACTGGTTGGAACAGCATTTGCAGCAGTATGAGGGTACCGTTATCGCCGTTACCCACGACCGTTACTTCCTCGACGATGTATCAGAATGGATTCTGGAACTTGACCGTGGCGAGGGTATTCCTTGGAAGGGCAACTACTCTTCATGGCTTGAGCAGAAGACAAAGCGCATGGAGATGGAAGAGAAGGTGGCAAGCAAGCGCCGCAAGACTCTTGA
>CADBXL010000009.1 GCA_902798615.1 uncultured Bacteroidales bacterium | reverse complement strand
TGTGATTGACAGACTGCCAAGAAGGATGTCAGTCACGCCGTTCTGCCCTGTGCCAGTCACCACGATTGCAGGGAGCGAACCCTGTGAAATCTGATACGCCGTAGCCACACATGCACCTCCAGCAACCGCCTGCTTGGTGAGGTAGATAGGTGTGCGCTGCATGTTCACCTTCACGAACATGTTGTAGTCGGAAAGCCCCGCAGGCTTATTCTCGAAACCATGCCTGAGCAATGGACGGACGCCAGAATACATCGCCACTACGTTGCTCCATCGGGTGCGAACACGCATCTGTGCATCAGAACGAGGGTTGGTCATCTTGGTCACCTTCTCACTGACCACGGTAAGACCATTGAGAGTTTTGAATGTAAGATCGCCGGCTGAGCCTGACATCTTACGGAGAAGTCCGTTTAGTATTGCCATAAAGCCCCCCTCCAACTCCCCCGAGGGGGAGGATTTTTTATGATGGTCAAAAGTCAAAGGTCAAAAGTCAAAAGCCTTAGTCCTCTGACATTATCTCTTCATAACCGCCGAGGGTATAGCGGAAGTGTTAATAATGATACTTACTTTTTGTCTCTGGGAGCCTCCCCTGCTACACCCATATACCTCCCATCCGGAATAAGAGCTACATAAGAGCAGCATAAGAGCTACATAAGACTCACCAAGGCGGTACCTTTCCCATGGTTTTGCCCCTGTAAACCTCGCGTCCGAGATTCTCCCTTTGACACTACAAAGATAGTGATTTTTCACGAGATACACAAGTAAAACAGCCGTTATTTCATTCTCTTTCAAGCGTTTGCGTCAAGATGCGTAGGGTTGCGTAGGAATGGTATAGTATAATATAATCATAGTTTCGGAAGTTCCGTATTGCCTGGAAGGCAACACTATGAGGACTCCGCGTAGCGCCTGACCATAGGGAAGAACCAAGGTGCATACTCGACGAAGGAGAGGATGCCCTCGGACAGAAAACTGCCACCATCCTTACCAGCCTGGAAGGCTGTACCTGATTAGCTTTTACGCATGACCTTTCGCTATGTACTGCCTTCCAGGCAGTAGAAGGATTATTGGTTTAATCCCCGCACATCCTCGTTTCACTCGTATGTATGGGGTTACTCATAGTGTTGCCTTCCAGGCAATTCAAAACACCCGAAACATTAATAATGTAAATTGGGTGGAGAGAGGAAAAGATTGGGATGGTAAAAAATTCATGGGGATATTTGTGTATCTTAATAAAAACGCTTAACTTTGCAGGCATAAACACTAAAAATAATGTCAGAAATGAAATATATTAAACTATGCCTATTCATCGCCCTTGTATTGTCGTTAAACTCATGTAACGACTTCAAGAGACACAGGGAAATGTCAAGAATACTTTCTGAGGTGGAGAAATACTATGATGTTGAATACAGAAAAGTTGGTCTTCACAACATAGAATCTGAACAATGGAAGAAAATTGATAGCGTGATGAACATAGCGACACTTCCAGAACTGATACATATCTGCTGTGATCATCCATCGCCAACCGTCAGAATGGCGATGTTTTTACATGTTGTTGAGAAATATCCTCACGAAGCCGTAAAAATTGCTATAAGGAAAATTGATGATTTTGATACGGTCAATTTATCATCAGGATGTACAGGATATACAACAATTATCACTTTTGAACGTTACGATAATCTATACGGTCATAAAGGCATTGATAAAAGGTTTACGAATGAGGAAAGGGAATCACTTGAAAAAGCAATAATCCAATCACCTCATTTTGATTACATTGCAGAAAACTGCGGTTGGATGATTGATTCTATAAAGCCTAAGCCTGAGTATTATCAATTCTTCAAGGACCATTATAATAAGACTAAAAACAACAAAGCTCTTATAGCTATTCTAAAGTATAATAATCCCAAGGACAGGCCACTAATCATTGATAAACTGAAGCAGATTATTGAAAAATTAAATAACGATGACTGTTCTCTGTATGAAGCCTGGAACAGATTCGGTATTCTTGATTGGGTGGCAGAGCATCCTGAGAATGAATTTGAGCCTTATGTCAAGCAGATAATGACAACGTTATTCAAGCTAAACACGGATGTTGCAATAAAGGAAAAAAAGGCAGATGGATTCATAACATCAGCAGAATATCATATCGGCAATAGCGATATACATGCTTTGCTTGCCTATAAAAAGAAATGGGCTTACGACTTGCTCGAAGCAAAGATTAAGGAGGATATAGATGAGGTTACAACGAATATTCATGATGAGTCTGATTACTTCAAGCCTCTGACAGACCGCATAAAGGCGGCATACGAGAAGAAGTGGGAGGATTAGTATAAATGATTCAAATTTCGTAAGTTCGGAATTGCCTGGAAGGCAACACCATGAGTAACCCCGTACATACGAGTGCAACGAGGATGTGCGGGGAATTGCGAAAACATCCTCCTACTGCCTGGAGGGCTGTACATCGCGAGTATGCTAATCAGGTACAGCCTTCCAGGCTAATAAAGGGGTAGAGGAGCTTTATCCGTGGGCATTCTCTCCTTCGTCAAGTATGCCCACGGTTACTCATAGTATAGCCTTCCAGGCTAATAGTACGCTCACGAAGATTGAATAATCATAAAATTTGCAATCAAATTAGATACATTAAGGCATATAAATGAACATGAAACTAATATCAAAATACTTGTGTTGGATGCTTGGTTGCTCTATTGCAGCCATGCTTTGCTCTATTGCAGCCATGCTTATAAATCCATTGTTATTAATTGTTGGACATGTAATCTATGCCGAAGAGCCTATTCTCGTTTTATTCTATCTCATTTCGTATGTGTTTGTCGGAAGTATTATGTGGTATCTACTAAGGAACAAGAAATGGAAGATGCAGACATTGGGGATATGGTTGGTTGTAAATCTTGTTTTATTGGCACAGGTAATATGTTGGATTCGCACGATAGGAGATGGAATGACAGGCTTGATGATACTTACAGCCTTTATCGTTAATGCATTGCTGTCCGCAATTCCGATTGGATTTTGTTGCTATAATCACAAGTAGGGGGTGGGGGTGGTGGGGGTAAACCTTATAGGAGGTAAGAAGAAATTCAAAAAATAAAATGTCATAATGCATTTTTATTTTCTTATTTTTTTACATATATATAGGAAAGTACCCCCACCACCCCACCCCATTCTCAAATTAAACGTGAGTTTGATGTTTTCCGAAACAAAATCCTCTATATTTTTTACGAAAAAGAATAAAGGAAACGGATGTATCTGATTTTATTTATGAAAATTCGCGGTAATTCGTGTTGCCCAGCGCAGCGTTCAAGCA
Source organism: uncultured Bacteroidales bacterium (assembly GCA_902798615.1). Classification (GTDB taxonomy): domain Bacteria; phylum Bacteroidota; class Bacteroidia; order Bacteroidales; family Bacteroidaceae; genus Prevotella. Next base: position 67,710 of record CADBXL010000009.1, on the reverse strand, counting down.
CCGCAAGGTGCGTTTTGCATAGAAAATTCGAAATAAATACAATAAGTGTTATTGGTGCAATCACGTTGCGAAACGAGGTTGCACCCTTTTTTGCCATGTAGGGATAGTGAAAAGTGAGAAATACGCACAGATATGGGAAATAAACGTAAATATATTTGCGCTACCAAGAAAACATTTGTATTTTTGCATCAGAAAAAGAATAGTAACACTTAATACCAATAAGATTATGCCAATTAACAAACTGAATACTCCAAAGGTTGATCTGCTTATCAGACAGATAATGAGGCACAAGGGCATGACACTTGATGCTCTGGCACAGAAACTCGGTATGACGAAGGGGGCTGTGAGCGGTAAGCTGCGTGGCAACATCACCCTGAATGCGCTTTACGACATCGCGCAGGCATTAGACTGCGAGATTGCCGATTTCTTCCCTGTGCCTTCTGGCTACCGCCATTGGACAGAGCGTGGCGAGACACAACGGAGGAGGGAAATGGAGCTTTTCTGCCCGAAGTGCGGAGCAAGTTTTTCAGTAAAGGACAGAAAACCTAATGAATAATGAATAGTGAAAAGTGAATAATGTGGTTAGTAAACTATGGCAAGGAAAAGAGAATATAGGAAAAGGATTACCACAATAGCGCAACAAATAGGAAAAATGCGAAGGCGTGGTATCATAATAAATAACGAACAGAAGGCGATATATGCCCTTACCGACATTGGATATTACCGACTGGGATATTACATTTTTCCATTCGAGGTGAACTACCCAGAACTCGGTAGGTATAGAGACCGTAATGTGATAAGCGGCACCACTTTTGAACAGATTATTTCGTTCTACGAATACAATACCGCATTAAGACAAATTCTTTCAAAGGCTTTATCAAGACTGGAGGTTTCATTACGAGCAAACATTGTAAACAAACTGTCAATGAAGTATCAAACTGATCCTTTCTGGTATATTGACAAAAACATCGTAGAGGAAAGTTTCATTAACGACTTCTATGCGCAGATATACCAACCTACGATTAGAGGCAAAGGTCCAATAGTCCGTCACCACAAGAAATATAACGGTCGTGTTGCTCCGATATGGAAGACGATTGAGTTTACTACGATTGGCTTTCTGGAAAACCTCTACAACAACCTACTGAGCAATGCCGATAAATGCCTTGTTAGCTTGGCTTGGGCTGAACAGGCGATAGGGAAATTCAGCAATTATCTTTCCGTACTGAGAGAGGTGAGGAATGCATGTGCACACGGTGGGGTGATAGTGGACTTGAAACTGTCTAACCCCGTCAAGGCTGGGAGCATGGCATGTCCTACCATTCCCGTGGGAGAGCAGAACACACTTCGCTCTGCCCTGCGTGTCATTACTTATATGATGACTTATATATCTACATTTGAAGCAAGGGAAATGATGGAAGAACTGTTCTTGGCAACAAAAGAACTACTCAATGTTGCTCCTAATCTGGAGAGCTTCATTGAGGGAAAAACAGGATTATGCAACACACTTCAAGCAACGAAAAAGAACCTTTTATGCTGATTTTTGCAAAAAAGCACCAAATTATTTGGTTGTTTCAAAGAAAATGCGTATCTTTGCAGTGCTAAAGTGAATATGGGAGGCTCAGGCACCCACAGGCACTTTTACTATATAAAAAAGCCTTGACTGTTAAAGTCGAGGCTTTTTTGTTTGTATTCTTCTTCAGATAAATCAGAATAATCCGTTTCCTTTTTTTACTTAGAATGGCTCAATCTCTTCATCAGAACAATCAACAGTCATGGATGGTATTGATTGTTGCATATTATGAAGAATTGTAAGCGCATCGCTGGTTCCTTCTGTCTTTAGTGCTTCCGTGTCTTTCTCTACAACAAGATATTTAGTGACACCCTTGATTACGTGTGGTTCCCCTTACCATAGAATCCTCTCACCCTCATCATCTGCATCACCTCGGCAGCACTTAGCGCACGGCATTTCTCGCCTTCGAAAGGCGGACGGAAGAATGCACGAATAACTTCCTCGCAGTCTGAAACCTCCATATACGCCTCGTTATGACTGGTCAACTCCGCACTCTCTTCTGCCGTAGGCTTGGTCTTGTAGCCATGCTCAAGCAGATACTTAGCCATAGCATAGGCACGCGCATAGGGCAGAGGGTGCTCGTAGATGTTCTGCGTGCCAGCCACATCGACAGAGAGATAACGACGAGAGCCCTCCGCATCCTTGATATACCGCTTGTTGTTGGTGGCAGCAATGAGAGCGGCACGTCGTGTGCGACGCTCACGGAATCGGGCGTATGAGTCGCGCTCGTTGCTCGTGGTGGATGTGGTGATGAACTTATACGCATCGCTCTTGGCATTTGAGCCGAAGGAGAACTCATCGAGGAACACGAGGATGAACTCCGAGAGCGAGATGACGAAATCCTTATCCACGCGCTGTGAGGGGTTAGCCTGATAGAGATAGTCGCGAAGCTCTGGGGGCAGGATGTGTCGGGCGAAGAATGTCTTTCCGATGTGCTGAGTGCCTGAGAGAACAATCATCAGGTTATGCTCGTCGATGGTGCCAAGCATCAGTCCTACGAGTCCCACGAACCACTTGCGCATGAAGTGTATGTAGAACTCATGGTTCTCTTCGTCGGCAAACTGAATGTGCTCGAAGAACTCGCGTATGGGGTCATGGCTGAACCGCTCATTTTCCACATCGTCGCCCTCGTCTGGAGTCCACTCAGGCAGCGAATTGAGGTATTCGCGCACCGCATCATAGCTCTTGATGAGGTGTTTCGCGCTGAGAAGAGCCTGAAGGTCGTTCTCCGAGAGGTTGATGCCCCGAAGCTTCATCTCGCAGTAGATAGAGTGAAACTCGCGGTCATTGATTGGCACCCAACCTTTCTCACCGCAGATCTCGCATCGCTTCGTCCATTCGTTGTAACGGAGTTGATAGTTGGCAGCGATGAAGTCGCAAGCCCTCTGCATCTTGTTAGCCGCCTCCTCCTCACGCTGTTGCTCAGTCTTGCGTGGTCGTCCCTTCGGCATTGAGATATCGATGCCGTAACGCTTGGCAATATCGAAGAAAGAGCCTATAGAGACCGTGTTTCGCGCTGTTGCAAGGATATTGTCAAACTTCGCGTTGCACTTGTCATAGTCATACTCCGGATGCATGGAGCTGATGGCGTGGAACGGTTCCCTACCCTCTTCTCCGAGGCTTCCCAAAGCGAAGCCTTCAAGCATCCATTCGTCATACTTCGCGGTGATGTCGATACCGCGCTGCTTGATCTCGTCCACTACTTTAGTGACACGAGACATTGTGTTGTCAATATTATTCATTGTTTTTTAGTTTTTTTTAAACGCAAAGTCGCTAAGTCGCAAAGTTTTTTTCTCTGTGCCTCTGCGTCTTTGCGTTTGAGGAAAAAGTTCCCCTATGCAGGGGGATTTAGAGGGTCTTTAATCCAGCACTCAGGGTCGTGAGGCAGATAGCAGGCGCGACAGATGTCAGAACCGCTACGGTCAACCTCGATGCCATACTCGAACTGCATATACATAGCCACCCACGCGAAATACTCCTTGAACGACAGGTTTCTTGTAGTATCAATCTCAATCACCGTCTTGACACCGTAACCGCTTGGAGATGTGAACACCACCAAGGGACGAATCCGCTTGTCCGAGATGCAGATATAACGCACATCCTCCACCTGAGCCTTCGTCTTGAGTCCGTCGATGTCTATAACCATATATCCCGAAGCCGTGGCAAGGGCGTTGGCATTCCGCTTGCTGAACACACCGCCAAAGGTAGCGATACGGAAGTTACGCAACTTGAAAAGCTGCGCCTCCTTATGCTCCCTAATACGGCGCACCTCCTGCGTGGCAAAAGCCGCTTCCCTACCTTTTATATACTCATACAGCTGCATGATGTTCATCGTTCCGCAAGGTGTCTTCGCCATAACGTCCTCACCAGCGCGGTTCTTGCAGCCACAAGGATAGACGGAGAACATAGGGAGACTGGTACCGCCCTGGGTACCAGTCTCGTTTTTGATAGCATTATTCATCATCACTTACCCTTTTTGTTGTTAATACGATAGCGTGACTTGAACAATGCCTGCACATCCGTCTTGCGATAGAAGCACCTATTCGCGAAGATGGTGTAAGGCAGTTTTCCATTACTACGCAAGCTCTGAAGAGTGCGCTGAGACACATGATAACGAGTCATAATCTCGTAGTTGTCAATCCAGTCCTCAAGTTCGAGGGTGGATGGGGTGCCAAAGAGGGCACGAGTTGTAGGTTTCATAATTATTATTGCTATTAGCATTGCCTTGCACTAACGGATCGTATAGGCGATGTTATTCGCGTCCGTCTCCAAGCCCATGCCGAGTTAATGCTTGGATTAGAATTCCGAGAGCGAAGGTAGTACAAACATTCGAAACAAGCAAAACTTTTCACTGTTTTAAAATAGACTTAAAGAATTGTATTACAACCACATACAAACACACCAAAATCCATTTATATATCATTTGCTGGATATTCCGTCATATACACTATACCACTGATTAATAATAAATCAAGCACTATATCCATTTTCTTTTTAAAAAAAGATATAGATAGACATTCTTTTAAAAAAAATGGATATTTGATGTAAAAAAACGGACAAAAAAAGTGCATCACTAAATAAAATAGCAATGCACTTTTTGCTTATTTATAAAGCAAAATAGATAGTTAAAAAAACTAAACGCTCATCATTCTGTTAGAGTTTTCATTAGGAATAGTGTTAAGTGCTGAAATTTTATCACGAAATTCGTGATACATTTCTACTATTGTTTTTTCACAAGATTTAATTCCCGAATTGATTACCTTGTATCTTTCTGATACTCTTTTATATTTCGGAACAGGTAAAGCATCATGATTCGCTCCATACAAATTCTTAAAATATTCAACACCTTGACGTATGTTTGTTATTCCTGCCCAAATAAAAAACATGGCGATATAATCAGCAGATAATTTCTTTCTTTTATATTCTACAGGAAGAATACTATTGAAAGCCTTAACTATAGGCCTTAAACTACGGGCTTTATCTATAGCATTATAAAATATATTTCTTTCACAAGGTAGTAAATCCCTATAACCTCTCTCTTGCATCAAACGATACAATTTATATTGGAATACCTGTGCTTTTGTACATTTATGATAATTCGCGTTAATATTCATACGATTGCCTGAATATTCTTTTTCACCCTCATAAAGAGGATTTCCAGATAACGCATTTTCGTCTATTGATGTAATCATTGTACATGTCAAATCAAATGTTTCCATCAATTCTGAAACCAGTTTTTCGTAGAGATAATTAGTATATTCTACATCTTTAGATGCTTCAAGTTCATCTCGAATTATATCAAGTGCATAATTCATGCAATCATATAAAGAATCAAAGAATTTTTTCATTGCTTCAAACAATGCACGTAAACGCGAATCATGCGTGTCATATCCCCAAAAATCATTACTATATGTAGAGGATACAAGATATGATGTAACATACAGATTTCTCTGCACGTTATAAAGACGCCTCATACGTGTGGTGTATTTCTTCTCTTTAGGACAGAATTTCATATATATGTCACGAACACATTTAGTAGAGGACTTCATTCGTCTCAAAATAGCTAATTGTGTATCAAAAAACATATTGTCTTCTGTGGAATATCTATTAGTGAAATTCTTACCAAACCTTTGCAGTCTATCAAACTCCACTTCCAATTTTTCCTGATAAGAACAAACATAATTCGTCATAGAGTCAATATCCTCAACAGAGAAATTTGACTTATTACATGCCCATAAAAACTTATTGGCATTAAAAGATTGAATACCATTAAGGATGCATTTCATCCCCTCTTTAGAATCTATGGTTTTAATTATTTCCATATTTTTTATTTTTATCCACAAATTTAATCAATTTTCTATTCAATACCAAACATATCAGCAAGAAACATGTATTTTTTTTAGCATTTTTAAGCAATTTGTGACGTTTTCCGTACAAAAAAGAATATTTGTGTTTTTAATGCACAATAGAACAGCCATTGACACAATTCTTGAATTTTATTTGGTCGTTTGCGAAATAATCATTACTTTTGCAAATGCGTTGCGATTCCTTCGGGATGAAGCGATGCAAGACATATTGAAAATAAAGCATTAACTATTATTTTGCGTTCACCGGAAAAGCCTCGGAAACTTTATCACGGAATACAAACGCCAGAAATAATGGTTGGTAACCTCGTATGGGGCTTGCCTTACCTACATCTTCTATTGATGTTAATGCTCACACAATAAGTGTGGGCAACTTCATAAAAGATGTGGGCAGGTTCCGTTCCGAGGCTACCTGGGTGAACGCATAGAAGGGGCTCACACTCTTTTTGTGCCTATACCTAAGACCACGAAAATACCATTTGTAAATAATAGCGTGAAAGATATAGTTATGCCAGAAATCTAATAACTATATCTATGGCTAAGAAAATCCAACTAAGCTATAAAGAGATAGAGGATAGATTGTCGTCTCTGAAGCAAGAGTCTGTATCTGCTGAAGAGATAGGCTATCGTATTCTCTCCGCCTTTGGCAAAGGCGAAGGTGAGATAAAGCGTTACAAGGAAGGTAAGGGCATTATCAGTACATTCAACGGCTTGCTGATAAAAGGTCTGTTTTGCTATCGTGGTACTACCACACTCCGTCTGGCTTCTGAACTTGAAGAAATGAAACAAGACGCACGAGTGCTGAAGGCTGCACCTAAGATTATTGCCGTGAGCGATGGCAAGACCGTGCGTGCATTCGACTTGCGCCTGCAAGAGACCTTTGAGCAACAGGTTTCACGACTATACTGCGACTTTGAGTTCTTCTACCCTCTTGCAGGTGTGGAGAGAATTGAGTATGTGCATGAATCGCCAGCTGATATAAAGGCAGCAGAGAAACTTGCAAAGTTGCACGACGAGATACGAGCCTATAATGAGTTCACATCGGATTCTGACCTTCACGACCTCAACACGTTCATAGCCCGACTGCTATTCTGCTATTTTGCAGAAGATACGGGTATCTTTGCCGACAATGTGTTTTCGGGGGCGATAAGGAGGTTCACCAAAGATGCCCTCAACCTAAAGGAAACCCTTGAACAGATATTCCGTTTCATGGGTGGAAAGCCGATACCGGCAGGAATGCTCCAGACCTATTGCCAGAGCAATTTCGGAATTGTAGGCGGTGGATTGTTTGAAAGGAATATCTACATACCAGAGCTATCAAACAAGGCAAGGCAGATAATAATAGAGTGTGGCGAACTGGATTGGCAGAATATCAATCCTGACATCTTCGGCTCTATGATTCAGGCTGTGGTAAACCCTGATGTGCGTGCAAACCAAGGTATGCACTATACGAGTGTGCCTAATATTATGAAGGTTATCAATCCGCTCTTCCTTGACGAACTGCGAGAGGCTTATAATGCACTTATGACGGAATATGATATTCTGCGGAAGAGCAAGGATATTGGTGAGATTGGCGAGAAACAGTTCTATGACAAGTGTAAGACGATAGAGAAGAAAAGCAGGCAGTTGCTTTTGAGAATGTCGAAGATGAAGTTCTTCGATCCTGCCTGTGGTAGTGGTAACTTCCTGATTATCACCTACAAGATGCTTCGTTTGTTGGAAATGGATATTTGGTCGTTGATATCCAAATGCAATCCTTACGGAGCCTTGCAGTTTGTTGACGGTAGCGTTATTTCCATTGAGCAATTCTATGGTATAGAGCTTCTTGACTTCCCTCACGAGGTTGCGATGCTTTCGCTATGGCTTGCCGAGCATCAGATGAACAAGAAGATGCGTGAGGACTTTGGTGTGAATACAAATGCCCTTCCATTGAGGGACATTCACAATATCCGATGCGGTAATGCCTGTCGCTTGGATTGGAATGTTGTATGCCCACATACAAAGGAAGAGGAAGTGTTTGTGTTTGGAAATCCGCCGTATGTTGGAACGCGCAATCAAAGTCCAGAACAGAAACAGGATATGTATAATGTCTTTGGACATATTCAATATGGTATGTTCGATTATATCTGTGCATGGTTTTATAAAGGAAAAAAATATATATCAAATTGCGAAAAAGCACATTGTGCTTTTGTTAGTACTAATTCCATTGTTCAGGGTATATTGCTGTCTGCATTTTGGCCTACAATTCTAAACTCTAACATTGAAATATCATTTGTTCACAAAACCTTCCCTTGGTCAAATAATGCCAAAAACAATGCAGGAGTGAGTGTTGTAATCATTGGTCTCAGTAACGAGAAAAAAGGTAGGAAAAAAATCATTTTTGATGGATCTTCAAAAAGTTCTGTTGACATTATAAGCCCAAATTTCTCTGATAATTCATCCATAATCGTAAAACCAATAGGCAGAAGTATTTCCAAACTAAAAGATATGCTGAAAGGAAGTTTACCCGCCGATTCTAACAATTTGACTTTAACGAAAGAAGAAAAAATAGAATTAACAGAACTATATCCTAATAGTGAAAAGTTTATAAAGCCTTTCATTGGCGCTCAAGAAATAATAGATTCATTAGAAAGATATTGTATATGGGTGAATGATTACAACAAAGAGGAAGCTTATAAAATCCCCATTCTTGTACACAGATTTGAACTTGTCGCAAAAATGCGCGCGGAAAGTAAAAAAGAAACGACAAGAAAATTGTCTAATACTCCATATAAATTTGCAGAAGATAGATATGTGGATAAAGAAGCATTATTAGTTCCTGTTGTTTCATCAGAACGGAGGGTTTATATACCTATTGGCTTCGTTGATAAAGGAACAGTTGTTTACTATTCAGCATTTGCAATATATGATGCAAATGAATTTGATTTTGGAATTGTCACATCACGTTTTCATAACCTATGGGCAAAAGCGACATCTGGCAAATTGGAAAATCGAATAAGGTATTCAGCAAAACTCTGCTACAACACCTTCCCATTCCCTTCAATCTCAGACGAGAAGAAAGCAGAGATAGAAGAGGCTGCAACGAATGTTCTTGTGGCTCGTGAACCTTATCTGACGGTAGGGAAAACGCTTGCGGACTTGTACGACCCGGATAAGATGCCGGATGATTTGCGTGAGGCTCACCATAGGCTTGATGATATTGTGGAGTCATGCTATCCCGGCTATCCTTTCTCGTCAGATGAAGCCCGACTGGAATGCCTCTTCAAGATGTATGAGAAAATGACAAAGAAATAATAACAGATAATTCAATTTCCGTAAGCTCGGAATTGCCTGGAAGGCAATACTATGAGTAACCGAGGTGCATACTCGACGAAGGAGAGGATGCCCTCGGACAGAAAGCCACCTATCCCACTTCCAGCCTGGAAGGCTGTACCATATTGGCTATCACATACGACTTTTCGCGATGTACTGCCCTCCAGGCAGTAGAAGGATCATGGGGTTTAATCCCCGCACATCCTCGTTTCACTCGTATGTACGGGGTTACTCATAGTATTGCCTTCCAGGCAATTCTAAACTTCCGAAACTTAAAAACCTTTGAAAGCTATGAACGCAACAAGTGATTTCGTTGATATAAGGTATCAACAGAACGGACATTCTACTAATACTGATAGCCTCGGAATGCGTGAGATGCAAGCCAAGGCGTATGAGGCACGAAACAAGAAATACCTATTGATAAAAGCTCCACCAGCAAGCGGAAAATCGAGGGCGCTGATGTATATCGCCCTTGACAAACTTGCAAATCAGGGTATAAGGAAGGTAGTGGTGGCTGTGCCAGAGAAGAGCATTGGCAGGTCGTTTGCTAATACAAATTTGGTGAATCAGGGATTCTTTGCAAACTGGCATGTTTCTCAGGTGAACAACCTTTGTAATGCGGAAAGCAACGAGGCTGATAAGGCAGGAAGGTTCGTGCATTTCATACGTAAAAGCACGGATAAAATACTGGTATGTGCCCATGCCACCTTGCGCAATGGCATGAAACAACTGAATGACGAGGAGTTTAACGACTGCCTACTTGCCATTGACGAGTTTCACCATACAAGTGCAGATGCAGACTCAGGACTGGGTGACATAGTGCGAAAAGTGATGAACAACTCCACAGGGCATATAGTGGCTATGACAGGAAGCTATTTCAGAGGTGACGGTGTGCCTGTGCTGAGGGTTGAGGACGAGGCAAAGTTTTTTCCTGTGACCTATAACTATTATCAGCAGTTGAATGGCTACAAGTATCTCAAGAATCTTGTTCTCGGCTATCACTTCTATCATGGCTCGTACATAGAGCATATAAACGAGGTTCTTGACACGACGAAGAAAACAATTATCCATATACCGAGCGTGAACTCTCGCGCTTCTTCAGGCAGTAAGTATGAGGAAGTGGAGATGATAATGAATTGTATTGGCGAGAAGGTGGCTACCGATTATAATAACTGTGTTTATACATTGAAAACAAAGGATGGACGCTTATTGAAGGTGGCAGACCTTGTGGAGGATGATCCTAAGTCGCGTAATCGCATTCAAGCTTATCTTCAGAAGATGAAGAAGGCGGAGGATATGGATATAATCATAGCATTGGGCACGGCAAAGGAAGGGTTTGACTGGGCTTGGTGTGAGATGTGCCTGACCATTGGTGTGCGCGGTTCCTTGACCGAGGTTATTCAGATTATAGGTCGTTGCACTCGTGACAGTGAAGGGAAGAAAACGGCGAAATTCGTGAATATGATATCGATGCCAGATGCAGGACAGGATGAGGTGAAGGTGGCTGTGAATGATTTTCTGAAGGCTATCACGGCTTCATTGCTCATGGAGCAGGTTATGGCTCCAAGCTGGAATTTCAAGACTTCAAAGGACGAGGATGATGATAATCCGCTTGTTAATACTATCGTTGTGGAGGGGTTGAAGCCTCTGTCATCGGTAAAGACTAAGATGATTATAGAACAGCAGCTTGATGACCTTCAGGCAGCCGTGCTTCAGGATGACTTGATTATTCGCGCCATTAGCGGAAGTACTTCTGCTGAGAATATCACGCAGAACCTTATTCCGAAGGTGATAATGAAGCGTTATCCAGACCTTTCGCCAGAGGAGGTGGAAGAGGTTCGTCAGCATTTCCTTCTGAACACTTTGGTAAAGGGGAATAACATTACGGACGATAAGGGAAATCCTGTGGATGTGAGTCCGGGAATGATTAAGCCGAAGGATGATGACGAGACATCAACAGACGGAAACAGACTGATAAGGCTTGCCAATAAGTTTATCAATATTGACAAGCTGAGCATCAATCTTATTGATACCATCAACCCGTATCAGAAAGCATACGAGGTGATATCAAAGAACGTGGATTCGGCAACCTTGAAGGTGATTCAGGACACGATTGCCGAGCAGAAATTTGATATGCCCGTGGATGAAGCGATAGTGCTCTTCAAAGGTCCTTTGAAACAATGGATAAAGGAGCATGACGGGCAAATGCCTTCACTTGAATCTAACAATCTGAAGGAAAAGGAACTTGCCCAGGCTTACATAGTTATTAAGAATCTGAAGATAAGGAAAATGATGGGCTTAAACTATGAGGAATAGCGATATGGAGAACGATAAGAAAGAATGGCCTGCAGAGCTGCTCGAACTATTCGACGACCCTCTGCTTGAAGGCGTGAAGCCTAAGGCGCCTCCTATTACTGCCGATGAGAGAACGCAGAAGAAGATTGAGGAACTGAGAGAATGGATTGAGGCAAACGGGCATGAGCCTGACGTGAACAGCAAGAACATAAGGGAGAAACTCATGGCTGTATCTCTGCAAACGCTAAAAGAAATGGGATTATGGATATAGATAAGGAACTGGAGGATTTGTTTGATGATCCATTGCTTGATCTATCAGAACAAGAGGCAGGTTTGTTTGACTTTCCTGAAGAGATGAAGCGCGTAATGGCAACAAAAAGGGTTCAGCCTGATTATTACGCGCAGAAAAAGCCGTGCGAGGACTTTGAGCTTTACCGCGGGATGTTCCAACAGGTGCAAAAGGAGCTGAAAGAGGGTAAACGCAGTCTTGTACGTTCATCAAAGACATCGAACATGAATGCCGGACACTTTTATGTTATGGGTGGAATGTTGGTATATCTGGCAGAAATAAAAGAGACCAAAAGAAGCCGTAACGGAATGATTGACGGCAGAACACGCTGTATCTTTGAGAATGGTACGGAGTCAGACCTCCTGCTTGAAACCGTTCGCAGAAATGTGGTTAATGACGGTTATGGCGTTACCGAGCCGAATGAAAAGGAAGAAAGCGACTTTTCACAAACAATGTCGGAAGGAGATAGAGCAACAGGCTTTGTGTATGTGTTGCGTTCCTTGTCATCTGCACCAGAGATTGCAGGGGTAAAGGATTTGTATAAGATAGGCTTTACGGTGAATAGCGTTGAGGAACGCATAGCCAATGCCGTGCATGAGCCTACGTATCTCATGGCTCCTGTGGAGATAAAACTGACGGCACAGATAGTGAACATGAATTCTCATATCTTCGAGTCGTTGGTGCATCAGTTCTTCCATGCCGTGCAGTTTCAGGTCAAGGTATATGATGATGAAGGAGTGGAACACGTTCCTTCGGAATGGTATGTGGCTCCGCTTGAGATAATAGAAACGGTTATCGGTAAGATTGCGGATGGGAGCATTACCCGATATTCCTATAATGCGGAATTGAAGAGCCTTGAGAAGCGTGTATTCAAGAATACTTCCACTTTTAACACGAAAGGGCTGAAGGTGCTGAAAATGACCGTGAATGATTCTGAGATAAGCAGCATTGCAGAGGGGAGGACTAAGGAGTTTTCACGGGAACTGAAGCAGAATGTGTTGAATAAGTTCACGTATATAGACGAGGCTGACAACAAGCGGTATTTACGAAGATATGACGTGATTAATTTCGTATCGGGGAAAGGGAGCGGACAGAAGTCGGTGCTCGTAAAAGTGGAGGATATTAGTTTTAAGGAAGGTGTGGTGAATTTCAGGTTAGGACTGGTGCTAGAAAGCGTGTTATAGATAAAAAAACTCCCCTTGCCTCTCTTTTAGTGAGAAGGCAAGGGGAATCTTAATATCCTTATTTGCCGATAGCCTTGATAAGTTGCTCGCAGATGCTCTTCATACCGCTGATAGACGGGTGGCCGTTCTGCTTCTCGATGTCATGAAGCTCGATGAGAGGAACGTTATAGTGCTTGCAGACCTCGCGGCTTGACTCGTTTATCTCTTCTCTGAGTTCAGAATTGAGAATGGCATAGACCTTTGCCTTTGGGTACTTTTTCTGAAGATTAACCAGAAGGCAAGCTAAGGCAGGACGGAATGCCTTGCAGTCGTCTTTCGTCCAGTCGGCATACTTGTATTCACCGATAGGAGAACGTGCCCATGCATCGTTAGTACCGCCAAAGACGAAGATGATGTCTGGATTACCCAGAAGTTCGTAACGGGCATTGAAAGAGTTGGCGGTAGCATCCATACCTCCGTAACCAGTATTACAAATGGTAGTGCCACCCCATGAGTTATTCTTCTCCAGCTCATAGCCCATAGCTTTGATATAGAGACTCCACCATGTCTGTTCAACCTTAGTAACATCGTTTTTGTCGTTTGGATAGAATGGTGCATATCCTTCAGGATTCATGCCCTGGAATGTGGAATACGAATCACCAAGAATAGATACTTTCTTTGTCTGTGCAGACACTAAGATGGCAAATGCCATCATCGCAACTAATGTAAATATTTTTTTCATTTGTAGAATAAAGTTGGATTTCATCCTACCATTTCTTGCCAAGGCAATAATTAAGCAAGCTTGTCATTGCTCTTTTGGCTTAATGAAATGGTTGTTATTAAATCGACCACAAAGATAATCTTTATTTTCATAAAAAACAAATCTTTGCGCCCTATTGACATTTTTTATATGTTTTATCACGTAATTCTATAGATAAAAGGCAACTAATCGCCATCCTTTTAAGGAAGGAAAGGTGTTTTTTCTGATTTTGATGCTTTTCTTTCCTCTTTTTTTTATACTTTTGCAAAAGAATATCAAACAATTAATTAACTAACTATCATCCTTTCGCGCTCCGGCTCCTTCTCTACGGGAGAGGGCGGGGGGAGAGGTCACTATTATGAAGAAACATCTGCTAACCATTGCTATGGCATTGAGTATTATGCCTGTCACAGCACAGGAGAAAGTGTCTTTTCTCTTCACATATTTCACAGGAAACGCTCCAGAACAGGAACAGATATGCTATGCCCTGAGCGATGACGGCTACAACTATACCCTACTTAATCAGGGATTGCCTGTCATCAAGTCGGATTCCATAGCCTATACCCAGTGTGTTCGTGACCCGCATATACTCCGCGGTGAGGACGGCAAAACGTTCTACATGGTGGTGACGGATATGAAGTCAAGCCTCGGATGGGCAAGCAACCGCGGCATTGTGCTGATGAAATCTACAGACCTTATCCATTGGACCCACTCAGCCGTTAACTTCCCTACGAAATACCCTAAGCTGTGGAAGAACGTGACGCGCGTATGGGCTCCTGAGACCATCTACGACCATAAGACAGGAAAATACATGGTGTTCTATTCTCTTTTGACCAACGATGGGAAATGCAAGTACGACAAGATTTTCTATTCATACGTGAACAAGGACTTCACCGACCTTGAGGGCGAGCCTATTTATTTGTTCGATAGCGGTTCGGCCACCATCGACGGCGACATAGTGTATAACGATGCCGATCAGCTCTACCACCTCTTCTATAAGAGTGAGGCTCACGGCGGTATCTTCCAGGCAACGGCAAAGCAGCTCACAGCCGAGCCTGGCAAGCCTGACGGCTCTCAATGGACGAAGATTGACGGTCATGTGGAGGTATGCAAGAAGGCTGTTGAGGGTGTTGGCGTGTGCAAGAGCCTCGACGGGAAGTCGTGGGTGGTGATGTACGACTGCTACGGAGCAGGGCACTATCAGTTCTGCAAGTCTGCCGACCTCAAGACCTTTGAGTGGGTGGCTGATACCAAGACTCACGGACAGTTCACTCCCCGTCACGGAACCATCATGCCTATCACACAGGAGGAGAAAGACCGCCTTATTGCCAAGTGGGGAGCAGGGAAGAACCCTATCCTACCCGATTTCCACGCTGACCCGGAGGTGCTTTACTCTAACCTCACGAAGAAATATTACATCTACTCTACCACCGACGGTACTCCACATTGGGGCGGTTACGACTTCAACGTGTTCTCATGCGAGGCTAATCCGAAAAATCCGGGAAAGGCGCTCTGCGATCCAGCATCATGGAAGGACGAGGGTAAGATGCTGAACGTGAAAGGCGATCAGGTGGCTTGGGCAAGCGGAAACGCATGGGCACCATGTATCATAGAGCGTAAGCAGAAGGATGGATATAAGTATTATTTCTATTTCTCGGCTCATAACCCTAAGAGCAACCGTAAGGAGATAGGATGTGCGGTTAGTGATAGCCCTACAGGACCTTTCGTTGACTGCGGACATCCTGTGATAACAGATGCAGACCGTCCTGCTGATGCAAAGGGTGGACAGGCTATTGATGTGGATGTGTTCTATGACGAAGCCACGAAGAAGTATTACCTCTATTGGGGTAACGGTTTCATGGCAGGTGCAGAGCTTAACGACGACATGACGAGCATAAAGCAGGAGACGAAGGTGAACCTCACTCCTAAGGGCGGTACTTTGAAGGACTACGCCTATCGTGAGGGTGCATACGTCTTCAAGCGCAAGGGCACATATTATTTCCTCTGGTCGGTTGACGATACAGGTGCGGACAACTATCACGTTGCCTATGGCACGGCGAAGTCTCCTCTCGGTCCTATCACCGTGGCGGAGCAGCCAATCGTGATACAGCAAGATCCTTCTCAGGAGATTTACGGCACGGCTCATAACTCCGTCCTCCAGATTCCGGGCAAGGATGAGTGGTACATCGTCTATCATCGCATAAACAATAACTTCCGCGAGCGTCAACTTTCACCAGGCACTCATCGTCAGGTGTGCATCGACAGAATGACGTTTGATAAGAGCGGGAAAATCATCCCCGTAAAGCCGACAAAATAAACGAAAGAAGATCCGCTTGCGCGGAGGTTTAGAAAGTAAATCAACGTAAGTTCGACGAAAAAAACAGGGATCTCCTTTGCTTTGAAACATTAATTAAGACGTAAATTAAGACATTAATTTGGACAAAAATTGATAAGAATCTAAGTCGTAAGGCTAATTAATGTTATGCTATGCGACAGCAAGAGCTAATTCGTCGAATTCACGTTAATGTAATACTCCTCTATAGATAATCAAAACACACGGACGCATACCCTTTAATGCACCCGTGTGCTCTTTTTAATCACTAAACTCTAATCTCTAAACACTAAACACTAAACTCTAAACACTAAGCCCTAACCTCATAACACACTCATAATGAATGTATAGTGATATGGCTTATTACCATCTATGGTATATTGCGGAAGGGTACGCTGCCCCCATGTGTCAATACCGCCTACACCATGGATGTTCAAGTCTATATTAAGGTTCACGAAACGGCCACGCTGTATCTCGTGCGGATGTTGGGCTGGTTCAAGATTTTCCTCTCCATAGTCCCATGCGCGGATGCAGAGAGGCTGACAACCATCAATACGGATACTCTTCTTTCCATTACTGATATTGAACCAACGCACATCAGTACGACAGCCGTTGTCCTGCGGATGTATATACTCGGTCTCAAACTGACAGAGCGGCATCTCATATCGTCCGATAAAAGCACTACGCTTGCGATCTGGGTAGTTCTCCCACGGACCGCGACCATGATATGCAATATTTGCATAGTCGCTTGGCAGGCGCATACGCATACCGAACTTTGGAAGAAGCGGAAGGTTAGTGGCAGTAGGTCGATAGTCCATATCAAGCTTGACACGTCCCTCGTCTGTTATCGTGTACGTAATCGTCAGTTCCGCACCTATCGGAAGTGTTGTCTCGCTGATTATTTTCACACCGTCAGAAGCCGCCTCTGCACGGAAAGACTTATTTGTACGCTTATCCAAGGCATCACGCCATGCTACCAGTCGCTCTGCGAAATGGGCTGCATGTTGATTGTCGTTCTCAGGTTTCCAGAAATATGGTTCCAAAGGACTATTGAGCATCTCCTCACCATCTACAATCCAACTGGTAAGTGCGCCTATGCTGTTGACGGTAATCGTTCCACGATTGGTGTGGGCAACAAGTCCGTTAGCGGTTTTCTGCACCTTGGCAGGCTTACCACTCAAAGATGATTCAAACTGATATGGCTGCAACACGAACTGCTCACTTGCCACGGCAAAGCCTTTCTTTGCCCACGGCCTATCCTCTTTCAGGCGTACATAGACATTGAGAAGGCGCTCCGAACCAATAGTAACGGTATCAGTAGTGATATCATATTCATCAATTTTGGCGAATGTGTAGCGAGGTGTAATACGCAGATTATCCCCGTCACGTTCTATCAAGAAAGGCTGATAGACATGCTGCACCTCATAGTAG
Organism: uncultured Bacteroidales bacterium; assembly: GCA_902798615.1. Lineage (GTDB taxonomy): Bacteria > Bacteroidota > Bacteroidia > Bacteroidales > Bacteroidaceae > Prevotella. The sequence goes on along the minus strand of CADBXL010000009.1, from coordinate 50,194 downwards.
TGCGGATGAGGTGTACGGTCGGGAGCAATAAGACCATTAAGACAGAAAGGTCCGTCATTAGGCTTATCACCGAAATCACCGCCATAAGCCCAGAATTCCTTGTCATTTTCTTTCTTTAGAATACCCTGATCCACCCAGTCCCAGATGGCTGCTCCACAGATACTGCTATCGGCATAGATCACATCCCAGTATTCCTGAAAATTACCCACAGAGTTTCCCATTGCATGGGCATATTCTCGCATAATGAAAGGACGGTCAGTCACCTTGCGTGCCTCTTCTACAAGCCTGGATGGAGAAAGATACCCATCATCGTAGATATCGCTCTGTGCACGGTCTGTATCGCAGAATGGCAGGGCAATAGTATCGAGTGCCACTACCGCCTCGCGCATCGCCTTCAGGTTAGGGCCTACCCCACCCTCATTGCCAAGACTCCAGAATATAACGCTCGGATGGTTCTTGTCACGCTGCACCAGACTGACAGCACGGTCAACGTGTGCATCACGCCATTCGGGGTCTTCTCCCATCACCTTGTTGGCATATCCGTAGCCGTGTGATTCCTGATTAGCCTCGTCCATCACGTATATGCCCCAACGGTCACAAAGCTCATAGAGGTAAGGATCATCAGGATAGTGACTGGTACGCAGGAAGTTCACGTTTCCCTGCTTCATCAGCATTATATCCTGCTCGTAGGTCTTGCGGTCAACATATCGGCCTGTAACAGGATGATGGTCGTGACGGTTCACACCACGCAGCTTGATATTCTTACCATTGAATTTCAATACCTCACCAACACATTCCACTCGCTTCACTCCAAGATGATAGTCAAAATGCTCGTCTGGCAATTCGATGCTGAACGGATAGAGGTTAGGAATATCCGCAGACCAGAGCTTTGGATTCTCGATAGTATGCGACAATCGCACGTGCATTGTATCGCCAGCAGCAAGGCTTTTCAGCTTACCCTCGATAGTCTTTCCGTCTATATTCAGGGCTACGGAGAGATTCTTTGCACGAGTCTTTCCCACATTGCAAACGGCGATGTCCGCCGTTACCTGTGCCTGTGAGAAATCTTTATTGGGAACAGCCTCCACTTTATAGTCGGCTATATGCACAAGCGGACGAACCCACAGCTGTACCGGACGGAAAATGCCCGACAGTCGCCACATATCCTGACATTCCAGATAACTGCCGTCACTCCAGCGATACACCTCCACGGCAAGGCGGTTCTTTCCCTCATGAACATATTTTGTAATATCAAATTCAGCTGGAGACATGGAGTTCTGGCTATACCCCACCTTCTGACCGTTCACCCATACATAGAAAGCCGAGTGAACACCTCCGAAATGTAGTATGAGGTTCTGCGACAGCATCTCCCTCGTGATGTCCATAAACGTCACGTATGAACCAACAGGATTGCGGTGGTCGTAGGCATACCAGTCACGGTCTGGCTCTCCCGTCACACTCGGACGGTCACGATGGAACGGATACTGCATATTGACATAGATAGGCTTACCGAAGCCCTGCAACTGCCAGTTGCCCGGCACGGTTATCTTATCCCATCGGCTAACGTCGTAGTCGTCACGCTCAAAGCCTATTGGACGCGATTCCGGGTCTTTCGACCAATGAAACTGCCATTGACCATCAAGCGAAACGATTTCCTTGCATTCCGCCTCCTTTGAAGGCAGTTGCAGCGTAGCATGATACGGTAGCTTATTTATGCCTAATACGTGCGGATTCTCCCAGTCACGAGGTTGCTGTGCCTGTGCTGAAACACTCAGCATCAGTGATATTGCGAGAATAATATGCTTCATTTTCCTTCAAATTGCTTATTCTATTACAATTTCTATATCATCAAAGTTCATTCTTTCTCCCTCTGCCAGTTTGTCGGCATCGAGTTTTAGGATACGAGCCTTGGTGGCAGGAAACTTGATTGTCTGCCAGATTGGATTATTTACGATATTCGAGAACTCGCCCGAAGCAAGCTTTGTCCAGTTTGCCCAGTCGCTTGAAGCCCAAAGTGTATAGTGGGTGATGAGTCCATCCCTCGTTTTCTGCGGTGGCAGGTAACGAAACGATGTAATGGTCTGTTCCTTGTCCCAGTCTATCATCATCTGCTTTGGATTACTGAAAAAGAAATGAAGGCTTGATGATTTCTTTTCGCCCGAATCAGGAATGTCGGCAGTCAGTTCAGGAGCAAGATATACGCCCAGTTTCTTGATGATTGGCTGACATTTGGCTGCGGTAATAGTAAAGCGCAGTTTTGTGGCTTTTACAGTTGGAAAACAGATGATGCGACGATGCCCGATAGTAGTCAGGCCATTACCATTATCCACCAGTGCATCTTTCAGTTGCTGCCACTCACCATCGACCAATGCCTCAAGTGAGAATTCCTTTACTCGTTGACCTTGACTTATCTCTTCTTCTGATAAAAAACGATTGAAGGCTGTAGGCTTTCCGAAGTCTATTATGGTTTCATAGCCAGAGGTCTTTTTCTTGGCTTTCTCGGCAAGATTGGTCTTGAACACCTCGTCTATCATCTTCTTGAAGGCTATGCCACGCAGACTGTCATTTGGATGAATACGACCGTTAGGGGCTATAGGGAAGTTGAGGAGGAGCGTAGAGTTGCGCCCTACAGACTTATAATAAGTGTCCATCAGTTTCGACAGACTCTTCACATGCTCGTTTTCTGCATCATGGTAGAACCATCCCGGACGTATGCTGGTGTTGGTCTCGCCCGGACACCACACATCGCCATTCTCCACACCGTAGTGCAGCATATGCCAAGGCGTATCTCCTGTGGCGGGCATCAGACTCCAGTTAGTCTCACCCACGTTGCCAGCCTCCGTACCTACCCAGCGCAGGTCGCCACGGTCGCCACCATCGTTCCATATCACGGCTTTAGGTTGCAACTCACGTATCATGCGGAATGTCTCTGCCCATTGGTAGTATGTCTTGCCGTCGATCTTGCGTGTCTCGTTCGCACCGCCATACCAGCCGTCACCGCCATTGGCTCCGTCAAACCACACCTCGAAGATATCGCCATACTGGGTTAGTAGCTCACGCAGTTGGTTGCGGAAATAGGTTACGTATTCAGGTTTGCCATAGTCGGCATGATTTCTGTCCCATGGTGAGAGATATACGGCAAACTTCAGCCCTTCCTCCTTACATGCGTCTGCCAATTCACGCACCACATCACCCTTGCCCTGTTTCCAAGGAGAGTTCTTCACGGAATACTCCGTGTATTTTGAAGGCCACATACAGAATCCACAATGATGCTTGGCGGTGAAGATGATACCCTTCATGCCCGCTTGCTTGCATACTCGTGCCCATTGCCTACAATCGAGATCGCTTGGATTGAACAGTTTCGGGTCTTCATTTCCAAAGCCCCATTCCTGATCGGTGTACGTGTTCATAGAATAGTGGATAAACGCATACATCTCCATCTCCTGCCAACGCAACTGATTCTCCGTAGGCACCGGACCGCAAGGTTTCGGACTCTGAGCATTAACATCCGTAACAACAATGCATAATAAAATAATAGATAACAGTTTTTTCATAATCAAAGGTAATAACCCCTCTAAAGACTCATTACTCTCCACTTCTATGAGAAAGGGAGAGTACCCGAAGGGCGAATTATTGTTTTAATACAAATAGAACATCCTTTCCATCATCTGCCATTTCTCATCGCTTCGGGCATCGGGACTACATCCTTGCAGTTTCGCAACAAACGCTTCCCATTCTGCCTGTCGTGGCATAGTGGCAAGTTTATCCATAGCGGTTTGCCAGTCGAAATCATCAGGAGCATCCACTATCATCACAAGGCGAGTTCCGAGGATGTAGATTTCCATTTCAAGTATTCCTACCGCCTTTATCCCATCGCGTATCTCCTTCCAATGAAACTCCTTGGAATGCCATTTACGATACTCCTTAATCATATCTGGATCATCACGAAGATCCAATGTCTGAACATATCTCTTTGCCATGATTATTCAAGCTTTGCATAAAAGACCCACCCCCTTACCCCTCCCATAAAGGGAGGGGAGTGGTTTGTATCTCAAATCATGGGTAAGTCATAAAAAAACTAAAAAAACAATTACCTCCTCAAGGGATAAATACTATCTACTCCCCTCCCTTTATGGGAGGGGTAAGGGGGTGGGTCTTTTATTTAACTTTTACCACAATCACAAACCCACCGCGTGCCTGGCACTCTATCTCCGAAGGCAGTTCGGTGGTCGTTATCTTCCATTCTCCGTTGGCATCATCTGTGAAGAGCTGTGCCTTACCCTTTCCTATGAAGCTGAGGTCGGTAGTGAGTTTCTGTGCCTCGTCCAATCCGTTGATACCTGCCACATACCATGTATTTCCACTTCTGCGAGCCAACACCGCACTCTTACCCGGATAACCGCTCACAAAGCGTGTTTCATCCCATACGCTTGGCAATTCACCTAAGAATGCCTGAACCTCCTTTGGCTGTGCAAGGAAACTCTCAGGACGATCGGCAAGATGCTGTAAACCACTCTCGAAGAGTACGGTAAGTGCAAGCTCATGTCCCTTGGAAGTGATGTGCGGATGCTGTGAATCGCTAAAAGCACATGGGGTATAGTCCATAGGTCCGATCACGTTTCTTGTGAAAGGCAAAGTAGCATTATGGCTTGCTGCTTTCTTTGTAAAAGTAGCCACGTTGTTATACCACTCAGCACCATACACACCCTCTGTTGAGAGAAGGTTCGGATAAGTGCGCTGCCATCCGCGAGGGATAGGAGCACCGTGGAAATTAACCAACAGATGATGACGGGCAGCACTCTCAAGCAAGTCCTGACAATAGTCCATATTCGCCTGATTATCTCCGCTGAAGAAGTCTATCTTCACACCTGCCACACCAATCTTCTCGCACCATGCAAACTCCTTCTCCCTGTCCTCTGGCTTGTTCAGACGGAACTTAGGAGTAGGAGCACCGTCTATCCAACCAACTGACGAGTTATACCAAATAAGAGGCTTCACACCCTTTGAATTAGCGTATGCCACGGCATCCTCAATGGTCTTGCCCTTATTGGATTCTATCTTATTCATCTCATCCCACTCAGCATCAATGAGCACGTATGGAAGCTTTAGCGTAACTGCCATATCCACGTATTTCTTGATTATCTCATAGTCGTTTGAGCCGTGGTTGTATGCCCAATAGATCCACGACACCACACCCGGCTTTATCCAATTGGTATCATTCAATTTTGATGGTTCGCTAACATCCGTTACGAGTGTTGACTGCACGATGTCTGCCAGCTTTCCGATGATTACCACGCGCCAAGGAGTATGCCAGTCACCTGTCAGATCCAGCTCGTTCTTATCCTGCACCACTTTATAACGCTCCCCGTCGTTATACAGGCTTGAAGCACTCTGTCTGCGCTCGATGTTTGCCTCAGAGATAAGGGCAAAAACGCCATCGGAAGGCTCTAACAGGGCAGGATATGCCCAACGGTTGCACCATCCGTCAGCCGACTTGAACACACCGCTGAATGACGGAACGGGTGTTTCCTTGTATGTGGTATTCTGGGGGAAGAAGCCCTCGTATGACTCCGCCCATTGCATGAACCATCGCTTCGTTCCTTCAGGAATCATATACACGGTGTTCTCCTCTGGGTGCTTCTGATTCTTCAAGTTAGTATATTCATAGCGGAAGGCAATGCCGTCGTTATAGAGACGCATCACAATCTTTGCATCTTTACCTATGGAAGCCTGATACTCGTTAGCCTCATTAGTGCAATGCAGACGCTTGCCTTCAAGCATCTTGTAATTGGTCGTTACCTTATTTGCGAGTTCCAGTTTTGAGAAAGGAACATCGGCTAATTCCAGAGCCTTCTGTTTATCGTAACTGATAACTAACTTATTATCTGTTGTCGTAACCGACAACTTCCCGTTTGGTGATGTCACGTTCTGCGCATTCATAGCCAGAACCACACCACATAGAATAATAGTTGAGATTATTTTCTTCATATTTTTTTATTTGGATAAAGTCTAAAGGCTAAAGTTGAATGTCTTTTGTCTTTTGCCTTTCGTCTTTCGAATGCAAAGTAAACAAAAAAAAATGACATTTCAAACAAGATGTCGTTTTTTTCCATTCAAAAGACGTTATTATGTCAAAATAAGAGTAAAACAATCGTTTTTCTTCAACTTTTTACCGTTTCTTTGACTGTGTTATCATTGCAAAAGTTTGCAAGACTCTATACCTACCACTGATTTCTGGTGTTTATTGGGGGGATTTTGTAATTTCTCCCTTGATTTTTCCCAAAAGCTTGTCGATATCAGATTTTTTTATTACTTTTGCACTCAGACAAAGTATAATAACTTGCCGATAAAAATGTTTTGAAGAACAAAGAGTTAACACATTCTACATGGCACAGAAAAATTTGAAAAAGATACTTGACAAGGTAGGAAAAGACTCCTTCCTCGGAATGTGCATTACAGGCTTCCTCACCTGCGAGATAAGCCTATATTACAAAATGACAGTAAAAGAACTCTATGACTATAAAAGACGTCAGGAGAAGTACACGCTCTTCATCTTTCCAATATTCTTCGGCATCTTGACCATATTAGGCTCTATTCTGATTTTGTCATTCTATAAAAGAGCAGTAGCAATAATCTATACTATCATCTTCGTATCTTTTATGGCCTATTTCATATATAGATTCATTCGATTGCATCCAGAGACCATAGAACGACTGAACAAGGAAGAGAAACAATGGAATGAATACTATCAGAAAAAACGCATAGAGGAATATAACAAATCTCTTTACGACAAATTGCATGAAATCATCGACAGCAAGCATGAGATTATAGAATTAGGCACCATGACTGATGAGGAACTGACAAATCTCTATCTCAAAGAAAAAGCCAAGGGTGATGAGTCGAAAGACTACATTCCAGTCATTGTGCAGTTGGATGACAATCTTACGGAGGATCTTACATCTTTCTTTGATGATGTGGATTTCTCCAACCTACCTGATGCAACAGAGTATGTACAACAGGCTGTCAACAAAATGATAAAAGAAAACACGGAAACATGGGAAGAGCCTTATACATGGGCTGAATTCACAGACCCGAAGAACGATGACGGCTATGGTGCGACCTTTGATACCCTTGAACAAAATCAGACAGGTGACAACTTTGCTTTGATAAAATTCCATGTTGATCATCCGTGGGAGATATTCAAGTATATCGCACCCGTTGGAGGAGACGGAGCACCAGACCCAAAGGACAATATTATCTTCGCAAAACACTGGTATGAGAAGTATAATGCCGTACCTGCTTTCATTTTCTATGACACGGTCTATTTCTACGTTCCCGAACCTGTTGAACCACAGAACTGCTACCAACTCGCCCTCGAACATCAGGCATACTGTATAGAGTCTGGTAGTGATCCATACATCTGGAAGCAGGTCAACAGTCTTGAGAAATCACATTTCTGGAACTTCTGGTGGGATTAAGAAAATCATCACCTTTGCCAACAAATAAATACATCTTATGAACCTAAGAACATTCCTCTCCACACTCCTCTTCCTCATCTTCCTTCTCGCATCCTGCAATGAGAAGGAAGAGAAGCAACACGCATTACCAGCTCCTATGGAAGAGATTGATACCACAAGCATGAAGAAAAGTCTGTTGCATGAGATAAAAGCATTCGTCCTGGAACATGACAGTTGCAAGGCATTCATTCTGTATAGTATGAAGACATCCAAAACGAAAAAGAATCAATATAATGGATGTATAGGATGCCGATTAATCTTCAATGATATATTCTGTATTCATGAGGCTGCCGATTTACATTTTGATAGCGGAGAATTCACAGTAAGAAGAAACTATCCACATAGATATATTGATATTAACGGTAAGATTATATATGTTCCTTCAGAAGATGACTCATTCTATGACCAGAAGAAACTAAAGAGCATTGTGGATAGCACAGTAGTGAAAGAAGAGCGTCCTATAGACAAGAGATATTTCATCATATACGACTTAAAAGACAGCTGTGAGAAAGTCTCATATCCATTCTTTAGTGATAGCATATACGAATATGAACCCAATTCTATAACTCCAATATTCACCAAGGATGAACAGACAACCCAAATCCATTTTGTAAACATAAAAGCCTCTCCAGAACATAATAGCAAATAAGATTTTTCTCAAACGCAGAGTCGCAGAGCTTTTTTCTTTACGAACACGGAATTATTCGCAAGCTCATCAAGCTAAAGCAAGTCACGAAAGAAACGACGTTTTGTTTATTCTGTGACTTCCGTGTTCAGATAAATACTTTGATATATTGAGAATGGGTGGAATCAGAATCCGTTTCTCTTCTCTCGTGGCCTTTGATTGAAGAGCGTGATCTGCATTTCTTCATTCTACGTTGTTCTGTTGTCGGCTCCCTTTGCCTCCCATCAGAAATGGGAATCACATAGGAATCACTTGGGAATCACATGGGACTTGCTTCGGACGCTTCCGGGCAATTTCGTGTCCCCGAATCCTGTTTCAATCTTTCGAATGCAAAGTTACTAAATCCCGAATTGATGGTTAGGATTTAGCGTGAATTAGCGTGCAATAACAGGACATTTTCCTGATTTTTTTCATTTAGTGATAGTGGGACAATAAATAGATCAATAAATCGTCTCAAGTTATTTTTTTCATCACTCAGGGCCGTTTTCCGCAACAAGATTAGCATTTCACCAAACATCTACTTCCAAAAGCTATCTAGGTACAAAAATTCAAGAATACAGATATGCGCCCCAAAATACTGAAAAAAGCACCGGAACGATAGGCTCATGCATATCTTTTGAGGTCTGTATGAGCAAAATACAGATGCTTTCTGTACCGTTTTTTAGTTCCGGCATCTTTGGTGATGTTGATTTTAAAATGTCGTACATTATTGATATTCAGCCTTCTAGAAAGAATTAAACATAGAAGATGAGCATGGACAGGACAGAACGGACAGAAGGACAGTTGAATTTTGGGAAACACGAATTTTCTTTGTCTTTACTTATAACTATCTTATTATTAATTAATTATAATATATAATATATAGAAAATAGAGATAACTGTATTACAAAAACACATCTGTCCACTGTCCAACTGTCCGCTACGCCCGGTCAAGAAAGACTACTTCCCTATAAGGCCTTTGAGACCATTACACAACTCTTCGCACACCTCGATGGCAAAGATGTCAACGCTAAAGTCGGCATCCATCTTCAGAGGGTAGAAAAAAGATTAATGTATAAAATGACAGAATAACATGAAAAAACGCTGAAAAGAAAAATAAAATTTGGTTATTTGCCATAGATTCATTACTTTTGCAAATGATATCATTCTAAAAGCTTATGAAGAAACCATTACCTATACTCTTCCTGCTATGCTCCGTAGCTGTATTTGCAGAGGAGGAAGGACAGGAATTGCCTGTAGGAAAAGGGGAATGTCTTTCCCCCGGGATTATTTTCGTGCCTATATTTTTACTGGCGATAATCATGATTGCAATACCAATGATTTATTATATCGCCAAAAGCAAGGGGAAAATCAACAGGAAGAATAAGGTGTGGTGGATAATCATTAGTATATTGGCTGGCATTGTGATAAGTCCTATTGTTTTATTCTTTATCCTGCTTCTTTTGAGCATACCATTTATAATACCAGCTATGTTTGGGTAAATGATGTATCGTTGCACCAGAATTAAAAGATTATGAAGATAAAGAGACTATTCGGTTTGTTGTTAGCGAGTATCGGGGCTGTTTCGGCTTACGGTCAGGTGAGCGATTTGGAAAAGCTGAAACAGGAGGGGCGTGACCTCTTTGACATGGAGAAATACCATGAGGCTTTGACTAAATTCAATGAGATTCTGAAGGTTTCGCCTAACGAACAAGAAGCCATGTATGAGAAGGCTTACTGTCTGTCAAAGCTAAAAGCAAACAGGGAAGCGAAAGAGATTCTTGAAGAAAGCATCAAGATAAAAGACAGACCATATTCGTTACTAAACGAATATAACTTGCTCGGAATGCTTTACAGCGATGAAGGTCGCCAGTTAGAGGCTATAGACTGCTATGAGAAGGCTGCGACTTTCCTTGACTCAGCAAGCAACACCATACAAGCAAAAGTGTATTATAACCTGGCAGATCAACTGTTCAGTTTATCGGCAGAGAACAGAGAAAAGAGGAAAGACTGGGAGGATGAGGCATTGAGATATTCGCATTTGGCTATCAGCTGCTCTCCTAATTGCGGTCCAGCATACTATATAGTTGGAAACATAATTTCTAATATGGGTGCATTTCATCAGGCCTTAAGTGCTTATTTAATGTTCGCTCTATACAATAGTGATGCGCCACGCTATATAGAAGACGACCTTGCGACATGGAAAAGCATGGGATTAAAGATGGAATCCGGTGACAGGAGTATAATTACATTCAACATTGTCAAAGAGCTAATGCAGAACAAGCCTTCTGAATATGGCAAGCTGTATGATATTTTTTCTGCAGCGTTTGAAGTGCCGATGAATGACAGTACCGACATCCCCATTCCCGTATCATACTCCTATGACATCTGGGGACAATCAATTTTCCCTCTCATTGCAGAACTGTCACGCAAAGGACTGTTAGAGTGCTTCCTTCATCTTACGTTGGCTAATACAAGGAATGACAAGGGCGTTATGGCTAACGACCAATGGCTGATGGAACATGAAGAAAAGTATAAAGAATTGGAAAACTACCTGTCTGAATTAAGAATCTTCAATTCAGACTTACGCATGGGCTTTATACCTGAGCCTTTCGACTTCAAGACGGCAGAGGAGGCGCATAAGCATATCACCGACGTAATGGGATGTTGCCAATACTATATAGAGCATTTATCAGATGATCCGAAGATGGGAGAAGCCAGGAAATACATAGCATCATGGAGTGCTGTGGCATCTGACGTAAATATCAAGATCGGACCAACAGAGGCAAAGCTTTTCTCTCGCCATCCGGAATTTCAGGCATACTATCATGCCGCTTGCTTGTTTTATGCACTAATGCATAATGAGAAAACCTTTACAAAAAATGCTTATACTGGTGGATTATATGTGATTATCGGAGTATATAATCGCCTAAAGGAGCTGAAACGTATTGCTAATGATGAGGAACTGGAAAAACTTTGTGACATCTCAAAGAATGATAAGGACAGTTTCAATAAATACGTAGAAGAGAATTATAACAAGATTCATTAATAAAAAAAAAGCCGCTGGAACCCGGTGGCTTTTTTTATTCTCTTTTCACAACGGCGGAGCCATTGAAGGTGCATATTTCCTCCGCTATCTTGTTGAGGTTATGGAAGATGCTGTAGTCGGTTTCCTTTGGGGGATGCCGTTGACATCGCCGATGTTTTCGGGAGACCAGGGGGCAAGGATGAGGAGGGAGCCGTTCTCACAGGCATGGAAACGGGAGGCTTCGGGTTTCCAATAACGGAAGATGGGTTCTTTCTGGATATGGATGAGGGGATAGTTGTTCTCCGCTGCACGCTGACACTCTTCCAGCGTCTGCGCCTGTAGCATAATAGGCAGCATTATCAAAACAATAAATAATTTCTTCATTTTGCATAAAATTTGTTTTCTGTTGCAAAATTACAATTATAATATGAGAATATAATTATCTTTTAGAATAGAAAGATGTTCTTTTTGTTTGATTTGTTTAAAATTTGAACATTATTCCACGGAAAATGATTATCTTTGTCGTCGGAAAGTGGAGAAAAGGCTAAAGGCTAAAGACTAAAGGCTAAAGACTAAAGACTAAAGGCTTATGACTAAGGACTAATGGTTGAAGTCTTTCGACTTTTGACCTTTGACTTTTGACTTTAGCCTTTTGACCTTAGCCTTTTGACTTTTGACATAAAAAGAAATGAACAAACAACCAAAATTAATTGATATGTTGCGCATGCGTGACATATTCTCGCCACACCTTGCGCAAATACAGGAGAAAATATTCTTAAACGGGGAACTCGCTATGGTTCATGGCGACCACAGCGTGTTCCAGTTGCTGATAAGCCATAAGCCGCCTTTCGTCATTAACGATTCCCGCTTTGGCGTCATAGTGCAGGGTGAGGCTGACATAAACATCAACCTGCAAGATCGTCATATCACAGCCGGCTCGCTATTATATATAGGTCCAGGCACCATTCTCAATCCCATACGCCTCTCCGACGATCTCCAGATCTTCGGTATCGGTCTGTTTGATGCCTTCCCTATGCCTTTCGCCCTTGGGCAGATGCCATCGGCATTCAACGGTCAGGTGCGCGATTTCCAACTTCCCGTTGGCGAGAATGACATCAAAATAGCCCTAAACATACTCAATACCATCTGGCACACAGTACACTGTGTTGACTATCACCGCCCCACGGTAACAGCCCTCGTGGCGGCTCTGATGAACCACTACGACCACCTGTTCCATAAGTATAGTGACATGCAAGCCGCCTCACGCTCACGAGAACAGACCATCTTCGACCGTTTTATCCAACTGGCAGGACAGCATTGTGCAGAGCAGCACCAGATAGGCTACTATGCCGACCGTCTATGCCTTACGGAGCGCTATCTCAACACCATCATCCGTCAGACAAGCGGCATCACAGCAAAGGAATGGATAGACCGCGCCCTCATCACACGCATCAAGATAGAACTGCGCCATACAGACAAGCCTGCCACGCAGATAGCAGAGGAGATGCACTTTGCCAATCCCTCCTTCTTCTCGAAATACTTCCGTCGCCTCACCGGCATGACACCATTGGAATATAGGCAAATTGATAATTGCTTACGCCAAAACTGTCAGAATTATCCTACCTTCAACCTCCCCTCTTCCTCTTATGCTGCTCTTATGTCGCTCTTATGCTGCTCTTATTCGAAAAAGGGAGCTTGAAGTGAACGAAAAAGGAAGGTGTTACCCTTCCTTTTTTGCTTTTTACTCCCAATACAGGATTTCGCGATTGATGTCCCACTTATGGTCTTTCGGGAAATCATCACCTTCCCAAGCCTTCTTTGATGTCCATTTCTCGTATGGGGCGGTCCAGAAGGAATCGGTTGGAGGAAGACCGAGAGCCATGAAGGCGAGGGAGGTCATGTAGAGAGAACCGTTGTTGGTGTACCAGTCGGCTACGTTTGGATGAGAGCCTACGAAACCGATGGTGAGGAATCCACCAGCGTTATAGTTGCGTGAGAGGGGGGAAGCGTCCTTGGCAGGGTTCTCAAGTTGTCCGTAGAACATACGGTTGGCTACGGCTGTGAGGGCTGAGCGTACCTGTCCCTCGGAGAGTTCCTTCGGGAGGCGTTTCTGCCATGCGAGCATGGCAAGAGGCTGGAGGGTTGCCATGCGGTAGGGGATGCTTCTGCCGACAACAGGGAACGTGCCTTCTGGAGAGATGAAACGCTCAAGGATGACACTCCACTTCTGCATACGCTTACGAACCTCATTAAGGCGGTTCTTGGAGCCACGACGCTTTCCGTTCTTGTCGAAGATGAGATAGCCACCGCTTCCCCCACTCTTCTCTATCATCTCAAGACACTCGCAGTACATTGGCTGGATGACGTATGAGTTGTAGTAGTCGAAGGCGAAGGAAGGTCCGTCGCTATAGAGACCGTCACCGATATACCATTCCTCGACCTTTGAGAGAGAGAGCTTGACGCGATATGGGTCATAGTCAGCCCCAACGAGCTTGAGGAAACACTCCTCCATGCCCACGAAGAGAAGCCAGTTAGTGTAAGGAGGGTCATAGCGTCGGAGACCTTTTATCTCCTTTATATAAAGATCCTTGGTAGCCTTTGGCAGAGGCACCCAGAGGGAGTCGTAGCCACGGAAGAGGCCTTCCACAACGTATGCGCCATCAACGAGAGTCTGACCGCCATTCTCCCATCCGAGGCGGTCGGGGGATTTCGGATCAACGGCATTGATGATAGCCTTGCGTGTCCACTCACGGAGCTGCTTACGCTTAGCAGACTCAGGGGTGTCATCATCAGGAAGATTGAGCCAAGGGGCAAGACCGGCAAGCAAGCGTCCGAAAGCCTCCATATATGCCACCTTCTTGTCGCGGTTATCCCATGTAGGTGAGAGTTCGAGGTTCTTATTGCCTTTGGCAGTATCCATAACCTGCTGAAGCTTACCTTCAGCCATATTCTTCATAACGGGTTCAGCCATCTGATACATGATATCCACCCATACCTCGCGGTCGGTTTTCTGAGGCTGTGGTTTCTTTGCTACGGAGAGCATTGGCACGAATGCCAGGAATAATAATAGTTTTTTCATAATTTATGGTTAAGTTATTTGTTTATTATCATATTTTGACTGTTTTTCTGCCTACGAGCACACGCTTGCCTTTCACCATCTTATAGGTGGAAATGACCTTAGTACCCATAGGTGCACGTATGGTGTCTTTTTTCTTGTTTGTATAGGTAAGAACGTTTTCGTTAAGCCAAAAGAGCATTGACAAGCTTGCTTAGTCATTGCCTTGGCGAGAAAAGGTAGGATAAGATCCAACTTTTTATCTGCCTCTGCTCTTGCACGAGCATATTCCTGTTCTCTCTTGGCATTACGAAGTTCCTCCTTTTGCTTCATGTAGTCGGCATAGGTCTGCATGGTGGTATCAGTAACCATCTGTATTCTCGGATTACAATCGTAGAAAATTGGATTATTATTGATATTGCCGACATACTGCTGCAAGGAGAGCATTGGCGAGTCGCTACATACCGTAACCTTCTCAAGACTCATACAATGTGCGAACGAATGGTTCTCAATACCGTTGACACCTGTCGGAAGGACAATCTCCTCCAAGGCACAACATCCAGAGAAGGCACGCAGACAGATACGATATGTATTCTTAGGAAGGATAATCTGCCTGAGATTATCGCAATTCTCGAACATATACAGACCAATCTGCCCTTCACTGGTTTTGGGATGTAGGTAGTAAATTGAATCCTCCCTGACAATCCGATACTTTCTGACATCGTTAGCCTTGGCTTCACAGAAAGCAAGCCAGTCACTATCCGTCATATCGGCAAAGTCATAGTGCCGACCTTTCACATTTGTGTTGTATCTGACGGCATTAGCATTAACAATGACGTAAGGAACGGTATCCGTGACAATGGTAGCCTCTGAGAGATCAAGAGAAGTGAGTATGCCTTTCCATGAGAAATAGTCACATGGCTCATAGCTACCGGCCATTCGTCGGATGAGACGGATATCGGCACCATTGATCTTTCCGATGATTTTCAGGGAAGATATGCTGGAATAATCCTTCTCGGTGAGGAGTGAGGGAAGTGTGCCTGGAGTTTCGACATTAATGGTACGACTAATATGCGTAACAGCATCGTCAGGGAAGACGTTAAGTAATGCCGTGGTGATGAATGAGTATTCGTTTATGTCCTTTCTGACCACAGGGAAGCGATACCAGCCATCAAAAGAACCGCCCCACCCCATGTTGAGGTGTAGGAAATCGGCAAACATTCCATCACAGACAAACACATGGTGACCACCTGTAAGGATGCAAGGACAACCTTGACTAAGGTCGTTGCGGATAAGGTTTACCATTGTGTATTCATTTACGCAAGCACTATTGACAAGGAACATAGCGGGCGAATAGCCGAAATTACGAACCAACGCACGCTTGAAATGATGGGGGTTGCTTGAGGTGCCATCATGACCATAGTGGGAACAGATGGCATGACCTACACGCTTCATCAACGTATCGAGCGCAGCATTACGGACATTATATATGTTATAGATGTTGTTTATATTGCCCCATGTGGTGGTAGCCCCTTCGAGATTGATGCTACGGAACTTCCTTGCCGGATCTATGTAACAGAACTTGCCTTTAGCCTTATCCGGCCATTCGTAGTACTTCATCAACTGTCCTACAGCTACAGCACCGCATCCATAGAGACAGGGACGATTCTGACCATCAAGCAGATCATCGAATTTAGCCTGATACCAGCGTATGCTATTAAGCATAGGCCTGATGTAGATATTCGGACGTTCTGAGGGCTGTTCATTTGGAATCCTGCCTTCGTGCATATCCTTAATCAGATTGTCATAATATGCAAACATGTGCATGAACGTCTCATTCTCACGAGCCTTTGAATGCCATACACCGATGGAGAAGGCAAGTACCTGATCGTTGAGCAACGAGGCATAATCATCGCGAGCCATAAGCAGAAACGAATGTGTCTTCATATCGTTGAAGAATAACAGACGCTCTGTATATTCCTCCAGTTGCAAGTTCATCTGCATGGTAGCTCCCCTCTCATTGAGAAATGTCTCAGCCATAAGGCGTGCAAAGCCGATCTCATTAGCTGACGGCTTCTCAATAGCAAAGCTGAGGGTGCTAAGCATGAGTAATATGAAGGTTGGAACGAATCGTTTCATGTTGTTTGTAATAGACATTTGGATTATGTGGCCGTTATCACTATTTCGCCTTGAGGGTGATGAGAGTGATTTCAGGGGTTGCACCGATACGCATAGGCATGGTGCCGCCAAGACCTATGTTCACATATAGGCTGTGGTCGCCGTCGGTGTAGAGGCCGTCGTATTCATCATAGAGGAAACGGGCAACAGACCAGCCAAGAACACGGAACTGTCCGGCATGGGTATGACCTGAGAGCGTGAGGGAAGGACGCCCTTTAACGATTTCACCACGCCAATGGGTTGGATCATGGGTTAAGATAATAGGATAATGGTTTTCCGTGCCTTCTGAGGCTTTTTTCAGGTCTCCACGCACAATGACGTGATGAATGCCCATGGACTGATTCTCGCAGCCGATGAAAGAAACGGCCTCTCCCCCCGCCCTCCCCCGTAGGGAGGGAGCCGATTCGGGAACGGAAAAATCACTATGGGGATTGGAGTTGATAGTTCCGAAAGCGGGATTAGGTTTATCATAGCCCTTTGGGAAGACTGGGCAGTTATCGTTGAGAAGAAGTTTCCATCCAAGTTCTTCTCTCTGCATACGCTGGAGGTCGGAAATCTTGTAGGCACGCTCCTTATCGGAAAGGGAGCGGTTGTAAGGCAGATAGTCATGGTTGCCCATGATGCTTACCACGCCATTAGGAGATTTGAGCTGACTAAGGATTGGAACGAAAGGCTTCAGTTCACTTTCATCGAGTGACACGAGATCACCTGTGAATACGATGGCATCAGGCTTGAGGGCGTTTATCTCATTAACGATACCGAGAAGCTCGTCCTCATGGCCTACCCAACCATCAAGGTGGAGATCTGAAATCTGAACGATGCGAAAGCCGTCATACGCTTTTGGCAGCCCCTTACAGGCAATTGTAACAGACTTCACCTCGTGGAAGTATCTGCCGAAGAAATAGCCCCAGCAGAAGAGAATGAGCCACAAGCCTACCAAGCCAAGAGCGGTATAGCCGAACGGCTTATAGGCTATATGGTAATGTGCAATAAGCGATATTGCCTTTGCCACGAGATAAACCAAGTGTGGGAGTAACGCTACCCCCACACTTATTAAAAGGAATGAAATGATTATTATCATATAATAAATTTTTAAATGAAAAATGAAAAATTATAAAATAATGAAATACATGCTACTATTTCTCATTTTTCACTTTTCACTTTTCATTTTTCATTTTCATTACTTACCAACTGGCTTGATGACGAATGAGAAACTCTTCTTGCCCTTGAGCATGACACGATACTGTGGCAGAGCCTGTCCGTTCTTGCTCCATGAGTCAACACCGCCGACACCAGCCATTTCACCATCGATATAGAGATTGACGAATGGTGACTTCTTGACATCGCACTGGTGACGCTGCTTCTTATTCAAGCCTTCGTCCATATCGGCTACGGCATAGCGGATAGCAGACATTCCACCAAGTACCTGTCCGTTTACAGCGGAGACAACGAAGCCCTCACCTGCACGGTCAGACTGCTTCCACCAACGGATATCAGTCTTTGTTCCTGTTTCCTGCGGACGTACATATTGGAAATACTGCTCATCGGCATTCTGAACGTAAATACCAACGTTCTGGGCATCGTTACGGTCGTTATAGTTCTCTATTGGACCACGGCCGTAGAATTTACTCTGATCCATTGAAGAAGGAATTTCCATAACCATACCAAAACGGAGCATCTGCTGTGCCACGCTGTCGTTCTCCTGTTCGAGAGTCTGTGTAACGGTAATTGTTCCGCAAGGCTTGATATCATAGGTAAGGGTGAGATTGTCGTGGACGTCAGGGAGCTTATACTCAGCCACAACGATGACACTACCATCCTTCTGCTTCTTGCCCTCGATATTGGTGAGATTCATAGCAGGCGTCTTCCAAGCCTTGAGATCATTCTGGAGTCTGGCACCCATATCATTATCGGTCACAGCACGCCAGAAATTAGGACGGATGCTGCCATTATCACCAAGGATAGCCTTTCCATCTACAACATAGGAAGAAATAAGACCGTTTGTCTTTGAGAATACGATATTCGTATTTTCGCCACTAACGACAATAGCAGAATTGTTATTGTCCTTAACGTTGAGCTTACCCTTCTTACCCTTTGCTGATTGTGCAGACTCATTGGTACATACACCCTGAGCTGCTCTTGCATCATTCACCAAGAACTGCTGATGAGCAACCTCATAACCCGCAGGCAAGAGGCCTTCGGCAGTTTTGTTTCGATATGACAGATTGAGGAATACCTCCTTATGCTCGGCCTTTAGCTCAGAAATCTTCTGGTCGATAGGAAGATTGAATACGCCCTTCTCCTGTGGCTTGATGCTGATATTCTTTATTGAACCATCGAGAACAACCTCTCCCTCGGCAACAAGCTGCCAGTAGAGATCCACATAATCGAGTGTGCGGAAGAAGTTCTCATTGAAAACACTGATGTTATTGCCATCGACAGTAGTCCAGATGTTCTGATAGTGATAACCCACCTCATAAATCTGAGGACTTGGCTGACGGTCTGGCTGGAGGAGTCCGTTACAATTGAAGTTATTATCGGATGGATCATAGCTGTTGTAGTCACCACCGTAGGCATATATCTGAGTACCGTCGGCAAGTTTCTTATGAAGAGCCTGATCAATGAAGTCCCAGATATATCCCCCCTGGAACTTAGGGTATTTGCGCACGAGGTTCCAATAGTCGCGGAAACCACCGCAAGAGTTACCCATAGCATGGGAATACTCACACTGGATGAGAGGCTTCTTGTTTTTCTCGTCCTTAGAGTATTTCTCAGAACTCCACTGAGAGAAATACATAGGACAGAAGATATCCGTTGCATCTCCACCATGACAAGCCTCATACTGCACCGGACGGCTTGGATCAACGGTTTTTATCCAATCGTATGCAGCCTTGAAGTTCTTACTGTAACTTGTCTCGTTACCAAGACTCCAAACAATGATTGCAGGGTGATTACGGTAGATGTCGATATTATGCTGGTTACGCTCAAGTATGGTCTTTGCAAATGGTTCCTTGTTCGTAATAGGATCACGATGATAGAGGAATCCGTGACTCTCAATATTAGCCTCAGCAGTCATGTAGATACCGTATTCATCACAGAGATCATACCATACAGGATCGTTAGGATAGTGACAGGTACGCACAGCATTGATATTGAACTCCTTCATGCGCTTGATATCCTCAATCATACGTTCACGGGAAACGACATATCCACCATCAGGATCAAGTTCGTGACGATTCACACCCTTGATATAGATAGGTTGTCCGTTTACGAGAAGCTGAGAGTCTTTGATCTCCACCTTACGGAAACCGACTTTTGTAGAGACATAGCTGGTAACCCCGTTAGCTACAACCGCTTTACCCTTTTTATCCTTTTTCACAGACACGATGTCAGCAGCCATAACTTGGGTAACGAGTCTATATAAATAAGGAGTTTCAGCTGTCCATTTCTTCGGATTACTTACGCGTAATTCAGCAGAAACATCAGTTTGTCCTTTCTGAACATTTACAGTCTTGGTTGCAACCTCTGCACCTGTTGCATCAAGCAAAGAATATTTGACTGCCCCAACCTCAGAGCCAACCTTTGTCTCAACACAGATAGAGCCATCGGTATAAGAGGCATCGAGTTCCGGAGTGACTACAATGTCCTCAATACTTTTATTCTTATCACGAGCAAAGAGATAAGAATCACGAGCCACACCTGATAGACGCCAGAAATCCTGATCCTCAGTCCATGAGCCGTCACACCAGCGCATTACCTGAAATGTGATCTGATTCTCACCAGCCTTTACATAGTCTGTGATATCAAATTCAGCAGCTACCTTTGAATCCTCGGAATAGCCTACGAAACGACCGTTCACATAGAGATAGATACAAGAAGTAACGCTTCCGAAATGAGCTATTACCTGCTTGCCTGTCCAGTCGGCAGGGATATTTATCGTCTTACGGTATGTTCCTACATGATTATCCTTCGTTGGCACTTCTGGTGGCTGTTGATTAAAATGCCCACGCCAGGCGAAACCTACATTAACGTATTCAGGATCACCATAGCCGTTCAATTCCCAGATACCAGGAACTGGCATTGTCTTCCATTGTGAATCGTCATAATCTACGGAAAAGCAGTCCTTTGGGCGCTGGTCGGCATTCTCCACCCAATTGAATTTCCAATTTCCGTGAAGAGTGAGGAAATTACCCGACTTGGTGATGTCGCCTGTCATCGCCTTGCCAAACGACTCATACACGAAGAAGTCGGTGTGCATCGGGAAGCGGTTGATGTCGTTGATCTGAAGATCATGCCAACACTTGTCGATAAGTTCTATACCGGGTGTTGGTGCAGGCTGCTGTTGCTTTGTGGCAGTCTTTTTAACAGCGGCAGGAGAAGCCGCAGAAATCATCATGGCCGAAGCCGCAAGAAAGAATGTTTTTTTCATTTATGTTTTATAGCAATTTATTTTTCAAGACTATTTAGTTATGGTACGATAATACTCACAGGCGGCAAGGAGAAAAGCACCTGTACCGAAATTGGTTACAGACTCCTGATCTACCACCTGTCCGGGGATAGCCTTCTCGCCTATAGGCTGAACATACCCCACGGTGTTGTTCTTCTGAAGGGCAATGGTTGCAAGATACTCCCATGCCTTCTTTGCAGCAGGAAGATATGTCTTTGACAGAATACCGTTATTGATACCCCAGAGAAGGCCGTAGCAGTTCAGGGCGGTGCCAGAAGTCTCGCGTCCAGGAGCCTGTTCAGGATCAAGGAGAGAGCGAGTCCAATATCCTTCCTCCTGTTGGCAAGCCACGATAGCGGCAGCAAGTTTCTGATAATACTGTATTATCTCCTGACGATGCTTATAGTCCTTGGGGAGATCCTTCAAAACCTTGGCAAAAGCAGCCATTACCCAACCGTCGCCACGAGCCCAGAAATCTTTCTTTCCATTTGCCGTCTTATGCTTGGGATATACATATTTACCGTCACGGAAATAGAGTCCTGTTTCCTTATCATACATGATAGAGTTGCAGTATTTCCAGTTCTCGTACATCTTGTCGAGATACCCCTCATCACCAGTAAGGAGATACATCTTTGTCATGACAGGCATCACCATATAGAGGGCATCAGCCCACCACCAGTAGTCATTCGCCTTGCTACGTTTCTCATAGCTCATAACCTCCTTAGGGCGATGGATATATCTTGGATTGTAGCTTTTCTTTGTAAGGGCATCATTATAGAGGTCGATATATGTCTGGAAACATATCTGCCAGTCGCCGAAGAGCACATACTGAGATCCTTCACCATAGTTCTTGTATCGCCACTTTGCAGGGTCTATTTCCGAAGCACCTTGGAAGAAATTACGTTCTCCCCACTGCTTGGAATACTTACGCCATCTGTCGGCAGTCTTGCGTTCCTTCTCATCAGCACTTTCATTGAAAAGGAAATATGCCTCCATATTACCTGTATGATAGACAGCCGGATCCCAGAAAGCACGGTCACGATTGGCCGGATGACGTTTCTGCCAGCTATTATTGACATTTGCAATGATAGTCTTCACCTCCTCCGGCTTCCAGTTCTGGGCAGACACACTACCCCATGCCAGCAACATGACAGCTATCATCAATTTGGTCTTTCTCATACTTTTTACAGGTCAGTTTCTAAATGGTTTTAATTTAGTTAATAAAAGAATAATCTTTGCAAAGATAATAAAATCCCATGATTTATCCAAAATTTATCCTCATTGTTTCCATTTTTTATGCTAAAAAAAACGAAAACATCGGAAAAATACATTTCCATGTTGGATAATTCAAAAAAAAAGTGTAATTTTGCACACTAAACTACAAAGGGGAAAGGTCAAAGGCAAAAGACTTTAGACCTTCGACCATAGACTTTATCCCTTAGTCAAAAAAATAAACGACAAAATATAATCAAAGAAAAAAATGGCAGAAGACGTTTTTAAGAAGATCGTAAGTCATTGCAAGGAATATGGTTTCGTATTCCCTTCAAGTGAGATTTACGATGGTCTTGGCGCAGTTTACGACTACGCTCAGAATGGTGTGGAGATGAAGAACAACATCAAGCAGTATTGGTGGCAGTCAATGGTTCTCCTTCACGACAATATCGTAGGTATCGACTCAAGCATTTTCATGCACCCAACAATCTGGAAGGCATCAGGACACGTTGATGCTTTCAACGACCCTCTCATCGACAACCGCGACTCAAAGAAGCGTTACCGCGCCGACGTGCTCATCGAGGAGCAGATGGCAAAGTACGAGGATAAGATCGCTAAGGAGATTGCAAAGGCTCAGAAGAAGTTCGGTGACAGCTTTGACGAGGCTCAGTTCCGCCAGACCAACGCACGCGTCCTCGAGAACCAAAAGAAATATGACGACCTTCATGCACGTTATCACGAAGCTATGCAGGGACCAGACCTTGAGGCCCTAAAGCAGATTATCATCGATGAGGAGATTGTATGTCCTATCTCTGGAACAAAGAACTGGACAGACGTTCGTCAGTTCAACCTCATGTTCGCTACTGAGATGGGTGCAAGCGCAGAGGGTTCAATGAAGGTATATCTTCGTCCTGAGACTGCTCAGGGTATCTTCGTAAACTACCTCAACGTACAGAAGACCGGCCGTATGAAGATTCCATTCGGTATCGCTCAGATCGGTAAGGCTTTCCGTAACGAGATCGTTGCCCGTCAGTTCATCTTCCGTATGCGTGAGTTCGAGCAGATGGAGATGCAGTTCTTCATCAAGCCAGGTACAGAGCTTGACTGGTTCGCTAAGTGGAAGGAAACACGTATGAAGTGGCACCAGAACCTCGGCTTCGGTGCTGAGAACTACCGTTTCCACGACCACGACAAGCTGGCTCACTATGCTAATGCAGCTACAGATATCGAGTTCCGCATGCCATTCGGCTTCAAGGAGGTTGAGGGTATCCACTCTCGTACCAACTTCGACCTTAGCCAGCATGCTAAGTTCTCTGGCAAGAAGATTGAGTACTTCGACCCAGAAGAGAACACATCATACACTCCATACGTTATCGAGACCTCTATCGGTGTTGACCGTATGTTCCTCTCTATCATGTGCCACTCTTACGAGGAGGAGCAGCTTGAGAATGGCGAGACACGTACCGTTCTCCACCTCCCTGCAGCCCTTGCTCCTGTCAAGCTCGCTATCTTCCCTCTCACAAAGAAGGACGGCCTGCCAGAGAAGGCTCGTGAGATTCAGGACCAGCTGAAGTTCCACTTCAACTGTAAGTACGAGGAGAAGGATCAGATTGGTAAGCGTTACCGCCGTCAGGATGCCATCGGTACTCCTTTCTGCGTAACAGTTGACCACCAGACTCTTGAGGACAACACCGTAACCCTTCGTTACCGTGACTCTATGGAGCAGAAGCGTGTAGCAATCTCTGAGCTTCAGGGCATCATCGAGGATCAGGTTTCTATCACTTCACTTCTTAAGAAGCTTCAGTAATGAATATCAGTAATATTATTGCCGGCAGTATCTCTGCTGCCGGCAAATATTTTCTCTTCCTCATGGCTTTCGCAGGCATCATCAGTATGACATCATGTAGCGAGAGCAATGAAACGGAAGACGAATTTGAGAACTGGCAGGAGCGTAACGATAAGTTTTTCAATAATATATACTCTCAGGCTGAGACTGCTATCAAGTCTGGTGATGATAGTTGGAAGATTATTCCTGTCTATTCGAAGGAATCTCTTTCCGCAAAGGCGAAGACCGATTTCATCGTCGTTCACGTAGAAACAGAGGGAACTGGTAAGGAAAGCCCGATCTTCAGCGACACAGCCCGTGTTCATTACAGAGGCAATTTCATTCCAAGCACAAGCTATGTAAACGGATTTCAGTTTGATTCATCCTGGACAGGCGACTACAACCTGAAGACGATGATACCAAGGGATTTTTCCGTATCAAATGTGATTTCCGGTTTCACAACAGCGCTTATGAATATGCACAAGGGTGACCGCTGGATGGTTTATATCCCATACCCCCTCGGTTACGGAACTCAAGATTACACTCCCAAAAACAATAACGGTAATGCTACGGGTTCAACAATACCAGCATATAGCATACTGAAATTCGACCTGACTCTCGTTGACTACGTTCACGCAGGAGAGAGTCTCCCAAAGTTCCAATAAGAACATCCGTTATAATACCTAACCAAACTCGATGGTACTCCGTTCTGAGTCTTATTCAGAATAAGAGTACCATCGAGTTTGGTTAAGAGCTACATAAGAGCAACATAAGAGTCAAATAAGAGCTACATAAGAGCAGCATAAAAGCAACATAAAAGCGATATCGGACTATTTCTTTGCCAATTTACTCCACATCCATATACCATAGAAGGTATTGATGAGATAGACAGAATATTTAGCAACGGTCATGAAAGAGAACTCAGAATCGGACATCAGCCACATGGTAATGTAAGACACGTTGATGATAAGCCACATGTACCATTGCTCCACGAATGCCTTTACGGAGATGTAAAGCGTTACGATGCTGAGAACCGTGGTAAAGGCATCAAGCCAGAGCTGTGCTTCCTGATCGTAGTCCATCTTCAAAGTCTTGAACTGCATATCAGGCAAGATGCCATGAAGCGTGTCAATCATCCAAGGACCAAACACTTTTAGGAAGAAACCAAGCAACACGGTCATAACAGCGACGACAAGGAATGTCAATCCGCGCTGCTTCCAAGTCATATAGCGTGTCTTTACGCGATTGGTATGGTCGCTAAGCTCACGCTTACGCCAACTCTTCCACCCAACGAACTGCATAGGGAGATTCCAGAAAATACGCTGAAGGAAATCTCCATACATGTGGGTATAGAAACAGATAATGATATGCAGGAATCCTTCAAACATTCCGAATATCCAGTTGGCGAGAGAACCTTTTGCACCCAGCACCACACAGAACACACCAAGTATAGCAGAAACAGCCGCTATACAGTTCTGCCAACTGAATTCACCCTTAATAAAGAAAGAAGACAAGGCAAGCAGCATGATGCAAGCCATGAGTACAATCTCGAAAGTATTGAGCGTGGTAAGGCTCTTCTTTACCACCTCTGAACCGTTTTTTATTTTCATTTCGAGCGCAAAATTACACATTATTCCCTAAAAATGGAAAGAATATAAGCATAAAATTCGCATATTTCATATTTTTTTTGTATTTTTGCAGTCTAAGTAAGAAGGTGGCCAATATAAATTACCACCATTTCGAATAACGAAATGCTTTTCTAAACACATGGACGAGATAATAAACGACAACCTGAACGAAAACGAAAGTGTCAGCACCAACGAGAACGAAAACGTTGGTGTTGTGAGTTCTAACCGTTTTGATGCTTCTGTGGTACATCACCTCGGTGGTATGTATCAGAGTTGGTTTCTGGATTACGCATCATACGTAATCCTTGAGCGTGCCGTTCCACATATCGAGGACGGTCTGAAGCCTGTGCAGCGCCGTATTCTGCACTCTATGAAGCGTATGGACGACGGACGTTTCAATAAGGTTGCGAATATCGTTGGCCACACTATGCAGTTCCACCCTCACGGTGATGCTTCCATTGGTGATGCCCTCGTTCAGTTGGGCCAGAAAGACCTCCTGATTGACACTCAGGGTAACTGGGGAAACATTCTCACAGGCTCTAGTGCCGCTGCTCCACGTTATATCGAGGCGCGACTCAGCAAGTTCGCCCTTGAGACCGTCTTCAACCCTAAGACAACGGATTGGCAGCTCTCTTACGACGGCCGTAACAAAGAGCCTATAACCTTGCCTGTAAAGTTCCCTCTGCTTCTTGCACAGGGCGTGGAAGGTATTGCCGTAGGTCTTAACTCAAAGATTCTTCCACATAACTTCTGCGAGATATGTGATGCAGCAATAGCATATCTGCGTGGCGAGGAATTCCACCTATACCCAGACTTCCCTACAGGCGGTTCTATTGATGTTTCAAAATACAACGACGGTCAGCGTGGCGGTACTGTAAAGGTTCGTGCCAAGATTGAAAAGCTCGACAACAAGACACTTGTAATACGTGATATCCCATTCTCACGCACATCAGAATCGCTTATCGATTCTATCACCCGTGCCGTAGAGAAGGGCAAGGTAAAGGTACGTAAGGTAGAAGACCTTACGGCTGCAAACGTGGAGATTCTCGTTCATCTCACTCCTGGTGTTTCATCTGACAAGACATTGGATGCCCTCTATATCTTCACGGATTGCGAGGTGAGCATATCGCCAAACTGCTGCGTAATCAAGGACAGGAAGCCACAGTTCCTTACCATAAGTGATTTGCTTCGTGCAAGTACAGATCAGACTCTCAACCTGTTGAAACGCGAGTTGGAGATTCGCAGGAACGAGTTACTTGAGCAGCTGTTCTTTGTTTCATTGGAGAAGATATTCATCGAGGAGCGCATCTACAAGGACAAGAAATTCGAGAATGCCACAAGCGTGGATAGCATCTGTGAGCATATAGACGAGCGTCTGACTCCATTCTATCATCTCTTCGTGCGTGAAGTAAGGAAGGAGGACATTCTTCGTCTTCTCGAAATAAAGATGCAGCGCATTGCCAAGTTCTCAAAGGATAAGGCTGACGAGCTGATGGCAAAGATTCAGGCAGAAATCGAGGAGATAGAGCGCGACTTGAACCGCATGGTAGATGTAACGTGCGAGTGGTTTGAGCACCTGAAAGCTAAGTACGGTGCAGAGCATCCACGTCTTACAGAAGTACGTTCTTTCGACACTATCGAGGCAACAAAGGTGGCAGAGGCAAACCAAAAACTCTATATCAACCGTGCAGAGGGATTCATCGGTACAGGACTGAAGAAGGACGAATTCGTGTGCAACTGTTCCGACATTGACGATATCATCATCTTCTACAAGGACGGCAAGTACAAGGTTATCCGAGTTGCTGACAAGATATTCGTTGGCAAGAACATCATCCACGTGCAGGTATGGAAGAAGAACGACCTCCGCACTACATACAACATGGTATATCGCGACGGCAAACAGGGCAACTACTACGTGAAGAGATTCAACGTAACTGGTATGACGCGCGATAAGGAGTATGATCTCACGATGGGTACGGCAGGCTCAAAGATCCATTACTTCACAGCCAATCCGAATGGAGAGGCAGAGGTTATCAAGGTTACTCTTGAGCCAAATGTGAAGATAAAGAAGATTTTTATCGACTATGACTTCTCTACACTCGCCGTAAAGGGAAGGGCATCACGTGGAAACCTCCTTACAAAGAATACGATACACAGGATCTCCCTTAAATCGCATGGCCACTCTACACTTGGCGGACAGAAGGTTTGGTATGATCCAGACGTGAACCGTCTGAACCATACGGAACACGGCAGACTGCTTGGCGAGTTTACTGACGACGACCAGATACTCGTAATACTGAGCGATGGTGATTTCTATGTAACTACTCCTAATGTGGACAACCACTTCGAACAGAACGTAAAGCGTATTGAGAAGTTTGATCCTGACAAGGTTTACACATGCGTTCTTTTCGACAAGGACAATAAAAACCTTCCATACATCAAGCGTTTCAAGCTTGACAAGGCGACAAAGAACCACCATAACTATTTGGGTAACCCACAGTCGGAGGAAGTTCTGTTGACCGATACAGTCTATCCTCGCCTACTCGTCACATTCGGTGGTGCGGATGCATTCCGTCCGCAAATGGAGATTGATGCTGACCAGTTTATCGGCATAAAGGGTTATGATGCCCGTGGAAAGAGACTCGCCACATGGGAGATTGCCAAGATTGAGGAACTAGAACCACTTCGTTTCCCAGATCCTTCAGATGACGATTCCCCAGAAAACGACATGAACGAAGAGGAAGAAAACCTTGATCCTGATGCAGACAAGAGCGAACAGCAGGTTCGCGACGAACTCACAGGTCAGACTTCATTGAACTTCGATGAGGAATAATTTCATGTAAATGTACCATGCGCACGTTCCTTATTATAATAGTAATATTATTTGCTTCCTATGCCCAAGCACAGGAAGCAAATGATGTTTTTATCGAACGAACCACGGCTTTTGCTATAGGCAATACTCAGCGACTGGATACATATTTATCGAACGAAGAATACGGCGGAACTGATTACAGATTCATTTCCAATGTGCTCCGTATCCGACCGAACAAATGGGATTACCAGTTCACCCACGAAGGCGGACTTGACTACACCCATAATCGTACAGATAACGCCAACACTATTGCCGGACACTATGATTTTGCATTTGCCATGATGAAAAGACTGAGCAAAGTAGAGAACAGTCCATTTACATTGAGAGCTGGCTTTATGAGCGATCTATACGCAGGCTTCGCATACAACATGCACAATTCCGCCAATAATCCGGCACAGGGGTACGCTTCTCTTTCTATAGGAGGCGCAGCAATGGGCACATACAGAATAAGAATAGGCGAGAAAACACTACCAATAACATACGAAGTGCGAATTCCTATGATAGGAATAATGTTCTCGCCGGCATACGGACAGTCTTATTACGAGTTGTTCAACAAAGGCAGCTACAATAGTAATATCGTCGTCACATCCATTGCTATTCCACAATTTAGGCATCAGTTTTCTGTGGAATATCCTATAGGGAAAAACACAAATATCCGCATAGGTTACCTAGGAGATTATCGCCAAAGCAAGCCTAACAATCTCAAGCAACATACATACACGAATTCCATTCTGATAGGGTTCACATTAAGGAAATGAAACATATATACAAGGAAATGAAACGTCTGAGCATGTTATTTCTACTCATCTCGCAACTCTTCACACTCGTTTCTTGTGTAGAGGAAGAGGAATATGCCAATACGCCAAAGGGAAACTTCGAGGCGCTATGGCGTATAATGGATGAGCATTACTGTTTCTTCGACCTTAAGAAGCAGGAATTAGGTGTTGACTGGAACAATGTCCATGCTCGCTATTCAGCACAGGTTTCGGACAATATGAGTAATGAGCAGCTTTTTGAGTTCCTAAGTAATATGATTGGAGAGCTAAAAGACGGGCACGTAAATCTTTCCGCATCATTCGACTACGGAAGGAACTGGTCGTGGAAAGAAGACTTCCCTGCCAATTTCTCTGATACCCTACAAAGGAAATACCTTGGTACGGACTACCACATATCAAGCGGACTGAAGTATCGAATTCTCGAAAACAACATAGGATATATCTACTGCGGATCATTCGAAAAATCTTTCGGAGCCGGAAATCTTGACGAGATTCTTTTCTATCTCACTCCATGCAATTCACTCATCATTGACGTGAGAAACAACGGCGGTGGAATGATAACATCAGCCCAAACACTTGCAGCACGCTTTACCAACGAGAGAACTCTTGTTGGATATATGCAGCACAAGACAGGCACAACACACAATAGTTTTTCCGAATTACGAGCACAATATCTGGAACCTGCCAAGGGAATACGATGGCAGAAAAAGGTCTGTGTATTAACCAACCGTTCAACCTATAGCGCCGCAAATGAGTTTGTGAAATACATGAAAACGCTTGGCGCAACCATAATAGGCGACAAGACCGGAGGAGGTGCGGGAATGCCTTTCTCTAATGAACTGCCTAATGGCTGGGGAGTCCGCTTCTCTGCATGTCCTATGTACGACAACCATCAAAACAGCACAGAATTTGGCATAGAACCGACAATAAAGACAGATATCCAGAGTTCGGATTTTCAGAAACAGATCGATACAATTATTGAAACAGCATTTTCAATCAAATAACGTATCCTGCTTTTACCCACAAAACAAAGTGTTACAAAAGGCAGAAAAAACATCAACAAAAACAAGGCGAAAAAGACACACGGATTATACTCCTACAACTTAGTTTTTTCTTCATGAATATTTGATATATTTTTCAAAGCCTATTCATAGCACAAATCCACCCTCACAAAAGTTCTGCTCTACCTCCGCTATGCCTTCGCTATGCCTCCGTTGTACCTCCGCGCGCTACAATTGGAGAAAAGCAATGCCACAGAAAAGACAAAGCTAAAGATAAAGCGAAGACAAACCTGATACTTTGGAACAACAACATAAAATCACACATTTTCACATTATAAGAGATGTCATTTCACGATATTCCACATAGACATTTTTGACGATTATTTACTATAAGTAACACGCATATATATTAACATAACAATTGTAAAATGCGCAATATTTGTTAATAAAGGTTAAATACATGAATATTTTGGCCAAATTACTTGTAGGAAATCAATTAATTTTATTACCTTTGCCACAGATATGATAAATATAGTATAAAGATGTTTAATCGATAAGCAAATACTATTGTTGCGTCTGTGGCGAAATTGGTAGACGCGCTAGACTTAGGATCTAGTGTCTTACGATGTGCAGGTTCGAGTCCTGTCAGACGCACAAAAACAGAGTATAATTGAATAAAAGTACTAACATAATCAATAGAAAAGACATGAAAAAGATTTTGTTCATTGCAGTTCTGTGTCTGTCTGCAGTTTTATCTGTAAACGCACAGGTAGAGTTCAAATTGACAGCAGATGGAACATTCCATTTGAGGGACGGTCGTAACTTCGCAGTTGTTCCTTTTGACAAGAAATCTGCGCACGAAATTTATACAGCACTCTTCACAAATGCATCAGAGGTGTATAGAGACCCTAAGCAGAAGGTCATCATAACAATTGACGGTTCTTCTATAAACATTCGTGCATACGACCAGAAGTTGACCTACGCGAAGGCAGGTGAGTATCTTGGAACTTACTACACCTTGAACTTCGAGGTAAAGGATGGTAAGGTAAAGGTTGACGCTCCTATCGTTGACGAAATCCTTACTAGAACCAAGGATGGTGTACGTGACAAGGACTTCTCTAAGCTCGTTCGTTCATGGTATCAGGAGGCTTCTCTCCAGGCTAAGTATCAGGACAACGCGTCTTACACAGAGACCGAGTTCAACGCTATCATCAATGGTATCCTTACTGGTAACTACATGATCGACAGCTCAGATAACTGGTAAGCAAGTTTTAACTTTAGACATAATAAAGTTGTCAACCGCAAGGTTGGCAACTTTTTTTTATGCTTTAACGAAAAAAAACGCGAGGAAAAGAGTATTCTCATTTTTTTTCAGTAAATTTGCACTCATAAAAGTTTAGAGTATAAAGTTTAGTGTTTAGCGTTTCAAATCTTTCGCAAATCACTAAATAGGAAATCGATGAAGCAGGCATAAATCGTAAATAATGAATAACAGCAACTTAACCGAGAAATGGAGCGAGAACGTTATCATCGTAGATGGAGACTACGTTGATTCTGTTGCTTTCAACCTCATAGTCAACTTTGAACGAATGATAGGCCGTCATATACCAGAGGCAGACCTTGCACACTGGCTTGACTGTATAGCTCTCGATGGAGGTGTGAAGGGAGAATCTGAAACCTCAGTCATCTTCATCCACGACAAGGACAAGGAAGCGATGAAGAACTTCCGTCCTTCAGTTTATGAAGAAGACATGAATGGCAAGGCGTTTCGCGACAATCTTGGAGAGTTCACCATGAGCAGTTTCCCTGTGGAAAAGGTTGTTAGCAAGGATGATTTCATCATAGATATTGTAAAGACAGCATCCAGCCACAAGGACGTGAAGCGAGTAATGATTATTGCCGACTGTGATGACGGTACTATGGTAGAGTATCTGCGTCATGCTCTTAGGGATGCCGATGATGAGAAGAGAATCACCGTATTCGGGATGCAACCGTTTGCGGGTGGTAATTTCAGACAAGAGATACTTGGTTATTCGCTTATGTCGGCACTCGGCATCAAGAGCGAGGAAATCAAAGCAAACAACTAATAGATAATTGATAATTGAAAAAAGATATGAACGGAAGAGTTTTAGTAATCGGTGCCGGTGGCGTTGCTACCGTAGCTATCGTGAAGATGGCAATGAATAGTGACATCTTCAAGGAAATCAAGATCGCAAGCCGTACAAAGGCAAAGTGTGACAACATCGTGAAGTATATCAACGAGAAGCTGCCAAATTGCAAGGCTGCCCTCTCTACCGCACAGGTTGATGCTGACGATGTGGAGCAGTTGAAGGCTCTCATGAGCGACTACAAGCCAGAAATCGTAGTAAACCTCGCTTTGCCTTATCAGGACCTCACAATCATGGACGCATGTCTTGCCTGTGGATGCAACTATCTCGACACAGCAAACTACGAACCAAAGGATGAAGCACACTTCGAGTACTCTTGGCAGTGGGCTTACCGCGAGCGTTTCGAGCAGGCAGGTCTCTGCGCAATCCTCGGTTGCGGTTTCGACCCAGGTGTTACAAGCATCTACACGGCATACGCTGCAAAGCATCACTTTGACGAGATCCAGTATCTTGACATCGTGGATTGTAACGCAGGCAATCACCATAAGGCATTCGCTACAAACTTCAATCCAGAGATCAATATCCGCGAGATAACCCAGAAGGGCTTGTACTACGAGAACGGCAAGTACATCGAGACAGAGCCAATGGAGATCCACAAGCCACTTACCTACCCTAACATCGGCCCACGTGAGTCTTACCTCCTCCACCACGAGGAGATTGAGTCTCTGGTAATCAACTACCCAACAATCAAGCGTGCTCGTTTCTGGATGACATTCGGTCAGCAGTATCTCACATACCTCGACGTTATCCAGAACATCGGTATGTCACGTATCGACGAGGTTGAATACGAGGCACCAAAGGCTGACGGCACAGGTGTAGAGAAGGTAAAGATCGTTCCTCTTCAGTTCCTCAAGGCTGTTCTTCCCAACCCACAGGAGCTTGGTGAGAACTACGAGGGCGAAACATCTATCGGTTGCCGTATCCGCGGTCTCAAGGATGGCAAGGAACAGACATACTACGTTTACAACAACTGCAAGCATCAGGATGCATACCAAGAGACGGGAATGCAGGGTGTAAGCTACACAACTGGTGTTCCTGCTATGATTGGTGCAATGATGTTCCTCAAGGGCATCTGGTCAAAGCCAGGCGTTCACAACGTAGAGGAGTTCGATCCAGATCCATTCATGGAGCAGCTCAACACTCAGGGACTTCCTTGGCATGAGATCTTCAACGAGGATTTGGAGCTTGACTAAAAAAACGGCCTCTCCCCCCGCCCTCCCCCGTAGGGAGGGAGCCGGTGTGCGGAAGGCATACTATCAAAACATTTTAAATATACATTTATCGGTAATCCTCCACAGTCGAATCGGCTCCCTCCCTACGGGGGAGGGCGGGGGGAGAGGCCATAATTCGTAATTATACCCATGGCAAAGAAAGAAAAAGACGAGAAGCCTCTCGACGCGAAAGAGGCAAAGCTGAAGGCATTACAGGCAGCACTCGGCAAGATAGAGAAAGACTTCGGTAAGGGAAGTATTATGAAACTTGGTGACGACAAAGTAGAAAAGGTAGAAGTCATTCCTACTGGTTCTATCGGTCTTGACATCGCCCTTGGCGTAGGTGGCTATCCTAAAGGCCGTATCATCGAGATATACGGTCCTGAGTCATCAGGTAAGACAACCCTCGCAATCCATGCCATTGCAGAGGCTCAGAAGGCTGGAGGTATCGCAGCAATCATTGATGCAGAGCACGCTTTCGACCGCTTCTATGCAGAGGCACTCGGTGTGGATGTAAACAACCTTTTCATCTCACAGCCAGACAACGGTGAGCAGGCTCTTGAAATAGCCGACCAGCTCATATCAAGTGCAGCTGTTGACCTCGTGGTAATCGACTCTGTTGCAGCCCTTACTCCAAAGGCAGAAATCGAGGGAACAATGGGCGACAACAAGGTAGGCCTACAGGCACGTCTTATGTCACAGGCTTTGCGTAAGCTCACATCTACGATTTCAAAGACAAATACAACATGTATCTTCATCAACCAGTTGCGCGAGAAAATCGGTGTGTCATTCGGTAATCCAGAGACTACAACAGGCGGTAATGCCCTGAAGTTCTACGCATCTGTACGTATCGATATCCGTAAGGCAGCAGCCATCAAGGATGGTGACACACAACTTGGTAACCTTACCAGAGTTAAGGTTGTGAAGAACAAGGTTGCTCCTCCATTCAGAAAGTGCGAGTTCGATATAATGTACGGACAAGGCATCTCTAAGTTCGGTGAGATTCTCGACTTCGCAATCGAGTTTGACATCATCCAGAAGAGCGGTTCATGGCTTTCATACGAAGGCGCAAAGATAGCACAGGGACGCGACAAAGGTATTGCCATGCTCAAGGACAACCCTGAGCTTGCCGAGGAAATCGAGGCTAAAGTTCGTCAGGTTCTCGCAGAGAACAATGGTCATGCTCCTGCAAATGCAGCGATGAAAGAAACGACAGAAGAAGCTGATACAGCAGAGTAAATAAGGATAAGGGAAACGGATATATCTGATTATTCTGATAGTTGACGCAGTAATGTTCTGTGTAATTCATATCAGATAAATAGGATAAATCCGTTTCCTTTTTTATCAAAATACACATTAACTGATATGCCCATGACAATAAATACTATCAAAAAACACTCCCCCTTGAGAGGATTGGGGGCTCTTTTCCTCCTTTTTGCCCTCCCTTCAATGGCTCAGGATGGTGGTATTTCCCCAGAAATGCTTGCAAAGATTCAGCAAAGCAAGCCAAAGGGCAATGCTGAGAAGGCTCTCGTCAATGCGATGGCAACAATGAGCATTAATGACCTGGCAAAGAATGCTGCAAAACTTGGAAAGATAGATACAAAATTCAGTATCGAGACCCCAAAGCAGAGCATACACAACCAGAAATCGTCAGGCCGCTGCTGGATGTTCTCCAGTATGAACGTGCTCCGTTCACGCTTCGCACTTGAACATAAGGACACTCTCGCCGTGGAATATTCACAGGACTACCTTTTCTTCTATGACCAACTGGAAAAGGCAAACCTCTTCCTTCAAGGCACTATCGAGACAGCATCAAAGTCTATGGACGATCCGGAAGTTAAGTTCTTCTTCCGCTCTCCACTCAACGACGGCGGTACGTTCTGCGGAATAATTGACCTGACGAAGAAATACGGTCTTGTACCTCAGTCTGTACGCCCTGAGACATATCAGGCAGAGAACACCCGTCTGATGTCGAATATCATCAAGACAAAACTACGCGAATACGGTCTTGAGCTACGCTCTATGGTGAATGCCAAGAAAAAAACTACAGCCATAAACGATCGCAAGACAGAGATGCTCGCAGAGGTATATCGCATTCTCTCCATGACACTTGGTGAACCCGTAAAGGAGTTTACATACGCACATCGCGACAAAAACGGCAAAATAAAGGGTGAGGAGAAGACATACACACCATTGGAGTTCTATAAGGAGACCGTGAAAGAGCCGATCGAAGACACCTTCATTATGCTAATGAACGACCCACGCCACCCTTATTACAAGGTGTATGAAGTGGAATACGACCGCCACACATACGATGGTCACAACTGGCGATACATCAACCTCCCGATCGAGGATATAGAGTCTATTGCCATAGCCTCACTTAAAGATGGCCGTAAGATGTACAGCTCATACGACCTCCCACAGATGGATAGAAACCGTGGATATATGGATCTCAACCTCTGGGACTACTCCACCCTATTCGACACTCAGTTCCCAATGAATAAAGCAGAGCGTATCTCCACCTTTGAGAGTATGTCTGCCCATGCCATGACACTTACCGCTGTTGACCTTGACAAGAACGGCAAGCCTAAGAAATGGAAGGTTGAGAATAGCTGGGGAGCAGGCAACGGACAGCAAGGCTACGCAATAATGACAGAGGATTGGTTCAGAGAGTATATGTTCCGCCTTGTCGTTGACAAGAAATACGTTCCTGAGAACATCCTCAAGCTGAAGGACGAAAAGCCGACAATGATACCTTACGATGATCCATTGTTCAAGGCAGAGGAATAAAAAAGTGAAGAAGCATAAATCTTTAACTTAATAATAAAACAATGAAACGAATCTTAGTAATGGTAGCTGTTGCCCTGATGGCTACAATGAGTGTAAACGCACAGAATGAAGAACTCCGTCATGAAGTAAGCGTGGCTTATGGAGGTCCCAGTCTTTCACAATTCGGAAGCGGATTAGGTGAAGGTATCGGCTTGGCTTTCACTAATTCAGAATATGACGATGGTAATATCTTTGGCCCGATTTCCGCAGAATATTTCTATCATCTCAACAATCCAAGACTTGCCATTGGCGGCTTTATATCATATTCGAAATGGGATAGTGATGTTTTGAGAAGAAGCAATCATAACGACAAACTGGGCGAACGCAATCGAAACTACCTGTCTGTAATGCCAGGAATCAAATGGTACTGCGTAAACAAGAACTCATTTGGTATATACTTAAAAGCAGCAGTAGGTCCGGTATTTCTGATTTGCAAGTCGGAAGATTACGAGTTGAACAAATCACATACCGCTAACGGAACCTACATCCTATTCCAATTCTCACCTATAGGTATTGAGTTTGGCAAGAAATTCCGTGGGTTTGCCGAAATAGGCCTTGGTGAACAGGGTGTACTTCTGGGCGGTCTCAGATATAAATTCTAGCATAACCAAGCCTTCCTAAAAGAAAAGATGTTTTTTTACAGTTAATCGCCAAAAAGACGAGCGTCCATTATTATCAAAAATAATCCTCTTTCAGGAAGGCTTGGTTAATAAAAATCACCATAAAACTACCTCAATAGTTCCTCTTATGTAGCTCTTATGCTGCTCTTATGTAGCTCTTATTCCAGAAGAGAGGGAAACGGGTATCATAAACGGCTTTGTCTTAGAGCCGCAGCCACGAAAAAAAAAAGCATCATGCCAATACTTGCTTTAGCACATCAAACTTAGCATACCGACGTACTCACGCAAGAATTAAGTATCGACAACGAAAAAAAGTTAATACTTTTAAATCTTTTTACCATGATTATGCGTCTATACTTATAGAGACATAAATAAAGTCAAACTAACAACATAAAACTCTCAGATCTATGAGACGACTCATAACAATATCATTTCTCGTGTTCATTGCGCTATGCGGATGGGCAAAAACTGACAATGTTTCTTTTAAAGATTCTATCTGCATTATTGAGGGAACTATAAAGAACCTTCCCGATGGCTGTGACATCATTCTTTATGGCACGGCAGGGAAGTATAGCGGAAAGCAAAAGACCGTAACGCAAATAAGAAAGGGGAAGTTCCGCTTTGAGAAGGAAGTGAAAGGCGATGAAAGGTACAGTCTTTTCCTATACCCTTGTGTTGAATATCTCGACTTATACGTTTCTCCAGGAAAAAAGGTTATAATCACAGGTAATGGCACACATCCGTCCACTTGGAATGTAAAGAGCGACAATCCTATGCAACAGGAATGGAACGCCTATCAGAAAACAGAGATGGATAGTCTTGCAGAATATACAGCCATAAGGCTTAGGATCAACGAGATTGACGCAAGACTATCGGTGATTAATACCGATAACGAGAAGGAAAAACTACTGAAAGAAAAGAATAAACTCGCGGAGAAATTCTCGGGCTTGTGTTCTGAATACGTGAAGTCTATGTATAACTTCATGAAAGACAGGGCATATAGTGACATATTTTCTGACAAGCTCAGATATATGGCAGACAAGGTTATAGAAAACACGTTGGATGATACTTATTCTGATATTATCGTAGAACTTCTACAAAAGATTCCCAAGGAAGATTTGCAGGACTACAACATTGTTCATATAAAGAGAATAATGGGAATGAAAAAAGATCCTTATCCTACAGAGATTCACAAATCCACATCAAGGGCTATCAGCACCTCCGCAAAAGATGCTGGATGGTGTACTTTCTATGATGCGGAGAAAAGCTATGAGACTGACGGACACACAGATATTTATATCATTCGTACAACGGATAAGGACGGTATCATTGAACTTTCTGACAAGACAGAGAGAATTATCCCTGCCGGATGTCCTGTGATTCTGCATCTTAACAACGTGATGGAGGACGGAACACATCGTGCAATACTGACAGAGGCAAGAGAAACCGACGATTATACAAAATCTACGAAATCAAACCTACTTGATTTAACTTCTACAGGAGAAACTATTATAAATGCATGGCGCATAGGTTTCTCGGCAGAAGATAACAAGGTGGCATTGTACCCTTGGGAAACCGACAAGGCAGAAGGTGGTATCGTATATTTCAGAAAGTCCAATGGCTATATCAAGGATTCAAGACTCGATATGGTAAAGGCTGATACAAAATGGGATATTGACATTAAAATGCCAATAGGAAATACGCAATGGCATACTCGTGACTTGAAGAAGATGCCTTTCACAAAAGGTACAAACATTCACTACTTTGAGAATGCTGCAATGGCAACGGATGATGTGAAAGTCATTGGTCTTATCGGTCAACCTATAAAAATAGCAGAGGGAAATGAAATGATATATCCAAGATTTTTTAAAGGGGATACATTTATTGAAGATAAATTGTGGAACGGGAAAAAATCTTATCATCTTTGTCACTTTGGAAAGGATGGATGGGGAGTGCCAAAAACGGATTTGCACAATAATTCATACGTTTACCTAAGATTCGTCAAAGGCAAAGACAATTCCGTGCTATATACAGATGGTGGCTGTCCCATAGGACTTCGTTCTCTTACTCTGATTCCTGATGCAAGCAGTTTTGATAATATTGCTAATTCTGCGAATTACCAAGAGTACGACTTATCCGAAATGGAAGATTTCATGTTATGGGGTGAACGTTTTTACCAGCTATCAGACTCCACTATATTGGTAGTAGGTGCTTCACAAGAAGATACAGAACACCTATTTTCCATACTTAACTATAAGAACCAGACTTTTAAGCCATTGAATTATTTTCCTAATGATGGATTAGAACAAAAACCTTTGATAAAACTAACGGTATATGGATATTGTTCCGATATATTCGGTAATGGCAAAGGGCATTACCTCTTTGTTTGTGATAGAGAAAGATATGCCTTCATCTTTTCCATAGAAGGAGATAGCGTAAATGTAATCAAGGATTTATACTCTACATATTCAAATTACGAAACTGGCGATGGATATAATCCAATAAAGCACATAGTTCGTACAGAGGGATTATATTGCGAAACGACAAATGATAACATCTGTTTCCTTCTGACGGACAAAGACAAATTCGGTAAGAAAATTAAAATAGAAGACTATAGCAGACAATATCTTTATGGAAATACCATAGAGATATACGATTGGGATGGAAAACAGCAGAAGAAGGTGATAAAGCTCGACCACATCGGACAGCGTATATTCATTTCTGATGATAACAAGACATTGTATCTCTTAACTGACGACTATTGGGAAGGTGACCCCAATCCTCAAATCTGGGCTTATGACATCAGCAACCTCGACTCACTAACAGGCACAGACCTTTCGACTGAGACATACGAATTTGCAGACTTTTCTTCTCAGAATATAGTAAAGAACCCGACAAAGGTTGTAGAAGAAGGTGATATGATGGCTGACTTTGAGCTGTATGACTATGAGGACAAACCTCATCATCTCAACGAGTTCCTTGGCTCGGGGAAATACACAATCCTTGAATTCAGCGGACTCAACTGCGGTCCTTGTCAAATGGCGAAACCATTACTTGAAAAACTATATCAAGACAATAAAGATAAGTTTGAGATGATAACTATTTCTACAGACAACGAGAAGGTATGGAAGAAGATACCATTAGGCGAAGTGAGCTGGCATGAATGGAACGACCACAAAATGGCTCGTGAGATTTCGCTCAAGTATGGTGTACAAGCAATACCTACATTTGTCATCATTTCGCCAGAGGGCAAGATTGAAAAGAAATGCCTCGGTATTGCAGATTTCATAGAATCTATGAAGATATATATCCCATGATAAATTCGAGAAATATCAGAAATGATACACAAGGCCAATAAACATAAAGTGTTTTATAGAGATTCATAATGGTATATAGACTGTCTATAATAATTTTGCAAAGATTAATCTAAGTCACTGAAGTTTGGATTACAATATTTGTGAACTCCAACAACAATGACGAGCAAACGGAGGAATGCCGAAAATCCGTAACTAAGAGTAGGCGTGTAAAATTAACTTTATTCCCATCTATAAATGGATTTATTATGAAACGAAACATTATCCTTTTACTCCTTGCATTCGTAGTACTGGATGTCTTGGCAAATGCGAATAACTTCTCTGCCAATGATTCTGCCTGCATTATTGAGGGAACA
The DNA here is from genome assembly GCA_902798615.1 of uncultured Bacteroidales bacterium. GTDB lineage: Bacteria > Bacteroidota > Bacteroidia > Bacteroidales > Bacteroidaceae > Prevotella. The sequence continues at coordinate 9,490 of CADBXL010000009.1, read as the reverse complement.
ATCAAGAACATTCCTGATGGCTGTGACGTTATCCTCTATGGCTCTGCCGGCAAGTATAGTGGCAATCAGAAGACAATCACACAGATAAAGAAGGGTAAATTCCACTTTGAGAAAAAAGTGAAAGGTGATGAAAAATACGAGGTGTTTCTCTTTCCTTGCATAGAATCTCTCACTTTGTTTGTATCTCCAGGAACAAAGACTATAATCACAGGTAATGGTACACATCCGTCCACTTGGAATGCAAAGAACGATAATCCTTTGCAAAAGGAATGGAATGCCCTTCAGAAACTTGAAAGGGATAGTATTCCCGAATACCTTTCCACACAGCTTAGGCTTAACGATATTGAGGCTGAACTATATGGAAATCCAAAAGAGAGTAAGAAGGAAAATCTCCTGAAGGAAAAGGACGAACTCATAAAGAAGAAGGATGAATTGTCAGCAAGATATGTGGAGGTGATGTGCAACTTCATTAAGGGAAGCACATACAGCGACGTATTAGAAAGTAAGCTAAGAAACATAGCCGAGAGAACTAGTTTTGTAGAGAAAAAGGAAAAGCTATGGGAAGAGCCTTTCTCTAATATCCTACGCGAATTTCTGGAAAAAGCGCCACAAGAGTGCTTGCAAAGCCCGAATATCGTTTATGCCAAGAAACTTATTGGTATGCCAAAGGATCATTTTCCTACGAAGCCTGGATCTCAGTCGGTTAAAACCCTTGTTGCCCCTGCAAATGGAAATGGCTGGTGTACTTTCTATGATGCGGAAAAGAGCTATGAAACGGATGACCTTGCTGAAATATATGTCATCAAGAGAAAGGAAACAGATGGGACTTATGAACTCACAAACAAGACAGAAAATATAATACCTGCCGGCGTACCTGTGATATTGCATCTTGGCAGATCAATGGAAGATGGGACAAACTATTCTTTTCTGAAAGAGGTGAACAGCAACAACACACCTGATGATTTCAGAGAAGGGAATTTTCTTGATATGACATCAGCTGGTGAGAAAGTCATGGGATGGCGTATTGGCTTCTCTTCTGACGAGAACAAGGTGGCATTATATCCTTGGGAAACTGACGATGCAGAGGCTGGTGTTATATATTTCAGGAAGCTTAATAGCTATATTCCAGGATTTTCCGTCACAAATACACTCAGCAAATGGGATGTTGATAATAAGAAAAGAATTGGAGGTACGCAAAGGTACTCTCGAAACCTGCAACAAAAGCCTTTGACATCCAAAGGAGAAATTTCCTATTGCATTAATGCTGATTTCAGTAACAATGCAATCAAGACTTATGCATTGCGTGGAACTACCGTTGAAATAGATTCTACGGATATAGAAAGGTTTCCTGAATTTTTAATGGGAGACAAACTCATAGTAGCGAATGCTTACGGGCGACGGAATTATCATGTAGGTTTATGGAAAAACAACAGATTAGAAAAGACTGAACTTTTATTTACTGTCGGAGATGGCCCAAACGACTATAGACGTTTGAAATTTGCCAAGGGAAATAACAATTCATTACTTGCTTTAGATGGAAGCTTCTTCCCCCCCTTCTCTATGACTGTAATCCCTGACGTTAAAAGCATAGAAGATCTTAAAGACACGTCAAGATGGAAAAAATATGATCTTAAAGACATGAAGGAACTTTTCATTCAAGGCTCCCAGTATTGTTCCTTGTCAGATTCAACAATATTGGTAAGTGGTACTACAAAAGAATATTTTGGGCATATTCTATCAATTATTGACTATAAGAACCACAAATGTATCCCATTAGATTTCTGGCCGGATGATGGTATGGAAATTGACAGTTTGGTCAAATGCAGGGTTTATACTGGTAATAGTGTGGTACGCGGAAATGGCAAAGGCCGTTATCTGTTTCATCTTTATGAATGGAGATATTCCTTTATATTCACAATTGACGGAAACAAAGTGAATGTAGTGAAAGAACTATACACTAAATATCCAGAATATTCAACCAAGAATCACATGGATCCTATATGGGTAAAATTTCCAGAGAGGGTAACAAGTGCCGTTAACGATAAATACGTGTTTATATTGCCTATTGATTCAGACAAAGAAGGAAAGAAATTAAGTTCTGAAGAATATTATCGCACTGGCCAAACACTTAACGGAAATACAGTTGAGATGTATGACTGGAATGGAAATCTGCTTAGGAAGTTAAAACTGGACAACTTCGGTCATTCTCTTATGCTTTCAGATGACGGCAACACTCTATATTTGTCAAATGATGACTACTGGGATGATCTTGATCCTAAAATATGGAGCTATGATATCAGCAACCTTGACGCTCTGCCTGTTGTTGATGATTCGAAAGAATTTACAGCCTCTGTACCCCTGTCCACTAAGGGAATAATTATCGAGACTCCGAAAAAGATCAAAGGTGTTGTAGAAGAAGGTGATATGATGGCTGATTTCGAGCTTTACGACTATGACGATAAGCCTCATCACCTTAATGAGTTTGTTGGTAAAGGCAAATACACCATCCTTGAGTTTAGTTCCCTTGGTTGCGGACCATGCCAAATGGCAAAACCAGCCCTTGAAGAGTTCTACAAAGAGAACAAGGATAAGTTTGAGATGATAACAATTTCAGCCGACAGGGAGAAAGCGTGGAAGAAAAAGCCATTGGGCGAGGTAAGTTGGCATGAGTGGAACGACCATGCCTTGGCCGAGGAGATAATGAAAAAGTACCATGTTGTAGGTGTTCCTACCTTTATCATCATAAATCCAGATGGCAAGATGGAAAAGAAGTGCCTTAATCTCTTTAATTTCTTTGAGGCATTAAAGAATTACATTCCAGCCGAGAAACTGGATGAATATATGAAGAAAATGGAATAAAAACCAAACCGAGCCTTCCAAAATGGGAGGCTCGGTTTAGCTTTATATTATGAGAAAATGATGGTCTTATTATGATATGTGAGAATCTTCCTCTCGATATGCTTCTTAACGGCACGAGAAAGAACGATTTTCTCAAGATCCTTACCCTTGAGCACAAGAGTCTCGGGGGTGTCCTTATGAGTGATGCGGACAACATCCTGCTCAATGATAGGACCTGCATCCAGTTCAGAGGTAACATAGTGGCTGGTAGCACCGATAATCTTAACACCACGCTGATAAGCCTGATGGTATGGCTTGGCACCAATGAATGCAGGAAGGAATGAGTGATGGATATTGATAATCTTATGAGGATAGCGCTTTATCATATCCTCTGAGATAATCTGCATATAGCGAGCAAGAACGATGAATGAGATACGCTCTTTCTTCAGCAATTCCATCTCAGCCTTCTCCACCTCCTGCTTGTTTGACCAGTCTTTCTTTATTGACCATACATAATAAGGAATGCCAAACTGATCTGCCACATAGCGAAGATCCTCGTGGTTGCTGACGATACATGGAATCTCCACCTCAAGCTCACCTGCCTTATAGCGTGCAAGAAGGTCGTAGAGGCAATGGCTCATCTTACTTACGAACAGAGCCATGCGAGGCTTCACATAGTTGAAATATATATCGAACTCCATCTCATATCGTGAACCGTACAATGTCTCGATATACTCCTCTATCTTATCTGAAGGGATGGAGAACTCGGCAAGCTCCCACTCCACACGCATGAAGAAGCGACCATCAACCTTGTCCACATACTGGTCAAGGTAAACAATGTTACCATGATTATCGGTAATAAACTTGGTGATATCAGTAATAATACCCAACTGATCTGGGCAATGTAGCAATAATATAGCAGTCTGTTGCATCCTCAGTATTTACTGTTTTTTGATTTTTAAATATGTCAAAGGTCAAAAGGCAAAAGTCGAAAGACTTCAATCTTTAGCCTTTAGTCTTTAGCCATTAGACATTAGCCTTTAGCCCTTAGATCGTTTTAGATGCAAAATTACACTTTTTTCAGCAAAACTGCAAGTTTTATTTCTCATAATATCGCTTTTTACAAAGTTTTTTACTAATTTTGTATTGATATTCTATTAATCAAATAATAAAAGCTGCTTTTTAAGGCTTAAGAACAACCTTTTATGAAAAAATTATACTTATTTATGCTTACAGCAGGACTCTCTGTCTCAGCTGTAGCACAACAGAAATTCGAGTTGGGCAAACCCAACAATGCCAACTACCGATACTTGGATGAGTATCATGCACTAAAGGAGTATATTGACTACTCCAAATATCCTAACTTCAAACTCGGTGTAGGAACTACCGTAAACGAATACCTGAACAATTCTCTTGTAAGGAATCTTACAAATAAGAACTTTACGGAAACTGTTGCCGGTAATGCCATGAAGATGGCAAGTTGTGTGGACGGCAATGGTAACATGAACTTCACCACGGTGAAGAACTATGTGAAAAAAGCTACGGAAGCAGGTCTAAACGTATATGGTCATACCCTTGCCTGGCATTCACAGCAGCCTAACGGCTGGCTCAGAAAACTCCTTGCCGATAAGGCAGCACCAGATCTTACCGATGGCGATGTAGAAATAGTGACAGTAGCTGCAAGTAAGGACTTCCGCAAGACGCAGAGCGTGGGTTGGAAGGATGATGAAACAAAATATGGGTTTAAGATCACATTTGATGCTACTGACGGTCTGCACGTAAACGCAACAAAGTCATGCGAATATCAAGTGCAGTTTGTTGGTATGTCCGACCTCATCCTCACAAAGGGCAAGACTTACAAGATGACCATGACCGTTAAGGGCTCTAAGGCAGGAAATGTTACTGGTCGCCTCGGAGACTGGGGAACTGGTGCAGGCATCAACGTTCCATTTACCACAGAATGGCAGGATGTGGAAATAAACATCAAGCCTACTATGGTTAGTAACTTCATGCTTCTACAGCTTAAAAACTTCATAGGCGATGTCTATATCAAGAGCATCAAGTTCGAGTCAAAGACCAAGGGAAAGACCACAACCGAGGAGCGCCGTTGCCTCAAGGCACATGCCACAGAAAGACAAAAAGATGCATGGGATAATCAAATGTGGCTTGTTCCGGGTTCATTCTCTTCAGGTGCGAGCTATGTGTTTACGGCAAAGGTTCGTGCGGACAAGCCCGCATACGCATCTACACAAGTTCATAAGACCCCAGGCTCATTCGCAGGCAATGGCATCGGCAATATAAATTTCACAACCGACTGGAAAACCATTACCCTTAGCGGAAAATTCAGCAGCGCAGGTCAGAGCATAGCCATCAACCTCAGTGAACTTGTTGACGAGAACAATTATTATTTCGATGATGTGAGTCTTAAGATTGGCGGTGTTGAAAAGATCAAGAACGGCAACTTCGAGGGTACAGATGTAAGTTCATTCCAAGTAAAGGAATATGGCGGAACAGCAGCAGAACCAACTATCAGCAATGGTATCACATACGTTTATGTGCCAAGCACTACCCCACTCACACAGCAGGAGCGTCACGACACTCTTGTTTATGCTATGGATAAGTGGATCAAGGGCATGATGGAGGCTTGTGGCGGTAAGGTTAAGGCATGGGATCTTGTGAATGAGGCTATCTCTGGCGGAGGTAACGACGGTCAGGGCAACTATACCCTTCAGCATTCAGAGGGATATAACCCTAACGGCACATGGGATGTAGGTGGTGATGCTTTCTATTGGCAAGACTATATGGGTGACCTCGAATATGTTCGTCAGGCTTGTCGTCTTGCTCGTAAGTATGGTCCAGAAGATGTCAAGCTCTTCATCAACGACTACAACCTTGAGTCTGAGTGGGATGACAACAAGAAACTGAAGTCACTCATCAACTGGATAAAGAAATGGGAGTCTGATGGTGTTACCAAGATCGACGGTATCGGCACTCAGATGCATATCAGCTGTTTTGAGAACGAAAGCATTCTGAACAACATCAAGAGCCACATCACCAATATGTTCGATCTCATGGCAAAATCAGGCAAACTTGTTCGTGTCAGCGAGATGGATATGGGTTATGTCCGTGGTTCAAACAGATGGGGATCATCCACAAAGACAAGCGACCTGACCGAGGCAGAGCACAAGAAGATGGCAGACTTCTACGAATGGATCTTTAAGGAGTATTTCCGCATCATCCCACCAGAGCAGCAATGGGGTATCTGCCAGTGGTGTGGCACAGATGCGCCAAACAACAGCGGTTGGCGTGGTGGCGAGCCTGTTGGAATCTGGGATCTCAATTACTACCGCAAGCATACCTATGCAGGTTTTGTTCGCGGTCTCGGCGGTGTTCTCCAGACAGGTATTGACAAGGTTGAGGCAGACAAGAAGATTGACACCTCAAAGGGCATCTACAACCTCAACGGTATGCGTATGCCTACAACCTCTCTCGACGAGCTCCCTTCAGGTCTCTACATTGTGAATGGCAAGAAGGTTGTCAAGTAAGATTAAGAAATCAATATAACACAAAGACGCAAAGTTATCATAAAGCTTTGCGTCTTTACTTTTTATATGGTATTCAAAGGTAAAATAATCTTTTTCGTGCAAATATTTGGATTTTTCAGTAAAAAACAGTATCTTTGTCCACAAATATAGATATTGAGATTTATGATTAGCATAGCAAATCCTATATACGATTCTGTCTTCAAGTATCTCATGGAAGATGAGCGCATTACGAAGACCATACTCTCCGCATTACTTAAGAAGGATGTGGTAGAGGTGGAAATGCGCAAACATGAATATAGTAACGGTAGCAGGGATAAGATTTCCATGTTCCGTCTTGACTTTGCTGCTAAGGTGCGTCAGGAAGACGGAACTCTGAAGCTAATCCTTATCGAACTTCAGAAGACATGGCTTGAGACAGAGACTCTACGTTTCCGTCAGTATCTCGGCACCCAGTATTCAGATCCTGCCAATATCATCAAGGGAGACAACATGGATCGCTATGCCATCCCCATGGTAACTGTATATATGCTCGGTCACAGGGTTGGCGATATTGAGGAACCTGTGCTCTATGTCAATCACAAGTCATACAACTATGACGGCGTGGAGGTAACAAAGGGCATTCCAGACCCATTTGTCGATAGTCTTGTGCATGACAGTATCATCGTGCAGATACCGCTTCTGAGAGGCACGATAAACAATCGTCTGGATAAGGTGCTCAGCGTGTTCGACCAGTCACATAAGGACAAATACAATCAGCAGGTACTTAACTTCGATGACAATGCCTTTGAGGATGATGTAGAAATGCGTCATATCCTCCATAGATTGCTTGCTGCTGCATCAGATGCAAAACTGCGTCAGGATATGAACGTAGAGGATGAATATTTCTCTGCCATAGAAGACCGTGACACAGCAATAATGCTTAGAGACCAGGAGATAGCAAAACGTGATGCGAAACTCGCAGAGCAGGATTCCAAACTCGCTGAGCAGAATTCAAAACTTGCGGAACAGAATTCAAAACTTGCGGAACAGGATTCAAAACTTGCGGAACAGGATTCAAAACTTGCGGAACAGGATTCAAAACTTGCGGAGCAGAAAAAAGCATTACTTTCTTCTGCCAAGGCATTGAAACAAGCAGGACTTCCTATAAAGCAAATTGCAGACATGACAAAATTGTCGGAAGCTATTATCGAGCAACTATAAATTCCTTTTTGTCTCCATATCGTAGAAGGCAAGAAGAAGGTGAAATTATATGAAAAGGCAAAAAAGGCGCAAGGAAAATGATTCCATGCGCCTTTTTATTCTATATTTTAGAAAAAACATGCCAATATCTTAATTTCTTAAGTAGTTAAATGAACTAAATAATCGTGTAAAATAGCCTGATTCTCAGGAATTATTCGTAACTTTGTCGCGCAAAAAGAAAGGGGACAGGTTCAAATAACCACCTATAATTTATATCTTTAGGTCAGAAACAAATAAAATTTATATATGAAGACAAACAAACTAATATTCCTGTTCAGCATACTCCTTAGCATGTTGGCAACAAACGCATCGGCTTACGATTTTGCCGTAAAGAATGCTGATGGTGTGATGATTTATTACGGTTTCTACTATAAAGATACTGAAAAAAAAGAGGTCTATGTAACCTTTAAAGATGAAGGTAATAGTTATAGTGGCTCAGTAACTATACCGAAAGAAGTCACCTATAACAAGAAAACCCGAAAGGTGACGTGTATTATAGAAGAAGCTTTTCGTGGGTGCAAAAACTTGAAGTCTGTTACGATTCCCAACAGCGTGGAGAGAATTCTCTACCATTCCTTCGATGGTTGTAGTAGCCTGACATCCGTAAAAATTCCTAACAGCGTGACAGAGATATGCGATTATGCTTTTCTGAACTGTAGCAGTCTGAAATCCACCACTATCCCTAACAGCGTGAAAATCATTGGAGCGAAGGCTTTCTCTGGATGCGAAAGCATGACCTCAGCTACAATCGGCAACAGTGTGACAAGTATTGGAAGGGAGGCTTTCGAAGGTTGTTCAAGTCTTACCTCTATCACGATTCCGAAATCAGTTACTGAGATAGGAGCGACTATTTTGAAATATTGTCCTAGTCTCCAATCAATAAAAGTAGAACAAGGAAACAAGAAATATGATAGCAGAAATAACTGTAATGCTATCATAGAAACAAAATCCAACACATTGCTTTCCGGGTGTATGAATACAGTTATCCCAAACAATGTTACGAGCATTGAAAAGTACGCTTTTCAGGGTATGACTAGCTTAAAAAAAATCACTATTCCTAACAGCGTGACAAACATTGGAGAAGCAGCTTTCTATGATTGCAAGAACATGACCTCAGTAACTATTCCAAACAGCGTGACAATAATTGGAGAGAAGGCTTTCTCTTATTGCACAAGCCTTACTTCTATTACTATACCCAACAAAGTTACAAGCATTGAACGGGAGACTTTCTATGAATGCCAAAGCCTGAACTCCGTCACCATCAGCAACAGCGTGAAGAGTATAGGAAACTCTGCTTTCGAAGATTGCTATAAATTGAAGTCTATTACGATTCCAAACAGCGTGAAGAGCATTGGAGCACACGCTTTTTTCTGGTGTCATAGTCTTAACTCCGTCACCATCGGCAACAGCGTGACAAGCATTGGAAATAGCGCTTTTCATGGTTGCGAAAGCCTCACTTCTATTACTATTCCCAACAGCGTGACGACGATTGGAGATATGTCTTTTCGTTTCTGTACAAGTCTCACTTCTGTCAATTTTTCCAATAGTTTGAAGAGTATAGGAAACTTTGCTTTCGAAGATTGCTATAAATTGAAGTCTATTACGATTCCTAACAGCGTGACAAGTATTGGAAAGCATGCTTTCTATGACTGTATTTAGAGCTCTCTAAACAACTATAAGCAATGAAAAACACATAGAGTTAAACCTTTGTATTTCAACTACTTTTAGATTTTAACACTTCAGACTTACTTTTTGGTAGTTCTCAAAATTCCGCTTACCTTTGCAACGCATTTCTACCGCGGAGAATTTTGAGGGCTTTTATTTTGCCATCTCGTGGACAGGGTTGACAAAGGTTGACAAGAGTGTAC
>CADBXL010000008.1 GCA_902798615.1 uncultured Bacteroidales bacterium | reverse complement strand
CTGCTTGCGCCGATGGTACTGCAATGCAATGCGGGAGAGTAGGTAGCCGCCTCCTTTCTAACAGAGAGCTTCAGAATTCATTTCTGAGGCTCTTTTTTTGTGTGGGTATTTCTAGAGAAACCAGAATAACAGGATGATCTGGATGTTCTGGATTATCCTTTGAATCATATTGATATTGTGTATCAAAAAAGTTATTTGTGTACGAACACAAATAATAAAGTTTAAAAACGTGAATAATTATAAAATGTAAGTTTTCCCCTTTGATTAATGTCAAAGAACTATACTTTATGTTATAATAAGTCTTAAAATATTTCAAAGTGTCAGTTTTTTGTTGTATCTTTGCATTCGATAAAGGTATTAAAGGTTGTGTGTAGGATTATTTTTATTGCCACATTATAAATTGGAACCTGATAGAATGTGACGCTACACGATTGTTGCATCTGTCTAGAGTGCAGTAAGCCTGCCTCCATGAATTTGTTGCTTGACAAATCATGAAGAGAGTGTAGGCAACGCAATAGCTACAAAACTCCCCATCGACGAGAAGACGCTTACTGCAAGAACTCAAGTTCCAGAAAAACATTAGTTATGATTGTATCAAGGATTGCAAAGATTTTAGTATTTACAGTATTAATGGTTTTTGTTGCCGTAAAGGCAAGTGCGGAAGAGAGTGGTGAAGAAATGTTCGACTGGGAGCCTCTTATGGAAGCTATAACCCAAGTTGAGAGTGAAGGAAATGCAAAGGCACGTAATGGAAATTGCTGTGGTGCGATGCAGATAAAGCCGATTCTCGTAGAGGATTGTAATTTGATTCTCCGCAGTAGGGGATCAAAGAAAAAATACACATTGAAGGACCGTTTCAATGTAAAGAAAAGTAAGGAGATGTTTGTACTGATCATGAGTAAGTACAATCCTACCAACGATATAGAACGTGCCATACGAATTTGGAACGGTGGTATTCGTTACACGGTCAAGGGTACGCAGAAATATTATATGAAGGTCATGGCTGCGTATAAGTCTTAGGAAATAGAAAAAATATTTATTCATATATTTCTCCAGAAAGATAATTGCTCTTTCTGGAGATTTTTTTTACACTTTTTCTTTGTAAAGTCGAATTTTAGTGTTATATTTGCACTTGCAAATCAAAGAAACAAATAACTATTAGCTAAATAAAATGAAACAGAAGAAATTTATTCTCCAGGAAAATGAACTTCCTACACAGTGGTATAATATTCAGGCTGATATGCCTAATAAGCCACTTCCTCCACTTAATCCGGCAACACATGAGCCTGTAGGCGTTGACGACCTTGCTCATATCTTCCCACGTGAATGTTGTGTTCAGGAACTTGATACAGAGCACGCATGGATAGATATTCCAGAGGAAGTTCAGGAGAAGTATAGATATTATCGTAGTACTCCACTTGTTCGTGCATACGCACTTGAGGAGGCTCTTGATACTCCTGCTCATATTTATTTCAAGAACGAGAGTGTTAACCCACTTGGTTCTCATAAGATTAATTCTGCTCTTCCACAATGCTACTATGCTAAGCAGGAAGGTACTACTAACGTAACTACAGAGACAGGTGCGGGACAATGGGGTGCCGCTCTTTCTTACGCTGCAAAAGTCTATGGTCTTGAGGCAGCCGTATATCAGGTAAAGGTTACAATGCAGCAAAAGCCATATCGTAGCAGTATCATGCGTACATTCGGTGCGGCAGTTACAGGTTCACCTTCTATGTCAACACGTGCGGGTAAGAATATCCTGACCGAAGATCCAACACACCCAGGTTCACTCGGTACTGCAATCTCAGAGGCTGTAGAGCTTGCTACTACAACACCTAACTGTAAATACACACTTGGTTCTGTACTTAACCACGTTGCCCTTCATCAGTCAATCATCGGTCTTGAGGCAGAGAAGCAGATGGAGATGGCTGGTGAATATCCAGATACCGTTATTGCTTGTTTTGGTGGTGGTAGTAACTTCGGTGGTATTGCCTTCCCATTCATGCGTCATAATCTCAAGGATGGCAAGACAACAGAGTTTATTGCTGCTGAGCCTGAGAGCTGTCCAAAGCTGACACGCGGTAAGTTCGAGTATGACTTCGGTGACGAGGCTGGCTATACACCACTTCTCCCAATGTACACACTCGGTCATAACTTCAAGCCTGCTAACATCCATGCAGGTGGTCTTCGTTATCATGGTGCTGGTGTTATTGTTAGTCAGCTCCTCAAGGACAATATGATGCATGGTGTTGATATTCCTCAGCTTGAGTCATTTGAGGCTGGTACACTCTTCGCACGTACAGAAGGTATCATTCCTGCTCCTGAGAGTTGTCATGCTATTGCCGCTACTATCCGTGAGGCGCTTAAGTGTAAGGAGACAGGCGAGAAGAAGGTTATCCTCTTCAACCTCTCTGGTCATGGTCTTATTGATATGCCTTCATACGATCTCTATATCAATGGTGATCTTCGTAACTACGCTATCTCTGACAAGGAGATCCGCGATAATCTCAAGGAAATAGAGAAGTATCAGAAATAAGACTCGCTTACGCGAGTTGTGAGAAAGTAAATTAGGAGTAAATTAGTTCAGTAAATTACAGAGCGACATTCGTCGCAAGGAAATTTATATAAGTTTCTTGATAATTTACTGAATTAATTTACTCCTAATTTACTTTTTTAAACTACCAAGCACCGTCAGGTGCTTTTTCTGTTACGAATTATTCTTTTAATCCGATTTGTCTTAATACCCAAAGCTCATTCTCGAGTTTGGTTTCATCTGTATTCTCTGCTTTCTCCTGACCGCCAAGCACATCATAGTAAAGGTGAAGGGCTATGGCAGGCTTGTAGGTAAGGTCACGGAAATGACCAGAGAGAAAAGCCTTGCGCTCGTTCATATAATCTTTCCAATCCTTGTTATCCATAGAGGCAATAAGGCTCTCGAACGACATTTTTGATACGCTGTACATATTCCAGGTATTCTGTCTCATAGCCTCGGCAGGATTCATGAAGAAAGGCTCGGTATCCTTTTCTATGTCAAGAGGCTTGGAGGTATCAACCATTCTCCATTTATGGTCTCTTTTTAGAATGGTTCGGTCAATAGCCTCATATCTTATCAAGTCATGGTATGGGAAACGGAAAGAGTTCACATTTTCAACCACGAACTCCTTCATAAGTCCCTTACGCTCCATTTTCAGATATCCCTTGTATTCAGAGTTGTTGATGTATGCCTGAAAGAAACTCTCCACAGGTTCAGAAAGTCTTCTGAGCACGCCAAGCTGATCATCCAATCTCTCAAAGTTCCTGTCTGTGGCATCATCAGGATAGCCGTTCATCAGGTCGAACAAGAGCATATAGGCATACTCGTCATTATTGGCGAGATAGCAGAAACGGCCATTCAGGAAATCCATACGGATTTTCTGGTATATATCAAAATCCACATATTCTATGAAGCTCTCAACCCTTGTTGGGCAATAGAGATGCTTATGTGGCATCTTCAGATAATACGGATGCAACTGTTTCCTGCCGATATGTCTCCATTCGTGGTCAGGCTCTAAGAATCTGAATGTTCGCATATTTTTTTCTTTTTGGGTGGGGGAGTCCCCAAGGATTTTCTTTATTCCAGATCGACAACAGTAATTCCCGCTCCACCAAACTGAACGTGTTCATCCCGTGCCGAGAGTACGTTAGGAACTGTATTTAGATACTGCCTTATAAGCTGACGAAGAATGCCATTGCCCTTGCCGTGAAGAATACGAACCTGTGTAACGCCAACGAGAATGGCATCATCAATGAAGTATTGAACGGCATTCATAGCCTCGTCGCCTCGCATTCCCCTTACGTCTATCTCCTGACGGAAAGAAGAGCGTCTGTTGTCAATCGTCTCTCTTGTGGTCTTTTCAAGAGATACGTTCAGCAGATTGGCATGTTTGTTTGCCGAAGAAGTGTCAGGAGAAGCTATTGGAGCATCTGCATGTTCAAGGCGTTCTGTCCTCATCTTTGTACGCATATCTCCAAAGATTACAACTGCCATTTTCCCGTTGCTATCTATAGAATCAATAGCCCCGACGGACTTCGTTCCCTTGATACGTACAGTATCACCAACAGCAAATACCTTAGTTGAAGTTTTACTTTCTTTTATCTCGGTAATGGTCTGATTGTCAGACTTGTTTTCTTGCTGGTTAACGGCGGAATTCTTTTTCTTCTGAGCCTTCCTTTCACGTCTTGCCTGAATCTGGGCAATCTTTCTTGCGATAGCTTCGTCGTTGGCAGTTGAGTCGAATTTGCTAACCTCGTCCTCGAACGCCTTTATCTCCTCACGCAGCTTACGTGTAGCTTCCTTTTCTGCTTGAGCCTCACGAATCTCACGTATGGTATTCTCAATACGCTTGTTAGCCTCACGGATTATCTCCTGAGCCTGTTCCTTGGCATGACGGAGAATAGCCTTACGCTCTTGCTCTACCTCTGTAAGACCGGTCTCGTATTTGGCGATGGTCTTCTCAATATCCTTCTCTCGCTGATGAACAGCCTGACGTTTTGATTCCCAATAACGCTTGTCACGAACAATATCCTGCAAGTATTTGTCGCTTTGGATATAGTCTTGTCCTACAATATCAGAAGCTGCCTTGATGACATCTTCCGGAAGTCCGATTTTCCTTGCTATCTCAATCGCAAAAGAAGAGCCAGGTCTTCCTATCTGCAACTGGAACAAAGCCTTCATCTCGTGTCTGTCGTAGAGCATAGCGCCATTGGCAATTCCCTCGTGAGAATCGGCAAAATGCTTGAGGTTCTGATAGTGGGTAGTGATGACTCCGAAGGCTCCATGCTCGCAGAATTTCTGAAGAACAGCCTCGGCTATAGCACCACCTATTCCCGGTTCTGTACCAGTTCCGAACTCATCAATAAGAATCAAGGTGCGATGACCAGCCTGACGTATCATATTCTTCATGTTGGTGAGATGTGAAGAGTATGTAGAAAGGTCATTCTCGATACTTTGCTCGTCGCCGATGTCAATCATGATGTCGGAGAAGATACCAAGCGTACTCCTCTCGCTAACAGGAATTGACAATCCGCATTGAAGCATGTACTGTATCAATCCTGTTGTCTTGAGACATACGGACTTACCACCTGCATTAGGACCGGAAATGATAAGTATTCTCTTATCGCTTGTAAGCTTTATCTCCAATGGAACAACCTTCTTGTTCTGTTTCTGGAGCGAAAGTTGTAGAAGCGGATGACGAGCTTCTATCATATCCACCATCGGCTTCGTCTTAACCTGTGGTTCGATAGCTGTTAGATATTCCGCAAGACTTACCTTCGCATTAACGAAATCGATCTTTGCAAGGAAGGTGTAAGAATCGAGCATCTCCTTCCACCAAGGGCGAATCTCTGCGGCTATCTCCTTCAGAATACGGATAACCTCGCGTCGCTCATCGTTCTCCAATTCACGAACTTTATTGTTAGCTTCTACTACTTCAGCCGGCTCTATATAAACGGTTCTACCTGAGGCACTTTCGTCATGCACTATACCGCGGATTTTCTTCTTCAATCCAGGGGCTACAGGAATAACGAGGCGACCGTCACGCAAAGCAGGAGCAGCATCTTTTTCCACCAATCCCTCTGACTGGGCAGAACGCAATATTCCGCCAAGAATACGTGATATACTTCCTTCTGTCTGAGCCAGTTCCCTACGAATTCTTTGAAGGGTAGGGGAGGCGCTATCCTTCACCTTACCGAACTTATCCAAGGTCCTGTCAATCAGCCTTACTATCTCAGGAAAAGTGGCAACACCATCTGCCATACGGTAGAGAGCAGGATATGTCTTTCCATATCCCAAAGCCTCCTTTGGCGTGAGCGTCTCTTCGGATTCTGTATCTTCCTCTATGTTGTCGTTACGGACAATCTTTATCAGGGCATCAATAGTGTCAAGAGATTTTTTCAAGTTGAAAAGCTCTTCCTCTTCCATGTGCGTGCCTTCAAGACGCATACGCGCAATACTGTCTCGCATATCGTAGAAATACTGCAAGGGAAGATCCTCACGCTCTTCCTTCATCTTCCGAAGGTCGCGTGTCTGACTGAGCCATTCTGTTATCTCGTCGGCATTATCAGAGAAATGCATTTCGCTAACCTGCTCTCTTCCGAGTGATGACTGGCATCGCTCGTTAAGCAGAGACCTTATCTCTGTAAAACCTATTTTCTGTTCGAAGTTCTGTGGGTATATCAAATTTATTATGAATTACAAGTTAATATTCAAGTTCCGCAAGCTCCACATGTAGAGAGTTAATGGAGTACATGATGTAAAAGGGGTACAAGACGATTGTCTTAAACGCTCAGGTAAGCGACAAATGCTATAGTCTTGTATTACTTAAGCAACTTTAGGAGCGTAACTCCTTGTACTCCTTGAACTCCTTATATATAATGTGCAAAGATACTCAAAAAGAAACGAATATCCAACGTGAAGTAAAAAAATCTAATATTTTCAATGAAAATATTTTGTTTCATGCTCAAAATAGACTAACTTTGCAACCGAAACACTTGCATTTACTTTCCTTGTGAATAGAAAAAGACTATATCTGTTTGTGGTTTGTTGCGCCAGTATTCTGGTGCTGAATGCCCGTACATATTTTGTTGCTCCAAATGGCTCTGATGAGTACAAAGGCAACATGGCTCATCCTTTTGCTACTATCAATCGTGCTGTTGATGTGGCACAGGCTGGTGATACTGTATATTTCAGGCAAGGAATATATCGTGTTTCTGCATCTACTCCTGATCCCAAAGACAAACGATACGACTATATCTGCCATTTCACACGTTCTGGACGTGAGGATGCTCCTATTGTTTTCTCTGGATATAAGAACGAAAGGGCAGTTTTTGATATGAGTGCCGTCCGACCGGAACACAGGCGTGTTGTTGCTTTTCTGCTTTGTGCCGATTATCTCGTTTTCCGACAGTTGGAGATAACCGGGGTTCAGGTTACTCAAAAAGGACACACCCAGAGTGAATGTATCCGTTTTGAGCGTGCAAGCCATTGTGTGATAGATAATTGTTCTTTTCACGATGGTATGGCTATCGGAATATATATGATAGCTGGTAGTGACAATCTTATTCTTAATTGTGATTCATATAACAACTACGATTCTGTTTCCGAAGGTGGATATGGCGGTAATGTAGATGGCTTTGGTGCTCATCTCACTTCTGCTAAATATACAGGAAATGTGTTCCGAGGCTGCAGGGCTTGGTGGAATAGTGATGATGGTTTTGACCTTATCAATTGTCTTGCTCCCGTAGTAATTGAGGATTGCGTGGCTTTCTATAACGGTTATCGTCCGGGAACCTTTGCAAGAGCCGGAGACGGAACTGGTTTCAAGGCTGGTGGCTTTGGCATGAAACTGAACTCCAGAATGGTACGTAAGGTTGAGGTTGTTCCTTGCCATATCGTCAGAAGATGTATTGCCTATAAGAATAAGAACAAGGGAATATATGCAAATCATCATCTTGGGGGATTGATGTTCGAGGATAATATTGCTATCTCCAATCCTCGAAACTACAGTTTTATATGCCGTAAGTCTGCTGATGAGAATATAGATGTTCCTGGCTATGGGCATATTGTGAAGAATAACATTTCACTCAGACCTTACAAGGAGGGATATGACTATACCGATTATGATGCAGATAAATGTACTGTGAAGAATAATGTCACGGAAAAGACGATGAAGAAAGGCAAGACTCCTTACTTTGATATCGCTAAGTTTGATCCTGATGTATGCGCTTGGCTACATGAATTAATCGTGAATTAACCGTAAATTATCCGAAAATTTATTATTGTTGACATGAGAATAAAAGAATTTACGATTAATTCACGGTTAATTCACGGGCATTTACGTTCGCCCAAGGCAAAAATTAAGGGGTGATGAGTAGTTGCAAATTCATCGAACTCACGTTATTTACGGAAATTCATGTTTCAATCCTTGTTTTTTGTATAGGTGAATCTTCGTCCTTCCTCTTAGGATACTCCATACATACTCCATACATACTCCATCGTTTTGATGGAGTAACGATGGAGTAACGATGGAGTAACGATGGAGTATCTACGGAGGTAAAGCGGAGGACAAGCGGAGGAGAAGAGGAAGAGAAGAGGAAGAGAAGAGGAAGAGAAGAGGAAGAGAAGAGGAATGAAAGAGTAGGAGAGGAGGAAGGTAAACAAAGTTGAAACGGTAGTAGGACGATACTGGAAAATAGAAAAATAATGTTCAAAAACTATCATGCGATATAGCTGTGGAAATAAAGGTTGATTGTTAAAAATGATAGTTGGGAATATTGATGGGAACGCTGAAAAATACTTCAATTGTTGGCGCAAACAATTGAAGTACTACTCCCCGAATGTTGCATAAATCCGCATAAATGTTGCATCTCTTATGATTTGTAGTTAAAAGGTGTTAAATAATTTAATTTTTAACACGAAAACTTTGCCTATTTTGTCAAATTATAATAATTTTGTTGTCGAAACGAATGTTATAAGTCGCTAAATTCAATAAATTTAAGTTGGCTTTTTTCGGAAGAATGTGTAAAACGAGGGGGAAAAGGGGATAAAATCTTAATTATTATTTCCATCCTTAATTAAAAGAATCTTTAAAATTATAACAACGTGAAAAAAATCTTTATTGCTCTACTGCTATGCGTTGCAAGTGCACCTACTTGGGCTCAGGGGTACATAGTCTCTAAGGAATCTTCACATGAAGGCAAGGTGACTATCACACTAACGCAATCTGGTACATTGAGCACAGCTCTCAGTAAAATTAATCAGTCAGAATTTAAGAAGCTTGTCATTAAAGGGGAGCTTAATAATGCTGACGTGTCTGCATTGAACAGTGTTTCAATCTCAACTCTTGACCTTTCGCAGGCAAAGGGGTTCAAGCGTTTTAATAACGACAAGGTGGAATATGTTGTTCTTCCAAATGGTTGGACAAGAGAAGAAGTGAATACTTGCGAAAGTTTTGCAAAGCTCAAATCTGCAGCAAGTGCATCTAATGCAACTATTTTGAAGACTGGTTGGTTCTATAGGAATACCGATGGTGAGGCTTTCTTGTATGAAGGAGATGTAAATAATATTACCAAGACAACAGACGCTGATCATGGTACAGCATCTGTAACAATTACAGTTCCATTGAGCAATCCAACTGTTACGGCAAAAGATGCTAACGGTAATGCCTATACTGGTGTTATTTTTGTTGATAATGGTACATCATATGGAATAAAAAATGCTAAATTGATAAATCTTGTTGAACATAGTGCATACTATTATGGCAAGAATAAAAAAACTACCATATATTCTGGACCAATTGCAAATGTAAATGGCAAGTTGTATGGAAATACTTCTGCTGATTTCAAGATTCTTTCTGTAAATCAGGAAGTTCCTTTTACTTATGATAATGGAAAGTATGCTTACGATGGTTCTGTTTATACACGTTATAATACCTCATATGGTGATATTAATGCGACGGTTGTTCCTGTTACCATAGGTTACAAAGGCTATTGCTATTGGGATAATAATGGTCATAGATTCGCTTATGAGGGGCAGGTAAATGAAAGCTATGGTAATTATACAGGAACCGTAGATGGAAATACTGTTCATCTTAACAAAATAGATGATACTTCTGTGGGTAGTTATGTCATTTCTGGTAAAAAATATGTTGCAGATTTGTCAGCATTGTATCAATCAGAGGATGGTAAATATTATTATATAGAAGGAGAAACTGTTCAGCTTCAGTCAAATACGAATTCTGTTAGTTACTATGTAGATGGTGACAAAAAGGTCATATATAACGGACGCGACTATAATGTAAACACAGGTGGTGTTAGTTATGCTGCTATTGGTGGTTCAGAAATAGAAGTGAAGTACGGCAATCTTTATTTTGTTGTAAATGATAATGGAGTGGCAACAAATGAAGTGTATGATGGAATTCGTTCTGTTGACAATACAAAGGGTGTGAATAACAATGGTAATGGTAATAGATTCCCTTTGACAACTGTATATACCTATAATTATAATACAGGTATTATTCCTTTGGAGAATGCAACAGGTACAGTATCATTCAATCAGCCAACAAACTCTACACAGGTTACACAGGTTGTAAACCTTACTTTTGAGGATGCGCTTGTTCCTTCTGATGGTATTGCTATTACTTGCTATATCAAGGAGGGTGGCTCGCTTGTTCATACATTGAAGCACATGGATGTTCTTGAATCACAGTGGTCTGATTATACTGGTTGGCAGTGGTTCAATCCAACATCAAATGAAGGCTACTATTATAGTGCAAAGAATGTCCGTCAATTGACTGTTGCTGGTTATCCAAATGCTCGTGACTTGAAGTGTACATCTTTCGAGAATCTTAATGATGAAGGCCACTTAGTTGCTTATGAAACTCAGGTGCCAGATAGAAGTTCTGCATGGGGGGGTAAGTGTGAGTGTGAACTTGCCCCAAGTAAGAAAGATGCAAATGTGAAATATGTTGAAAGACCAGAAAAGCCAAATGGTAATTCTGCGTTTACAGAGGCTCATATTACATATCTTGATCTTGAGAATGCTAAGTTCGGCAAAATGGAAAATGGTACATTCAAGTATTATCCAGCTGATATGACTCTCTCAGCTTTGTTCTATATGTCAAGTCCAGAAGGTAGTCTTGAGAATGTAAAGCTTCCTACTCATGCGAGCCAGTACATTATTCCAGAGATGTTCCTTCTCGGTTCTACTGAGATAAAGAGACTTTGTATTCCATTCAACTATACTGAGTTCCACTCTTATGCATTCCTGAATAGTCCTGATGGTATTCTTCGTTATACAACGACTGCCGCAGAGCCAGGTGAGCAGCTTAATATTGAGAATGTAGGTGATACTATTGATAATGGTCCAAAGTCATTGACTCTTGCTTCTACTGTTAAGTTTATTGGTCGTCAGGCATTCAGTGGCTATGATGGTGCAGCTCTTCTTGAGGATGTATATGTACTTGCTAAGGAGGCACCAATCTGTGTATTTGATGCATTTGACAGAAAGACATACGTTGGTAACAATAGCCATACTCAGGAGCACGCAATCCAGAAGGGTAATTATGTGAACATCACTAATGGTATGGCAATGCTTCACTTCTCTAATGCAACTGATGATCAGCAATGGCTTAATTATTCTGACATGACTCGTAGATACCGCCTCTATGATGAGACTGGTCACTATGACAATATGGGTAGAATCCTTGTATGGCCTACACAGGCTCAGTATAACCGCTCGTTCAATCAGGCTCTTGCAGGTGCAACTTGGGATGCTTGGAAAGAATATGATTATGAAGTTACTGAGACAGAACCTTCTGATTGGCAGAAAGACAATCCTGAGCTTATGTATTATGGAAAGGCTCTCGCAGGAAACAATGGTGCAAGATTTGCAAGTCATGAGGCTGCTTATAATCAGGTTACAGAGGATAATGGTTGGACTCAAGATTGGTTTGATGCATCTTTTACAAAGATTAACTGGGACGATTCTTGGGAAGAGGCTTCGGTTTCTGTAAATCATTCTCGTCCTCTTACATACGATTGGGAAAAATATGGTGGTTGGCATCAGTTTGTAGTTGCAGAACTTTACGACTTCATGCTTACTCCTACAACTCCAGACCCAGAGGATAAGCCAAGATTTTATGACTTTTCTAAATATAAGAGGAACATTTGGTATACTATCTGTTTCCCATTTAATATGACAAGAAAGCAGGTACTCAATGCATTTGGTAATCCTAATACAGGTGAATATCCTGTGCTCTCAACTCTTGCAGGAGTTGTTCGTAACTCAAGTAATCTCAAAATTACAATCGAGATGAGTGAGAATCTTATGAATAAAGAGCTTGTTTATGAGGAGGATGGTACTACTGTGGCAGTTGGTTCCGACTTCAAGACACAATATAGAGAAATAACAAATCCAAGTGATGATGATATTGTGATTGAGGCGGATAAGCCTTACTTTATTCTCCCTCATCTTTCAGAGGATGAACTTGCAAAGGCAGCAACAGGTTATAGAAGATGTGAGATTCCAAAGATTGCAGATGATGATCGTACAGTTCATTTCCCAATTCCTGTTCGTGTTCATGCAGTAAATGGTACAAAGACTTCATATCTTGATGGTCATGACAATGATACTAAGGAAAAGTCATACAATTATAACTATTACTTCGTAGGTAACTACATCCATCAGGCAATGCCTGAGAATGCTTATTATCTCGGTCTTACAAAGAAATCTAATGGCGAATATTGGTCTTCACTCTTCCGTAATTCTCCAAAGAAGGATGGGAAGATATGGGCAGATAATACTGCGATTGTAATGGCTCTTGTTGAAGACAATACTTCTGGGCATGCTGGGAGTAAGGGTCAACTTTTCCAAGAAGATCATGGTCAGGAAGGTCAGAGACAGAATTTTACTTGGAATGCGGTTCCTGTAGATGATTTCATTTTCTTTGAAGGTACTGATAAAGAGGTTCGTTCTAAGAGTACGGCATTCTCTTCATCAAGTGATGAAGGTACAACAACGGGAATTATAATTCCAGTAGGTGATGACTCATTCATTACAGTATCTGATTCACCAAAGGTATATAACCTGAAGGGACAATATGTTGGGATTTATTCTGACAATCTTCCAAAGGGAGTATATGTGGTTGAAGGAAAGAAAATAGTCGTAAAATAAATATAACATACATACATTATAGTAGACGAAAATGAAAAAGAAGTATTCAGCTCCTATTGCGGAATGGATAGACTCTGAATTGGAAGATATGATTGCGGCTTCATTTGAAATCGTTAATCCTGATAACCCAGGACCAGGCTCTGGTGGTGAAGAGATTGATGATGGTTATGGTGAAAGTCACGGTGGTGGCGAATTTGATGGAAGTTTATCAAAGTCAACGAACATCTTCGAATAAGAAGACATCCGACTTTCTTTGTTCCGCAAAAGGGAAGTTTTCCCTTTAAAGTGTAAACAATAAAGTACACGTAAAATAAAGATTCCGACGGGCGGCATGCTGTGAGGCATGCCCCCGTTTTTTTTTGAACACGGAAGACACAGTATATACGGAAAGGATCGCTTGCGCGAGTGGTTGGAAAGAAAATTAAAAGTAAATTTTATTAGTAAATTAAAACAGTAAATTAATGCGAGATTAATGTGGTATTAATGGACATTATATGTTTCGCTCCGCGAGATAATATTAATAATCACTAATGACACATTAATATCGCATTAATGTTTTTCTGATAAATCAGAAAGTTCCGTTTCTTTCGTGACTTCCGTGTAAAAAAAGGACACAGATCAAGATGCGCTCATAATTCCAAACAAATGTTTGGAGGTGTCGGGAAAAAGTTGTAACTTTGTAACTTGAATTAGGATAACAAAAAAATATACAGATGGATTTTCAGGTAATAGCAACGACGATGTGTTCTTTGATAATCATCGTTATAGCGGGATTCGTATCTCACAAGCGAGGGATAATAAACGAGGAGTTTGAGCGTAAGCTTTCCGGCTTTGTAATAAAGGTTACATGTCCGGCTCTCCTAATCTCTTCAACAATGGGAGATAAGATGCCTGACAGAGAGCATATCCCTATGCTTCTTCTTGTCAGTTTGCTAACATACGTAATACTTATTCCTCTTGCCTATGTTCAGCCCGTTTTGATGAGGGTAAAGCGGGATTTAAGGGGAATGTATAGTTTTATGCTTACGTATAGTAATGTGGGCTTTATAGGTTATCCTGTTGTTGCTTCTATCTTTGGTTCTGATGCCGTATTCTATGCCTGTATTCTTAATGTCTTCAATACAATAACGGTATTTATCTGGGGTGTTATGTTCATATCAGGAGAGAATCTGAAGGATGGTTTTCGCTTTCGCCTGTTTATATCTCCGGCAATGGTAGCGACATATATATCGGTAATTATCGTTGTGCTTAATCTCCATACGCCAAAGGCTATAGCAATGCCGCTTTCCATTCTTGGTAATATGACAGTACCTTCATCCTTGATAGTTATAGGAGCGGCTTTGGCAGAGATACCTACACGTAAGATGGTAGGAACACCACATATATTCATGATGTGCTTTCTTAAGCTGCTTGTTCTTCCCTTGCTTGTATATTATGCTATGATTATGATAGGGATAGACACTCGTATATCTTCTATTAACATGATATTGATAGCGATGCCGGTTGCAAGTTTTGGTACAATGTTCTGTATGCAGATGGGGAAGGATGAGACTACTATGTCGCAAGGCACTTTCTGGACTACTTTGCTTTCTGTTGTCAGCATTCCATTATTGGCGATGTTTATAGGGTAGTTCATAGTGTATAATTCATAGTTCATAGTCAAGCGTGCGTTCACCAACTATGAACTGATATAAAAATGGGTCAGCGGATAAAAATCCTCTGACCCATAATGTGTTTTCTGATTGTTTTGTGTGTATTGTATTAAGGATTATTGTATTATTGCTTTTTCTTCTTAAGCAGACGCTTTTCTTCTTTTTCCTTATGCCTTTCGATCTTGGCATTATGTTTCTCGGCTTTTGAATTTTGCTTTTCCACCCAGATGTTGTGGCGCTTTATTCTATGAGCCTTATGCCTTTCAACCCTTGCCTTATGTCTGTCTGCATGAGCCTTGTGTCTTGCATTTCTTGCCTGTATTCTTTCGAAATGTGACTTGTGCAATTCACTTTCCATTTTACGGACTTCAACTTCCATCTTGCGGACTTCGTTTTTGGTGAGATGGCATTTTGTGCAGACATCACGATGCCATTTGTGGTTGCCTTTAAGAATATGATGGCGAAGACGTCTGTTCATTCCGGGATATACTCTTGTGCGATCTTTTACATACTTTCCACCGCATGTCTCGGTATGGATATGGTTGAGAGTGCATTTTTTCTTAGGACTGACTTCTGTATTTGCTGAAGTATCATAGTCGGGCAGTTGGTTGTTGTCAGCGTGGATTAAGGCATCTGCAGAAGCAGTACCGATAATCATCATTGTGACAATCATGAGGGTTCTAAGTATTGTTTTCATTTGGTATCTTGTTTTTTGTGTGAGTGTGTTTTGCAGGAAAAACTTACCTCACGTTTCTGTTTTCATTTGCAAAGTTATGTATTTTATTGAGAAATGCAAAGAAAACATGAGGAAATGTGGAAAAAAAGAAGAAAGAAGAGTGCAAAATATGACTTTTCACTCTTCTTTCTTTATTTAGATACTCTCTTCAATACTCTTTATTACATAGTCGAGAATCTCTGGAGTATGTGTCTCTGAAATGAAGTTACCCTCAAACTGCGAAGGACTTACATAGATGCCACGGCTAAGCATATTACGGAAATAACGTGCAAAGCGTTCCTGATCGCTGCGTTTAGTGTCTTGGAAATTGCGTACAGGCTTATCGTTGAAGAACATAGTGAACATTGAACCGCAACGGTTTAGCTGTATTCCTTTGCCCTCAATTATCTTCTCTAACTTAGCAATGAACGCATCACTCTTGGCCTCAAGTTCTTCGTAGAATCCAGGTCGGGATAACTGGGTAAGTGTCTCTATACCTGCTGCCATAGCCACAGGATTTCCGCTGAGAGTGCCTGCCTGATATACAGGGCCTTCAGGAGCAAGAACCTTCATAATGTCTGCACGACCTCCGAATGCAGCTGCTGGGAAACCACCACCTACAATCTTGCCCACGGTGGTCATATCTGAAGTAATGCCGAAACGCTGCTGAGCACCACCACGAGACAAGCGGAAGCCTGTTATTACCTCGTCGAAGATAAGAATAGCACCACATTTCTCCGTAACCTCACGAGCTGTTTTCAAGAACTCCTCAGTAGGTACAACAACACCCATATTGCAAGCCACAGGCTCAAGGATAAGAGCAGCCACCTTGTCGCCATTCTCTGCAAAGTAACTGCGCAGAGCCTCTACGTCGTTATAAGGCAATACGGCGGTATGCTTAACGAAATCCTTTGGCACACCTGCTGATGAGGCATTGGATATATTGGCAACACCAGAACCGGCAGATACAAGGAGGTGATCAGCATGTCCGTGATAGTTGCCCTCAAACTTAACAAGAATATCACGACCCGTATAGCCACGAGCCACACGTATAGCCGACATAGTAGCCTCCGTACCGCTATTCACAAAACGCAGACGCTCCATTGACGGAATTGCCTCACGCACCTTCTCGGCAAGGGTTGTCTCGGCAAGGGTAGGAATGCCGTAGCTACTACCACGATTCACAGCGTCAACGGCAGCTTGACTAACCTTTGCGTTGTTATGACCAAGAATAAACACGCCCCACGACATACAGAAGTCAATGATGCGGTTATCGTCAATATCCGTAAAGTATGCCCCCTTTGCTTCGCGCACAAAGAGAGGTGTTGTGCCTACGCTTTTCAAAGCCCTTACAGGACTGTTCACTCCTCCTGGAATGACTTTCTGTGCCTGCTCGAAAGCAGCAGCAGACTTGATACGTTCATTTATGCCCATTTCTGCATGTATTCCTTAGCGTAATATGAAATAATATACTGAGCGCCAGCACGCTTTATAGCGATAAGACTCTCGAACACCACACGCTGCTCATCCAGATAGCCGAGCTTTGCAGCAGCCTTCAGCATAGAGTATTCACCACTTACCTGATATGCCACCATAGGCACCTGTGGGAATCGCTCAACACCACGTGCTATCATATCAAGATATGGCATAGCAGGCTTTACCATTGTCCAGTCTGCTCCCTCCTCAATATCAGCGGCTATCTCTTCAAGTCCCTGATCGTGTGTGCGATAGTCCATCTGGTATGTCTTACGATCACCGAATGATGGAGCAGAGTCGGCTGCATCACGGAAAGGTCCATAGAAAGCAGAAGCATACTTGGCAGAATATGCCAGAATCTTACATTTGTCACGCAAACCTGCCTCTACCAGACGATTATGCAGAGCCTCAATTTGACCGTCCATCATTGCAGAAGGTGCCACGAAATCAGCACCTGCCTTTGCATGAACGTATGCCATTTCTGCAAGCAGAGGCAATGTTGAGTCGTTTTCTACATCGTGATCGTGAAGCAATCCACAATGACCGTGACTTGTATATTCGCAAAGGCAAACATCCGTAATGACGCATACCTCTGGCTGAGCAGCCTTGATAGCCTTTACGGCACGACATACAAGAGCATCTTCAGCGTATGCAAGTGAACCGCGCTCGTCTTTCAGATTATCGTCGATAACACCGAAAAGCAGCACCTTGTCAATACCAAGGGCATAAATCTCCTTTACATCTTCTACCAGTGTGTCGATAGAGAAGCGGTAAATGCCTGGCATTGTGCTTATCTCATCGCGAACGCCTTTGCCTTCTACGACGAAGTATGGGTATATAAAATCTTTTACATCAACTGATACGTCAGCATACTTATCGCGTACCTCCTGTGATGTGCGGTATGTTCTGAATCTTTTCATAATTATCTTTGTTTTAATATTGTTTGTAAATGTTGTTCGGTAATAGGACCTCGCGTAACCAGTTCCTTCTTCTCTGGCAACGCCCCATAGATACGGATAAAATTGTCTATAGTAGAGGGCGAGGTGAACACTATACGGTCTATTTCATCCAGATTCACCTTCTTTGGATGCTCTGGCATACGGTTAATGTATGCTGTTACACAATCAACCTCAAAGCCCAGTTGCCTGAGTCCTTCGGGAATTATTGGTAATGCAAGGTTGGAGCGTGGTATGAGTACACGTCCACGGGACTGGCTACTGAACCACGAGACGACACCATACGAGTTGTCTTCTTCCACTTCATCAACCTCCTCAACACCTATCTGATGCAAGGCTTTAGTTGTGGTGCGCCCTATGGAAACTATCCGCGTATGCATTACTGATAATGCCCCTACATATTTCGCAGCATATCTCGAAGTAAACAGCACATAGTCATAGCTGTCAATATCGGCAATGGCACGGCGAAGTTGCGTGTCATCATCCACAGACACAATCTCAATTAGCGGTGTGTGGATGTAGTTGGCATCAGGCGAAGTCAGTCCTGTGTAGAGTGTTGGCATAGTTTAAATAATGCTGTCCTTTGAAAATACCGCTTTCAGGTCATCGCGCCCCTTTAGTGCGGTTATCGCCAGTCGTCCTTGCATTGGGTGTGTTTCGAAGTTGAGAACTTCTGTTATCTCATCTTCCATACCCAGACGCTTCAGAGCGCACGTAGCAACAATCACGGCATCTATCTTGCCGTCACGAACCTGTTCAACGCGCTCTTCTATGCAACCGCGTATGCCCACTACCTTTAGGTCTGGGCGAATACTCTCCAGTTCCTTCTTGCGTAGTGGTGAACTGGTGCCTATGGTGCTGCCCTCTGGAAGGTTGGCAAGGGATATATGGTCACGGCTAACCAGAGAGTCGGTCTTGTCAAAGGCTTCGTAGAGTGCTATAACCTCCAAATCAGGATGCAGTTTCTCTGGCAGATCCTTAGCCGAGTGTATGGCTATGTCAGCCTTGCCAGAAAGTAAAGCCATGTCAAGTTCGCGTGTGAACATATCGTCAGGTGCCTCACCATTCAATAGAGAGATTTTCATGTGTTTATCTCCATACGAGCGGCGTGTAACCAACTGATATGAAAGGTCAGGGAAACGCTTTAGAACCTCGTTTACCTGAATCTGCGACAATCGACTGCTACGAGCCGTTATGCGGATAGCCTTCTTGTATTGCTTGCGACGCTCCAGAGTCTCATGCAGTTCAGTTATCGCCTCTTCAATCATCTGCTCAGCCTTTTTCACCTCATCCTCACGAACAGATATATTAGCTTTCACCTTCTGTTCTACATCATGCAGATTATATAGCGTCACGCCCTGCATATTTGCCACTTCCGGGTCAATGTCGCGTGGGAAGGCAAGGTCGATGGCAAGAAGCGGATGCCCAGGAGTGAGGTCGGAAGGATGTATGATGGCATCAGGAGCAGAAGTAGCACTAATAAGGATGTCAATGTCCTTCAGGAACTTATGTTTATCTTTCAGTCGGAAGATGTCAATGCCGTAAGGCTCAGCCATACGTCTTGCCTTTTCCTCTGTGCGGTTGGCGAGAAATACGAGTTCCGCTTTCTTGTTGAGCAGGAATTTTATTATTTCCTCCGTCAGCTTGTTCACGCCAATGATGGTGATGCGGGAATTGTGCAGGTCAATCTTTTCTTGCTCAATTATCTCAATAGCGGCAAGAGAATGGCTCACCGCTCCATGACTTATCTGTGTCTCGCTTCGCACGCGCTTGCCTATCTGCAATGCACTCTCAAACAGCTTGTGCATACCAGCCGACAGTTTCTTTGTGCGCTTTGCTGTCATATATGCCTCTTTAATCTGGCCCTGTACAGCCTGTTCGCCTATGATGGCAGACTCCAGACCGCAAGCCACTCTGAACAGATGGCGTGCTACCTCATCGGGAACATCACCATTGCCATAGTACAATTCCACGCGGTTGCATGTCTGCAATAGTACTGCAGAATCATCGTCCTTATGCTCCAGATTCTTAAAGTATTCCTCGCGTTCAGCCAGCGATGTATCCTGATGATTTATCGACTTATATTGTATCATTTCCAATTAGTGTTTTTAATCCAATCTACTAAGAACTGCACATTCTCCAATGGAGTATCGGCAAGCACACCATGCCCGAGATTCACTATCCAGTTGGGATGTTTCTGAAAGAAGGTCTTGTAGCTCTCAAGAGTTTGTGCTATCTCCTTCTGTGGAGCAAAAAGCAGATGCGGATCAATATTGCCTTGCAATCCCACCTTCGGATGAACCATCTGTCGGGCATCTTTGAGTGATGTTTGCCAGTCGATGCTTACGAAATCGCATACATCAGGTGTGATATGCTTCAATCCGCTTCCTAATCCTTTTGGGAAGAAAATCAACGGAATTCCCCTAGAACGTACTGCATCCGTTATGCGACAGATAGTCGGCAGAAACATCTCTACGTACATATCCGTAGGTAATAGTCCTGCATGAGTATCGAAAAGCTGGAACGCATCAATACCATGCTCTATCTGCTTGGTGGCATAGTCGATACACAGGGCAGTTACTTCATCAACGAGTTGCTTTGTCTCTTCACGATGCTCGTAGAAAAATCTCTTTGCTTCTGGAAATGCCAACTTCGTACTTATGCCTTGAAGCATATAGCAGAGGGTAGTGAGTGGAGCACCACAGAAACCGATGAGCGGCACGCTACTCTTTTCTACGATCTTGTCAATGGCTTTATAAACAAAATCAAGTTTTTCCGGCTGTACGTTTAGATGTTTCGAAGGATGCTGATAAGAGACAAGAGGATTGGGGAATATAGGTCCACGCTCTGTCCATTCTATCTCCATTCCCATTGCCATAGGTATGGTGAGGATGTCGCTGAACAGGATTGCAGCATCAACGCCTAAGTCCTCTACTGGCAGGAGTGTAACCTTTGCTGCCAATTCTGGTGTGGATATCAGCTCTGAGAAAGAGTGTTTCTCCCTCAGTTGTTGGTAACTTGGTAATACGCGACCAGCCTGACGCATTAACCATACAGGTGGACGCTGACACTCATTGCCGAGTAATGTCTTCAGAAATATACTGTCCATAATTTTAATCTAAAAACAAGAAGTAAAACATAATAAGGTGGAATTAATAGTTACAAGTACAGGTTTTAAGACTGCGCAAGTTCCGTTTTATTGATGATACAACCTTTTTGCTTTTTACTTTTCATTTTCGTGTGCAAAATTACATTTTTTTATTAAATCCTGCAATCCTCATTTATATGGATTCTTTATAAAAATTAGGTATAAATTATATCAATTGTCATACGATCTTAATTAAAAAAATGAAAATTTCGCATTAGATAGAATTGGCATTCAATTATTTTTCGTATTTTTGTAGTCAAAATAAATATAACCTATGAGACAAATATTATTCTCAATCCTTTTAGCGGCAGGTTGTATGACAACTTCTGCCCAACAGAAATTCATGCTCCCGAATGCCAATCCTCAGACAAAAGATACTGAGCATGAAATAGAACAGTATGGTGGCATATCCATACTAGGTGTTGTTAATCCTTCGGTTGAAGTTTATCTCCCAGAAGCATCTAAGGCAAATGGTTGCGCGGTAATCCTTTGTCCTGGTGGTGGTCTCAGGGCTTTGTCATGGACATCAGATGTGATAGAGATGGCAAAACTGCTTAATGAGAACGGCTATGCTGCTATCGGCTTGAAGTATCATCTGAACACGGGTACAATGCAAATGCCAAAGGGCATGAAAATGCCGCCTATGGTAGATGTTACAGGCTTTGCAAATTTCAAGGATGCAGATTGTAATCCTGCTCATTTTGCTCAAGGAGACAGCATTCTTGCCTTGGCTGCTGATGATGCAAATGCAGCTATGCGTCTTGTTCGTGAGCATGCTGCGGAATGGAAGATAAAGAAGGTGGGGTATCTCGGATTCTCAGCAGGCGGTGGTGTTGCTTTCGCAGCTACGAATATTGCGAAACCGGAAGAGATGCCTGATTTTATATGTACAAACTTCGGTCCTGCACTTTGTCCGGTGAAGGTTCCAAATCCAGCACCTCCATTGCTTATCATGTCACGTGTGGATCATCCAAATGTGGCAGCCGGTATTGTCAGTCTCTTCATGGAATGGAAGAAAGCAGGTGGTAATGCTGAGATCCATCTATATGGTGACGGAAAAGGTCCTTATCAGCTTATGCAACAGAATGGAACGACAACTACAGAGGCATGGAGTCTGCAATTCCTCTTATGGCTGAAGGCAAAGGGCTTCTGCGATAGTGGGAAATAGTAATAGTAATCTTAAAAAAACGTAACAAATTATTATATTAAAAGATTTATTAGTACTTTTGTGCTCATATATATGCGAATAACTAAAACAAAAGAACGAAAAAATGAATTTGAAATTTAAACTGGTCATGGCTCTGACTCTTGGGGTGTGCTCCAATAGTTTTGCACAGATGCCAATGAGACCTTACAAATCCACGGTGGTAAATGAAGACGGTACTGTAACATTCCAATATCGTAATAACAAGGCGAAGAGTGTCAGTGTGGATGTTCAGTTTGCAGGTAAGAATGAGATGAAAAAGGATGAGAGGACTGGATTGTGGTCGGTTACTCTCGGTCCTGCTGCTGCTGATATGTACCCATACAACTTCGTGGTGGATGGTGTTAGCATCATGGACCCTCAATGTGAGCAGTATTTCCCTAACGAGGGTTTTAAGAACAGTCTTTTGGAGATTCCTGGAAAGACAGCTCTTCCACACGATATAAAGAACGTGTCTCATGGTAGCATGGATTACGTGAACTATTTCTCTAAGAGCCTGAACTATACAAACAATGCCCTTGTATATCTTCCACCTTCTTATTATAAGGATACACAGAAGAAATACCCTGTGTTCTACCTTATAAGCGGAACTACTGATACAGAGGAGGTTTACTATAAGGTTGGTCGTGTGAACTACATCCTTGACAACCTGATTGCAGATGGTAAGGCAAAGGAGATGATTGTGGTATTGCCTTATGGTAATCCTTATAAACTCCTGCCAACAAATCCTTCAGACGGAATGCCTGCAACAAAGTTTGGCAATGATGTGTTCAGCAACGACCTCATCGGCGACCTTATGCCATATATTGAGCAGACTTACCGCACAATAAACGACCGTGAGCATCGTGCTATCGGTGGTTTCTCTCGTGGAGGTAATCAGGGACTCTATAATGGTCTTAGCAACCTCGACAAGTTCTCTTATCTATGTTCTTACAGCTCATTTACATCAACGGATATTCCTAATGTTTATGACAACGCAAAGGAAACAAATGCAAAGATAAACCTCTTCTGGCTTGGCGTGGGTACTGATGATTTCCTCTATGGAAATGCCCGCGACTATACCGAGTTCCTTGACAAGAAGGGCATCCGTAGTGTTAAGGAATATACCCATGACAAGTTCGGTCATACTTGGATGAATGCCAAGTATTTCCTCGACCATACTCTTCAGCTTCTCTTCAATCCCGAGGCTTCAAAGAAGGCAATGGAAAATGCCAAGCCAACACTTGCCAAGACGGGTAAGGAACAGCAGTTCACACCAACGGTTATGGCTCGTCTGTTCCCTAAGCAGATTGTTTCTCCTGAGTATGGTGCTAAGGATGTGACCTTCAACTTCAAGGCTCCTGAGGCAACAACCGTTCTTCTTGAGAGTGAACTTCTTGCAGAGCCTATTGCTATGCAGAAAGATGCTGAGGGTATATGGAGCGTGAAGGTGAGTGATGTGGCTAACACCACATTCAAGTACTGTTTTGTTGTGGATGGTATGAAGGTGGCAGACCCTAACAATATGTATCTCTCACCAGATAAGGGCTTTAAGTATAGCATATCTAAGGCTCAGGTGAAGGATTTGGGCGATGTGAAGCATGGTATCGTGACCTACAACTATGGCGAGGGTACTGCCGTTTACCATTCCGCAGGAAATAGTCAGGCAGCTCCTACAATCTCTCTTATCATTGGCAAGAATGATACGGATGAGAGCTGGTTCAAGGTAGGTGGTGCTGATGACATTGCTGATCGTCTGGTTGCAGAGGGTAAGATACAGGGATGTGCCTTCTTCGTTGGCGAGACTCCACTTCCTGGCACAAAGATTTTGCGTGCTGATGATTTTGCTACATGGGATAAGCGCAGCATGGCTTTCGAGGATCTTCTTCTTGGCAAGACCGTGATACCAACTCTTGATGCTTCTGCCTTCAAAACTACAATCGACGGAAAGGCAGTGGATCTCTACACTCTCTCAAATGATAAGGTAACGGTTCAGATTACTAATTACGGAGGCTTTATTGTCTCAATGCTTGCTCCTGACCGTGTTGGAAACTACACGAATATTGTGACTCATTATAACACGATAGGTGAGTATCAGAAGTATAACCTCGGTATGGTAGGTCCTGCTCTTGGTCGCTTTGCCAATCGTATTGCCAATGCAAAGTTCACTCTCGACGGCAAGGAATACAATCTTACGAAGAATGCCCGTGAGCATATTCTTCACGGAGGAAACAAGGGCTTTGACCATGTGGTATGGGATGTGGTTAGCAGCGATAGCAAGAAGCTCGTGCTGAAGTGTGTTCTTCCTGATGGTGCTGATGGTTTCCCTGGAAATCTCACAACCACTCTCACATACTCTCTCACGGATGATAACGGACTTTCTATTGCCTACGAGGCTGAAACAGATAAGCCAACGGTAGTGAATCTCTCGAACCATTCATACTTCAACCTCAACGGAACTGGGGTAGGGGATATTATGAATCACACCCTTTATGTTGAGGCTGACAAGATTACGGAGACTACTCAGGATGGTATTCCTACGGGTAAGTTTATTGATGTTGCTGGTACTGCATACGATTTCAAGAGCGGATGCCGCATAGGTGATCGTCAGATGCAGTTCAAGGGTGGTTTCTTCCCATTCGGTCAGAAGATAGAGATTCCAGAGGGTAAGGTTATGCAGTATGACAATAACTTCTGCGTAACCCACAAGGCAAAGAAGGGCGTAGAGAAGGTTGCAAGCCTCTACTCTCCAGAATCTGGTCGTGTCCTTGAGGTTTGGAATGATCACCCAGGTCTTCAGGTATATACTGGTGCTCGTTCAGCCATCGCTCTCGAATCACAGATGTACCCAGACTCTCCAAATCATAAGGAGTTTCCTTCAACGGTTCTTCGTCCAAAGCAGAAATACACCCATACTTGTATTTATAAGATGGGGGTGAAGTAAATGAAAAATTAAAAATGAAAAGTGAAAAGTGAAAAATACAAGTTACGCTATATTCGCGAAAAGGATTCGCATATAGAAATTCTAACTTGTATTTTCCACTTTTCATTTTTCATTTGTTTGTTTATGCTATCATTGAGATAAACAATTGATGAATCCTCGTATCATCATTCAGTTCTGGGTGAAATGAAGTGACGAGTTGCTTGCCTTGTCTTGCAGCAACGATATTACCGTCAACCTCTGCAAGTACCTCAACACCATCTTTAACGGCGGTGATATAAGGAGCTCGTATAAAGGTCATTGGCACTTCGCCTATACCCTTTATCTCATCTTGTGTAAAGAAACTGCCGAGCTGTCTGCCGTATGCGTTTCTCTTTACCTCGATATCCATTGTGCCAAGATGTTTAGAGTCGAGCATTATGAGACCTGCACAAGTGCCGAATACTGGCAAACCCTCAAGAATTGCCTGTCTGATAGGCTCAAGAAGATTCTCGTCGCGTATAATTCTCATCATAGCCGTGCTTTCGCCACCAGGAATGATAAGTCCGCGCCTGTCCGTATTCTCTATAAAGTCGTTCCAATCGTCAAGATTACGTATCAGAACGCTTTTCTCTCCTAATCTATTGAGCATCTGCTGATGTTCGGCAAATGCTCCTTGTAATGCTAATATTGCGATCATAAAAAGCCTAATTAAAAGCCCCTCACCCGTCCTGCGGACACCCTCTCCCCAAGGGGCGAGGGGGAAATTACCTTTAATCGTTTATTTGAGTTTGTTACTAACTTTTCCCTCGCCTCATGGGGAGAGGGTGCCCATAGGGCGGGTGAGGGGCCGCTTTCTTATTTCCCCCTCTCCGCCATCAGCAGTTCAATCTCGCTTTCGTTGATACCAACCATAGCCTCGCCAAGATCCTCGCTGAGTTCTGCGATAATCTTTGGGTTGTTATAGTTTGTAACGGCCTTTACTATTGCCTGAGCACGCTTTACTGGGTCTCCGCTCTTGAATATACCGCTACCTACGAACACACCCTCAGCACCTAACTGCATCATCAATGCTGCATCGGCTGGGGTTGCAACACCACCAGCTGCGAAGTTTACAACAGGAAGTTTGCCGTTCTCGTGAACGAACTGTACAAGGTCGTAAGGCACACGCAACTGCTTTGCTGCCTCGTAAAGCTCATCCTCACTCATAGATACAAGACGGCGGATTTCGCTTTGCATCATTCTCATGTGGCGAACTGCCTGAATAACATCACCTGTTCCTGGCTCGCCCTTTGTACGGATCATTGTTGCACCCTCGTTGATACGACGGAGAGCCTCACCAAGATCCTTTGCACCACAAACGAAAGGAACGTTGAACTTGCGCTTGTCAATGTGATATACATCATCAGCAGGGCTTAATACCTCACTCTCATCAATATAATCAATCTCGATAGCCTCAAGAATCTGTGCTTCTACGAAATGTCCGATACGTACCTTTGCCATTACAGGGATTGATACAGCCTCCTGAATACCCTTGATCATCTTAGGGTCGCTCATACGTGAAACCCCACCAGCAGCACGAATATCAGCAGGAATACGCTCTAAAGCCATTACTGCGCAAGCACCAGCAGCCTCTGCTATCTTTGCCTGTTCAGGAGTTGTCACGTCCATAATAACACCGCCCTTAAGCATCTGTGCAAGGTTACGGTTGAGAATAGTTCTATTTTCCATCTTAAAATATTGATTTTTTTTTTGTTATTCCTTTAATCTGGCTGCAAAGGTAGGTACAAAAAAAGGAACCGACAAAAGTCTGTTCCTATATAGTAAAATATTGTTCCGAAAAAGGTAAGTGACTATTATCTTCTATATTCCGTAGGTGTATGTTTCTCCTGTTCTTTGAAGAACTTGCAGAACATTGTCTGGGAGGAGAAGCCTAATCTGTCGGAAATCTCCTGAATGGTAAGCCTTGAATTGTCGAGAAGCATCTTTGCCTCGTTTATAATATAGTCGGAGATAACCTGTTTAGGCGATTTCCCCACGGTCTTGTCCGTTACCTGAGACAGATACCTTGTCGTGATGTTCAGTTTGTCGGCATAGAAGGCAACGCTATGCTCTTTCTTGTAAAACTCAGCCACAAGGCTAATCATCTCATTATATATATCCTTTGCGCGAGGGCTCTGTTTCTCGTTGCTAACAGCATATACCACACGACTATGCACAAAATCGTGGGCATTTCTTATGGCTGTAGGAACATCATCACCCATACCAAGTCTTGTGGTTATGGCTGCTGACAACGCACTTCCCACACCATGTTTCTTCCATCCCTGAATATTATAAGAGGTGAAGAAATGCGCCTTGTCCTCGCCATAGAGTAGGGCAGTAAGGCGACCGTCAGCCAACTGACCTCCACGAAGCATCACCCATTCTGCTCCCATGTCTTTCAGTTCCCTTGCAGCCTTTAGCATATCGTCATTAGACGTTATCTTCATGCCCAGAATCTTCTCTGCCTCGTTGCATCTTAGCATCAACAGGATTGATTCTGGAATGAGATAGGTGATGATAGCTTGAATGGATTCATCGTCAATAAGTTGCGAACTGTCTGATGCGAATATTCCTGGGGCACATACAATCCTTTTGCACCCGACGATTTCATCTCTTATATTCTTAATCGTGAGAGGATCACGGATAAGTCCCACCTTTACCGCCTTTGGGTGCATAGTGTCCATTATCGTCCTTGCCTGATCTGTTATGACATCCTCATGAAGCGTATGCCATTTCATACCCTTTCCATCGTTGAGAGCCATACATGTAATAACGGTCATAGCATCCCCACCAAGACTTGTGATTGTCTTGATGTCTGCCTGAATGCCTGATGAACCAATGCCGTCAGAGCCAGAAATCGTCAATATCGGGGTTATTATCTTCACGTCGGGCAAAGTTACGCAAAAAATATGACAACTCCAAATGTCCCACGATTTTTTACGTTTTTCCTTTGTCATGTTAGGAATTTTGTTTACTTTTGTCTTTGGAATCAAAAAATAATAGTAGAATATGAAAATTTTAGATTATATCTTTTATCGGTTCTATTTATACTTCAAAAAAAGCAATTTTTATAGATTGCCCAAACTCGATAGTATTATTTCTATATCAATTATACTTTTCGTTTTATTCCGACCAATATTTAATGGTTGTTGTAAAGTGATGTTTGAGGATGGATATATTAAAGATAGATATAGTATTCCTTTCTTGATATTTGTTATTGCTTCTGTCTCAATAAGATATATTAAGGATGATAAAGTAAAGGAAATTTTAGATCGATATTCAAATTGTGGAGTGAACAAAATGATTCCGACGTGGCTATTTGGGCTGCTTTTGTTGATTTGCCTGTTTGTTGCTTTTGCACTTTAGGCTTGTTTTTCCTCCGTTGATCCTCAGTACCAAACTCGATGAACCTCCGTTTATAGGCCGCTCCTGAATAAGAGCTTCATCGAGCTTGGTTAGGAGGAACAAGGGAAGAACAACGGAAGAATAACAGATAAGAAGAATATGAAGATTTTAGATTATATCTATTATAGGCTCTTTATGGCAAACTATAGGAGGTATTTGAGTTCTGAAACAGGTCGTAGTATCACAGTCTTGGCATTTTGGCTTTGGTATTTACAATTACCACTTCTTGTTTGGAGTCAAGTAATGTGTAAGGATAATAATAGAGTGCCAGTTATTTTGTTTCTCTTGTATGGCATATTTATTGTTGTATTCATAACAATCAGATATCTTAATAGATCATGGGATTTGAAAGATACTTTTTCTAATTGTAAAGCGGATAAATTAATATCTGACGGGCTTTTTTCGTTGATACTAATAATAAGTTTGCTTTCGGTATTACCTGCAACTCTCTTTTCGAAATATATAATTGATCGTTACAATCTTTCTGGGGTAGGGTATGATTTACTTGTTGATCTTTTCGGGTATTAGTTCAAGTCTTGTAAGTTCGGAATTGCCTGGAAGGCAATACTATGAGTAACCCCGTACATACGAGTGAAACGAGGATGTGCGGGGATTTGTGCACTCGTGTCCTTATGCTGCCTGAAAGGCAGTACATCGAGAAAGGTCATGTGTGAAAGTAAATTATGTACAGCCTTCCAGGCTGGAAAATGGTAGAGGTGGTTTCCTATCCGAGGGCATCCTCTCCTTCGTCGAGTATGCGCCTCGGTTACTAATAGTATTGCCTTCCAGGCAATTCTTGACTTGCGAAACTTGAGTAACCAACCTGCCTTTCCCAAGGAAGTAAGCTCATTCTCAGTACCAAGCTCGATGTGCCTCCGCTTTTTGTTCGCTATAAAAACGCTTCTTCACCGACTTTCCACCGACTTTGCACCGACTTTGGTACGGAGGATCAACGGAGGAAGAAGGGAAGAACAACGTAGGAACAACGGCTGAAAAATCGTTTACGTTTAGTCGCTTACAGGAAAAAGTCGAGGTTTTTCTTTGAATATTCAAAATATTTCATTACTTTTGCATAAAAAACAAATATAATGACAAAGATAAAGATAAATACAACAGAGGGCGAGATTATCGTTCGTCTCTACGACGAGACTCCAAAGCATCGTGATAACTTCATCAAACTGGCGAAGGAGAGTTATTATGATGGTACTCTCTTCCATCGCGTAATCAAGGACTTTATGATTCAGGGAGGTGATCCTAACAGTAAGGATGCACCTGCTGGGAAGATGCTCGGAACGGGCGGCCCAGGCTATACCATTCCTGCTGAGTTCGTATATCCACAGCTCTTCCACAAGCGTGGCGCTCTGTCGGCTGCACGTCAGGGGGACGAGGTGAACCCTAAGCGTGAGAGTAGCGGTTCGCAGTTCTATATCGTTTGGGGAAAGGTGTATAAGCCACAGGAACTCAAGCAGATGGAACGTCAGTTGGCTATGCAGCAAGAGCAGACAGCTTTCAATAGCCTCGTGGCAGAGAATCGTGCAAAGATAATGGATCTGCGTCGCAATCGTGATCAGGCAGGCTTGCAGGAATTGCAGGATGAACTCATCGCTCAGACAAAGGCTACATGTGCGGAGATGCCAAAGCCTGAGTTTACTCCTGAGCAGGTTGAGGCTTACACAACAGTTGGTGGAACTCCTTTCCTCGACAACCAGTACACCGTCTTCGGAGAGGTCGAGAGCGGTCTTGAAGTAGTTGAGAAAATACAGAATACGGCAACGGCATCAGGCGACAGACCTAAGACCGATATTTCCATGACAATGGAAGTCGTACAATGTTAAATAATGCTTAAACATACTTTCATTCTACTTTTTTTATTATCTTTGCAGACAAAAACGTTCTAAGGATTAAGGACTAAAGTCTAAGGACTAAAGTCTAAGGTCTAAAGTCTAAGGTCTAAGGTCTAAAGTCTTTTGCCTTTTGACATTTGCCTTTTGCCTTTAGACATTTGCCTTTAAAACAATAAAACAATGAAAAAGTTAACAGCATTAATATTCATCCTTGCTATGACTCTATCCGTTAATGCACAGACAGACGGAGATGGGCAAACCAGACGTCGTGCGCTCTTTGAGCGTAAGGACAAGGACATACCGGCTAAGTATATGCAGGGTGGGGTACCGGAAGCTAATGGCAAGGTGACATGGGAAAAGACCTATACCGTAGAAGGAATGCCTGCTGATAAGGTTTACGAAAAGGCTCTTTCATATTTCAGCACTCTCGTTAAGAGTGAGAATCAGACAGAGAAGTCTTCTCTTGCCGTTGTTGACCGTATCGGTCACAAGATTGTTGCCCGAGCACAGGAATGGCTCGTGTTCAGCGACAGGGCTCTCTCGCTCGACAAGACAAAGATGAACTATGCTGTATCAGTAGAATGTTCCGACGGAAGCTGCAAGGTGATAATCACCAATATCAGCTATCACTACGAGGAAGGTCGCCCTACAGAGGCTCACTATACAGCCGAGGAGATGATTGCCGATAAGGTGGCCTTCAATAAGAAGGGCACAGGCTTCACTAAGGGCGGTACAAAGAAATTCCGCATCTGTACTATCGATCGTATGGAGCAGATACTGAAGCAGTTCGAATATACGCTTAAATAATTTCTTTAATGGAAGAAGAAATAAACAATATATCAGAAACAACTGAAGCAGAAGAGACTGTAGGGCTCGCTAAGCGTCCAGAGCGTCATCATCGTAAGCCTGATGACGGCAAAGGCAGATTCTTTATGCTTCGTCAGATATTCAACATTCTGTTCATGGTAATAGGCGTAATAGGAGCCTATATGTATTTCAAAGGGAATGAGGCGATGGGAATCGTAGTGTTCATCATCGCAATGGCATTCAAAATGGCAGAATGTGCCCTGCGATTTGTGAAGAAATAGATTAAGACTTATTGATGAAGAGATATCTCTCGATCATATTTTTCAATTTGGTGGCGTTGCCTCTCGTTCATGCTCAGAACACATACAGGGGCTTGGATGATAGGCGGGATGATGGCAACCTGTTGGATAATCCGTATATTGAGGCTCCGCCGGGTGGATTTGATTCCAGCACCAATACCTTCAATCCAAACGCAAGGTCAAAAGGCGAAAATGCAGAAAAGAAGATTGTTCCTAAGGGCATGTATGTCTGGACGATAGATCCTCTTTACGGTGACCGTATTCCTGTAGAAGAGGATACGCTTCAGCATCTATTCATGAATACGGTGTTCACATCGGGCAAGTATGGGGAGTACAACACCACGGGAAATCTGGGTGCACCTCGTCTGAACCGTATCTTCATGGATCGTTCACACATACCGACGTTTGTGTTTACCGATCCGCTAGACTTCTTCCTCACGCCAATTGAGGATTTGCGTTTCACCAATACGCTCTCACCTATAACAAATGTCAGCTTCTATACTTGTGGTGACCGTACTGATGGTGAGGACTATCTCAAGGTGCTGTTCGCCACTAACGTGAACAAGCGATTGGGATTTGGAATGAAGTTCAACTATATGTATGGACGAGGCTATTACGATTCACAATCTACGGCTTTGTTTGACTATACTCTCTGGACGTCATATCTAGGTGAGCGTTATCAGGCACACTTCGCGTTCTCTACCGACCATATGAAGAATTCAGAAAATGGCGGTATAGCTGAGGATAAGTATATCACAGATCCTGATGACCCTTCGATAAATGCAGTAAACTTCGTATCGTTAGAGATTCCTACTAATCTATCGTCAAACTGGAATAAAAACAACGCTCTGCATTTCTACCTCTCGCATCGTTACAACGTAGGTTTCTACCGCAAGGTTCCTATGACGAAGCAGGAGATTGAGGCTAAGAAATTCGCGATGGCAGCACGTAAGGAGGCTGAGGATCGCGAGAAGATGCAGAATGGCGACGTGGATACCAAGGGACGTCCGAACGAGACATTGGCAGGTCGTCCTAAGGATGCAAAGATTGAAGGCGACTTGCCTGTTGACTCTACCGCTGCGGCTGCTAATGCCCGTATAAGCGTAGGTAGCGAGTCAGTTGCCGATTCACTTCTTGCAGAAAAGAAGAAGGAAGCTGAGGACACATCATGGCTGAAGAATGAATACGTGCCAGTCACAAGTTTCATTCATACCGCTACGGTTGATCATTATGGTCGTGAATACATAGCATACAATACTCCGGCAAACTATTATCTATATGATAAATATGGTTTGGATTATACTCGTTTTAGCGATTATAACTTCTATACCAAGATAGACAATACATTTGCTGTTGCCTTGCTTGAAGGTTTCAATAAATATGTGCCGGCAGGTCTCAAGGCATTTGCCACCTACGATATTGGTCGTCATGTATATCCTGGCTTTGATAAGGAAAGAAGTGCGGTCGTTGATTCCATACATAATGAGACAAATATCTATGTCGGTGGTCAGCTTACAAAGACGCTCGGTTCTCTCTTTCACTACAATGTGAATGCAAACTATTGCGTATATAGTAACGACGATATGCAGAACGACTTCACTCTTGACGGAACGGCAGATGTTAATGTGCCTATCTTCGGAGATACCGTCACGGTGAATGTAGATGGATTCTATCATGCCTTGGCTCCTGACTATTTTCTGTCAGAGTATCATGGCAGGCACTATTCATGGCAACCTGAAGGATTG
The DNA here is from genome assembly GCA_902798615.1 of uncultured Bacteroidales bacterium. Lineage (GTDB taxonomy): Bacteria > Bacteroidota > Bacteroidia > Bacteroidales > Bacteroidaceae > Prevotella. Next base: position 96,389 of record CADBXL010000008.1, on the reverse strand, counting down.
GTGAAACAGAAGCACACGCACATTGGAGGTGGTGTTTCCTTCCCAAGGACAAAGACCTCTCTGCGTGTCGGGGTTGACAATATCAAGAGCTATACGTTCCTGACAACAAGACATGAACTGTCTCCTGCTGGGTTGCAAATCAATCATACGGCAAATCTATGTCAGTATGACAAGGACGTGAATGTCTTCACGGCAGAACTGTCGCAGGACTTCAAACTCGGCATTCTCAATTGGGAGAACCGCGTCACATATCAGCTCTGCGAGCAGGAAAGCGCCCTCCCATTGCCAAAGTTCAATATATGGAGCAATCTTTATCTCGACTTCAAGATTGCCAAGGTGCTTAAATGCCATTTCGGAGCTGACGTATCGTATTTCACCAAGTACAACGCTCCAGAGTATGTGCCTGGTCTTGGACAGTTCGCTGTTCAGCAGAACGCTGCGGTAAGAACGAAACTGGGCAACTATCCATTCGTGGACGTATATGCCAACTTCGTGCTCAAGGGATGTCGCTTCTTTGCGATGATGAGCCACGTGAATGCAGGACAGGAACCTTTGAATTATTTCACCGTTCCTCACTATCCGATGAACGAAAGAGTCTTCCGTATCGGTGTTTCATGGACATTTTATAATTAACATTTTAATATACAAACCTTTTAACAAAAAAACTTAATATGGCAACAAGCGAAAACATCTGTGGTCTGAAGCGTGAAGACTTCATGACCACCGTCCAGGGAAAACAGACTGATCTCTACGTGCTCCGTAATGCTAACGGTGCTGAGATCGCAGTAACTAACTTTGGTGGTGCTATTGCAGCTATCATGGTTCCTGACAAGGACGGCAACATGGCTAACGTCATTCAGGGACACGATAACATCAATGACTATATCAACACAACAGAGCCTTTCCTCTCTACTCTCATCGGCCGTTTTGGTAACCGTATCAAGGAGGGTAAGTTCATCCTCAACGGCAAGGAGTACAATGTGGCTCTCAACGATGGTCCTAACCATCTCCACGGTGGTCCTACTGGCTATCATGCGCGCGTATGGGATGCTCTCCAGATGAACGACAGCACCCTCGTACTCAACTACGTTAGCTCTTATGGTGAGGAAGGCTTCTCTGGTGAGGTTCACGTAACAGTTGTCTATACTTGGACAAATGACAACGAACTCATCATCGAGTATCTTGCTACAACAAACAAGAAGACTATCATCAACCTCACTCACCACGCATTCTTCTCACTCAGTGGTATTGCTAAGCCAACACCTACTATCGAGGATTGGGATCTTGAGCTTAATGCAGACTTCTATCTCCCTATAGATGCTGTCAGCATCCCAACAGGTGAAATTCTCAAGGTTGAGGGTACTCCATTCGACTTCCGCAAGCCAAAGAAGATCGGTCTTGAGATCAACGCTGATAACGAGCAGATCAAGAACGGTAGCGGTTACGACCATAACTTCGTGCTCAACAAGAACGAGGTTGGCGAGCTCTCATTCGCTGCACGTGTAAAGGATCCAAAGACTGGCCGTACACTCGAGTGCTACACCACAGAGCCAGGTCTTCAGGTTTACACAGCCAACTTCGCAAGCGGTAAGGAAATCCAGTTCGGTTGCACAGCTCCAAAGCGCTCTGCTATCTGTCTTGAGGCTCAGCACTTCCCAGATTCTCCAAACCGTCCTTACTTCCCATCTGTAGTCCTCAACCCAGGCGAGCGCTACAAGCAGAAGACTATCTATAAGTTCGGAGTTGAAAAGTAAACAAAGCCTATCCAAGTCCTCCCAAGGGGAGGAATGTATGATAGAAAATAAGAATAATCATTTATATTAGTGACCAAGCCTTCCCTATATAGCGAAAGAATGTATAAAACATCCTTCCCTTTGGGAAGGCTTGGTTAGGCTTTTAATATGGATATTGAATTCGTAAGAAGTCGCTTCATTAAGCATTTCGACGGACTAACCGGCAACATCTACCACTCACCAGGACGTATCAATCTCATCGGCGAGCATACCGACTACAACGGAGGCTTTGTCTTCCCTGGTGCTGTTACTCAGGGGGTTATGGCTGAGGTGCGCCCTAACGGTACAGATACCGTCATTGCCTATTCCATCGACCTAAAGGATAAGGTGGAGTTCAAGATTGATGATCCGAAGGGACCGTCAGCACAGTGGGCTCGCTTCATCTACGGCATGGTACAGGAGTTTCGACTCCTCGGCGTTGACGTGAAAGGCTTCAACGTGGCATTTGCTGGTGACGTGCCTCTCGGTGCAGGTATGAGTTCTTCGGCAGCCCTCGAAAGCTGCTTCGGATGTGCCCTCAACGACCTCTTTGCCGACAACAAGATTAGCAAGTGGGACATCGTTCTCGCTGGTCAGGCTACCGAACATAAATATATAGGCTGTAACTGCGGCATCATGGATCAGTTTGCAAGCGTCTTCGGACAGGCTGGCAAGCTCATGCGCCTCGACTGCAACACACGCGAGTTTGAGTATTTCCCATTCAATCCGCAGGGCTACAAACTCGTACTCCTCAATTCATGTGTAAAGCACGAACTCGCCGGTTCTCCTTACAACGATCGTCGTAACTCTTGTGAAAATGTTGCAAAGGCTGTTCAGAAACGCCACCCAGAGCGCGTCATAGAGACTCTTCGTGACTGCTCATGGGAAAATCTTCAGGAGGTTAAGACTGATGTAAGTGCAGAGGACATACAGCGTGCCACCTTCGTACTCGGAGAGAAAGATCGCGTACTTGCCGTATGCGATGCCCTCGTCAAAGGCGACTATGAGGAAGTAGGCAAGCAGATGTACCTCACCCATCAGGGACTCTCCAAGGACTATGAGGTAAGCTGTGAGGAACTCGATTTCCTCAACGACATAGCCAAGGCAAACGGCGTTACTGGCTCACGCATCATGGGCGGAGGCTTCGGTGGTTGTACCATCAACCTCGTCAAGGATGAGCTTTACGACACCTTCATTGCCGATGCAAAGCAGAAATTCTCTGCCAAGTACGGTCATGAACCAAAAGTAATCGACGTAGTAATCGGTGACGGCTCACGCAAGATCTGCTAATTTCGATTTATTGGTCGACGTAAAAGCTTTGTTATTTAGTAGCAGTTTTTTTACTGACTATAATTTTTCGCAAGGTTCAACAAGCTAAAACAAGTTCTCAATCTTTACAATCTTAATCCAGTAATTTTTATGTTTATATTTTATTGGTAAAAGATTGGTAAGATTGGGAAATTCTGTCAGTTCAAGCACCGTAAGGTGCGAAAATGATTTACAGAAAAAAAATCTTAGTAAAGTTCAGGTGCTACTCGTAGTCTTGATAATGTAATTACCAAAAACATTTTCTTTTCAAACGTGATTTTACTTTCCTATGCTAATTCGTAATGCAATTATTAGGGTTTGCTTCCATAATGCAATTTTTTCGATTGTAAAAATTTCAAATTATAGCGAAAAATATGGGCATATTTTCAAATAAACGATTACATTACGTATACTTGTATTTTTTTATCCCAATATAATACTTTTTTTTGTGAAAAAAATTGGAGAATTCACAAGAATTATATAATTTTGCAGATGTGAAACTGTTATTGCCGAGAAACTATGTCGTAGAAAAGACGCTACGATTAAAAAGGGGAACAAACTCGGCTGATGATAACTATACTTATATTAGGAAATAGATATGAAACGAATTCTTTCATTCATTGGGTTGACTTTGCTAACCGCAATGCCTTTATTTGCAAATATTGCGGAAGGTGTGTCTGGAGACTGCACATGGGTTATCGATGATGATGGTAACTTGATTGTATCTTCAGAGGCAGATAACGCTATTCTCGGAACATGGGAAGGCGATGCTGCACCATGGAGCAAATATAAGGAGTCAATCACTACGGTATCGTTCACTTCTCCTGTGGATGCCCAGACATGTACATACATGTTCAGTGGTTGCACAAATCTCAACGCAATATATCTCGATAACTTTTACACAAATAAAGTTACCGATATGAGCTATATGTTCGCTAACTGCAAGTCGCTTGAGGTTATCGAATTCGGTATGACAATCAACCCACTTGATGAGGATGTGCTCTTCGCAAAGGGAATGTTCTCAAACCGTGACAACTTCCTTACTTCTAACGTAAAGAACATGGCAGGTATGTTTGAGGGGTGCGAGTCTTTGGCAGCATTCAAACTTCAAAACCTTGATGTTCACAGCGTGATGGATTTCACCGATATGTTTGCCGGCTGCTCTTCAATGAAAAATATGGATCTTACAGGTCTTCAGGTTAACAGAAATGCAAAGGTGGCTAATATGTTCGCTGACTGCAACAAACTCATGTACCTGAGCAATGAGAGCGTATTTCCTACAGAAGTAGAGGATGCAACGTTCATGTCACTCCCAACAAGAGGTACTTGTAAGGTAGATCTTCCATTCGACAGCCTTGAGGACTATGAGAATGCAAAGGGGTGGAGATACCTGTTTATTGCAAATGCAGAAAACGAAACAAAACTCCTCGGTCAGCAGACAACGTCAATAAGCAATATGGCTTCAGTTGACGAAGATGAGAAGATTGTATTCTCTTTCGCAGGTGAGCGTCTTTCAGCTCCAGTAAAGGGTTTGAATATCATTGCTGGCAAGAAGGTTATGAAGAAATGAGAGAAAGATAAGTCAAGTAAAGACAGATATTAATTATTAGAATGGTGTTATAGGATTCTCAGGGCAGCTCAGTAATGATGCTTCTCTGAGATTTTTGATTTGAAAAGCAAAAGGTTCTTTTAAGGTAATTTTTTTGGCAAAGTAAATGTTATGTAAATATGAGCAATAAATTGTCTGATTTACTGATAATGATTTACGGATTAAATTTTCTTCCCAATTTGCTTTCCGCCGAGAAAAGAATGTAAGCTCCAAGGCATTTCCCGTTCTGATTAAATTTTTGTAGATATGAAATCAAAACTTGAACTCGTAAACTTGATAGTGCTCAACGTCGGGTATGCGAAGACGCAGCATAAGTGGGGAGGGACGGATATATCATCGCCGTTTGCCCGTCTGTACTATGTCACGGCGGGTAAGGCTACGTTGCACTTTAATAATCATGACATAGAACTGAAACCCGGGTATATGTATCTTGTGCCGAGTTTCATGCCGCATAGCTATGTATGTGAGCCAGGTTTTGAGTTTTATTATATGTTTGTGTACGAGCGTTATGGCGACTCTACGGGGTTCTTCGACATATACCGTTTTCCTTATGAGGTGAAAGCGAATGAGGCGGCTAATCTATTGTTCATAAATTACTGTAACCTTTATCCGCAACTGTCTCTGCCTTACTCAAGTGCGGAAGATTTCAATAATCATCCTGCGTATCGTGATTATGCTACGCGCTATCAGGCGATGGAGCGTTACGAGAAGATGCAGTTGCAGGGATTTGTGTGGATTGTAGCTTCTTATTTCATGAAGCATGCAGAGAAGATATCGGACAATACCGATGAGCGTGTACTGAAGGTCTGTTCGTACCTGAAGGAGCATATTGGTGACAAAATTGTGCTTGACGAACTTTCAGACGTGGCTTGTGTCACGAAGTCGCATCTTGGCAGGCTTTTCCGTTCCGCCTTTGATATGTCGCCTATTCAATATGCCATTCGCTGTAAGATACAATATGCTCAGGGCTTGCTTCTCACGACAAATATGAGTGTAAGAAGTGTGTCGGAGAAAATAGGCATTGACGATGTGTCGTATTTCATTAGGCTGTTCAAGAAGACGATAGGGTTTACGCCTCATGACTATAGAGAAAGGCTTAAATACTAAGTGAAGAATTTAAGTTTGTATTGCAGTTTAGGTGCGATAATCTACTTTCCGCAATTCATTTGGTAATCTTTATTATATGATTGGTTATTTATGTTTTTTGTACAATTCTTTCCCCAATACGTTTAGGATTTGAGGTTTGATTTTGTAAAATATACCGTATTATCGTGTGCAAAAGTATGAAGATATTTGCATACAACCAAATAATTATGCAAGAAAGTTTTTGTGCAAGGAAAAAAAAGACTGCCTCACGATGTGAGACAGTCGATAAGATTCATTAATTAATTAATGTATTACTATTATTTGATTTCGATACACTGGCATTCCTTTGCCTTCTCCTCTGGTGTCATTTTTGGGATGTCGATACATAGAACACCGTCGGTCATCTGAGCTGTGATGTTCTGCTTCTCTACGTTGTCCGGTAGTGCCAGACGCTGTTCATACTTGCTGTAGCTGAACTCACGACGGATGTACTTTTTCTCCTTGTTCTCATCCTTGTTCTCGTTTTTCTTCTCCATGGCAATAACTATGTCTCCGTCGGAGATAGAGAGGTTGAAGTCTTCCTTGGTCATTCCCGGGGCTGCAATCTCGACCTTGTAGCCTTTGTCGTCCTCAGAGACGTTGATTGCAGGAGAGGTGCTGTGGAACTGTGGCGTTATCCAACTGTCATTGAAGAAATCGTTGAACAAAGAAGGGAAGAAACCCTGATTACTTGTTTTAGCATAAATTGGTAACATAATTAAATCCTCCATTTAGATGTTAATAAATTAAGTTCTAAAAAGGTAATGGATCTGCCTCATGTCAACTGGGTGTAGGTCTTTATGCCTTTCACCCACCAAAATGCAAACAAAATGCCAGTGGCATGGGTACTGACAAAGAGTGTCATCGTATTTAAACTATCGTAACTTCCGTTAAACAATCTCGGGCGGAAATTAAACCTTTTCAACTTCGTTAAACTTTGAAGACTGTGTTTTGTGGTGACAGATTGTCAGTGGTGGAGTGACATTATTTCTTCCAGACGTTTACAATCTCACCGATATACATCATGTGAACACCCAGTTTCTTCTCGTCGTACCATTGGCGCTGCTCAAGAGTCATTAGTTCCTTCTTTAACTGCTCTGCGTAGATTTTCTTACATTCAATAGCGAGGTTAGCCTCCTTGTAGATTGGGTTGCCGAGCTTTGTGAACTCAGGAGTAAGGCCGGAGCCCTTCACCTTATCCTCATCACGTCCAGATACAGAGCCGATATATTGGAGTTTGTCGCGGAATTGCTCTGGGAAGGCGGTTACGGTGAAGTATTCGTTATCTTCAAGGAACTTGTATGTATAGCGGTCGGTTGAGACATAAACTGTAACTATAGGTTTTCCCCATAGTTCGCCAAGAGCCCCCCAAGCAATGGTCATCATGTTCATGCTTGTGTCCTTGCCGGCAGAAAGGAGCATCCAGTCATTGGCAAATAGCTTGACGGCGTTCACGTCAATGTTCTGTGGCTTTATCTCCTGCCACTGGTCGGAGTTTGTTGTCTTTGCTTCTGTTTCAGACTCATTAGCCTTGTTGCCGCACGCTGTGAGAAGAAGTGCAGCGAAAATACCGAATGTTAATGTTTTGATTTTCATAAAACTTTAGTTTTTTACTTGTTGATATTTCATTTAAAACGAATATTTTTCTGTTTTTTTTCTGAAAGCCAAGGCAAATAATGCAGATAGGGTAGAGCCAACCAATGCGAGTGCCATGTCTTTCTGAGCATCCCAGACATCACCTTGTTGACCGTTATAGTTATTGGCAGCCTCGGATGATACGATTATAGTCATAAGCCACTCAAAGAGTTCGTATATCATACTTCCTGTCTGTATCATCAACCATGCCATGAAGATTGTTGCATTTCTTGAACGAAGTTTCATTTGTTCAACAATCTGAATGCAGATAGGTATCATTACTAATCCGAATGAGAAATGCACAAAGCGGTCGTAGTGATTACGCTTGGTATCAAGGAATGCATTGATGTCGAATCCAGTGATTGAGATTGACCATTCATTGTAAGGCACGTATGAATAGATGTATCTTGCTCCGATGATATGGATAAGTGTGAAGAAAACAACTCCACAGAATGAAGCTGTAGAGAGGTAGTCCTTTCTTAAATCACTGATTAGTATCACACCAAGCAGGAAGGTGCCTATATGTTGAAGTGATTGTTCTGTTGGATATATAGGATCTATGCTCGTAAGCACTAATACGCATACGAGAAAGAGAATCGTTATGAGTTTGTATTTTACAGCCATAATGATTTACTGCCAATGGTAGTTTGACCATTCGATTTCGGTTGAAGTAATGGTTTGTTGGTCGTTGAATTCCACGATTATTTCTTCACCGTAATGCTTTGGCCAGCCATTGAAGAAGTAAGAGTACACCTCTGTATCAGTACGAGAGAGGTCTTTCATATTCTTTGCTTGCTCCATTATCTTCTGTTCGTCAATATTCTTTAGGGCATCTTCCGACAACGTCTGCTTAACATTTCCTATACCGAGCTTCATAGCATCGGTAGCAGGGATAACAGTCTTTGATACAGACACAAGTGAGTAGTCTCCGGCATAGGCGACTTCCTCATCTTCCTTTGAATCTTCCTTGTTGATGGTAGTAAAGCACGTTATGTCAGTAGGGTAGCCCATAGTCTCACCTTTTGCTTTTGTCTTACCCAGGGTAAGACTGTAGCCATACATACCGAAAAGCTTGGAGAGCATAGGAGAGGCGTTGACGTATGCTTCTTCTGAGTCGAATGTGGAATGAAGCATATTTTTTATGCCTTCTGCATTAAAAATCTTATCTCCAAAATCAGCCACCATTGTTTCTGCAATAGTGTTGATGCAAGTGTTCAGATCCTTTCTTACCTCATCCCAGTTTGTGATGCTCTTGAAAGTACCTAAAGAATCCACCTTGAAAATCAATGGTATATGATTCGTTTTCTCCCAGATGGTTCTTGTGAGCAAATCCTGATAACTTGGGATATCGGTAAGGACATGGAAATCGATATCCTTACATTCTATTGTATATTCGGTAGCTGTAGAATCGCGTACTATAAGCATATATTCCTGTTCCACAGCCGATTGCACGATGGTGTCGTTGCCTGTAATCTTGCATTTAAAGATTGTTTCCTTATAGGATACTGTATCATTTTTCGAGAAATACGCTATCACATTTATGATACTATCTGCTTTCTCCGTATTCTGGGCAAGGCATGGAATAACAAATGCGATAGAGAGGCATAAAGTCAGGAATGTTGTTTTCAGATTATTCATTATTTATACAAATTTACTTATTGGAATATCACTTTGCCCATGCCTTGCCTTCGGCCGTGCGACGCCATGTGAAATATGTGTTGAGCACCTTGAGGGCTTCCTCGCTTGGAATTTTGTCGGCAGATGGGTTAGGGTAGGTGAGACGCATTGTCTGAGGATTGGTATTGTTGAAAGCTGGCCATTTAGGAAGACCTTCGCCATTAGGATTACCATACTTTGCAAAGTTAATCCAATACTTACCCATGAGTTCAGAGAGAGGACGGTCAACATCCGGACGCTCAAACTTATCCATGTGCTGGAAGACAAAATTCACATCCTGACCATGGTAAGAGCCTTTCCCGAAGTTAGGAGAGCCTTTGGGGTGGTCAGGGTGTTGATCGAAGTAATATAGGAATACCTTTGACTTGCCAGTCTTTGTCTGAAGACGAGCCCAGTTCCATGTCTGCCAACCGAAAGCAGCATCGCGCATAAGATCGCGTGACTGCTTGCCACCGTCTTCCTCTGTGAAAGGATATGCCTTCAGAAGAGCATCAGCAAACTTTCCATAGCGGGTTCTTGTACTTGCCTCGTAACCTTCCTTTGTTGAAGTGTTACCGAAAGAGAAACTTGCGCCTTCGTCAGAATTATATCCGATGAGCACTGGCACATCGTTATATTTGCCATTAGCATAGAGAAGCGACTGGTCATCAGGTATTACATAGCCGTCAACGACAGGCCAACTGCAAGTGCCGAGACCTTGTGCGGAGAACTTACTTGCATCCATAGCACGAAGCTCTGCAAGTGATTTTGCTCCAAGTTTCTGCATGACTTGTTTTCCGTCTTTTTCTGCATCAGCAAGAGTCTTCATATTCTCGCCGGGGTAGGTCGTTGGGCGGGTAGGTCCGAATGAACCGCCACTCTGGGATATGGCGCCCTGAAAGAGCCCCTTTGCCAAAGGAGATGCGCACAGCATGCTTACGGAGATACCTCCGGCTGATTCTCCGAAGATAGTAACCTTGTTTGGATCACCACCAAACTTAGCAATGTTCTTCTTTATCCATTGAAGTGCAACAATTTGATCCATAATGCCATAATTGCCCGAAATATGCTTGTCGTTCTCAGCACTAAGCTCTGGGAGAGTGAGGAATCCAAGTTGTCCTACGCGATAGTTGATGCTTGCAAGGATGATACCGCCTTTGCGTGCCAGTTCCTCACAGTCATAGTTAGGGTCAGCCGTAGAACCGAACACGAACCCACCGCCATAGATCCATACGAGCACAGGGAGTTTCTCGTCGGTCTTCTTTGCAGGACTCCATACGTTGAGGTACAAGCAATCCTCGCTGTATTCAGTAGAAGGAGCACCCTGAATAGGACCAGGAGCGTATTTCTTTGTCTCAAGAGTATTTGTCCAATGCTTAACAGGCTGTGGAGCCTTCCATCTGAGTTCGCCAACAGGAGGGGCTGCAAATGGAATGCCTTTGTAGATCATCAGACCGTTAGCCTCGTAGCCCTCGATAGGGCCAGCCTCAGTCGTTACATTAGGAGTTAAAGCCTCTTGTGCGGATACTCCCAAGCAAAGGAATCCGCAGAGCAGTAAAGTTGCAATTCTTTTCATTATTTTTTGTTTTCGTTATTGAAATTTATCTTCACGCCATATTTTTCAACTACATATTGCATGTTAGAGCCTCTTTCTGGCTGTATGCTTCCGTCAAGAATGCCCTTGCAGATAGTTACGATGTCCTTCACACGCTGTGGAGTCTCAAGATTGTTTCCCCAGTAATGCCCAGGGTAGAAATACTTAATGTCGTATTTCTCCATGATAGGAATTATACTTTCACATCCCTTGATCTCGGTACTCAGATTGGTGAATACAAGCAGATTGCCAGAGCCAAAGGCATCACCGCTAAAGCCATAGTGCTTGTCGCGGTCAATGAATGTCACCGAGCCATAAGTATGCCCAGGGGTAAAGACAACCTCAATCTTTCTGTTTCCAAGATCGAAGATCTGACCGTTACTAAGATACTGACGCTTGCACCTTGCATTGGCAGATATAAGAGATTTGTCACTCTCTGCAAGCCATATTGTCTCCCATTCGTTTATAGCCACACCTGCATGATCGCCATGTCCATGAGTGAGGACAAGGGTGACAGGCTTCTTCACAATATCCTCTGCAATCTTTCTCAATCCTGGAATCTGCGTTCCTGCATCAATAAGAATTGCGGCAGTATCACCTTCAACAAGGTAGATAGACTCATTATAGACGAGATGCCCATTACCATGCCATGTATGCTCGTCGAGCAGACGAATCTCTACGTTGTCATTCTTGAAGATTGTCTTCTCCTTAATTGGGCAAAAGCAAAGATGCCAAGCAGAAGTGACATTGCTAAAAGTGATAATCTCTTCATTGTTCTAAATTATTTAACTACGACCTTTTTCCCTTTGATGATAACCAATCCCTTTCGTGGTGTTGAGATACGTTGTCCAGAGAGGGTGAAGATTGGGGATGGCTGAGAGTCGAGAGTGGCTTGCAAATTCTCAATACCTGTTGGTTCTCCCTCTATAATGTTGAAATTCTGCCAAATAGCAGCTTTCTCGTAAGCCTCTTTACTGCCCTTTGGAACGTAGAGATTGCCAAACACGGGGAAGGAGTTTTTATAGAGAGCAATAGGCGTTGGGGATTTGACTATGACAGATTTGATACTCGTAACTCCGAAGAAAGCCTCCGGACTAATAAATTTTAATGTGCTTGGGAGAGTGATTGATTCAATAGAGTAGACATCAATTGAATTTTGTGCGATTGTTGTCACCCCTTCTGGGATTGTGATTGATTTGAGGGATTCACAACCGCCGAAGGTGCCATGTTCAATTCTCTTTATACTGTTTGGCAATGTAACAAATGCGAGTTTTTTGCATCCTGAGAATGCGTTTGAACCTATGTGCTTTATTGTGTTGGGGAGAGTTATCGATGTTAGATTTGAACATACGGCAAAGGCTCCGATTTCAATAGCCGTTACTTTATATGTCTTGTTATCGTATGTTATTTCTGCAGGAACGACAAACGAAGTTTCTTTATAGTTCTCCTCACTATCGTTGTTGAAATCATTCAAGGAAACGACTGTAGCCTCAAGGGTTTTATTGTTCAATTCATAGCACAAGCCATTAATTGCTGTCTTGGCGTAAGAGACGGTTGATGCGATTAGTGATAGTGCAACCATCAGTATGTTAACTTTTGTCTTCATTCTTGTGAATTTATTTTAAGTTGATTTTTTTTCCGTTAATTATGTTTATTCCTTTGCGAGGTGCTGAGAGGCGTTTGCCAGAGAGTGTGTATATGTTATTGCTCTGTGTGGAGTGATTAGAAGTGAGAGTAGAAATGCCAGTTACACTTTCTGGGATCACAACATCATCAATAATCGTGAAGTCTTTCCAAGTGTCACTACTCTGATAGACATCTTTATATCCCACTGGTACATGGATTGTGGCAAATTGCCATCCCCAGAACTTCTGATTAAAGGCATTATTGTTGATGCTGGGAGGGGTTGGAGATTCGATATAGATGTTTATTTTGTTGTTGTTGGCATGAAATACAAAGTTGTCTATTGATTCTACGGAGGCAGGAATGGTGATAGATGTTATATTACATTGTTCAAAGCTTTCAGAAGGGAGATTCTCCAATGATTCTGAGAGTGTTACGCTTGTAAGGTTTTTACACGAAAAAAAAGCTGCATCTCCTAAATAAATTACAGAGTTGGGAAGTACAAGGCTCTTTAATCCCGTATTTCTAAAAGCATGATCACCAATATTTGTTACAGAATTTGGTATGTCTATTGATGTTAATGTGCTAATAAATGCAAAAGCATAGTTGCCGATTCTGGTGACCGTATTAGGAATGACGGTGTTTTGGCATCCTTGAATAAGTTCATTGGTCGCTGTGTGTATTATGGCATTACAGTTGTTTCTGCTGTCATAAAACTTGTTGTCCTTATCGACAATGATAGATGTAATAGCATCACATTCGTTCAAGATCGCCCCTTCAATATCAGTTACCGACTTTGGAATGGTGAGAGACTGAAGTTTTTCGCATTGATCAAAAGCACCCGAGCCAATATGCAATATTGAGTTCGGGATATTTACTGCCTTGAGTTCATAATTACCAAGAAATGCTATTGTGCCGATTGACGTAACATCGTATGTTATACCTTTGTACGAAACGGTTGTAGGGATTGTTATTGTGCCTTTGTATGTCTTGTTCTCTAACATCGGCCCGTCATAATCCCAGTCGTATGTGACCTCTGCCTGCTTCTTGTTTGCGTCAAGATTGTAGAAAATACCATTGATGCATGTTGGTTTAACACCATCGGCTGATACAGTCTGTACCAGTATCAGCAGTAGAATAATCAAATAATTCCTTTTCATTTTGGTTGTAATCTTTAAGGGTGAATGTTTATAATATAATTTTGCGTTATTAGTTTGATATTTTCACATTGTTTTTTGTCGTGAGATTTGTTTGTGCAAAGGTACTAAATCTTTTGCATAACACCAAGCGAAATCCGCAAAAATATAAAAACGGAAAAGAAAAACTTCCATCCCGTTTTATATTGCTTTTTGATGGGCTTTAGTTTCGCTCTTCCTCCTAAGCATCTCCATCGCTTCTCCATCGCATGTCCATCGTTTCTCCATCGAAACGATGGACAATCGATGGATTATCGATGGATTATCGATGGACTATCTGCGAAGAATGAACGTACTTGCGACCTTAGTGTTATGGTCATAAAAAGGAAAAAACTTTGCGTTTCCTTGGAAATATGAAAGAGTTTTGTTACCTTTGCCACAATTTTTAAAGATAGAATTAATAAAACGGTAAATTGTTATGAAACGATTGCATTCTTTTTTACCTGTTATTGCAATGACATTCGCACTTTGTTGCACAAGTTGCAGTAAAGATGATGAAGACGATGAAATTATTCCGGTAAATATTGATGGCTGGGAGAGTGCACGCTATTCATCTTGCAAAATTGATGGTCTTAACTATTTCGAAGTTCCAGTAGAAGGTGGTACTTTTGGTTTTCGTTGTAGTAAGGATGATGCTGTGAAACTGACAAATCATTCGTTTTACACTGATGTGTATAAATGGAATCTGACAATTGATGATGAAACAAGAGATTCCGCCTATTATAAGAATGATTGGTGTGAGGCAACAGTTAAGGGTGACTCGCTGATTCTGAAGTTTAAATCTAATGAGTCTGATTATAGACGCAAGGCAAATATTGGTGTAAGATATGGCGGTGAGGATGTCTGTTTCCGTTTTGTTCAGAAGACGAAGAATAGCATAGATTCAAAGCTTGTAGGGGATTGGGTTGCTGATCCTGAGGCAGATCTTGGTATGTTTTCTGAATGTGGAAGGTACAGGTATTCATTTCATGATGATGGAACTTGCATGGTGAAGTTTGACTCTTATGTTAGACCAACACCAGGTTTTACATCTTTTGAGAAAAAACTTAGTTGGAGTAGTGGAAATGTCAAATTTTCTGATGGCGGATGGGGATCTCAAAACTATGATTGTACTTATAGATTGAATGGTGATAAATTGATATTGAAGATTCTTGATTTTGATTCTGAAATTCCTTTTGTTCGCTTGAGTTCTTCTAATGAATCGGCTGCCCCTATGTATGAGTTGAGTGTAACTCCAACAAAGTCGCCAGATGTTTATGTTTTGCCTGGGGAGAAATACTTCTTGAATTGTAAAAAAGTTGTTGGAGGAAATGATTATGTGGTAGATAGTGTATGCGTTCGGAGGTTTACATGTTACCCGCATGGTAATGTTGTTAGAGACACTCTTTACATAGCCCAAAATACACGTCAGGATTTAGCTTTCTCAACGGAATTAGAGATGCCTGCGAATGCGACAAGCGTTGATTTTATTTTCCATGCTTATTTCAAGTTTTGGGATAGAAATTCGAAAGGAGAAGTTATTGCCCGTGAATATTCGAATTACAATGTGATTTATGTGTATAACAAGAAATTATATCTTGAGAAAAACCAATAGGCATAGATAACTATAAAAATAATACAGCTCCAATTCAAGTTCATTTTTGAATTGGAGCTGTTGCTTTAATTTTCAATTATCAATTTTCAATTTTCAATTAGCTTTGCCTTCCTCCCAGTCTTGCCATTCCTTTAGGGCTGCTTGCCAGTCGGTAGCACCATTCTCTATGGCTTCCTGTTGTTTAGCGGCTTCATCACGTGCCTTGTCACGAGCACGCTTAGCCTTCATATCAGCTATTGTGGCATCATCGAGAATAACGATTGCACCACGCTTTATTGCCTCATATAGTTCTACATCACCGAAAGCCTTTCCTTGCTCGTTGAAGTCGGAAATGTTGAACTCGAAGTTTACACGCAACTGATGGCGTATCTCCTTCTGCTGAAAACGAGTGCCTGCGTTCTTCTTGCGAAGAAGCATAGCGATTATGTCTATCTCATGCTGAGAAAATTTAGTTCTACCCATTGAATTTATTTACTATTTAGCTATTTACTTTCTATTGGAAAATGAAAATGAAAATACAGATTGCCTTTTGCAGTCTTGGGGTAACTTGTATTTTTCATTTATTATATTTTCAACGTGCAAAGATACAAAATTTTGACGGAAAGACCGATGAAATGGTATAAAAACTTACTTTATGTTCTAATTTTTCGTAATAATGTGTAGTTTTGAATTGTTTTCAGATAATTTTTATTATCTTTGCACTAAGAATGTTAGTTAAAATAGTCAAAGGTCAAAAAGTCCAAGGCTCTCAGACTTTAGTCCTTTGGTTTTAAATTCAGAAAAAATAATTAAGACCTATTGGTTGCATGAAAAAATTATATTTAACATTGTTGCTCCTTTTAGGAGTATCTCTGACTAAGGCGGAAGATGGGCATTCTTTGTGGCTCAGGATGTCAAAGAACGAAGTTCCTGCAAATGTCAAAACTTTAGGAGTTAAGAAATCTGTGGTGGTTAATACTGCCGCAAATGAGCTGAAGCAATACTGGAAGGGGGAACAAGTAATTCTCTCTTTAGCAGGTAATTCTACTGATGATGCTTATTCCATCGGTAATGATAATGGTGTTATTATGGTTACATCATCGACAGAGAATGGCCTTCTGTATGGCGCTTATACCCTGTTGAGATTGCAGCAGACGGGTGAGAAGGTGAAAGCGATGAATGATTCGCCTACATCAAATCTCCGTATCCTGAATCATTGGGATAATCCGAATGGAACAGTTGAGCGTGGATTTTCAGGAAAGAGCATCTTCTGGAAAGAAGATGGAATGGCTGATCTTGAGATAGTTAAGGAATATGGTCGCGCATGTGCTTCGGTAGGTATTAATGCTACCGTACTGAACAACGTGAATGCCAAGCCTCTCATGCTCGATGCAAAAAAACTTGCTGAGACAAAGCGTATTGCGGATGCTCTGCGTCCTTATGGTATAAGGGTGTTCCTGTCAATCAATTTTGCAACTCCGAAGGTTATCGGTGGTTTGGAAACTGCAGATCCACTTGACAAGAAGGTTGTTGCATGGTGGAATAAGAAATGTGCAGAGATATACAAGATGATTCCTGACTTCGGTGGTTTCCTTGTAAAGGCAAACTCTGAGGGAGAGCCTGGTCCTATGGACTATGGCAGAAATCATGCTGATGGTGCGAATATGCTTGCTGATGCTCTGAATTTCGGTTTTAAGGCAGTCAAACATTCTGCAAAGACACCAAAGCCAATAGTAATGTGGCGTGCTTTCGTGTATTCTCCAAAGGGAACTGACCGTGCTTCACAGGCATATGATGAGTTTATGCCACTTGATGGACAGTTCCGTGAGAATGTGATCATACAGGTAAAGAACGGTCCTATTGATTTTCAGCCACGTGAGCCGGTATCACCATTATTCTTCTCTTTGCAAAAGACTCCTGTTATGCCAGAGTTCCAGATTACTCAGGAATATACAGGTCAGAGTGTTCATACCTGTTTTCTCGCAAGTATGTGGAAAGAGTTCTTTGATGTTGTTAAGGATCATGCTCGTGTGAAGAAGTATGATGCTGTGGCAGGTGTTGCCAATGTTGGCGACATGAAAGACTGGTGCGGAAGTGATATGACACAGGTGAACTGGTATGCCTTCGGAAGAATGGCATGGAATGATGCAATAGCTCCCCAGCAGATAGCAGATGAGTGGTTGAAGATGACATATACCACGGACAAGGCATTCGTTGAGCCTATGACAGACGTGCTCATGGAGAGTAGGGAAGCGGTTGTGAGGTATATGATGCCTCTCGGTCTTCACCATATCTTCGCAGGAGGTCATCATTATGGTCCAGAGCCTTGGTGTGATCCAAAGGGATGGCGTGAGGACTGGAAACCTAAGTACTATCATAAGGCGGACAAGGCAGGATTAGGTTTTGACCGTACAATGACAGGCTCGCAGAACGTAAGGCAGTATCCTGATGCGCTCTATAATAAATATAACAAGGTGGATGAATGTCCGGAGCAGTTGCTGCTGTGGTTCCATCATGTGCCTTGGACTCACAAGATGCATAATGGTGAGACATTGTGGGAAGCACTCTGTCATACATACGATCAGGGAGTTCGTCAGGCAGAGGCATTCGCCCGTGTATGGAATCAGATGAAGCCATACGTGGATGCAGAGCGCTATGAGGCTCAGAAACTGAATTTTGACCGTCAGGCAAAGGATGCTTGGTGGTGGAGAGATGCCTGTCTGCTGTATTTCCAGCAGTTCTCTGGCATGAAGTTGCCACTTGACTGTCCTGCACCAAAATATAAGCTTGAAGATTTACAGAAGTATAATCTCCCTATCGATAACTACACAAGGGCACCTTTCGACAAGCTTCCTTAGCTGTTTGGAAAAATGCACAATAGATAAATGTATTGGTTAAAAAATACGAATTTGTTTCAAAATCTATTTTTTTTCGTACATTGCCTTTGCAGATAAGAAAGAAATAATTATCTTTGCATGAAAATCTTAAAACTATAAAAATAAAAATTCTACACAATCAAATGACAACAAGTGAATCTAAAGGCTTCTATAAGCTTTCGTGGGCTCAGCGCATCGGTTATGGATCGGGAGACCTTGCACAGAATCTGATTTTCCAGACGGTAGCATGCTATTTGATGCTTTACCTTACTACGGTTTTAAAGATAAGTCCTGCCTTTGTTAGTGGACTTATCCTCTCAGTTCGACTTATCGACTGTTTCTGGAGTCCTATAGTTGGACGATATATTGATAACCGTAATCCAAAATTAGGAAAGTATCGTTCTTACCTTCTTTATGGTGGTATTCCTCTTACTGTAGCAGCATGTTTGTTGATGCTTCCTCAGGCAGCGGAATGGTCAACATCAATGAAGATTGTCTATGCTACAGTCAGCTATACTGTTCTTAGCATGATATATTCGGTAGTGAATATCCCTTACGGTTCAATCATGGCAAGTATGACCCGTGATAACGATGAGGTGCTCAAGCTAACATCTACCCGTATGGTATGTGCTAATATTGGTCAGATTGTAGTTCAGGCTGGTTTCCCTATTGGTCTTGCTATGGTTGTTCATGAGGCAATCAACTGGAATCAGGCAATTTTCATGGCTATTGGTACAATTCCTGCTTTCATTATCTTGCCATCTTTGCCAATGTTGAAGAGCTGGTTGGGTAAGAAGGGACTTTACTACATGCTTCTTGCTATCGGTTTCGTTGGATTCTGTATTTTGTACACTATAGGTAAGTTCTTTGATGTAGAAAGCTGCAATACTCTCGTTCAGACAGCAAAGGTTATGACAGGTGTAGGTCTTCTCGTTGGTTCTCTTATGTGGGCACTTGTTCCTGAGGTAATTACAGAGGCTGAATATCGTACTGGAAACCGTCCTGCTGCTACCGTTAATGCTCTTGCAGGTGTTGCCTTCAAGGCTGGCTTCTCTATCGCAGGTTGGATTACTCCATTGGTAATGGGAATGATTGGATTCGACCTTGCAAGTGAGGAATCAGCATTGCCAATAGCACCTAATGCTTGGTTTACTGTTACAGCAGTCTTCGCTATCGTTGGTTTCTTCCTTTTGTTTTTCTGTTTCACTGGCTGTAAGGAAAGAATCGCTACAACCCCAGAGAAGCCTGTTACATACGGTGAGATGTTTGCAGAGTTCAAGGCTAACAAGTGTCTTCAGCTCGTGCTCAGCATTTTCATTGTTGTATTCCTTGCATCATTCATCAGTGCACCTGTAAATGCGTATTATATCAAGTTGGCAGAATATTCAGAAACTGCACAGAATGCAATTCTTTGGTTCACTTGTATCATTCCTGCCATGCTCCTTATTGTTGTAGGATTCCTTATCTATAAGTATCCTCTTACCGATGAGAAGCTTGACGAGATTAACAAGGCTATTGAGGAAAGACATAAGTAAAAAATATAAAGTGAAAAATGAGAAATACAGATAACCTTTTTAGGCTTCTAAATTACATGTATTTTTCATTTTTCACTTTTCATTAAAAAAACATCGCATTTAGGAATAAAACGAACCATAAATCTAAATGAAGAAAATAATATTATCAGCAGCGTTGCTTTGCTCTCTTGGCATTGATGCTCAGGAAATGCAGCTCCGCAAGCTGATTCCAGCAGAAAATATCCTCATTGGCGCTACAGTCAATCAATGGCTTGTAGCTGCCGATTTGGGACTTTCAGAGCATCAGATTAACGATGCGAGCTATCAACTCGTTGGTAGTCGCGACCAGATGAAGATAGAGATGAGTGTCGTGCCAAGCGAGTTCAACTGCGTAACAGCTGAAAACTGCATGAAATCGGAGGTTATCTCGCCAAAGAAAGGCATTTACGATTTCGTATTGGCTGATCAGTTTATTGAGTATGCGCAGAAACATAATCTTACAGTTATAGGTCATGCACCTATCTGGCACTCTCAGTGTGCCAAGTGGATTTGCCATAATGAAGACGGTAGTCTCGTAAGCAAGGAACAGCTTAAAGAGAATATGCGTAGCTATATCAATACCGTTTATGGTCATTTTCGTGGAAAGATTAAGGGGTACGATGTAGCCAATGAGTGTATTGAGGATGACGGTTCTTACCGCAACAGCGATTTCTATAAGATAATGGGTGAGGAATATATCGACTGGGCATTCCAATGTGCACAGGAGGCTGACCCTAATGCAGAGCTTTATTACAACGACTACTCTATGGCAGAGCCTGGAAAGCGTGCAACTGTGGTAAAGGTTATCCAGCGTCTCAAGAGTAAGGGCATTCGCATTGATGCTGTTGGTTTGCAGACTCATATCGGTATGGATTTCCCTGACTTCAAAGAGTACGAGAATTCTGTCAAGGCATTCATCGAGGCTGGAGTTGATGTTCAGCTCACAGAGACTGATATGTCAATTCTCCCAAATCCTTATACTGGTGCTGACGTGGCTACTCGTTTTCAATACTCACCAGAAAAGGATCCATACAAGAATGGCATTACCAAGAAGCAGTTAAAACCTTGGCAGGATCGATTCAAGCAGCTTTTTGATATCGTAAATAGATATTCAAAGAATGTAAAGCGCGTTACTTTCTGGGGTATTACAGATGCCTCTTCTTGGAAGAATGATTTCCCAATCCCAGGTCGTACTGACTATCCGTTGCCATTCGACCGTGAGGGAAAGTTCAAGTTTTAAAGTTTTAAATTATAAATTATAAAATGAACAATGAAAAATAATAAAATACAGATTACCTTTGTAAGTGAATAGTGAAAAGTGAATAATGCCTAATACAGGTAGCCACCAGAACGAGGTTCACATAAGGGCGTTAGCCAGTATTAAGTATTATTATCTATTCGTTATTCACTATTCACTCAAATACTATCTTGTATTTTTCATTTTTCACTTAAAGATTTTATTCATATATTAATAATAACAACTATGGAAGGAAAATTTTATCTTTGGCCAAAAGACTATATGGCTGACCCATCTGTCCACGTTTGGAATGGCAGAGTGTATATATATCCATCTCACGACTGGGATGCTGGTGTAGGTGATGACGACTCTGGTGCAGAGTATGAGATGAAGGACTATCACGTGTTCTCTACTGACGATCTCGAGGCAGTATGCCGTGGTGAGAAGGAACTCGTGGATCATGGTTGCATCCTTGATCTGAAGGATATTCCTTGGGCAAGCCATCAGCTTTGGGACAATGATGTTCAGGAGAAGGACGGTAAGTATTTCATGTATTTCCCTGCAAAGGATAAGACTGATATCTTCCGTACAGGTATTGCTGTGGCAGATAAGCCAGAAGGTCCATTCGTTCCTTTGAAGGATCCAATGCACGGTTCTTACTCTATTGACTATGCTGTGTTCAAGGATGAGGATGGTAAGTACTATTTCTACTTCGGTGGTATCTGGGGCGGTCAGCTTCAGTGGTACAAGGACAACAAGATTTCATTCAACGAGTCAGGTGTTGCAGCTCCACCTCCAGGAGACACAGAGCCTATCGTTCCTGCTAAGAAGTCAGAGACCGATGCACTTCCATCACGTGTAGCTCGTCTTGCTGACGATATGCTTGGCTTCGCAGAAGCACCAAAGCCTGTTATCATCCTCGGTGAAGATGGCAAGCCATTGAAGGCTGATGACCCACATCGTTTCTTCGAGGCTTCTTGGATGCACAAGTACAAGGGAAAGTACTATTTCTCTTACTCAACAGGTGACACTCACATGATTTGTTATGCTATCGGTGACAACCCTTACGGTCCATTCACTTACAAGGGTGTAGTTCTTACTCCAGTTAAGGCAGGTTGGACAACTCACCACTCAATCATTGAGTTCAAGGGTAAGTGGTATCTCTTCCACCACGACTCTGCTCCTTCTGGTGGCGTTAACAGTCTCCGTTCTTTGAAGGTTGCAGAGCTCCACTACAATGAGGATGGTACAATTCAGACTATTGAGGGGTAATATCTTTTAAATAGAATACATACATTCCCCATCGGCTTTTTTATATGCTGATGGGGATTTTTTTTGTATATTTCATGGTTTGGACGTGTTTTTACACTTAATGATTGTTTTTTTTGTATTTTTATTCTACTTTGTAAATTTATTTTATTAATTTTGCAACCAACCCCAGTATAAGTCAAAATTCTTACACAACTTGAAGAGGTTCATACTTTCCATAATAAGCATAATGTTCCTAATGCCATTGCTCGCCAGTGACAAAAAGGATGTATTGGTTGTGTGCCCATTCCCAATGTCTGGCACATGGGCAGTAAATACGCTAGAACCGATACATATGCTTGAGAACACAAGACCTGACCTTAGAATTTGGTCGGCTGTGATGAGAAACTCTTCTTTTAGGAGTGTAAAGGAATATGACGAGCAAGCCAATACCATATTTAATCACTATTCTGCAAAGCGACCAGACCTCATTGTTATATTCGGTCCTGGAAACTACATCCTTGCAGAAGATTTTGAGAAGGCATGGCCTAATGTCCCGATGGTACTGCTTGGGGAGTTGAACTATGTATGCACGAAAGACTATGTGTGCGATTCTTTGCCAAAGAGAGCCTCTCATAGAATTCCGATGAAGACCTTTGCAAAGAGAAAGAATATGACTTTTGTGTATTCTCCTGTGTATATGAGTGAGACGATTGATCTTATATGCAAGAACCAACCATATGTAAAGAACCTTTATTTCGTAACGGGAGAGGAGTTTGTTGCCCGTGAAATAGAGTTGAACATGCATAACGTGGCAAAGGCCATGGGATTCAGTTTCACGGCTCTTCATCCTCGTGAAATCAACTACCGAAATCTTTATTCTCTTGCTACAGAGAAGGATAAGAATACCACTGCATTTATTTATTGTAATTGGCATACTAAGTCGGATATGCGTGACCGTACTATGCCATACATCGGTGTCAGACGCTCGCTGGAAAGGTTCAGTCTTATGTATAATATCTATTATACGATTATGGATAATGACTGTCAGACAGCCGGGTTTGTGTCATATAACCATGATGAATTCAAGAATACCTTACAAAGCATGGTGTGTGCGGTAATTGATCGTGGTGAGAGTCCGCGTAACATTCCTTTTGTAACCATCTCCAGAGATAAGCCTACGGTGAACTATCCAGTGTTAAGCCGCTTTGGATTTGATCCTCGTGGACATGAACACGAATGGAATGTTGTAAATCTCCCGCCTACTATTTGGGAAAAGTATCATGTAATGTTGCTGATGCTTGTCGTACTTGCTCTTTTAGGCTTTACTGCACTATTTTTCTTCCTCTACAAGAAGCAAAAGATGTTATTGGATTCATCCGAACGATACTACACGCTCATCAAGAATGCTCCGTTCAATTACAGTAGTTGGGAGCTTATCTACAACGAAGAGGGTGAAATAGTGGATCTGAAGGCATTGAACGTGAATCTCGCCTTTGAGAAGAATATGGAGAAGATGAATGTGCCTGTGGCATACGACGGAATGATGAATGTTTATCCTGGATCTACGGAGGTACTGATACGTCATATTTCCGAAGGCTTGAGGGAAAAGAAGAAGGCGATACGATTCTCATACGAGATGAAGGAATTGCAATGCTTCCATGAGATGCTCGTGCTGCTCGGTAAGGACGATAATGTGATTCACATCTTCGCCATCGACACCACGGAGCTGATGAATACGCAGAATGAACTTCGAGAGGCAAAGGAAAAGGCTGAGCATTCTGACCAGTTGAAGACGATGTTCGTACAGAACGTGAGTCATGAGATTCGTACTCCGCTCAATGCCGTGGTAGGATTCTCGCAGTTGCTCTCAATGCCAGATGACGTAGTTACGCCACAGGAGAAGGAAGAGTATGTGAAGTATATACAGAATAACTCAGAGCTGCTTATCATGCTTGTGAACGATATCCTCAGCATTGGTGATGTGGAGCGAGGACAGTTCCTTGTGACAATTTCTGACGTGAGATGCAATGATGTATGCCGACAGTCTATGAAGACGGCAGAGACACGCTTGCCTGACGGTGTGAGATTGTACTATACCAGTGACGTGGATGACGACTATACTATAAAGTCGGATGAGCATCGTATTCAGCAGGTACTCGTAAACTTCCTCACCAATGCTTGCAAGCATACGGAGAAAGGTGAGATACACGTGCATTCTTCATTAACGGAGAAGCCTGGCATGATTACGTTCTCTGTTACCGATACTGGTACTGGTGTGCCAGCCGACGAGGCAGAGCATATTTTTGAGCGTTTCACCAAACTCAATGCCTTCAAGCAGGGAGCAGGACTTGGTCTTAGCATCTGCAAGACTATTGCAACCATTCTCAAGGGTGACGTTCATCTTGACACATCATACACGAATGGTGCAAGGTTCGTGTTCGTGTTGCCGCTTGATTAATTACGAATTACCTATATAGTAATTAAGTGGTTCGTAGATTTGATGAAATTATAAATATTTGTTATATATATGAAGATGGAATTAAAATGCAGAAAGACTTGGTTAGGTCTTTCTTTTGCGATGGTGGCTATGACGGCCACAGCGCAGAATGTTTCAACAATCAAACAGGCAGGTAATATCATTCCTGCAACAGACAGTAATATTCAGTATGTTGGTCGTGTAAGCTTCCGTAATCCTCAGTCACCGTCATTTACATTCCCAGGTGTGCAGATACGAGCAGCATTCACGGGCACGTCGCTAAAGATGATTGCAAAGCCAAAGACTGGTTATTTCATGGTTCGTATTGATGGCAGCAAGGCTTTCAAGGTGGGATTCAATTCTGAGCGTGACTCGGTAGTCTCTCTTGCAGCAGCACTTCCAGAAGGTCGTCATGAGGTAAATGCTATGTACGTAACAGAGGGGTATGAGCGTATCGGTGAGTTCCGAGGTTTCATACTCGATGAGAATGCAAAGATGCTCGAAGCTCCTGTAATTCCAGAGAGGAAGATAGAGTTCATCGGCAATTCCATCACTTGCGGATATGGAGTAGAGGATACTGATCGTGCAGACCATTTTCAGGATGAAACCTGTAACCATTACTATACCTACGCGAACCTTACAGCTCAGGCTCTTGGAGCTATTCATCAGGTAGTGGCTCGTAGTGGTATAGGTGTGTATCGTTGTTGGGATGGTCCTGTTACTGGTGATTCCATCAACATGAATACCGAATATCCTCATACGCTTCTCTATGACAAGACAGAGAACTGGGATTTCTCTCGCTATACTCCGCAGCTTGTTTGCATCAATCTCGGAACTAACGATACAAGTACCAAGGGCGCTGATCCAAAGCTTCTAAAACAAGGATATGTAAATCTCGTAAAGCAGGTGCGTGACCATTATCCAAAGGCAAAGATAGTGCTCCTTAGTGGTTCTATGATGGGTGACGATGCTCTTATTCTTGCCAAGAAGACTATGGATGAGGTTATGAATGAAGCACATAAAAAAGGTGATAAGGAAATCTATCGCTTTGACATGAGTTTCCAGACAGGTGATCTCGGCTATGGAGCTGACTGGCATCCAAGTGTGGCACAGCATCAGAAGATGGCTTCTGAGTTGATTCCTTTCTTGAAGAAATTGATGAATTGGTAAGAAATAGCCCCTCACCCGTCCTACGGACACCCTCTCCCCAAGGGGCGAGGGAGATGTTAGTAATAAACCTTATAAGCGATAAAATGTAACTTTTTCCTCGCCCCTTGGGAGAGGATGCCCACAGGGCAGGTGAGGGGCTGGTATTTTGTCTTATGAAAAAAGCAATAATAATGGGTGCTACGTCTGGTTTGGGACGTGGTGTAGCCCTCGGACTTCTTGCAGAAGGATATATAATAGGTGTGTGTGGTCGTCGCAAGGAGGCATTGGACGAAATAAAGGCGATTGCACCAGACAAGGTGTTTACCAAGGTCATTGATGTGACTAAGGAAGAAGCACCTTCATTGCTCATGGAACTGATCGGCGAGATGGGCGGTATGGATCTCTATTTCCA
The DNA here is from genome assembly GCA_902798615.1 of uncultured Bacteroidales bacterium. Classification (GTDB taxonomy): domain Bacteria; phylum Bacteroidota; class Bacteroidia; order Bacteroidales; family Bacteroidaceae; genus Prevotella. The sequence goes on along the minus strand of CADBXL010000008.1, from coordinate 70,344 downwards.
TAGTTCAGGCTATGGAAAGCAGAATATGGCTCTTGATCTGTCTATTGAGAAACAGACCGTTCTTACCAATAGCTATGGATTCGTGCAGATGGTTGTTACCGCCTTCAACTATTTTAAGGCAGAGAAACGCTCTGGACGTATTGCCGTGATATCAAGCGTGGCAGGTACAAAGGGAATGGGTTCTGCTCCTTCATACTCGGCTACCAAGCGCTTGGACTGGACGTACATCGAGGCTCTTGCACAGCTCGCCCACATGCAGAAGCTTGATATTAAGTTCACGGACATCAGACCGGGATTCGTTGCCACGGACTTTATTGCCGGTGAAAGCTATCCAATGACAATGCAGACAGACTATGTTGTCAAGCACATTCTGAAGGCTGTAAGGAAAGGCAAGCGCAAGGTAATCATCGACTGGAAATACCGCATTATGTGTTTCAATTGGAGGCATATCCCGTCATGCGTTTGGGAAAGACTACGCATCCACAATTAGTTTTCGCTGATTGGTTTCAAAAATGCAAATAAGTCAAAGATTGCTTTGATACAGGCAAGTGCCATCGTTATTCTTCCTATGTTTTTTACTAATTCTCAATCTAAATATCGAGGGGAGAGCGAAGGGAGAAGACTAGATCCTCTAACTCGTTAAGGTGTTAAGGTTTTGAGTTTGAAAAGTCCCTTTCCTTTGTGATAGCTGATTGTTTATGTTTTGCTGAGTACAGAAATATACAAAGTTGTTTATTTCTTCAAAATATTAGTACGAAATTTACTGAAATTATTTTTCCGTTGAACCGATTTTGGTGAAGACCTTAAAAAAAATATATAAAAAGTTGTCGATATAAATAAATAGTCGTATCTTTGCAAAGTAATATTCTATCTAATAAACATTTCTATGAAGCATCTTTTTTTCATTATATTTTGTGTAATGATATCAGTAACATCATTCGCACAGTCTCAGAACACGGAATCGGAAGAAACGACAAGCTCTTCTGATGATTCAGAATTCGTGTATGAAACTGCTGATGTTATGCCGTCGTTCCGTGGTGGCCAGAAGGCTCTGACCGAATATCTTGTAAAGAACACCAAGTATCCTCCGGCTGCCATGAAAGCCGGTCAGCAGGGTAAGGTGCTATGTAGTTTTATTGTTGAGACCGACGGTACAATCTCAGATCTCAAGGTTGTGAAGAAAATTTGGCCGCTGCTTGAGGTGGAGGCAAAGCGAGTTGTCTCCAATATGCCAAAATGGATTCCTGCTATGAATGATGAAATACCTGTTCGTTGCAGAATCACATTGCCTGTTGTTTTCCGTATCAAAAAGTAAGTAGTTTACTTCATCTTCTATGGCTTCGTAATGTTTCTTCAGAAGACATATTTCCTCAATTCTATGTTAAGAACTTGATATTAAGAAAGTTTGGTGTTAAGTCCAGAGACTTGTGATGAACATCGGACTTGCATCATCTGCTTTTTTGAATCCGCATGCCCCGTAGAAGTTCAGTTCCTCGTTGTATGCAATGATGGCGATGCGCAGATAATCTTTATAATGCTCCTTCATCATCTCTACCAACCGACGTCCGATACCCGAATCCTGATACTCCGGACGAACGAGCAGATAATGAATATAGGCAGTCATTATGCCGTCATCCATAGCACAGATAAGTCCCACGAGATTATCACCATCCCACGCTGTATAAACAGTTTGGAAATTACGCATAGCAACTACCAGTTTGTCTGGATAATGTCCTGATGACCATTCAACCGATAGGAATAAAGACTCAAGGTCTTCTTTCTTGAATTCATGTATGTCTTTATATGTTATCATATCTTCAAAGATTGTTTTGATTTGCAAAGGTACATATTTCTTCTTTAAGAAAAAAGGATTATGAAATAATTTTTGAAAATTTCGGGTGTTACTTACAGTTTCAAGCTTTTGCTAATTTATTTGTACCCCCCGCGGTCATTTGGTCATTAGGTCATTTGGTCAAAATGATTCTGAGTTGTCAAAATCATCCACTATATATAAATATTTAATATTTATATATAATATTTATATATAGTGAGCAAATGACACATTCCGAAAATGAAAATGACCATTTTGACCTTGACCATCTTGACCACATTTTGGCAATGTGTCCTGCAGAAAAGATAACGGGCTGAAATCTCAGCCGGCAGAATATTAAGACCAATTGTTATAGGTCCGTTACAGGTCCGTTGTAAGTCCGTTATAAGTCCGTTGTAAATCCGTTCCTTAGAATGGGAAGAAAATGGGAGTTACATGGGATTTGCAAGGGAATCACTTGGGATTTGTAGTAAAGGCAAAGTAGAATTAACAAAAAAAAGAATTTTTACAGAACTCTGCAACTCGTTACCCATAGCGTTGTAAGGTTTTATATGTCAAAGAGTTACGGCGGTGATTCATTTCGTTTCACTCGTCACCCACTCATCACCCATAGGTGGTATATCTTTCTGATATAGAATAAGTTACATAGATAATTCACTCGTCACCCTAAAAAGGTGACGAGTGGGTGACGAGTGAATTAACCTTGTAAATTTCACATTCTCAGCAAGATACAAAGATTTGAGTGATGAGCGGGTGACGAGTGTTTTGAAATGAATCACCGCTGTAACCCAAAGAGTCACAATAACTTGCAGCGTTGAGGGTGACGAGTTGACGAGTTGTGTGAAAATTCTTTTTTTTCAAAGCGTTGTTATCCACCTGTGCGTGTTTGGCGTTTAATTCTAAAAAAATGCGAAGGCAGATTTTGCGATGTTTGGATTACAAGTGCATTTTTTTTGCGAAAGTTTTTGTAGAGGGGGGTACACTTTTACCCCTTTTTATGTATAAAACATTGATAATCAATAGAAAATAACGAGTGCACCTCCCCCTAAGAAGCATAATTTGTTTTGAGGGGGAGGTGCACTCTGCCTAACGCATTGATAATCAGAAGGAAAATGCGTTAAAATACGAAAAGTGCACCCCCCTCTTCAAACTCTTTGAATTTTTTTTCAAGATAAACACATCTCTGAGACTGAACTGACAATAATTTTTCGCAAAGCACAACTTGTTTTAGCTTGTTGAACTTTAGCGAAAAAAATTCTGACTATTGGGGATTGTAAATAAACGTGTGTGAGCGAGTAAAGGGCTGTAAGCCCGACACATAAAAGGGCAGTCCGCAAGGGCTGTTATATTGAATGTCGTTGATTTTTTGAGGTCTGTAGGACCGACACCTAAAGTCTTCAGGTATCGCACCTACAGCGCTCTTTAATCACACCCCATATAATGGTAGCGCTCACGCACTACCCTTTTAGATGTCACCTCTTCGAGGTTCTTCGCTCACAGAAACAGATTACTTTATCACCACTTTCTTTCCGTTCCTGATATAGATACCAAACTTAGGCGTGTTATCATTAATCACCTTACCATTTAAGTCGTAGACTAAACCTGACGACGGATTTGCATTAAATGATTTCTCGTCAATCAGGGTATTTACATCAGGAATAGCCTGTATGTTGGTGAATTCTTTCCATTCGTCTGCCGCCTTATATTGATCAACACTATTGGCAGGAACATAGACAGGAATGGATCGATCCACATTATAAAACACTTGACTTTCATTCTCCAATAAAAAACTCGGAGGGGTATTCGCTTCACAAGTGATCGATTTAAGACTAGAGCAGCTTTTGAAAACTTCATTTTCAATACTTGTCACCGAATTGGGAATAATAACAGATTTAAGACCTGAGCACCCTTCAAAAGTCTCTTCTTTAATACTCGTCACAGAATTGGGTATTGTGACGGAGGTGAGATTCTTGCAAGAATGGAATACTCCTTCTCCAATGCTTGTTACAGAATTTGGGATGATGACAGATATTAAACCGTAGCAACTACAGAAAGCCCCCTTCCCGATACTCATCACAGAATTAGGGATGTTGACAGAGGTAAGACCTGAGCAATTATCAAAAGCATACTCTCCAATACTCATCACAGAATTAGGGATAGTGATGGAGGTAAGACCTGAACAATACTCGAAAGCATAACCTCCAATATTTGTCACTCCATTTTTTATTATTATTTTCTTTATTTTATCTTTTTGAGAATACCAAGGAACTTCGCTATAAGAGTAGTTTGGCATATCCGTTCCCGATATGGTTAATGTACCATCATCAGAAAGATTATAAGTTATGTTCGCATGAATTGCATTAAAGGCAATCAAGAAGAATAGAATAAGTGTTAAGATCTTTTTCATAGTATGAAATAAATGAAAAAAGGGCGCAGACCTTCCGAAATCCTCGTCCTCCTTAAAGGTATCGCCAAACACCATCCACGCAGACAAGATACGGTAAAAGTCCACGTCCTAAACGGACATGGAACTTTTCGCATACTTGTTCTCGCGTGTGAAATTGGCGATTTCTTAAGGAGAGAACAAGAGCTAAAAGCTCTATGTTATATTTTATTTCGAGAGAATCGGTAGTTGCTCACCCAAGTTAATAAATAAGTGTTTAACTATTTGCTGAGAATGTCTGAGACTATCATCAGCATGGGGAAAGCGATACCGCTCGTCTGAGTTCATTCTAAAATGTACTTTCTGTTTCTTGTTATATAATGTTTAAGTGGTTAATATATAGTGTTTAATACTTTCTTGTGTGCAAAAATAATTAAAATATCTGATTTCTCCAAATATTAGCACGAAATTTATAGAAATATATACATGTTTATTTCTTATTTCTGAGTACTAAGCCGTTATATACCAAAAAGAGACTTGCACGATGTGCAGGCCTCTTCTGTTTGTAGATTTAATTCTCAATTTTCAATTGATTATCGTTTTCAACAACAATCTTTGCTTCTCCGCCTTTCTTCAACTTGCCGAAGAGTATCTCTTCCATAAGTATAGGTGTGAGATATTGCTGAATGACTCTGTCCATCTCTCGTGCTCCATATTGCTTGGTGAATCCTTTGGTAAGAAGGAATTCGTGTGCCTGTGGAGCAAGTGTCATCGTCACGTTCTTGGCTGCAAGACGCTGTGATAGCTGACGGAGTTTCTTGTCAAGGATGAGAGTTGCCATAGTCTTGTCCATCTCATTGAATACTACAGTACCAGACAGACGGTTTAGGAACTCAGGCTTGAAGGTTTTCTTTACCGTCTGGAGCATTGCCTGTCCCTTGCTAAGACCACCACCGAAACCGATGCCTGCCTGTCCTGCAAACTGTGCTCCGGCATTTGATGTCATGATAAGAATCACGTTACGGAAGTCTGCCTTGTTGCCTTTGTTGTCGGTAAGTCGGGCATAATCCATTACTTGAAGCAAAATGTTGTAAATATCTGTGTGTGCCTTCTCTATCTCGTCAAGGAGTAGGACACAATTAGGCGTCTTGCGGATTGCATCTGTCAACAAACCGCCTTCTTCATAACCTACATATCCCGCAGGAGAGCCAATGAGCTTAGAGATAGTATGTTTCTCTGTATATTCACTCATGTCAAAGCGTATGAGTTCTACACCAAGCTCACGTGCCAATACCTTGCACACCTCAGTCTTGCCTACGCCAGTAGGACCCACGAAGAGTAGAGAGGCGATAGGTTTGTCAGGCTCCATAAGTCCGGCTTTTGACATCATAACGGCACGTACCACTTTCTTGATAGCCTCATCCTGACCATAGATATTGCTGCTTATGCGCTTGTCGAGATCCTTCAGAGCATCGTTATTCTCGCTTGCAAGTGCGTTAGCGTCAATACGACAAACCTCTATGAGGATTTTCTTTATTATATCCTTGCTAACCTTCTGATAACGTGCAGCTTTAGGCTCTCCGTTCTTGTTAAGGAGCGGATTCTGTTGCAGATAAGCGCCAGCCTCATCGATTATGTCAATAGCCTTGTCGGGAAGGAAACGGTCGCAGATACGGGCATCGCTCTGCTCAACTGCATATTTCACAGCCTCCTCATCATACTTCACACCGTGGTGCTTCTCGTAGATAGGGAGTAGGGCAGAGACAATCTGAATAGTCTCATCTACAGAAGGCTCCTTTATATCAATCTGTCCGAATCGTCGTGCTATTGCCTTGTGCTTGGCAAACGACTTGTTATAGTCCTGATATGTTGTAGAGCCGATGAATCGTATGCTGCCGTCCTCAAGATAAGGTTTCAGCATTTCTGCTGCATTCATAGAGCTATTGCCGCCACCTGTATCGCAGATGGTATGAATCTCGTCTATATAGAGAATGGCATTTCCTTTTGCCTTTGCTCCGTCGAGAACTTCCTTGACACGCCTCTCGAATTCCCCATGATAGCTTGCTCCGGCAACAAGTGAAGCCATATCCATGCCATATATCACCTTGTCGGATATGGATTCTGGCACATTGCCTTCTGCAATCATCTTTGCAAGACCATATATGAGAGCGGTTTTGCCAACTCCTGGTTCACCTATGAAGATAGGGTTGTTCTTATCCTTACGGCAAAGTATGCGGATGGTATGCTCAAGTTCTTTCTGTCGTCCGATAAGAGGATTTCTGTTTACATATTCCTCGCTTATGCAGGTGAGATACTGCTCCCAAGGCTCTTTCTTCTGCTGAGGTTGGCTCTGGGTGGCATCCTGCTTATGGATTTCCATCGACTGTAATGAACCGAGCAAACGGTTGGCACTTGCCATGAGTTTATCGTATAATGCGGTACCAGAGAGATCTACCTTCTTGCCATTGATATAGGCCTCGGCATGAACTTGTGGCTTATTTGCTTCCGCTATGTCGTCTTCTGCCTCGTCTATAATGTCTTCAGTTTCTGTTGTTTCCTCATATTGACTATAGAAGAGGTTTATATTCTTAAACCAGTCTTTCTTGAAGGTGATGTATTTGTTCAGAATATACTGTGCCATGCTATGCTTAAGGTCTTTAAGCATAAACATCACTTCGAGGATGGTAGCATGATGCAATGAGTCTGTGGTTATTTCCGTTTGACCGAGATCCTTGATGTGTTCTTTAGTCTTAGATATGGCGAAATGCTGCATACGCTGAATAATCTCGTTGAGATTAGTTGACAGCATAGGTATGTATTCCTCATCATCGGGAACTGCATCAATACTTATTATGTAGCCGAATAGCTCATTGTGCATTTCATCGATATCAACATCTGCTGTCTCACAGAACGACATAAATGCCGCCTGGTAAGAAATGGCATACAGAAGATGCTCAGGAGTAATGAATTCTGAGCGGAACTTAGTAGCATCATCTAGAGCAACTTGGAGTGCACGATTTAGGCTTTCGGTGAAATAGTTGGTTTCTATGTCGTATATAGGATGTATCATCTTGTTTCTTCGATTGTAAGTTTTAATGGATAATTGTTTGCCTTAGCGAGATTCATGGTGTAGTTTGCCTTGCTTTGGGCTATATCTTGGGAATAAGTGCCGACGACTGCGCTTCCTTCATTATGAACCTTGAGCATTAGTGTTTCTGCATCTTCCTCGCTTTTTCTGAAAATTTTTACAAGAACGTAAACGACAAAATCCATAGTTGTAACGTCATCATTATGCATGATGACATTATACATGGGCGGTTCCTTTAGCTTGAACTGTGTATGTTTACTACGGATTGTTCTTGTCTGTGTACTCATGTTTATTTTCGAATCATCTGATTCCGCCCAAAAGGGTGAAGGCGGTGGATATAGGCTTTAGTTCTTTCTGTATGCAAAGTTTACCTTCGCACATTCTTTTACTTGCCGAATGCAAAAATATATAAATTAATCGGAAAAAAAAAGTTTTTTTACGATTTTTCTTATATATTTGTGAAATAGTAATAAAATGTAAGTGAAAATTGACTTTTTGTACGTTTTTCTGCCTGATTCTCAATGTTCTTGATAAATTTAATCCGTTAAATCATCATTGCTTTGCTTCCGTCTTTCCTCCTATGATCCTTCGTTCTTCCTCCGTACCAAAGTCGGTGCAAAGTCGGTGAAGGACCTATTTAAGAACGGAGATTCACCGAGTTAGGTTAGGAGGATCAGCTATAACAGAAATAAGGAGCACAGGAAAAAAACTGTACTCCTTATTGATTATATTTCTAAATTAGAATTAATCAAATCTCTAAATTAGATTGCAATTTTGATACCGAGAGAAAGGTAGGCATCATTATAGTCATAACAATAGTCATCATCATTGTTTATCCACTGATATTTTGTCTCAACAAATCCTGCGATTTTAGAATTAATGTCGTACTTAAGACCGCAGCCGGCGTTTATGCCAAAGTTGAGATGTCCATCGTAATAGTGTTTGTCGTCATGATGTGGAAGTGGATGATGGTGTGGACATTCGTGGTGGTCCTTGAGGTTTGCATAGCAGAGAACGGCACCAGCGATAGGGTATAATGTGAATTTATGACCGAGATCTATTTTATAATGGAAATCAGCTTCCAAGTCGAAGTGAGTACCACAATCCCAGAAATAGATATTAGCGCTTGGTGAGAACTCAAAATTATTACCGAGGTCTGCGGAAATACCAACGCCAACGCCAAAGTCGCCACGGAAATTACTCTTGAAATCAACACTTTCAACCTGTGCCTTGGCAACGAATGCCACAGCACAAAGAATCACAGATAAAATGATCTTTTTCATAATTGCTTTTTCGTTTTGAATATTTGCAAATTAATATGTTATCTTAAATACTATTTTTTATTTAACGTAATCATTGTTCAATTATTGAAGGACATTCAGTTAAAATATACAAAGAAAAAACAACCCTTCCTAATTTATGTTAGGAAAGGTTGCCTAATGCTATTGAATGTTATTCAATCGTTTCTCCCTATGGTACATACTTGATTCGTATAACATGTTGGAATAGTGATTCCTTCTTTACCACACATCGCATGTACGTTTTACTTTACTGTTTTCTGGTGCCTCAGGTATAGACTCGTTATTCACAGTACAGTTGAAGAAAGTGCAGTTCTCCGTATTGTGCAGATAATAAGGCCATTGGGCTGTTCCAACACTGAAGTTCGTCACCTTGATGTTTGTGATTCGCTCTTCCTCATAACCTTCATAGAAGATGCCGAATTGTGCTGATTTGCCAACATTGACATTGTTGATACGGAAGTTGTTGTATCGGGTAGGGAAGTTTCCTCCACGATAATGCAGATAGTTGGTCTCAAAGCGAAGAGCAGCACCGGCAACAGAATTGATGTTGATTCCGTTGACATATACATTCTCTATATAGCCTCCACGGTCGAGATTTGATTTGAAGAGAATGCCATTCTTTACATTATTAACCTCTATGTTGCTCATATAGATGTTTTTCACGCCTCCGCTGATTTCTGATCCGATACATACTCCATTGCCTCTTGTATTCATCTTGCAGTTGCGAATGACTATATCCTCAGAAGGGCGACCTATACGTCTGCCATCGCTGTCACGGCCTGATTTTACGGCAACAGCATCGTCACCTGTCTGGAAAGTGCAGTCTTCAATGAGAACTCTCCTGCTTGATTCTGGACTCACTCCGTCATTGTTCGGATAGTTGGATTTAATATTTACGTTCTTGATGATAACATCCTCACAATAAAGTGGATGGATGCACCAGAAAGGACAGTTTTTCAGGGTTATGCCGCTTATGAGAACGCGTGAGCATGAGCAGAACTCTATGGCGCTAGTACGTAGCTTTGTTCCCTCACCGAAGATACGCTCAGACAGAGGTACGAGTTTGTCGCCCATCTCCCTGAGACGGTTTACATCGGAAAAATCAGGTGTTTCTCCATTTGTGCCGAGCAGGAAATCCCCTGCATCCTCAATTCTAGTTGTCTTTCCCCATTTTGCCATCTCATGTCCATTGATATCAATTACGGCTGTACCTTCGCCCGTAATAGCAACGTTCTCCTGATAGTGGGAATGTATCATAGGACATCGTGAATACACCTCAATACCTTCATAGCGACTCATTACAACAGGAAGATAGGCATCAGGATTGTCGACAAATGACAGGGTCGTACCATCGCTTAGATGAAGAGTCACACCGCTTTTCAGTTCAAGAGGACCGTCCATCTCGAATTTTCCGGCAGGAATGACCACTGTGCCGCCACCTTCATCCGAACACTCGTCTATGATTTTCTGTAATTCCGTGCGTGTAATGCCTTCGCTGACTGTAGTCTTTTTCCCGTTCTTAGGGAATATAGGCATACGGGTACTTGCAGCAATGAGTTTCATTTTACGGTCATCGGAGATATCGTCAAGTGTGAACTTCTTCTCGTTGATGGTCATCTTTATTGGGCGTATTGTTCCGTCTTCGTTATAGAAGAGGGAATCAACGCTGACAGAGCGACGGTTTGCATTGTAATACTCAGATGCAAGTACACGACTGATATCTGATGTATGGTAGAACATATAGTCCTGTCCCTTATAGTTTACAATAGAGCAGTGTGTCGTACCGCTGTTAACAGGTTCAAGTATTACTCCCTGATATGTATATGGACCGAGTGGATTCTTGCTTGTGCAATATGCTATCTCCTGTTTTTTTCCGCGGCGGAAAGGACTTGTAGCGTATGTCATGTAATAAATACCATTGCGCTTGTGTACCCATACAGCCTCAAAGAAATCCTGTACGCCCTCTACTTGTTCAACCTTGCCATCATACGAAATCATATCTTCGTTGAGTCGAATTACATTAACGGTATTCTGTCCGACGAAGAGATAAGCCTGACCGTCATCATCAATGAAAGGACAAGCGTCTATAAACATACGGTCGCATACTACTCCGGGAGTATTCTTCGAGATTAACGGATGACCGAGAGGATCATGGAAAGGCCCCGTAGGCGAATCAGCTACGGCCACACCTATATTTTCCATGTCAACGGCATAGTAGAAGTAATACTTGCCGTTGCGCTCTATGCAATCAGGAGCCCATGTGCGAGACTTTGCCCATTTCGTGTCTTCTAATGGCTTGTATATAACTCCATGATCTGTCCAAGTCTTCATGTCGGTGGTGCTATAAACATGGAAGTCATCCATGAGAAAGTCAGTAGCATCATCCTTGTCATGACTTGGATAAAGCCATAAAGTATCGCCAAATACCCTTGCCGAAGGATCTGCACAATATGTATGGGTAATTATCGGATTGCCCGGTAAAGAAGTCTGAGCGACAACTATGCCACCATATATTAGGACTAATGGAATAAGTGTATATTTCAAAAACTTCATAACATTAAGGAAATTTTGTGTTTATAATATGATATTTTGCGACAAAGATAAGAATAAATTTCCGTAAGACCTAAATTTTTTGAAAAAAAATGCAAAAAAATATGCATTTGCATAAAAAACAGGGTATTATTCCGTTTTTTTTTCATAACTTTGCGCAAACTATATAACAAACCTATTAATAAAGATGTATTGTAAAAAGATTTTTTCAGTATCGTTCCTGTTATTTTGTGCTGGTATTGGTCTCGCACAAAATACAGAAAAAGATAATGTTGTACGTATTGAATCTGGTCTTGTGCAAGGATTCGACCATGAGGGATCATTGGGCTTCCTCGGTATTCCATACGCAAAGGTTGAGCGTTTCATGCCACCTATGCCTGTTGATAAATGGGACACGGTGATGGTGTGCAACCATTGGGGACCTATGACCATGCAGCCTATGGGACGTGAGATGTCGAAGGATGAGATGTCAGAGGACTGTTGTGTTATCAATGTCTGGACAACAGATCGTAAGGCAAAGAAACCTGTTATGCTCTGGCTTCATGGTGGTGGATTTGACTCTGGCACCTCAGAGTGGGACCCTGGCATGAAACTCGCTCAGAAGGATGTTGTCTGTGTCAGCATAAATCATCGTCTGAATATTCTCGGTTTCCTTGACCTCTCTGCTTGCTCTCCAAAATACAAGTATTCTGGCAATGTGGGAATGCTTGATGTAGTGGCTGCCTTAAAGTGGATTCGCAATAACATTGCGCTCTTTGGTGGTGATCCTAACAATGTCACGGTCTTTGGAGAATCAGGTGGCGGTGGCAAGGTCGGCACGCTTCTGTGTATGCCTGATGCAAAGGATCTCTTCCATAAGGCTATCATTCTCAGCGGAACTATCCTCAACGTGAACACGAAGGAGATGAGTGAGTCTCTCGGTAAGGCTGTACTTGCGGAACTCGGCATTTCAAACGATAGCATTGAGAAGATAAAGGATGTGCCTTACAAGGAACTCTATGCCGCTGGTCAGCGTGCTATGGGCAAGAGCATCGGCACACGCAAGCCTGGTACTCCGATGATGTGGGGATTCGGTCCTTCACCTGACGGAGAGATTCTCATGCAACAGCCGTTCCAACCTGGATTTGCTTCATTCTCAGATAGTAAGCCAATCCTTATCGGTACAACCTTCAACGAGCTTCAGCGCCTTACATACGATAAGCCTGTTACTCTTGATGAGGCTCGTCAGCAACTCGTTCCTGTCTTTGGAAATCGCACGGATGAGTATATCAAGGCATTTGATGAGGCTTGGCCAAAGCATTCACCTAACGATCTATTGTCAATCGACCGTCTTTTCCGTCCAAAGACAATCATCACGGCTGATTATATATCTGCCCATCGTACAGCACCAACATATATGTATATGTTTACATGGAAGTCTCCTGTGCATCAAGGCTCTGTTCATGGACATGAGCTGAAGTTTGTCTTCAACACCTTGCATCGAGCAGGTCGTGACCTTCCAAATCCAACGGCTGACGACCTGAAACTTGCAGATATTATGAGCACCGTATGGTCAAACTTCGCCCATACTGGCAATCCTAATGCAGAAGGTATTCCTGCATGGAAACCTTACAACGCAGAGAATGGCGAGATGATGATCTTCGACTATAACTGCTATCTGCGTCATAATCCAGATCGTAAGCTTGAGGAAATCATTGATGATTGCTGTTTCCAGCAATTGAAGGAATTTAGGGCAAAACAAAATAATAAATAAAGACCCCTTTCCCGCTCTTCGAGCACCCTTTCCCCGTGAAGGGGCAAGGGAAATGTATGTATTGTGCAAAAAAATAATATAATGAGTAACGAAACTGCATTAGGTTCTCCGGCTTCCTCCCTACGAGGGAGGGCGGGGGGAGAGACCATCTCTCCCCGTCAACAAGCCGTGCTCTCATATCTTCGAGAGCACGATATTCCGTTTGAGTGTTATAATCATCCTGAAGGCAAGACCATAGAAGAGGCAAAGCGTTGGTGGAAGGATGATGGTAGTGTGCATTGCAAGAATATCTTCATGCGCAACCATAAGGGTAACAAGCATTATCTCATCTGCTACCATTGCGACCACGACTTTGACATCCATGATCTTGAGGCTCGCTTAAAGGCAACGCTTCAGGCACAGGGACTGCCTTCTTGTGGCAAACTCAGTTTTGCTTCCCCTGAGCGTATGATGAAATATCTCGGTCTTGAGCCGGGTAGCGTGTCTCCATTCGGACTTATCAACGATACAGAACACCACGTTCATCTCTTCCTTGATGCTTGTCTCAAGGATGCAGAAACTCTCAGCTTTCACCCTAATGATTGTCGCGGAACTGTCGTTATCCGTAGAGAGGATTTCGAGAGATACCTGAAGATTGTTGGGAATAGTTATGAGTATATTTGACCTACCCATAAACTACGACCCCTTTCCCGCCCTTCGGGCACCCTTTCCCCGTGAAGGGGCAAGGGGATACTAATATTCCCTCAAGCAATCCTTCGTAAGCGAACAAAGGTAACTTTTCCCTTGCCCCTTCACGGGGAAAGGGTGCCCGAAGGGCGGAAAAGGGGTTGCAGGCTATGGTTTAGGTCTTTCTAATCCATCGGATACCTTACTCCCCATTCCTTTCTCAATTCATCCATCTGTTTCATGATAGAAAGGGTTTCAGCGTGAGGCATCATAGGGGATTCAAGAAGTCCTTGCTTTATGCATCGCTTGCACTCAAACACCTGATACTCATAGCCGGTAACCATGTCGGCTGGTTTCTTGTAGGTCGCCACGAGTTCATAGTTGCGATACACCTCAACAAGTTCAGGGCAGTTCACGTTATCAACACGGATATAACCATCCACACCACTTATAATACCTTGTCTGTCATTAAGACACAAGGCACCAGATTGCAGATTTGCCATCTTTCCGTCAGCGTATGACAGGGAGATGCATTCATGCATATCCATTCCCGTAGGGCCGATATGCACATTCGTAACTGTGCGCTTAATGTCTGTGCCGAAATACATTCTTGCGAAGTTCAGACAATAAACTCCAAGGTCGAGTAGGGCACCGCCACAAAGTTCTGGCCTTACAATCCTTTCCTTGTGCTCCATCATATAGCAGAGCGTGGCTGTCAAAATTCTTGGCTCTCCGATAATGCCACTCTGCATTATCTCCGTAACCTTATGTGAAAGAGGCATGTAGCGAGTCCATATAGCCTCAGTAATGAAAAGATTCTTCTGCTTTGCAAGTGCAAGAAGTTCCTCTGCCTCACGTGCATTTGCCGTAAAAGCCTTTTCCACCAGGCAAGGCTTGCCATGCTCCAACGCAAGGCGTGTATGCTCATAGTGATGAGAATGAGGAGTTGCTATGTAGATAAGATCCACATCCTCGTCATTCACAAGTTCCTCATAAGATCCATAAGCTTTTTTGATTGACCATTTCTGGGCGAAATCCCTTGCTTTCTCAATACTTCGTGATGCTATTGCGTAAACCTCGCAATCCTGTGGCTTGGCTTGAAGAGATAATGCCATCTTCTCTGCAATCCATCCTGCACCGATAATTCCGATTTTCATAAATTTACGTTTGTTTTAGTTATTACGACAGCAAATATAGTGTATTTTCTACATTTACAAGAAAAAACATCGTATATTTATGGAATATTAAGAAAAAATTGTAACTTTGTACTTGAAAAAGAAAATTCAAAGAAAAGTTTATATATGAACCGCATTCTATTATTACTAACTGCAATGGCTATTGCCATACCAAATGTCTGCAAAGCGCAGTCGCAGTCGCTTCCCAATCCCCTGAAATGGGAAAAGAAGAGTGGGGAAGTAAGTTCTCTCGCTGAATGGAACGAGCGTCGTAATGAAATCTCAAGTCTCATCCAGCAGCATGAGATTGGCATTATTCCAGAGGTGAAGCGCGACCAGATCAAGGCTCGCATGGATAACGATACCCTCTTCGTCACCATTACTGTTGGTAAGGAATCACTCACGCTTTCATCACATATCAAGTACCCAAAGACGGGTACTGCTCCTTATCCATTGCTGATAGGCAGTAGTCGTATATCCCTTCCTGATACCCTGCTCAATCCTCTTCCGCTTGCCCGTATGAATTATAATGAGCGTCAGGTAAACGGCTATTCACAGTTCCGTGGAGATACCTGCCGAACCAACTATGGTTTTGTGCGTCTCTATCCCGAACTCATTGATAATGGAGCATATAGCATGTGGGCATGGGGATTTCAGCGTATCATTGACGGCTTGGAGATTCTTGGCCCAGAGGTTACAAAGATTGACACAAAGCATATCGGTGTAACGGGATGTTCGTATGCCGGTAAGATGGCTCTTTTCTGTGGTGCCTTCGACCCTCGTGTAGCTCTTACTATAGCACAGGAGCCAGGAGGTGGTGGTGCAGCCGCTTGGCGTGTGTCGCATACCATTGATGGTGTTGAGGATCTTGACAGAACCGACTATCATTGGTTCAAGCATAGTCTCAAGGAGCAGTTTCATGGCGATAGCGTCTATCAGTTGCCATACGACCATCATGAGTTATGCGCCCTTGTATGTCCTCGTGCTTTCCTTATGCTTGGTAACACCGACTACAAATGGCTTGCCGACGAGTCTGGCTATGTATCTGTAAATGCCGCTATGAGGGTATGGGAGCGTTTCGGTATTGCTGACCGTATGGGTTATTCTATAAACGGAAATCATCCACATTGTCAGTTGCCTGAAGAGCAATTCCCAGAGGTCCTTGCCTTCATCAACCGTTTCCTCTTTGAGAAACCTGTCAGCACAGCAGGCATTCGCAAGGCTGAAAAGTTTGAAGGAAAGGTGGATTTGAAGAAGTGGATTCGCTTCTAATATAACTCACGTTAATTTAAATAACGTCAGTTCGACGAATTCCACGAATGGCAGCAAGCACCTTAACCACTACGTGGAGCCACACGAATTTATCATTAATTGCCCACAAATTATCCATAATTTTATATGGAGCGAAGAAAAATTAATAATTAATTCACGGTTAATTCATGGTAATTCACGGTTAATTATTCGCAAGGCTCATCAAGCTTCGCAAGTCATGTAGCCAAGCGCAGCGTTTATTTTCGTCGAACTCACGTTAAATAATTTAAAGGCAGTCTGCTGCAAATCTCCATTCTTTTTAATTCTATTCTTCCTCCCAAGCAAATCCTATGTAAGTCCTATGTAACTCCTATATACCTCCTATGATCCTATAGTTCAGGAACGGACTTACAACGGACCTAGAACGGACTTACAACGGACTTGAAACGGAGGTAGAACGGACCTGTATAGGTGTGTGTGTTTGGTAACAGTTACTATGTTACCATTTGTCTCCGGGGAGTCTTTATCTGTCTTTTCCTGATTTTGGTTTACAGTTTTTAGTTGTTATTATACTGCATTCGTTGACATCATACTAGACAGACGACATCACACGAAAAGGGAAAGGTAACATAGTAACTGTTACTAAATAAGGGGACTATCCCCATACATCCTAAAGGTCTTATTATATAAATAAATTTTATTTATATATATAATAAGCATTATAAAGCAACCTTTCCCGGTGTGTGTGTTTGGTAACTGATACTATGTTACCATTTGTTTCTGAGTGTCTTTGCCAGATTTAGGTATACAGTTTAGTTGTTATTATACTGCATTTGTTGACATCATACCAGACAGGGGTGGTATCACACGAAAAAGGAAAGGTAACATAGTAACTGTTACCAAATAAGGGGACTATCCCCTCATTCTTTTAATGTCTTATTATGTTTAATCATTATTTGGCAACACTTCGAGACTGTGTTTGGGTAACTGATATTATGTTACCATTTTTTGATTGATGGTTCGTCCATTCTGTGTTTTCTGTCTTCAAAAATTCATGTAACTTCTTTGGATATCTCGTGATTATTTAGTAACTTTGCATTCAGGAAATCAAAATCTAAACAATAAATCATTTCATGTATAAAACAAAAGGTCTTCCCAATACACGTATTGAGATTGCAGATGCACTTCGTGGCATAGCGGTGATGGGAATCATCATCTTTCATTGTCTTGAAAACTTCAATATCTTCCTCGATGATAAGTCGATGGCTTTGCCAACTGATGATACTGTCTTTTCCGTATGCGAGACATTGCTATCAAGCAAGATGTATGGCATTTTTGCCATGCTCTTTGGCGTGAGCTTCTTCATAATGCGAGATAATCAGGAACAGAAGGGTAGGGACTTCTCCCTGCGCTTTGCATGGCGAATGGTGTTACTATTCATCATAGGATTGGTCAATATCTTCTTCTATAATGGTGATATTCTAACTTCTTATGCGTCAATAGGCTTGCTGATGATTCCTGCCGGCTATCTATCTATACGATGGCTGTGGGCTATCACCATATTCCTTCTTGCACAGCCTGTTGAAATATACAGTCTTGTGTCTGGATGGAAGTTCCCAGAAGATGAACTTTGGGCTGAATGTGCTAAAATAACGGAAGCGAACATTAACGGTTCGTTCTGGGAGTCAGGAATAACAAACGTGCGTATAGCTTATGTGGCAAATCTGGCTTGGGCTTTGTGGGCTGGTCGTCTGACACAGACACTTGCATTCTTCTATCTCGGAATACTCGTAGGTCGTTATCGTCTGTTCTATAACGAGGGCAATAACCTTCGTATATGGCTCTGGGTGCTGATTATATGTTTCCCGCTATGCCTCATTGGTTCAAATGTGGATATGGGTAGGTTCAGCGTATGGACAAAGCCTATTACGAATATGCTGATATTGTTCTCTGAGGTGTCTGCCATAGTGCTTCTATGGTATCGTTGGAAGCCATTCTGCAAGATTCTCGGTAATGTATGCTTCTTCGGAAGAATGAGTCTGTCAAACTATCTCATGCAGTCTGTATTCGGCTCAGTTCTGTTCTATGGATGGGGCTTCAAACTCTGTGATGACCTTGGTGCAACGTGGTCGCTTTTGGTCGGAATTGTCATGATTACCATTCAGATAATCATCTTGAAACAATGGGACAAGAATCATCAGCGTGGACCTATGGAGACTCTTTGGCGTAAGGCAACTTGGATTAAATTATAATCTTATGAAGAAAATTGTAACTTGCTTGTTAGCAATATTATTGTTGTTCTCAGCTAATGTTCTTGCTGAAGAAAACAATTCGCCTTTAAAACCACGTCTTGTGGTTATGACGGATATAGGTGACTGTGATGTTGAGCCTGATGATATGGAGTCTGCAATAAGGCTCATGGCATACGCTGATATGTTCGAGATTGAGGCGATAATGACGACTGTCGGATGGAACTGTGATCCATATCCAGAGGAGTGGGCGCAATATCTTGACAAGGTCGTGGAGGCATACGGCAAGGATGTGCATAATCTTATGGCTCGTTCAAGGCAGAAGGAATTTCTTTCACTTGATAAGGAGAATGGCAAGCAGACCATAGGCTACTGGCCAAGCATGGAATATGTGAGGTCTCGCTGCATGGCTGGTAGTCATAGGGCCGGAATTGGAGTCATTGGCAAGGATAATGATAGCGAGGGTAGCGAGTTCCTTATAAAGCTTGCCGATGAGGATGATGAGCGACCTATATGGGTTGCAACATGGGGAAGTGGCAACACACTTGCACAGGCTATATGGAAGGTTCAGCAGACTCGGACTCCCGAGCAGTTGAAGGCATTTCTGAATAAGTTCCGTGTCTATACCATAACGGATCAGGATATGGTGTATGCCATGCGTATGAACCGTGCATATAGCTCGCATCAATGGATGCGTAGGGAGTTTAAGGATGACCTGAAGTTTATCTGGGATGAGGGAACATGGCAACTGCAATGTGAGCTTGGCAAGCAGGAATGGAAGAAGCATCAGGAAATGATTCAAGGACATGGAGAATTGGGCAAGATATATCCTAATTATAAATGGGGTGTGGAGGGCGATACTCCTTCATTCCTATATATTATGCCTAACGGACTCAATGATCCTGAAGATCCTACGCAGGCAGGTTGGGCAGGATGTCATAAGTTCGGTATGTGTGCAGATTCGTTGACATATGCCTGGACTTCTTGTCAAGAGCCTCAGAAGAGCATTACCGAGGGTTATAAGCGTCGTTTCTATGAAGCGGAGTTGAATGACTTCTGTGCACGTATGCAATGGGCGAAGGAGGGTAGGGGAAATACTAATCCACGTATCCTTATTAATAATCAGTTCTCGCTTGCTCCTATACGTATGAGGGTAAAGGCTGGGGATAAAGCTGTGTTCTCGGCTTTGGCTTTTGATGCAGAAGGGGATAGTTGGACTATAAACTGGTGGGTGCAGCCAGAGGCTTCTACATATCAGGGAGAGGTGAATATAAATCATTCGCCTATGGACGTTGCTACTGGCTTTATAGCTTCTGTTGATGTTCCGAAGGATGCAAAGGGCAAGACCATACACGTTGTGTGCGAGGTGAAGGATAATGGAGAGATTCCATTGACTTCGTATGCGAGGGTGATTCTTGACGTGAAGTAGAGCATGGGGAAAATGAAAAGTGAAAAATGAAAAATACAGTTTTGTAACATTCGCTATATTTCTTCGCGATAAACACTAATTTGTATTTTTCATTTTTCATTTTTTATTTATTTCATGGTTAATTGTCTGAATCACACCCATATAAGTGAAATACATGAAAAGTATTTGAAATACAGAGTATTTTGTGATTTCGCTAAAATAAAACTATGCTGAAAACGTAGTAAATACACTAATTTAATTTGCGAAAAAGTTTGATTTTCCCTTGAAAATATTTGGAAGAATCAAACTTTTTTTGTATCTTTGCAACAGAAGGAATAAAAGAAATCTTTTAATTCCCCTTTGAGACTATGTTCTCTGTCTCTTTCATAAAAATTGCATTTATTTCCTTTTATATCTAAAATATCAGTCAGGCTTGATAAAGCCTTGATTCACTAATTTAAACAATCTAACCACTAATAGTATGAAAAAGAAAATAGTATTCTTTGACATGGACAATGTCCTTGTTGATTATGAGTCTGCATTGAATGCTGAGAAAATAAAGGAACAGGCCCCAAAGTATGAAAGTGTCGTGAATGGCATGAAGAAAACAAATTATGATGACATTCCTGATATCTTCACTTATTCAAAACCCGTCAAGGGGGCTGTAGAGGCTCTGAAAACCCTTTCACAGAAGTTTGAGGTGTTTATTGTTTCACATGCTTCATGGGCAAATCCTCTTTCATGGAGCAATAAGTTGGAGTGGGTGAAGAAATACTTCGATTCCGACAATGTGAACGGGACTTTCTACAAACGCCTGATTCTGGCGCAGGACAGGGATGTGACAACTATGACAGACTCGTATGTCGTTGAGGGTGAACCCCAGTGTGGTGATTCGCATAAGATTGGTGGAAATGTAATCTATCTCAATAAGAAAAATGGTGATTTCCGTGACTTGCCATCAGTCGTTAAGCACCTTATGCAACAAGCAGTATAAAAAAGGGAAAGAGCGGATATTACGATCCGCTCTTTTTATATATGGAATTAAGGTTAATATTACTCTAATGAATATTCTACTGTGTTTACAACTCTGACTTTCTTTATATAAGGAGTATTGGCATCGCGGTCTTCAATTGAGAACTGTCCCTGTTGTGCATTACGTATGCCACCAAGTTTGCTGTCAGAATCTTCTGCAAATTTCTGTGCGGTTGTACGTGCATTCTTTGTTGCCTCTTCCACCATCTCTGGTTTGATTTTGTTAAGGCCTGTGAACTCGTATGTTATAGAGTTATTGCCGTATTCCTCGCTTACAATGGCAATACCCTGTTTCATGAGTTCTGACTGTCTGCGCATCAGCTGTCGTACCTTGTCAACTTCAGAAGAGGTGACGGTGATGACGCTTGTAGCCTTGTAACGATAGTTCATAATCTCATTGCCGTAGTTGTCTGCCTGTCGGTCGGAGATAACAGGGGGATTGACACTTATGTCGGAATCCTTGATGCCGGCAGACTTTAGGAATGCGATGACACGCTTGTTCTTTGAACTCAGACGGTCGTACATCTCAGAAGGATCGTTGCCTATCTCCTTATAGATGAGCGGCCATGTAACCTTGTCGGCTTTGACTTCGCGCTCGGCAAGTCCCTTGACTGACACCTTCCTATCCATCTCCTTGAAGGTGACGATACCACTACGGAGTGAGAGTCCTGCTATTACTACACTTATGGCAATGATTGCAGCAGGGACAATCTTTTCACTTGTATTCATAATCTACTTCGTTAATTTAGTGTTTTAGTAATGTGGACGATGTGCTGGAGGTGGAGGAGGGGTAGGGCGACTATTCCTCAATTCGCGCTCAACAGAATGGATCTCGTAGATAGTGAGACTGCATTTCTTGCACATTCCACGTTTGTCGAACTTATGTTTTTGTTCGTTGAAGTGCTTCTCCATCTTCTTGTCCATCCTTACGGTGAATGAGTTACCGCAATATTTGTCATGCTTGTGACGAATCTTGCAGTCTTTGTGTACAGTCATCGTGTAAGGAGCTTTGGTTGCATTATACTTGTCAACATTAAAGTTTGACTTTCCGAATGCTGTTGCTGTGCCGAGGATCATCATTCCGATTACCATCATGCTTTTGAATGTTGCCTTCATATTCTTTTCCGTTTTAATGAGTCTTGCGACTCGTTAGACTTTTATGATTTCGAAGGCAAAGGTACATGTTTTTTCTCAAGAACCAAAGGGGAAAACTATAATCGGGTGTGGAGTTTTCCCTATCTTTTACGGGGAAAATTCTCTTCTTATTCCAAAGCATTCATAAGAGCATCATTTGCTGTAAAGGCATTTGTGGTGAATTCGGGGATATTATATGACTTTAGTAGTTTCTTATCGTGGGTGGCAGTTTCCTGCGGTATAGGGAATGGCTTGGAGAATGTTTTGCCATCCCA
This sequence comes from uncultured Bacteroidales bacterium, assembly GCA_902798615.1. GTDB lineage: Bacteria > Bacteroidota > Bacteroidia > Bacteroidales > Bacteroidaceae > Prevotella. The sequence continues at coordinate 48,248 of CADBXL010000008.1, read as the reverse complement.
ATGCATTATATATGGACGCGTATAAAGTCCGTCTTCCCTTCGTGAACTGAAGACTACCCATTTACCTGTGCTACTCCATGTGTGATAGCTGTCAGAGCGTGGAGATTTTAGCTTAATGAGTGGAGTAGGGGTGCTGATATCGGTTGGTTGCATCCATAGGTCAGCATCCTTATGCCAAATGGAGAAGTTTCCGTAGCCATGATGGGTGTATAGAATCCATTTTCCATCAGGTGATTCTCTTGGAAATGAAATGCTACCGCCAAGAGTACGAGCGTTATAGATGGTATCTATTTTCTCTCCAAATTTACCTATGGCAGCATCGAAGGAGATTCGGCATAGGGAATAGTGAGCCTTATCGTAATCTGCTGGTATCTCTACGCTGTCTGCTGAACAATAATATAGATATTTTCCGTCAGAACTCCATGAAGGAAATGTTTCAAAGGCAAGAGGAGAGTGGAGTTGCGGGCAAGTAAGTACATCACCATTCTGCGTATCATATACAATGATGTCAGAGTGGAAATCAAAGACTTCTATACGATTGATGTCTGTGGTGTGGAACATCTGTTTGGTATCGTTCTGCGAATAGGCTATGTATCTTCCTTGTGGATGCCATGAAGGATAAACGAATGACGGAGTGGGAGATATTTTATTTGCAATGCCCTGCTTCACTATATATGTACCTGCGTTGCTTTTTCGGAGATGAAGTGACATCATAGAGGCATCTCGATTGCAGAATGAGTGACAGTTTATACATCCACCGCCTGTAGCCTTATTGTTTATGATAGTTTTCTCTTCGTAAGTCTCAAGGTTGCGTTGGCAAATACTGATTTCATTCCATATTTCATAACCTGGTTCTATGAGACGATATGTGAGGTATGAATCAATGGAATCGTGAGATATATAGATGTTGAATGGGGCGTATTCTACCCATTTATTGCCATCATATCCTTGTATTGTAATTGATATGACATCTGCAGACTGTGTCAGTAATTGCCAGTCATCTGGGGATATACAGAATCCATCAGCTCCATTGCATTCAACAACGGTTTCATTTTTGCCAGCTTCAAATACCGCCTGAAGTCGCTCCAATTTGTCAATGTCAGATGGCTGGCATAGTTCGAATGTTGGAGGGGCTATATTGCATGGCATAGTCACTTCCGTATAGTCAGGATATATTTCTGGTTTTACGTTGAGTGGAGTGGCATTCTGTCTTTTTGATGAACATGATGCCATAATTGTGCATAGTAAGATGCAATATATAAAATGTTTTATTATGACTTTACTGTTCATCTTTTTTCTCTGTTAAGTGATTATAGTAACTCTGGAAATATCGTGGCATGGGTTTGGACAGGTCTTGTGAACCACTAAATTCATTTGCCATCTTCACGAACAGACTATCGTAACCTGCAAGGATATATAGTGAGCCAAGATATTGTAGGGTTATACGGCACTGACGATTACCGCGTGTATTACGTGCAATGTGGAGAAGGTCATCATCAAGTCCTTTTATTCCAGAGAAGCGGTTGTCGGCAAAGAGACATTTCTTCTTCTCTTCAATTAATTCTTCCGTTGGTTTCCAATCCTTATAGTATAGGCTTTTTGATAGAATAGAAAGATACTTGTCAGCCACTTCTTTCTGTCCATATATTAGATTGGTTTCAATAAGTCTTTGAAGCATACGCGGGGATAGGTTGTGCATCTTCTCGTTAGTTTCAAAAGCGTAGCGCTGGCTTTGTGCTATGTGCCCAAACGAGAAATACACATCGCTAAGTAGTCCTGCAACTTCTGCTGTCTGAATGTCGTTGACATAAATGCTGCTTATGTCTTTAACCGGTTGATCAAGGAGCCTTTCTCCAAGTAATTCCTTTTCTGCCAGTGCCATATTAAGACAATTCTGGTGAAGGAGATTTTTTATGGGAGAATTTTCGTTACAGATATTGATAATTTCATCCCATTGCTGATGGCGCACGTAGTTGCTTAGTCGCATATATGTAACCCCGCTTTTTTCATTAGCATTTCCAAATCCGAGAAGGTATTTCGGATTTATTGATCCTAACCAACTTGTTACTGATACTGCGGAGATAAGACAGATAATAGCACTTACTATACATGCCGTCATTTTTTTCATGAAGCGTTTAAGGAAATAGTTGACAATAGCCATAAACACAAGTGATGTTAGCGTCATGACTATTGCTCCATGATAAGGCTTGGCAAAAAACTGGAGCAGAAATGCTTTGATAGTGCCGATTGCTCCATAGGAAGATAACATCAATGAAAGATAGTCGCCATCGTAATAGAATGTTTTCCATCCTTCGGCATAACACAATATTGGTGCTGCCACATATCCGAAAAGGAATAGTAGCAGCACCAGGCATATAATATATACAGTTATGATTTTGAACATATAAAAGAATCTTCTCTCTGTAAGAGATTGTTATTGCTCCTTGACATATTCTGATGGTGAAACGCCATACAGTTCCTTGAATGCCGTAGAGAAATGGTTCGGTGTGCGATATCCTACAAGGTATGCAACCTCTGAGATAGAACATTTCTTCTGTCGTAAGAGCTCAGCAGCCTTTGTGAGTCTGATGTTACGGATATAGTTCGTTGCAGACTGATTGGTGAGTTCCTTGAGTTTTCTGTAAAGATGTACTCGACTCAGTCCAACCTCTGATGCAAGGTATTCCGAGGTCAGATCTGGGTTATCCAGATTGTCGTTAATACACTTCACAAGACGTTCAAGCAGTTTCTCATCTGCAGACTGAATCTCTGGAGTCGTTATCTGGTCTGTAGGAAGCTCATTGCCCTTGAATGTATTACGTAGTTTTTCCTGACGCAGTAGGAGATTGCTTACGATAGTTTGAAGAAGAGCGATGTTGAATGGCTTTGTGATGTATGCATCAGCAGTAGTCTGAAGTCCCTCTATTCGGTCACGGTCAGTACCCTTTGCTGTAAGCAGTATGATAGGCAGATGACTGATTCGGACATTCTGACGGATTAGTCTACACAATTCTATTCCGTCAATCTCTGGCATCATGATATCGCTGATAACGATATCTATATGCTCCTTGTTAAGGGTCTGGTATGCAGTCTTTCCATCTGCACAGTCTATGACATTGTAAAGTGATGCCATTTCCTCGCATAGGAATGAACGTATCTCATCATCGTCATCGACAACGAGAATTGTCTTGCGAGATTTGAGCTTTGTATGTCCTCCGTTTGCATCAGGTGATGCGATAACTTCTTCCTGAACCTCTTGGAATTGTAATGCTTCGCCTGTTACTATTTCTGTTGAACTGGTCTTTAGAGGCAATGCTACAGAGAAACATACCCCCTGTCCTTCTGGGTTATCACTTACATCGATGCTTCCCTGATGAAGTTCAACGAGAGATTTCACCAAGTTAAGTCCAATGCCCGTACCCTTGACGTATTTTCCATTAGTGTGAACTTGATAGAAGCGGGTAAAGATATTACGTTTCTCTTCGTCTGGAATTCCTATACCTGTGTCAACAACCTTGAGAAGGAGTGTTACGTCGCTACCAGCCTTGAGGTCAGTTTTGGGTTCAATGTCAATGCTGACAGTTACACTACCGTTTTCCGGAGTATATTTCAAAGAATTGCTCAATAAATTGAGTAGAATCTTTTCAAAACAGTCTGTATCTAACATGACGCTTACGTGACCGTTAGTGTAGTCTTTAAACGTAAGTGTCTGACGACGGCTTTGAGCTATATCCTCTGTATAGGCAACAACTCCTTTTACGAATGGACTGAGTGCAACATCTGTACAGCGAAGTTCCATTTTTCCAAGATCAATCTTACGTAGATCCATAATCTGGTCTGTAAGACGAAGCAGACGGTCTGTATTACGGTTCATAGTACCGTAAAGACGCTGACGCTCAGGCTCGTGGTCTGTAGAGAGTAACTTCTGTAATGGAGTGGATATCAAAGTTATAGGAGTGCGCAGATCGTGAACGATATTCATGAAGAATTGCAGTTTCTGTTCTTTTGCCTGCTCTTCACGCTGATGCTCACGGATACTACGATGCAGTTTACGACGGCGTTGTATTTCTGTAAGAGTCATATACACAATACATGCAAATATAGCCAGCCAGATTAACAAAGCCCACCATCTGAGATACCAAGGGTATGCGATGTGAATGTATGTTTCTGTTACATCAGAATCACGACCGTCAATTATTGTTTTGGTATATAGTACATGGCTTCCGCTTGATAGACCATTGAATACAACACGATTCTGTGGGATTGGAAGTGTTTCCCAATTGCCATCGTCAAGTTTATAGCTATAGGCTATACGATGAGTCATGTAGAGAGGTAATGCTGCGAACTCTGCTGTAAAGGTGTTGTCTTCTGCCTCAAGTTCATATTCCATAGACTGGTTAAGACCGAGGAATCGCTCATTTGCACGAATTGTTACTACACGTGTAGTACATTTCGTACTTCTTTCTCCTATACGATTAGGATAGAAGTATGTAATGCCGTTGATACCACCGAACCATAGACGACCATCATCAGAACGTAGGCATGCATTCTTATAGAATTCATTACCCTGAAGGCCATCACGTGAGGTGAAGGTTTCACTAGTGTTATCCTTCAGATTGAAACGGATGAGTCCCATACTCGTGCTGAGCCACAGATGTCCGTCATTACCCATCTGTACAGCATATATAAGACCATTTTCTTTTGTAATGGTTCTTAGCTTGTCATTGCTGGTGTCAAGCAACGTCACACCTTTTGAAGTAGCAAAACCAAGTGTATTACTGTTAAGACGGGTTATACTATAGATAATCTCAGATTCACCCATACGATGCATAGTCTTCTTTGGATCTTTCGGGTTGAACCAAACTATGCCATCGTATGTACCTGTATAGATTCTATCTGTATTAGAGTCGTAGAAAATGGAGTTCGTCCATCGTGTACCATCGCTATACGTATAGAACGTCATCAAATTGCGTGAGGCATCATAGCGGAATATGCCTTGTCCCATTGTGGCAACCCAGATGGTACCATGTTTGTCTTCTGCATATCCATATACGCTTGTCTTTCTGCCTGGCTGTCCTTCAATAGGAACATACATCGCTTTTCCTGTTGAAGTGTTCACGATACCACAACCTCTGTTATATGATCCAAACCACAGTCTGCCTTGTGAATCACAGAAAAGTCCCTGAATCGTTGGAGGCAAATCATTTGCACCTGTTCCTACCCGGAATTTAGCGAAAGTATGAAAATCAGGCGTGAGACCATATAGACCGCCATTATCCGTGCTAATCCATATTTTCTTATCTTTTGTCTCGATTATGGAGGTTACACAACGGTCACCAATCAAATCATATTTCTGAGAGCGACGACCAATATATCCGAAAGGAGCTGAACTGTTTGATGCCATGAATACGCCCTTTTGGTAAAGGGCCATCCATATATCACCATGTTTATTTATGTAGAGTGAATGTGCCTTCTGGGAAGAAATATCAACAAAAGGGTCATCAAACTGATGGGATGGTACAAACTGGTGTGTACGGATATTAAAGAACATCACGCCATTTCCGTCAGTTGCTATACATACATTGTCGGAATTAGGCATAGTCTTAATGTCACGTACCTTCATGATACCTTCTGTACCTTTTACTATGTCGAAATGTTTGGTCTTGGCATTATAGAAATAGAGTCCTGACTCGACATCTCCTGCATATAGGATTCCGTCACGACCAACGCACAAACTGGAGAAGTTATACTCACTTCCATCGTAGTTCTTCACATTGTGAAGCTTTCCGTTCTTGTCGGCGAACATAACGCCGTCAGCCTGTCTTGATACCCATATAATGCCGTCGGGAGTCTGGGCAACACGATGTATATCATGAGTCTTACCCGTAAAAGCGTTCCTCTTTGGTGATATCTCGCCTTTCTTGTTGATGTGAAGGGTAAAGGCATCGGTACCTCCAATAAAGAATACTCCGTCAGAAAGTCGCAAAATCGAATTCACATTACCCATTCGTGCACCAATTTCCTTGGCAGAGATGCGTGGAGTGAAGTCGTCCGTCTGTATATTATATACCTGTACGCCGTTGATTGTTCCAACTACTACATTTCCTACGGAGTCTGCACATATTGTACGAACGAAGTTGTGACTAAGAGAATTTGAATTTGCCGAGTTGTGACGGTAGGTGATGAACCTTGAGCCGTTGTACTTACACAATCCATCTTCCGTGGCAACCCAGATCATGCCATTCTTATCTTCTTCAACCTTATTTACCAAACTGTTTGGCAATTCGGAATCAGAAGTGAATAGCATATTAAACTGTGCATTGGCGCAAAGCGACAATGCCAGAAAAGACGTTGTTAGGATAGCTTGTTTTGACATCTAATTAAGTGTGTTTAAGGTTAGTTATTATCATTTTATCATTTTCATCTTGTTTATTACTTATCCTGATTTTCTTGCTCCCTCTATCGGGGGAAGTTGAGAAACCTGTCATATTATTTCTTTTGCGACTGTGTTCTCGCCATTATATTTTGAACTTCCTTTATCTTTAACGATGCGGAAGTATCACCTGAAACTTCTGCGAGTTTCAAGTAATGAATGGCCATTTCAGGATCAGGAAGTGTCCCGACACCTTCAATAAAGCAGGTTGCAACACCATTATATGCTTCTGTATCTCCTGCATCAGCAGCTTCCTTTAAAAGCCTGAATCCAGTCTTGTTGTCTCTGTCTGTGCCTTCACCCTTGATATAGCAACGGGCAAGGAATTTCTTTGCATAAATGTCACCTCCCTCTATTGCCTTCTCAATATATGCAACACCAAGAAGACTGTTCTTTGGGAGTATGCGTCCGGATAGATATGAATCTCCAATATATGTCATAGCTTCAGCTACGCCCAAATCAGCAGCTTTCTTTAGATATGTCATACCTTGTATAGAGTCTTTTTTCACTCCCATTCCGTCCATATTGAGCATGGCATACTTATACATAGCTTCCTTGTTGCCGAGGGCAACTGATTTTCCTATATATTTTGCAGTCTTCTCAACATCACCTTCATAGGCATAGTGGTTGGCGAGATTTTGATTTGCAAAATCATATCCATGCTCTGATGCACGCTCCCATAAAGCAAGGGCACGTAGCGTATCTTTCTTTACAGCCCAGCCATTCAAGTAATAGTAACCCATATTTAGAAGGGCATAGTCAGAACCGTTGTTTGCTGCACGGGCAAGAAGTTGAATAGCCTTGGCATAGTCTTGCTGAGTACCTTTTCCTTCCTCATAGCAATATGCGAGATTCTCCAGAATCTCATTGTCATTATCTGATGATAATGTATTCAACAATGGGAAAGCATTGTCATAGTCACCTTTAAGGAATAGGTTTACGGCTTTCTCACATTCCTCACTACGCTTAACAACAGTTTTTGTATCGGTTGCCGTTACAATTTCTTTTGGTGCTGGAATGGTATATGAAAGATGTTTTCCTTCTATATCAGAAGGAGTAAAGACATTTACCGTATCTCCATCAGAACGCCATATCTTATCGTCAAAGCTTACATAAGCATAGTTCATATCCACGCAGATGGAATTTACAGAATGAAGTTTTGTGTCATCCGTCAATTTCTTCTTCCAAGACCTGCTTAGCTTGTCGTCATACTCCTGTATGGAGTTGTCTGACAAGACTGTCATAAGCGTACCGGCTTCTGTTATGGCAGCATACGTTACATCCGGTATGCGTTGCCAGTTTATGTTGTCGTAGCTTGTTACGAAATAGCTTTCCTGTTTTACTATATAGAAACGGCCTATGCGCATTACCTGACTGACAGGTGTCTTGTCATCCGAAAGACGTACACCTCCACGCAATACCTGATCCAATGGAGTAGGGATGCTTTCGAACGTCTTACCACCATCGGTAGTATGCAAAATCTTGTTTCCTGATACGCCGAACAGTCCTTCCTTTGCACTAAGCATGCAAATATCAGTAATATGTGCTGATGGAACTGCAGGAACATGAATTGTTTTCCATGTCCTGCCTTCATCCATGGTATGATATATATCCATATCTGAGAATGATACCCACAATCCGCTCTCATCTGAATAGAAGGCGGCAGAACATGGACTTGAAGCTAATTTCTTTGCTTTCCATGTCTTGCCGTTGTTCGAAGATATATATACACGGCCTTCACCGTCTTTCTCTGTGCACATAGCAAGAGTCTTAGGTGCTATATAGTTGATCCATGTACATTTGTTTCCTATCGGTGGGGCGGTTGACACCCATTGTGAAGCCGGATTATTTGCATACCAAATGGAATTTCCATCTGATGCGCATATATGTCCCTTCTGGTCTATGCTGAGATTGGAAACCTGAGCAGAGACTGTCAAGGCAAGAGCCGAAGCAAATATGGTCGTAATAATTCGATTCTTTTTCATAAATCCGATTTTTTTTATAAGTTATCTAAGGTCGATTATCTCGGCCTTAGGATAGTCTTTGGCATTGAATGTAAATACAGCATCGGATAGGTTAGAAGACTTCACATTGGAAATCGTTATTGTAACCCAACCTGATGCCTGACGCATCTTCACTTCCTTTATGTCAGATTTGTCATCAACAAGGATATATGCCTCCTTGATGCTTGACTTCTGATTCTGTGCCTTTAGATGCACCTGTTTGCCACTTGCGGTCTGCTGAAGTTCCATATCATATCCCTTCTTGTATAATGTAAGGAATGTATATGGGTTCATGCTCGCTTGCTTTGCTGCATTTGGTGTGGATACGTTTACCTCATCATTCTTCTTCAAGTAAGTCCATTGCGTTTTTCCGTTATACCACACAATGGCGCTTGGGGTAGAGGCATGGAACATATTCTTCTTTATGGAGATAGTTCCACTCTGCTTGATCTTGTCACCTGTGACAGTAAAGTTTGCGGTTGTTCCGCTTTTGATGTTGAATTTCGCTGCTGCCTTATCAAGAGTTTTCTTGGCTGCTGCAGACGAATTGTTTGCTGCTGTTGAGGTGATGACTGCTACAGCCATCAGGACAAAAAATGTTAGAATCTTTTTCATAAGACTAACCCAATTTCTCAAATTCATGGATGTTTTATTGTTACATCCGTCTAATGAGATATTATTTTTTAAAATTAAACCATTAATATAACGTACCTCACTATTAAGAGTTTAATTACTCATGAGGCCGTTTATGTTTTTTTATATTTTCCGATAAATATCAGCATTAAAAAAATGCTTATCTCGTTCCTCCTCTTAATGAAGATATTCTGTTGTCCAATGCCTGTTCATCGGCAAATAGCACCTCACGAGGCTTTGAGCCATGTGCAGGACCTACGACTCCAGCCTTCTCCAACTGATCCATAAGGCGACCGGCACGATTGTAGCCGATAGAGAACTGACGCTGGATCATGGATGTAGAACCAATCTGTGTGTTCACGATGGCATGGGCAGCCTGAACGAAGAGAGGATCCCATGAACCTGTATCGACAGCTCCGCCGTCACCACCGTCACCACCTTCTTCCATAGGCTCAGGGAGATCCATAGGATACTGAGGTGTGAGACCAGCCTTCTCCTGTTCGTTGATATGTGTTGCGATAGCCTCCACCTCTGGAGTATCGAGGAATGCACATTGAACACGTACAGGCTCGTTTCCGTTCAGATAGAGCATATCACCCTTACCGATAAGCTGATTTGCACCCGGACGGTCGAGGATGGTGCGTGAATCTATCATAGAACCTACGCGGAAAGCCACACGACCAGGGAAGTTAGCCTTGATGGTACCTGTGATGATATTCGTCGTAGGACGCTGTGTCGCGATAATCATGTGAATACCTACGGCACGGGCAAGCTGTGCGATACGTGCGATAGGAAGCTCTACTTCCTTGCCTGCCGTCATGATCAAGTCACCAAACTCATCGATGATCACCACGATGTATGGCATATATTCGTGCAGAGGATTACCTTCCTCATCCACAGAGCGCAGACGGTGGTTCACAAACTTCTCGTTGTATTCCTTGATATTACGCACACCAGCTAGCTTGAGCAGGTCGTAGCGATGATCCATCAGCGTGCAGAGGCCTTTCAGCGTGCGTACCACCTTTGTTACGTCGGTGATAATTGGCTCCTCGTCATCATCTGGCACCTGAGCCATGAATGCATTGGCAATAGGGTTATAGATAGAGAACTCCACCTTCTTTGGATCGACAAGCACTATCTTCAGTTCGTTAGGGTGCTTCTTGAAAAGCAAAGAGGCTATCATCGCATTCAGACCTACAGACTTACCCTGACCAGTAGCACCTGCCACAAGTAGGTGAGGAATCTTGGCAAGGTCAACCATGAACACCTCATTTGTGATTGTCTTACCCAACGCAAGAGGAAGATCCATCTTTGTTTCTTGGAACTTACGGGAGTTCAGAATTGACTCCATGCTCACGATAGATGCATTTGCATTAGGCACCTCAATACCGATAGTTCCCTTACCTGGGATAGGAGCGATGATACGTATTCCGAGTGCTGAGAGTGAGAGAGCTATATCGTCCTCAAGGTTACGTATCTTTGAAATACGCACGCCCTCTGCTGGGGTTATCTCGTAAAGAGTAATGGTAGGACCTACAGTAGCCGTAATCTCACGTATCTGTACTCCGAAAGAGTTTAGCACCTCTATGATGCGCTTCTTATTTGCAAGAAGTTCCTCCTTGGTAGTATAGTCCTTGGTATCATCGTATTTCTTCAACAGATCCAATCCAGGGAATTTATATTTCGTATATGGCTCACGAGGATTGATCGGGGTGGATAGAACTTCCTCCATAGAAAGGTTTGTTCCCGAAGCCTTTTCTTCCTGTACGCCTTTTACTACCGTGAAGTCTGGATCGTCGTTTGATTTGCCTTCTGTTGCCAAATCGTTATCATCCGTATTTTCATCCTCATTTGTGAGGTCGATGGTATTTGCCGGCTCGTTTTCCGTTAAGTCTGCTACTGGCTCTATGTTTGGAATATATTCCTCAGCAGCAGTAGGAGTTTCAGGCGCAACTATGTTTCCTGTAGCAAGCTCCACGGTCTTGCTGTCTTTCACATTAAACTTCACTCTCCTTGAGATGTAGCCGATAGGATTCATCGCCTTTCTTACAAACGTAATAGTCTCAGAAGAAACGAAGGTGAAGAAAATAATGGCTGTGACTATGAGGATGCCTGTCAGACCCGGGGTTCCTGTTATAGACTCCAGATAACGGCTTACATAGTCTCCGTGTCCGCCTCCGGCATTGAATACCTGACCGGACAGTAGCGGGTTGATGAACTTTGCACACGCAACACTACACCAAATCATGGCAAGCATACTGCCAAAGAACCATTTCACGAGGCTTACCTTGTATGCTCCCATCAGTTTGAGTGAGGTAAAGATGAGGAATAGAGGTATCAGGAAAGCAGGAAAGCCAAAGCAGCATGTGATGAAGAAATAGGCTATATATGCGCCAATCGATCCACATGTATTTGAAAATGCCATATTCTCGTTTCTCAGGTCACCAGCTATAGGATGCTGGATTATACTCTGGTCATTCTGTCCGGTTGAGAAGAATGAGATGAAAGAGATGACCATGATTACTGATATGAATAGAAGCAGAATGCCAACGGTGAAATTTGTCTTCTCGCTGTTTACGAATGAAGGAATGCCGATAGCTTCGCGGAATGAAGTCTTCTTTTTAACAGTTTCTTTCTTTTTTGCCATATATGTTGAGGGAGTAGCCCCCCGTGTTTTGTCTTTGTTTTTTTTTGATGTGAATTATATTCACGTGCAAATTTAATAGAAAAATCTTAAATATTTGCCGAAAATGCTTAATAATATTAGAAAAGTTGTGGTTTTTTCATCATTTTTAATAAAAAACAGAAAAAGCGTAGAGAAAAGGAGTGGAATATGCCACTAAAAAAGTAATCTGCATGTAAATCTCTATACTTATTTATGTTTTATTCAAAAAAAATCAAACTTGTCACGAGTAAAAATGCGAACTTGTTGAATGGTTATGATAGCGTAATTTTTGTCTTTTTTGATATTCTTGTCGGCGGTTTGATATATGGAATTTCAATATGAAAAGCCTGCTTGATTCCTCTATGTTTTTCAAATTTCAGTCTGTATGCCCTTCATACTTCGCAGTTTCTCCTGTCGTCCTCCGTTCTTCCTCCTATGTAAATACCATTAAAATACTAAATAAATACCATAAAGATACCATATAAATACCATTTGTAATGGTAATATAATGGTATTATTATGGTAATATAATGGTATTATTATGGTATTATCATCGGAAGTATAGCGGAATAAGAACGGCGATTGTTAGGATGCAAGAATGACCGTTTTATGTCTTTCTGGGCAACGAACAAAAACGTGTAGTAAATTGTAGGTTACTTGTAGATTGCAAATTCCGCAACATAGCAATTATGTTCGCATTTCAAACAGTTCTTGTTCAAATATTCACTTGTTTTAATGTTAAAACCGTGTTTTTTCCGTTTTTTTCTTTAATTTATGCATACCTTTTTTTGTTTTCTATTTTTTTTTGCTAATTTTGCAGTTGATTTTTATAAAAGTGAACCAAAACAAGGAGGAATTGAACTCTTTTCATCATAGTTCCGCAAGCTATAACTTGATAGTGAAAAGTGAATTTGTATTTCTGTTATTCACTATTCATTAAGATGTAAGTAGTTTGATACTTGCGAAACTCAAGATAACGTGTATTCTTCATATATATGAATAAAATAATTTACAGTAGGTTCGACAAGACAAAAATTGCAGATCTCCCACGAGTAACCTTCCCGGGACGGATTGTGACAATCCTTTCAGCGGGCGAGGCGGAGAAAGCTGTTGATTTTCTTTTGAAAAGTGATATCCTCGGATTCGATACCGAAACACGACCATGTTTTACCAAGGGAAAGCGTAATAAGGTTGCTTTGCTTCAGGTGAGCAACAGGGAAATATGCTTTCTGTTCCGACTGAACTCCATAGGGTTGGCTCCTGCCATCGTGCGTCTCCTTGAAACGGAGGGACCTCTGAAAATCGGACTATCATGGCATGATGACATCCGTAGTCTGCATGAGAGGGGAGATTTCGAACCTCACGGATTCATCGATCTTCAGGATCATATGATTGAGCTTGGCATCAAGGATATGAGTTTGGCGAAGCTCTATGCCAACCTGTTTCACCAGCGAATAAGCAAAAGGGAGCAGTTGAGCAATTGGGAAGCTGACGTTCTTACCGATAAGCAGAAACTTTACGGCGCAACTGATGCCTGGGCTTGCATTCAACTTTATGAAGAGTATGTACGCCTGAAAGAGTCAAACGACTATTTCCTTGAGTTTGTTCCAGAACCAGATCCTGCTGCAACTCCAGCTTCAAGCGAAGAGAAGAAGGATTCTGAGGAAAAGCCAAAGAAAAAGCAAAACAAGCGCAGGAAGACATACTCTAAGCGTAAGCCGAGAGTGAAGAAGGAAAAAGAAGAAACTCCAAAAGGAGAAGTGAAAAGCGAAGAGTAAAATATGTATAAGAACATATATCTGAAAAAAGGCAAGGAAGAGAGCATGAAGCGCTTCCATCCATGGGTATTCTCAGGTGCTGTTCATCACATGGATGAAGGCATAGAAGAAGGCGAGGTGGTTAATGTGATAGCGTCTTATGGAGAGTTCATAGGTCGCGGACACTATCAGATTGGTAGTATTGCCGTCAGAATCCTCACCTTTGATGACGAACTCATCGATGATGCTTTCTGGAACAAAAGACTTGCCATCGCTCTGCAGATGCGTATCAGTATCGGTATTGCAGACAATCCTCAGAACAACACCTACCGTCTTGTTCACGGAGAGGGCGACAATCTTCCGGGACTTGTTATCGACTGCTATGGCAAAACGGCTGTGGTTCAGGCTCATAGCGTTGGAATGCACGAATGTCGTATGCCTATAGCCAAGCAGCTCATGGAGGTTATGGGCGAGCGTATCGAGAATGTGTATTACAAGAGCGAGACAACCCTTCCTTATAAGGCTGAGCTTGGTCAGGAGAATGGTTTTCTCTTTGGAGGTACAGACGAGAATGTGGCTCTTGAGAATGGTTTGAAGTTCCATGTGGATTGGCTTCGTGGGCAGAAGACAGGTTTCTTTGTTGACCAGCGTGAGAACCGTTCGCTTCTTGAGCATTATGCTAAGGGAAAGAGCGTTTTGAATATGTTCTGCTATACAGGCGGTTTTTCTTTCTATGCTATGCGAGGTGATGCAAAACTCGTTCACTCTGTAGATTCTTCAGCCAAGGCAATAGAACTTACGAATGCTAACGTGGAGTTGAATTTCCCTAATGACCCTCGTCATAAGGCATTCTGTGAAGACGCTTTCAAATACCTTGATGCTGAGGGAGATAAGTATGACCTCATAATCCTTGACCCTCCTGCATTCGCAAAGCATCGTGGCGCTCTTCATAATGCCTTGAAGGGATATACCCGATTGAACGTAAAGGCTTTCGAGCATATCAAGCCGGGTGGCATTTTGTTCACCTTCAGTTGTTCTCAGGTAGTTACAAAGGATAATTTCCGTAATGCTGTCTTTACTGCAGCTGCTCAGTCTGGTCGTAAGGTTCGCATCCTTCATCAGCTTCATCAGCCTGCCGACCACCCAATCAATATCTATCACCCAGAGGGTGAGTATCTGAAGGGATTGGTGCTGTATGTAGAGTAAAAACGGCCTCTCCCCCCGCCCTCCCCCGTAAGGAGGGAGCTGGAAGGTGAATTTTCCTACGCGTAACCATTGCATAATGTGATGGCTAAAAACTAGGAAACCGAGGATTACATCTATTATTCATGCAATTCATAGAAAAAATTAAGAGGTTTATAACAGACAATTCTTTATTGGATTGTCCATCGCCTTCCGGCTCCCTCCCTACGGGGGAGGGCGGGGGGAGAGGCCGTAGTCCCCTTTATCTCGTTGCCCTATCCGGTGGTGCCGATTCCGTATGTCTTCTTCTTGCGATGAAGCGTCTTGGATATACTATTGAGGCTATTCATTGTAACTTCCATCTTCGTGGAGCAGAATCAGATAGAGATGAGGAGTTTTGCAAGCATTTGTGTGAGCGTGAGCAGATACCTTTCCATACAGTTCATTTCGATACCCAGTCCTATGCTGAGGTTCATAAGGTAAGTATTGAGATGGCGGCACGAGAACTGCGATACGGCTATTTTGAGCAGTTGAGAAAGGCTATTGATGCAGAAGCCATACTTGTGGCACATCACATGAATGATTCCGTAGAGACATTATTGATGAACCTTATCCGAGGTACAGGTATTCATGGACTTCAAGGTATCAAGCCTCGTAACGGAAATATCATTCGTCCGCTTCTTTGCGTTAGCCGTAAGGAGATTGTAGAATGGCTTGGGGAAATAGGACAGGATTATGTAACAGACAGCACGAATCTTGAGGATGATGTAACACGTAACAAACTGCGCCTGAATATCATTCCTATTCTTGAACAAATTAATCCTGCAGCATCAGAAAATATTGCAAAGACTGCTCTTAGAATAGTTGAAGCCGGAAAGGTGTTCGATGATTCTATGAATGGTATTGTAGAAGATTTAACTCTTGGAAGTACAGATGATTGGGTGGCGATTGATAAAGAAAAACTACAAGTATCTCCATCCAAGGAATATGCTCTTCATACCATACTTTCTCCATATCATTTCTCTCCTGCTCAGATAGAGGAAATTGCTCTTTCTGACTATAGCCAATCTGGAAAGACTTGGGAGAGTTCCACACATCAGTTAGTAGTTGACCGAAAGGCACTTCTTCTTCGTAAGAGAGATGAAGAAGAACGTCGTTCGTTCCGTATTCCAGAGATAGGCACATACGTTATTCTTGAGACAAAAGAAAAGACAGAGCGCATATCAATAAAAGAAGTTATTGTGGATGATGTCTTTAAGATTAGCAAGGAGCATGATACCGTTACTCTTGATGCCGAGAAGGTTCGTTTCCCACTTACCATACGTCGTGTTGAGAAGGGGGATCGTTTCATTCCGTTTGGCATGAAAGGCTCAAAACTAATCAGCGACTATCTCACGGATAGAAAGAAAAATGCCTTTGAGAAGCAAAAACAGTTAGTTTTGCTCGATGCTAATGACAACGTGCTGTGGCTCGTCGGCGAGCGTCCTGATGCTCGTTGTTGCATTACGGAAAACACAATAAAAGCACTTACAATACGTTATTTTAAATAAGAGCCTGCGCCCCGTCCTTCCTAAATGGAAGGCTCCCCACCATCCAAGGGGAAGTAGATAGTATTATTGTCAAAATGGGAAGAATGTAGGCTTATATTTAAATATATTGGTGATGTTTGATACAGCAAAAAAACAATCTAAAATACGCCCCCTCGGGGGCTGGGGGGGCTTTCTCTCTCCCTTTTGGAAGGCTTGGTTAGGCTTTGGGGGGCTGTTGTTGGTCTTTCTTTTTTCCCTCATCTCTTGCAACGACGATGATACCTTCACCACATCTCAGCAGAATCGCTTGTATATTCCAGTAGATACGCTGAAGATGGACACAGTATTTGCAAAGATTCCTACTTCATCAATTAATTTCTGGGTATATAACAATTCCGGAGACGGCATACGATGTTCAAACGTAAGGCTGCAGAATGGCAATCAGTCGGGATTCCGCGTTAATGTGGACGGAATATACCTTGGCGAGAAAACAGGCTATCAGACATCTGAAATTGAGGTCCGTAATAATGACAGCATACGTGTTTTCGTAGAATTCACATCACCTGACAACGGATCCGAATTATACAAGAAGATTGAAGACAAACTCATATTCCGCTTGGAAAGTGGGGTAGAGCAGGTTGTTAATCTTAATGCCTTTGCATGGAAAGCCGATGTGGTGCGTAACCTTGAAGTGAAAAGCGATACTACCATAGATACAACCGTCTCAGGCAAGGCTTTGGTTGTTTATGGCGGCATAACGGTTGATTCCCTTGCAACTCTCACAATAGCTCCAGGCACTACAATCTATTTCCACGATGATGCAGGAATTGATGTCAAGGGGCAGTTGATATGCCAGGGAACTGCCGAGAAGAACATCTCGCTTCGTGGTGACAGACTTGATGATATATTAAAGGATTTGCCTTATGATCGTATGCCTGGACGTTGGAAAGGCATTCATTTCCATAGCAGTTCCTATGATAATGTTCTAGAATATACAGATTTACATAGCGGATATAATGCTGTTGTATGTGATTCGAGTGATGTTAGCAGAAGAAAGCTGACAGTCAATTCTTCTACCATACATAATTGCGACGGTTGGGGCATTCTCTCCTATAATTCAAATGTGTATGTTGCTAACACCCAGATAACTAATGCGTATTGCGGATGTGTTGCTGTATATGGTGGTGAAGTTTCTCTAATCCATAACACTATTGCGCAGTTCTATTCTTTGAAAGCTGGTTCACAAGCAGCCCTCTCTTTTGGAAATCAAATAGGTAATCTGTCATATCCGTTAACGAAATTGGAAGTGAAGAACTGCATCATTACAGGTTATGCTGATGATGTCGTGATGCTTGGCAAGAATGATTCCGTAGCACTCAATTTCCACTTCTACAACAGCGTTCTTCGCACACCGGAGGTAAAGGATACCGCATACGTGAAGTATTTCGACAACATCATCTGGGAGGATGTGAAGGACACCGTATCCGCAGGATATAAGAACTTCAAGACTATAGATGCCAGTCTTCAGCAGTATGATTTCCATCTCGACTCCTTATCCAAGGCTAATGGCGCAGCTGATGCCAAATGGATGCTTCCTCTCAACAGGGAAGGTAAAGCAAGAGACGAGAAGAAATTCAATATGGGATGCTATTAAGTACGGCAAGTACGTGCTAATTAATAATGAATAATTAAACGCAAAGTCGCAAAGGCACAGAGTTCTTATTCTTTGCGTCTCAGCGTCTTTGCGTTTGAAATATAATTAAAACTTATGTCTATTATGCAGCAGAATAAACAGTTGACAATAAATTATTCCATGTATGAGCTTTCAGAACTTACCCCAGAGGACCGAGAGCTTGTGGATAAGGCGATGCAGATGACTGAGGCTTCGTATGCGCCTTATAGTAACTTCCATGTAGGGGCTGCTCTGAGGCTTGAGAACGGCGTTGTGGTAGGCGGCTGCAATCAGGAGAATGCCGTGTATCCCGCAGGATTGTGTGCCGAGCGTGTGGCTGTATTCTCGTCTCAGGCGCAATATCCCAACACCAAGATTCTTTCGCTTGCCATAGCTGCAAGGAACACGGAAGGTGAGTTCGTCAGCGTACCAGTCTCTCCATGTGGCTCTTGCCGTCAGGTCATTCTTGAGCAGGAAATGCGTTTCAATCAGCCTATCCGCATAATCCTTGTAGGGCAAAATGGCATCTTCATTTTCAATAGCATAAAAGACCTCTTGCCGTTTGCTTTCTCAGAAGAGAGTCTTGGAAGCTGACAATTATAACAACTTGTAATAGAAAACCTAAAGCTTATGACCTACAACAGAGAATTTACTTCGGATTTTATAACAGAACTGAAGCCTAACGAGATATTCGTATTTGGCAGTAATATCGGCGGATTCCACGGTGGAGGTGCTGCTCGTGTAGCCCACAAGAGATTTGGCGCAGAGTGGGGAGTAGGAGAGGGCATTACCGGACAATGCTATGCTCTGCCAACCATGGAAGGTGGTGTGGATTATATTGCCGGCAAGGTGAACGCTTTCATAGCCTGTGCAAAGCAGCATCCAGAACTGAAATTCCTTGTCACAAAAGTTGCCTGTGGCATAGCAGGCTTCCGTATCGAGGAGATAGCCCCTCTCTTTGCCGATGCTATCAGCATGGAGAATGTAATCTTGCCAAAGGAGTTTGTTGAGGTGATAGAGAATGGGTGGAATTAGAATCAGTTGCTCTTCGTTCGTGGCATTTGATTGAAAAGCGAGATCTGCATTTCTTCATTCTCCGTTGTTCTGTTGTCGGCTCCCTTTGCCTCCCATCTGAAAATGGGAATCACATAGGAATCACTTGGGAATCACATGGGACTTAAGACCCTCTTGGTCCCCCTACATAGGGGGAAAGCTTTTGGGCGATGGAAGTCTCCCTATGCAGGGAGATTTAGAGGGTCTGTTCCTGATTCATGATGCAAAGTTACTAAATCCCGAATTGACGGTTAGGACTTAGCGTGAATTAGCGTGCAATAGCAGGACATTTTTTTGATTTTTTATTCAAACGCAAAGACGCGAAGTCGCAAAGTTTTTATGACAAGCAGCAAGCTATTTTTAACTGACAATAATTGTTCGCAAGCTCTCCAGCTTCGCAGTTCTTCGTAGTCTCATCAAGCTAAAGCAAGTGCCCAATCTTCAACAATCTTGTCAAACTGGTTCTTTTTCTACACTTGATGCTCCAATAAAGTGGGTTGATTTGGTCGTGGAGTTCGAGGAAATGGTTGTTGCAATAAATAACCTTCACACCTTGTAGGTGAGAGGCAAATGCTGAAAAAGGCATCAGAGTGATGGCTTTACGCGTCTCATGCGACAAAAATTTGATGATTTCTGTGCCCTTGTCTGGTCGTGATATCGCTTGAGCACTACTGCTGGAATATTGTATTTTGTTGTATTTCAGCTTTTTAGAGAATTATTGCTGATTAAAAAACGGTCTCAGTCTCAGTCTCAGTTCAAAAAATTGAACATATATTTTTTACTTTTTATTTCTTCTTAAATATTCTTACTTCTTCTATCTATTTAATTATTAATTAGTTATATAATATATATATATAATATATAAGAAGAGATATAAGAAAAACATGACTCCGTTTTTACAACTGAGACTGAGACTTGAGACTGCGTAGGATTACTCGATTCTCGATTTCTTCCCTACAAGGCCAATTTGTCTATAATATGTAAAAGCCGCCTAAGGATAATCCTTAAGCGGCTTTGCAATCTACATTATACTTTTCACTTTCAACTTTACACTTTACACGAAATCAGAACTCAATCTTATAGCTGATGTTAGGCAGAGAGAGCGTGAAGGTTGATTCCTTGAATTCACCTGTGTGATAGTTGTAGGTATAACCATACTGGCTCTTGGTGCCTGTGCAGTTGATGTGCTTTATGCTGAACTCGTGCGTCAACCCCTTCTTGTTGATACGGTAGCTGATGGTATAGTGGATAATCAGCATAGGGTCATACTGCTTAGAGAAACACTCGTCCTCAACGTATTGTATTTCATAATCAGGGTGTGAGAGTGTCTTTTCCTTATCAAGAGGGGTGTCTCTGTCACCTCCCTGAAGCGTTGCCTTTACGTTGATGCTCAACATGTTGTTCTTGTTGCTTCCAAGCATCCATTCTTTACCACCAAGCACGTTGATGATATAGTTGCGGTCGAAGAGTGTGTGACGCCATTTGCCATCACCACCCTTGTACTTACTGCTGAAGAAAGAGCCGTTTGCCATTCCATACCAGCCGTTCTTCATATAACGCTCAAGGGTGATATCAACACCATAGTTGCGACCCTTACCCTTGTTTACCAATGCCCTGTCGAGGTAGAACTCCTGACGGTTGAGCACGGAATAAGGCTTGCCGTCCTCTACTGGAACATTGAACAGATACTGATAGAAAGGCTCTACCTTGAGGTTCCAATGGTCAGAGAGCTTCCAGCCGAAAGTTGCCATGAGATGATGGCTCTTGGTGAATCCGAGATCCTTGTTTACAAGTTCGTCACTCTCTGTAACCGTAGGGTTCCAGTTGTTGCTCTCATCTGGTTGTGGGGTATTGCGTGTGAAATAAACGTCGGTCTTCTCTGCACGACTATGAAGTCCGTAAGCAAATGCGAGGCTTATGTCATCACTCAGCTTGCGTGACATACTCACACGAGGCTCGAAGGTAGTAGCGCCGTTGAGAAGGAGATGCTGCACGTTGAATCCTGCATTGAGCGTGGTCTTTGGGTTGAGTGTGAATGAATGTGCCGTGAAGCCAGAGAAAAGCGTGGTGTTGCCGTCGTTATCACATACGGTATGTAGAGGACCATGGAGAACGTATGCCCCCCTTAGATCCACGTTGAAGAGCATTTCTGTAACTACGACACCATACTGAGCCAACCAACGGTTGGAATGGCGGTGGGTATATGTAGAGCGTGCCGTGAGGTTGGTAAAGCTTCTCTTCTCTGCGAAGAAAGGCTCTCGTTTTAGGCCATCGGTGTTGTCGCGTGTGTAAATATCTTCTGGAAGGTCGTAATATGCATCCTGTGTGAACTCGTCCTTGTTGTATGTCACACCTATGCTGCTCTTCAACTGTCCGTGCTTCATAGGCAGAACGTGTCCTACGCCCATAGCACCCATCCATTGGTCGCTGAACGAATAGCTCTCGTCGTATTTCGAATCCCAGTCCTTTGGAGAACTCTCGCGGTGGAAGTGGTCGAAGAATCCTGTTCCCCATACTGTGAATGTGCCAGCCTTTCGGGTAGGGATGTTGAACTTGAAGTTAAGATCCTGATAGTCCATCACCTGTCCCTGCATGTCGATCATCTTCATCCTGCTGGCAAGACCAGTCATAGAGTATCTGTAGTTTACGAGATAGGAAGCACCAGTCTTTTTGTTCAACGGACCTTCTGAAGCCACATCTATACCTGCCACACCAATCTGGAATGTGTGCTCGTGCTTTTGGTCGTTACCATTGCGCATCTTCATATCGAACACACCAGAAACGGCGTTTCCGTATTCGGCAGGGAAAGCAGAGGTGAGAAAGTCGGAGTTTCCGATACACATAGCTGAGAGTGAAGAGAAGATACCGCCGCCGAGTACTGAGATGTCAGAGAAATGGTTTGGGTTAGGAATCTCGATGTCCTCAAGTCGCCAAGAGAGTAGGTGAGGGGCATTACCGTGGATAGAGATACCGTTTGTAGCACCACTTGTAGCAACTCCAGAGAAAGAGCTTGCCAGACGAGCAGGATCGTCAAATCCGCCTGCATATCGGCTTGCTTCCTCGATGCTGAACATACGTCCGCCAGTGAGTACCATCTTGTTCAGGGTGTTCTCCTTTGCGAGGTTAGGACGAACCACAACATCCTGAAGAGTTGTCTGGTCTTCCTGAAGTCGGATATCGATATTCGTTTCCTTAGCCGATGTAACGAGTACATCGCTGAGGTCAAAGGTCTGGAAGCCTACGTAGTTACAACGCACCGTGTGACGTCCTACCGTAATGCCAGGAATCTGGAACTTGCCGACGCTATCGGTAATACATACCTTGTCTTTGGAGTTATCGACCTGAACGGTTGCGAATGGGAGGGGTTCACGTGTTACGGCATCTGTTACGACGCCTCTGATGGTTTGCGTAATCTGTGCATGAGATACGAATGTAATGCTTAACAAAGTAATAAGCAAAAATACAATTCTTTTTACCATTTTAATAAATAATGCTTTTATATTTAATGATTAAAAAAATGACTCTCTTTTGTGGGAGGTCTGGCTTTGGTTTGATTTCCTTCATGCAACGTGTAAAACACCTCGCATGAAGGAAATAAAGCTTGTTGACTGCAAGTCAGCGCTTGTCTCTGATTTCCGAGTGCAAAATTAATATATCTAACAAAAACATACAAGATAATTATGTGACAATTATGTGACGATATGTTTCAGTCACGTAAAAGTCACGCAAAAAATGCATAAATAAGCTGATATGTTCACAAAAACATCGAATTTATCGTTTTTTTTCATATATCTGTATTCATTATAAAATTAATGTAGTATATTTGAATTTGGAGTATTTTTGATATCCAAGCGACTCGAATTCGAGGCCGATACGGAACTTTTTCCCAAAAATGCGCATATCAAAATGTATCTTTTTATGTCATTTCTCTAACATTTCATTTAAGTTTGGATTCCAACAAAATGCAGTTTGTGTACTAATATGGCAAAAAAATAGAAAACCGCAAATGAACAGAAAACTATTGCACACTACAATAATGGTGTGCGCAAAAATGTATGTGGCAATCTATAATTTATTTTAAAAAATGGGTATTCCTGAGAAAATAATGCAATTTTATTATAAATATTTTCGTACTTTTGTCATGCATTTGCTAGAACAAAAACAAAAGTATGCTTGAACAATTTATGAAAAAAACGGAGTTCTCCTCTTACGAGGACTTCATGCAAAATTTCAAAATCAATATACCCGAGAATTTTAATTTCGGATATGATGTAATCGACCGATATGCCCAGCAGATGCCTGATAAGGAGGCAATCATCTGGGTTAACGATAAAGGTGAGCAGAAACATATCACTTATCGCGCTTTCAAGAACACAAGTGACAGATGCGCTTCATTCCTTCAGGAAATGGGTGTAAAGAAAGGTGATAGGGTGATGCTCATCCTCAAGAGAAGAATAGAATGGTGGTACACAATGGTGGCTCTCCATAAACTTGGAGCTGTTGCCATCCCTGCTACCCACATGCTTACCGACAAAGATATTATCTACCGTTGTCACATGGCTGGTATCGGCTATATCGTGGCTTGCGGAGATCAGAACGTGCTTTGTAACGTTCAGAAGGCAAAACGTTACTGCCCGACCTTACGCCATTGTATTTCTATAGGTCCGACAATTCCTAATGGCTGGTATGACTATTGGCGCGGACTTCAGGAAGCAGAACCATTTGAGGTTCCTGAAAGAAACAAGGTGACAGATGATTTCCTTCTCTATTTCACGAGCGGAACAACGGGCGAGCCTAAGATGGTGATGCATGATTTCTCTTATCCGCTTGCCCATATCCTCACAGCCAAGTACTGGCACAACGTTCATGAGAATTCGCTTCACTTCACCCTTGCCGATACAGGATGGGGAAAAGCCGTGTGGGGTAAGTTCTACGGACAGATGATAGCCGGTGCCACAGTCTTTGTGTATGACTATGAAGGTCAGTTCAAACCTGCAGACCTCCTCCGTATAATGCAGGACTATCACATCACTTCCTTCTGCGCACCACCTACCATCTATCGCTTCCTTATTCGTGAGGATCTCACGGCTTACGATCTCTCTGCACTTGAATATTGCACCACGGCAGGTGAGGCTCTCAATCCGAGCGTATTCGATGAGTGGCAGAAGAAGACTGGCATTATGATCTATGAGTCGTATGGTCAGACCGAGACTACGCTCGTTGTCGGCACTTATCCTTGGGTAAAGCCAAAGCCAGGAGCTATGGGCGTTAGGAATCCGCAATATGATATTGACATAGTTGATGGCGAGCAGAAGAGCGTAGAACCTATGGAGCACGGAGAACTTGTGATACGTGTGGATAAGGGCAAGCCTCTCGGACTCTTCAAGGGTTACTATCGTGATGAGGATATGACTAAGGAGAGAATCCAAAACGGACTCTATTATACAGGCGATATCGTATATCGTGATGAGGATGGATATCTTTGGTTTGTATCTCGTTCGGACGATGTCATCAAGACATCAGGCTATCGTGTAGGACCATTCGAGGTAGAGTCTGCGCTTATGACTCATCCAGCCGTAGTGGAATGTGCTATTACTGCTGTTCCTGATGATATTCGTGGTCAGATAGTAAAGGCTACTATCGTTCTTGCCGATGAATACAAGGACAAGGCTGGCGATGCTTTGGCAAAGGAATTGCAGAATCACGTAAAGCATGAGACTGCTCCGTATAAATACCCTCGTGTCGTGGAATTCGTTGATGAGCTTCCTAAGACAATAAGCGGTAAGATACAGAGGTTTAAGCTGAAGAAGTAGGAGCCCCCCTCTGACTCCCCCTCGGGGGAAGTCCGATGTTGATAACATCGGAGTATGTGTCAGTTAGAGGGGGGGCTTCTACTTCGCCATCTGATAAATCTTGATGACATCAGCTTTCTTGAGAACCTTGAGACCGCCAACGGTTGTTGTATCGCCGTTTGTGCATTTGTCTGCCATATCCTCAATCTCAGCATCGCTAATCTCCTTGCCTATGAGGGTGTGGATGTCAGTTGGCATACCGATAGAGTTGAAGAACTTCTCCATAGCCTGAATGCCAGCCTCAGCAGCTTCAAGGTCGCTCATACCTGTGGTGTCGATCCCCATTACATTACGTGCGAAACGTGCAAAGCGTGGCATATTCTCCTCACGGGTATAGCGTGCCCAAGAGCCCCACATAGCCGCAAGACCAGCTCCATGGCTTACATCGAACATACCAGAAAGCTCATGCTCTATGCAATGTGTTGCCCAGTCGCCTGTCGTTCCGCAGCCGGTAAGGTCGTTGTGAGCCAATGTTCCTGCCCACATCACGTTGGCACGGCTCTTATAGTCGGTTGGATTGTCAAGTGCCTTTCTGCCTTCTTTCATACAAGTGCGAAGAACAGCCTCTGCTATGGCGTCGGTTGTCTCCATATCGTCATCCTTGCTGAAATAACGCTCCATAGTGTGCATCATCATATCCGTGATGCCACAAGCTGTCTGCCATGCAGGTAGGGTATAGGTGAGCTCCGGATTCATAATAGCGAACTTGCAGCGGAATTCATCCACGCAATAGTCCTTCTTCAACCAGCCCTTAACCTCATCGTTTGTGATAACAGAGCCGTCGCTCATCTCGCTTCCTGCTGCCGGAATTGTAAGGATACAGCCAATTGGAAGGTATTTTGTAGCGTGATCCTTATGCTCGTAGAGTGTCCATACATCTCCATCGTAGAAACGGCCTGAAGAGATAGCCTTACAAGAGTCGATAACAGAACCGCCACCTACAGCAAGTAGGAAGTCGATGTTCTCGGCCTTACAAAGCTCTATGCCTTTTCTTACGAGAGACAGACGTGGATTAGGCTTAACGCCTCCAAGTTTCACGTATTCTATACCGGCATCAGAGAGCTGCTTCTCAACTGTTGCTAAAAGACCGGATTTAATGGCACTCTGACCACCATAGTGTACAAGGACTTTCTTGCCTCCATATTTCTTTACGAGAGAGGCAACTTCTTTCTCTGTGTCGCGACCAAACAAAACGTGTGTTGGTGCGTAGTACTTGAAATTTTGCATGATTTTTCTTAGTAGAACTTTTTAATGTATATTATTCATTTAGTTTCTGGGATTTGAGCGTCTTTTGATAAAAGAGCGGCGTAAGCCTAGATTCATAAAGGCTGGCGCACGTCCTTCGGCTTGACAAGTGACAACGTGCTTTGCACCTCGCACGCAGTCAAAAGTGCATGTCAGCCCAAAAGGCTGGTGCACGTCCTTCGGCTTGACAAGTGCAAAGTTAGGCATTATTTAGCAGAAATCCAAATTTTTCACCTACAAACTTTAAAATTAGGTCACATCAAATCACACCCTTCCCTTCGGGAAGGCTTGGTTAGGCTTCAGAATCCTGTTTCTCACAGATTTCACAGCAGCAGTATAGAAATCCATCTCCATAGCCTTGAGCGTGACAATGAGTTCGTTCATTAGCTCGGGATAGAACTTGCACATACGATAGGCAAGTTTCATGGCAAGAGACTGAATGCCAGGAGGTTCATCAATGGCTGCCATCTTCTCAAGACAGAAATCGAGGAAATCAGAACGCAGGTCGTCTTCTTCCATTTTCAGCCGTTCTATGATGTTGAGAGTTAGTCGGCATACGGAAGAGTTACTGGCTTTCATGGCAAGGTCTATCAACTCGTTATATATTGGCTGAAGCTGCGAGAGTTCGCTATCTGTAGCCTTTGTCATAGACCACAGGGCATTTCTAGCCACATGATAGTCCTCGTCGTGCATATACAGCCTCATGAAGTTCACGAAATCGTTATGTTTCTTAACCTCATTATATAGGGTAAGAGCATCATTTTCCCGGTATGTGCCTATAAGCGGTATGGAATGGTATGATTTTTCTTCCATGATTATTCCAACATCCTTTCCAAGGTTTCTACGGCATCAAGCAATTCCTCTGCAAAAGTGGTGTGGCTATGCAGAAAGTGCGGCTTTCCCTTTGCGAGACTTGAGTATAGTTCCTTGTTCATATTATCAACATAGTCGCCAATGGCATATTCTATATCATCCTTCTGCCAATCCAGCGTAGAATACTGGTATATACGTTGTTTCTGATGAAAGAAGCAGAAAGCAGATTCTATTGCGTCTTTTGTAATCATGAATCTCTAAAGATTATAGTAGATAGTGTAAAGTGTAATGTAGATAGTATTATTCGTAAAATGCCAAATGAACATTCTACATTACCCTTTACTCTTTACCCTTTACCCTTAGCTCTTTACCCTTTACTCTTTACCCTTTTTCAAGCATCATACCCCATCGGCCTAAATTGCTTCTGCTCCTCGCTATACACATAGTCGTTCTGTATGAGATATTCCTTTATCTCTTCAGGTTCACGACTGAAACTATAGCATAGAGATTCGAGGGAATCGAATTCCTCATCGCGCAAAAGCATGTTTATGCTTGAAACTAATATTGCTGGGTCTTTTGGTAGATATTCCATAATGATAAAGCTACGTCGGGTAGCTTGATTGATTTATGTTATTCCTATGTTAATTCGTTATTCCTCCCTTCATCCTCCTAACCAAACTCGATGAAGGTCCCTTATATGAGCGGACATAGAGCGGAGGTTCATCGAGTTTGGTTGGGAGGCATAGCGAAGGCAAAGCGTATCCTCTTATGCTTGACTTCTTATCAAAATCGCCAGATTTCACGCCATTTAATGAATTGTTCTGCAAAAATACAATTTTTCGTTGAAACTAGGAAGGAAATTTGGCGATTTTATATACTTTTTGTAAACAAAATACATGCTTTTAAGCCCTGAGATACTTCATATACTCATCGTATGTAATGTGTCTGCCACCCATAGAGAGAAGATGGGGAGTTTCAAACTGGCAATCGATAATGCCATTGAAAGGCTTGAGTTGCTCGGCAAGATAGATGAGGGCAAGTTTTGATGCACTTGGCACAAGGGAGAACATACTCTCGCCAAAGAAGTTGTAGTTGATGTTGATGCCATACAAGCCACCCACGAGATTACCTTCCTTATCCCATACCTCAACGGAGGCTGCAAGACCGAGTTCATACATTCTCTTATAGGCGCTAATCATATCATCGCCAAGCCAAGCTCCAACCTGTTCGTTGCGCTTGTTTGTCTTGCTGCAATTCTCTATTACCTTTTCAAATGCCTGATTTATAGTCGTTTTGTAAATGCCTTTCTTCATCAACTGTCGCATGGAATGGCTGATGTGTATTTCCTTTGGGAAGATGACAAAGCGGTCGAGAGGGCACCACCACATGATATCCTCATTCTCCTTATAGCCATACCAAGGGAATATGCCGTTATTATATGCGGTAATGAGACGCTCAGGAGACAAATCGCCTCCTATGGCTATCAATCCGTCCTCCTCACCAAAATGAGGATCAGGAAAAATATTCGGTTTATCATCAAGAAGACGAAAAAGCATCTTGTTATTTACAATTTACCATTTACTATTTACAATTTCAAAGCACAAAGTTACGTTTTTTCCATGGTTGAGCAAATAAATCTTCGTTGATTTTAGGATAAATGGATAATTCTTGTTATTAGACTTGTTTATTTGTAGAATTATTTGTATTTTTGTAGGCAATAACAAATTGTACATTGTAAATGGTAAATTGTACATGGCTAAACGTATAGGACTTCTTTCTGATACCCATTCACATTGGGATGAGCGTTACGCAAAGCATTTTGCCGAGTGTGACGAGATATGGCATGTAGGTGATATGGGAACGCTTGAGATTGCAGATAAACTAAGGGCTATTGCACCTCTTCGTGCTGTCTATGGTAATATTGACGGTACGGATGTAAGACGAGAGTTTCCTGAGATTCAGCGATTTATGTGCGAGGATGTGGATGTTTTGATGAAACATATCGGTGGATATCCGGGAAAATATGACCGTAGTATCTTTCACGAGATAATGACAAATCCTCCACGACTCTTCATTTCCGGACATTCGCATATTCTGAAGGTTATGATGGATAAGAGACTCGGTTGTCTGCATATCAATCCCGGAGCAGCAGGATTATACGGGCAACAGCCGGTTCGTACTCTCATCCGTTTTGTCATAGACGGGGATGCAATAAAGGATTTGGAGATAATAGAACTTAATGAGTGAATTAACAATTAATAATTAATAATTAATAATTAACATGCCTTTCGCGATTATACAATCGAACATCCTTCCCTTTGGGAAGGCTTGGTTAGGCTTATAACTAACATGCCTTTCGCGCTCCGGCTCCCTCTCTACGGGAGAGGGCGGGGGGGAGAGGCCTAACTTATATGAAACGAACAATAATATCTTTAATGTCATTTCTTATGTGCTCAGCAGCATTTAGTCAGAGTAAACTTGTGGCATTGAGCTTTGATGATGGTCCTAATACATCGACTACGGTACAGATGCTCGATGTATTGAAAAAGCATAATGTCAAGGCTTCATTCTTCGTCATTGGCAAGAATATCAATGAAGAGAGTGCCAAGATTATGGTACGTGCTCATAATGAAGGGCATGACATAGAAAATCACAGTAAGACACACTCTTCTATGCCTACGCTAAGTGCGGATTCAATAAAGTCGGAGATAGAATTCACATCAGCTTTGGTTGCAAAATACGTTGGTGAGCGTCCTCAGTTGTTCCGTCCGCCTTATATTGCGTTAAACCAAACTATGTATGATAATATAGACCTTACCTTCATCTGTGGTGAGGGTTCAAATGACTGGGAAGATAATGTATCTGCGGATCAGCGTGTAGAGAAGATCCTCGCTGCTGCTAAGGATGGTCTTATCTATCTTCTGCATGATTTTGAAGGTAATTCCAAAACTGTAGAGGCTGTTGACCGCATTATTCCAATCCTTAAGAAACGTGGCTATACATTCGTAACAGTTCGTGAACTTATAAAGCAGAAGAAGTTAAAGCCAGAGCGAGGTGTTATATATACCCATATTCAATAAATATAAAAAACAGAGTTCAAATAAATTTGAGCTCTGTTTTTTTTTATCTTATCTCTAATTTGTGCTTTATTGGGTCGGTAAGGCGTATGATATGGTTGAATTAGGGGTATTGAGAAAAATATGATAGAAATTCTTCTGCATGGGTATTATACCACACCTAAAAGTTCGATTTCGAAGATGAGGGTAGAACCGCCCGGGATTCCAGGCTGAGAGAATTTACCATAGCCGAGTTCCGCAGGGATATATACTTCCCATTTGTCACCAATGTGCATTTGCTGTATTGCTATTATCCATCCCTCAATAAGTTCACTAAGACGAAAAGCAGGAGCCGTACCTCCACGACTGGAATCAAACTTCTTGCCGTTGATAGTCTTGCCTGTATAGTGAACTGTTACGATACTACGACGTGTTGGCTGTGGGCTATTCTTGTCACCTTCAGCCAACACCTTGTAAAATACGCCCTTGGGAAGAGCCTTTACGCCTTCTTCCTTGGCCTTTTCCGCAAGCCAGTCTTTATTGGCCTGTATATACGATTGTTTTGCCACTTATTCTCAATTAAAGTTATATGTTAATGATCGTAAGCTAACAATTTATTTCTTAGAAGATTAGTCAATCTCTTCATCAGCCTCGTAACCACCCATTTCGCGGATTGCATTCTTCAGCATAGTATATTGCTGATACAGATGGTTTACCGCTTCTTCACCCTTGGTATAATCATGCATTGGTGACTTTAGGTAGAAACTAAGGAAACGCTGAATACCATACTTTCCTGCACGTGCTGCAAGGTCAGACAACAGACAGAGATCAAGGCAGAGTGGGGCAGCGAGAATAGAGTCACGACAGAGGAAGTCTATCTTTATCTGCATAGGATACCCCATCCATCCGAATATATCAATATTATCCCATCCTTCCTTGTTGTCGTTGCGTGGTGGATAGTAATTGATTCGTACCTTATGATAATAGTCTGTGTAGAGGTCTGGCTGATCCTCAGGCTTAAGAATTGTCTCAAGAGTAGAAAGCTTTGAAACCTCCTTTGTACGGAAGTTTGCTGGCTCGTCAAGCACAAGTCCGTCACGATTGCCAAGGATATTTGTTGAGAACCAACCACTAAGTCCGAGACAACGAGTGCCGATAATAGGGGAGAAACCTGACTTTACGAGTGTCTGACCTGTCTTGAAATCCTTACCTGCGATAGGCATCTTTGTCTTTTCTGCCATTTCCCACATAGCAGGGATATCAACGGTGGTATTTGGCGCACCCATGATGAAAGGAGCACCTTCTGCAAGAGAAGCATATGCATAACACATAGAAGGTGATACATTCTCGGTATCGTTTGCTTTCATTGCAGCTTCTAAATGCTCCATAGTATCGTGAACTTCCATATTTACAGGAACATAGATTTCAGTAGAGGCAGCCCAGAGAACAACAATACGGGCACATCCGTTCTTTGTCTTGAAATCATGTATGTCCTTACGAAGAGCCTCGACCATTTCCCAACGTGTCTTACAGTCCTTTATATTGTCGCCTTCAAGTCGTTTGGCATAATTCTTGTCAAATGCAGCCTTCATTGGAACAATCTGCTCGAGTTCATCTTTGACAGGATTGATATCTTTTTCCTTGAGTACCTCACAATACATAGCACTTTGGTATGCATTCTGAGGATATACATCCCAGCATCCGAATACAATATCTTTCAGCTCAGTCATAGGGACAATATCCTTGTAATGAAGGTATTTTTTTTCAGCACCTTTACCAACACGAATCTTGTCATATTGGGTCATAGCACCGATAGGCTTTGTAAGTCCCTTACGAGTCATAAGTACGCCTGTCATGAAGGTTGTTGCCACAGCTCCATTGCCGACAACCAAAATACCCAATTTACCCTCTGCAGGCTTTACATTATTTTGTTTCATTTTATGAATATATATTTATTATGATGCAAAGTTACATAAAAAAAGCCAACCGATAAAAAACTTTTAGTCTCAGGGTGGTTTTATAACATAATTTAACTCATGTATTCTGAGAGATAATCACATAAACAAAATGTTTTTCCTTGTTTTCACGAAGTACTTATTCTGCTAAATCAACGTGAGTTCAACGAAAACACCTCGCTTGCTACAAGAAAAAATTAATGCGATATTAATGTGTCATTTGCGAATAAATAATGTAACGTGAGTTCGACGACTTGTTTTAGCTTGTTGAGCCTTGCGAAAAATTCATGCGGACGAGGGCTGAACGTCGAAGAGGGCTGAAAGCCCGACACCTAAAAGGGCAGTCCGATAGGGCTGTCATTCGGTAGATGCGTGATTAAAGGAGCGCTGCAAGTGCGACACCTGAAGACTAAGACTTTAGGTGTCGGTCCTACAGACCTCATTCCCCTATATCGACAAATACAACAGCCCTATCGGACTGCCCTTTTAGGTGCCGCTCTTTCAGAGCTCTTTCAACAACGTGATAATCAATAATATACAAGTGTGGATTTTTTTTCGCTAAGGCTCATCAAACTAAAGCAAGTCATGTGGCAAAGCGCAACGAATAATTCTTCGAATGGCAGCAAGCTGCCTTAACTACTGCGTGGGGCTACACGAATTATCAATAATTAAGCGTAAATTATTCATAAATTTTTATCTCTAAAAAGGTATTAATGAAAAATTCACGTTAATTCACGATTAATTCATGGAAATTTATGTAGCCAAGCGCAGCGTTTATTTTATTCGCAAAGCTCATCAAGCTAAAGCAAGTCGTCGAACTCGCGTTAATATCATTTTGGTTTTACTTTTCTGGGGGTATAGTGTTCAAAATGATTTATTCACTTGCAAACGAACTTATCGCTATCAAATTCCCTTCTGGATCAGCTACATAGCATGTTCGTTGTCCCCATGGCTCTGTAACTGGTGCCATCACGCTTTTAGCTCCATTCTGAACGACATTTCCATATTCTTTATCCACCTCGGCAAATGTTGGTACGTCAATACTGATTACTATTGTTTCGTTCGTTCCATTTGGATAGTTGAATTCCTGAGAAGAAATCTTTTCAAAGGCATCAGGTGGAAATAGGATTATTCGTGAATTACCAAGAGTCATTTCCACATTTGGTTGAACTCCATCCCAGTTTGTAGTAAATCCAAATGTCTTGGTATAGAAATCTATTACAGCTCTTTTGTTGTTAGTAAAGAGCCCTATGGTGTTAGCGTCGATGAGTGTCTGCGAAGAGACGAGTTTGCCCAGTATATCTTTCATTTTTACTAGTTTTTGGTTTTAGTTTATAATACAAGTTTCGTAAGTCCAGAATTGCCTGGAAGGCAACACCATTAGTAACCTCGTACATACGAGTGAAACGAGGATGTGCGGGGATGAAAGACCAAAATCGTTCTACTGCCTGGAGGGCAGTACATCGCGAAAAGGCTTGTGTGAAAGCCAATCAGGTACAGCCTTCCAGGCTGAGATAGTCGGTGGGAGATTCACTATCCGAGGGCATCCTCTCCTACGTCGAGTATGCACCTCGGTTACTAATGGTACTGTCTTCCAGACAGTTCAAAACTCCCGAAACTTAGGTTTATAATATTTAGATTTTGCTTCTTTGCTTTATTTGTTTTTTTGCATTCTTTTCTCCAGTTGCTTCGCTATACTTTTTCTTGCCTTGCGAAACATACGATTTCTTTAATTTGCGAGCACGACCAAACGCACAGCATGACCC
Organism: uncultured Bacteroidales bacterium; assembly: GCA_902798615.1. GTDB lineage: Bacteria > Bacteroidota > Bacteroidia > Bacteroidales > Bacteroidaceae > Prevotella. Next base: position 14,634 of record CADBXL010000008.1, on the reverse strand, counting down.
TCGGAGCGATAGTAGCCCAACGTTTCGGCATACCCCGGACCGAAGTACATAAGCCACGAGTGCTCGATGCTTCTGCTAGGCGTGCACGACCAATAATAGCCCCAATTACCAGCTTCGCTGTAATTAGTCCCCCAGTACGAGCCTGTAGCAGGGAGGCAGACTAAGCCCTTAGCCTCGTAATACTCAAAATCATCTTTTGACATAAACTTACCTTTATTTTTTGATTCAATAGTTCTTAACAGGCTCTTATCTGGTGTGGTATCTATGAGAAAGCAAGTTTTACCATCTACTTTCCAACCACATTCGCCTAATTTTTCACAGACATATCTCCACTCACACACCGACAGCACTGCCCATTTCTTATTGCCGCGAAGCATGCTAAATTTTTTAGGGTTTGCAAAATAGAACTCCTGTTCTGAGTAATTATGTGCCCAGTACAATTTAGTGGACTTACTGAGACATTCGTCAAGAGTTCTCCCCCAACGGAAAAGACCAATGTGGTTCGAGGTATTATTTGAACAGTCTAACTGACTCTTTTCAAAATAAAAGCTACCTCTGGAATAATAAATATTGCCTTTATTCGTGAAATAGAAACTGCGCTTAAATTTTGAATCGTAACAATCATAGCCTTCGACTGTTATCTTATTACCAATAGCATCATCAGGCTTATCCTCATTCACCATGTCGATTTTAATATTATAGTCCATGCCGTTATACACAGTATCCTCTATGAGCTTGCCATCTACTTCCTTCATAATATGATAGTATGGCTGTGCCATTGCTACCACAGATGTCAATGCCACGATGAATGACATTATCGCTTTCTTTGAAATGTTCATAGTTTTATTGTTTATTTCGTTATTTTATTATTATCCGCATCATGCTGACGTGCGCCCTGCAAGGGCAAGGCCTGCACATAGCATAGGGCAACGCCCTATGTACAAGGTAGTTAGTACATTCGCCCTGTAAGGGCAAAAGCCCTAATAAACGTGAATCCGACGAAGAGCGCCGAAGGTGCGACATCTAACAGGGCAGTCCGTGAGGGCTGTTATACAGACAGTTTTTGAGGGTGTGAGGTCTGTATGACCGACACCTATTATATTTATTAGGTGTCGCACTTACAGCGCTCCTTTAATCACGCATCTACCAAATAACAGCCCTATCGGACTGCCCTTTTAGGTGTCGCTCCTTCAGAGCTAATTCATCGAGATTTGTCGCAGCCCCACTAACTCTTGCCTTGCGAAACATACTATTTCTTTAATCTGCAAGTATGACCAAACGCACAGCGTAACCGAAGGTGCGTTGAGGGCCATGCATTGTACGTGCTTCGCTCGACTTGAAGTCCATAGAATAGACTCCGGCATTGCCTTGTCCATTTAACTCGTCGTTGCTGGGCGTGCACGACCAATAGTTGCCAATTGTACCCTGACTATAGAAACTCGAGCTGTTATAGAGGAGACCGCAAGCAGGGAGGCAGACTAAGCCTTGAGCCTCCAAGGACTTAAATTCGTCTATTGACAGATCCCGAGGATTACCATTATTTTTATTTCGAAGTTCTGTTAACAGGCTCTTGTCTGGTGTGGTATCTATGAGAAAGCATTTTTTTTCATCTACTGTCCACCCATATTCGCCTAAGTTTTCACAGACATACGACCACTCACACGCAGCCAGCACTGCCCATTCCTCGTTGCCTAAGTCCTCTTTCAATTTCGGTAAATTTGCAGGATCCGCAAAATAGAAATATGTTTCTGTAGCATTAGTGTTAAGCACATAAGATTTTACATCGATACATCCTTCAATATTGCTATCCCAACAGAAATGACCGCAGTGATCCTTACTATATCTTTTTGGATAGTCAAGCTGACTCTCTTCAAAATAGAATTTACCTTCTGAATTATTGTAATAAACATTACCATGCTTCGTGAAGTAGAAACTGCGCTTTAATGATGATTTGTTACAGTCATAGTGCTCGAGTGTTATTCTACCACCAATAGCATCTTTAGGCCTTGGTTTAACCATATCGACTTTAATCTTATAGTTCTTAGCATTATACGTAGCCTCTTCGGTCAGAATGATACCTTCTCGCTTCATGACGTGATAGTATGGCTGTGCCATTGATATCAATGATGTCAATGCCATGATGAATGACATCAATGCTTTCTTTGAAATGTTCATAGTTTTATTTCGTTATTTACTTACTTTTATTTTTTGTTAAACAAATAGCTAAAATGCTGACGAAACCGGCGAATGCCATCACGCCTAAAATTAACCTTACTACTAACATATCATTACTAATTTATTCAACTTTCGCAAGTTCGCAACTTGCGAAAGTTTGAGTGAAAAGAGAAGAGTTAAGAGTGAAGAATCTAAATTACATTTTATCGCGAATGGAACGATAGCGAACTTTAAACTGCAATACAAACTTAAATTATTCACTCTTCACTTTTCACTCTTCACTTTCAAGTGGAGCTTGCGAAACTTGAGTAATATTACTATTGTAATTCATCTTCCCAGATTTCACCAAAAACTGGGTTCCCCTTTGCGCCAGACGTACCACCGAATGGATCATCATTTATATCTCCAGTGTGATTGTCAAGTGGGTCATCGTAATCGTAACCCCACGACCAAGAGGTCAGTATGCTTTCTTCATCCTGAGTATCCACTATCTCAGCGATAGGCTGCTGGTATCTCTTTTTCTTCTTCATTTCTTTTATTACTTAACCAAATACTTTTCGCCATTCTGCACTACTATTGTGCCTCGACGAGGTTTCTTTACTCGCTGACCACTGAGCAGATACATTGGGCTGTTCATGTCGAGCTTGCTGTCGTTGTCATCAGCAATCACAACATCGTCAATGCCTGTGGTTGCTGAATCGAAATCGAGCATAAGCTTTGCAGGTGCTGACTGTGCTCCACCTCGCATTTCATAATAAGGAGTGAAGGCTGGTACTGATTTTGCGACTCTCATGAACATTCCTTTCCTGGTGAGTGAGTAGAGAGTCTTGGTTGCTGTTTGAGCAACTGAGCCAGATTTGACAAACTTGAACTTATTAATATCTTTGCAATCCTTATTACTGATATATTCGTCTGTGACAGGTATCTGATACCAACCAGGACTATTGCCTTCCATAACGAAACTTTGCCCCTTTGGCAATTTGGTGCGCTCGGCAAGTTCTAATCGACCGCCTGCGGTGTGACCTGTGGCAATATAGGCTCTAATTTCGGTTGGATCTATAAACATTTCTGAAATGCCTGAAAAATCCATTGTACCCGAATTATTACCTAAATGACTGAGGTTTCTGCCGTTTTCGCATTGGTCGAGACATACCGACATCACAGGTGTTGCGTCGGTAGTGAGCCATTTCTCACCTTCCTTGCTGACTGTGTAAACTGTCTTTTCCTTGCCACCACGAAGAGGTTGGGCGTAAACTTTAAACACATTACTACCTGCTTCGTACTTGGCGTCAATCCAAACATGGCGCGATTTGTTTTCTAAACCATAATCTTTACCATAATAACCGCAGAAATACTGGTCTGTGTGTTTCTGAGGTTTCTCCGACGGCCCATCTTTGACACTAACCGTCTGTGCCTGCATGACTAATGCGCCACTACAGAGCAATAATATTAAGATTTTTTTCATAGTTACGTTTTTTATTATTCTAGTTTATTCGCTATGCTCATCAGCAAGACAGTCGCATGTTAGAAACTGTCTGGAAGACAGTACTACTCGTAACCCCGTACATACGAGTGAAACGAGGATGTGCGGGGGAAATAGCTCCAATCACCACTACTGCCTGGAGGGCAGTACATCACCAATTAGGTACAGCCTTCCAGGCTGATTAGTTGATGGAGGTTCTATATCCGAGGGCATTCTCTCCTTCGTCGAGTATGCACCTCGGTTACGCATGGTGTTGCCTTCCAGGCAATTACGAACAAGCGATTTGTTATAAAACTCTAAGCGGAATTGTGCACAGCATCTTGCTATTACATACTGGAACACAAACCATTGATGATAATAAGTAGTCTTTTCATTAGTGTTACAGTTAAGGAGGAGAGAATGCTGGCTATAAATGGCTTTCAGATTAGGGACAGACATCCCCTGTATTATAAGTCTTTGGGGAACTTCCTGCGTTCCCTTCAGCCTTATAATAAATCATGCAAGTTGATAGTCTAACTTATTGCAGGTCAACGTTTTTTTTGGAATCACGTCAACCTTATGCCATTAGTAATTATAACTTGTCAGTTTCGTCCTCCGATAATAAAATATTAATGTTTGATAGTGATTCCTCCTAAAATACATTCTGCCTGAATGCGAAGAACGTGAGCATTGGGCGCAACGCACTTGTTTACGCGATTTTTCACGCCGCCGATGAAACATGAAGAGGATGTCTCGATGCGAATATTGTCTGGCACATATAGTTTCACACCTCCAAGTATAGTCTTTATCTTCAAGTCGCAGTCACGCTCAATGACGGCACCGCGCAAATCGAGTCTTACCCCACCGAGTATAGTGTTGATTTCAGCACCCAGGAAACGCTCGCCACTCATGATGTAGTTGTTCCCAGAAAACATCTCATTGATGTACAGATGTGCATTATCGTCCATCACCATGTCGATATCCGGATTGATGAATGTCTCATCACGTTTCTGGCGTGAAAGCAATAGGATAAGACCGATGAAGATAAATATCAACGGAAGAGCATACTTACTCCAATCGATTCTTGTGAACCATTCCAGACTCACATAGCCCATCTTGTTAAGTAATAACAGGGCTCCTATTGTTATGAAGACTAAAGCAAAAATTTGTTTCATTTATAACTGAAATTTATTGATTACAAAAGTGTTGTGAGGTTGGCGATTATCCAATGTCTTGAATACGCTGTTTTACCTCAACTTGATAACTCTTGGATACTGGTACCTGTATTCCGTTGTAGTGCAGTTTGAGCATCAAACCATTGGTACGTCGCTCTACGCTTCTGACGTGCTGCAGATTGACGATGTAGGCACGGTGGCAACGCATCACTTGTGGGTAAGGCAACAGTTGCTCGGACATAGCCGTGAGTTTGTTTCTTATTTCATTCCTGCAATGCTCGCCATCTTTGAGGTAATGCACAGCCACATAGTTGGCTTGCGACTCTATGTAAAGCAGTTCGTCGATGCAGATGTCAAGACTCTCGCTTGTGGTGCCTGTAAGTAGTACGGAGGTTTTTGGCTCTGCAGACTTTGTTTCGCTGCTTTCGTTTCCTTTAGCCTCAATAGCTACGGCAGACTTACGGTGGCATTCACGCTCTTGCAGTATTCCGTTCAGAAGAAGTGCATTCTCAAGTTCTTTATCCAGAAACCTTGTCTTACTCACGTTACGCCAGTAAAGACTGAGAAATAGGCTGGCGCAGAGAAAACAAAGTAGGATATAAACAAACTTATCTATTTCAAAGTAGTTTTCATCAGGAATTGTAATATTGAATATTACAGCCTGAACTACAGATTGCACCATGATATTGAAGCCGGCATAAAAGACATTTCTTTTATTTAAGTATTGATAGCCTCGTGTGGCATCGTTTGGAAGGCGGAAGATATGGGTGACAATCAATTCGTCAAGGATACATACTCCAGTTTCTATCGTATCAGATATTGCCAAAATGGTGTAACACCAGAATCCTTGTAGTGGGATGAACTTCAAAAATATCAGCGTTGTCAGTACGCTGGCAATGATTGCACTTCTTAATTTATCTTTTATTACTTGCATACTTGTTTTTTGTATTTATCGTCTTGTCACTGGCGATAATTGCGCTTCTTAATTTACCTTTTATTAATTGTATATTAGAGTATCTATGTTTTCTTGTCGTGTTGGGAAATAACAGACTTCGAAAGTGATTTTTCGTGGTGCAAAGTTAGATATTTTTCGCAAAATGTCAAAATAAATGGGATAAACGACGATATTAAGGTATGAATGACGATATTGTGGTATAAAGTACAATTTTCAGGTGTAAAATAATATTGTATAGATAATCAGTTTTGGGATAAAATAAACACATTTGTAATGAAATGTAACGCATGGCCAGTGTACATATTTAACGTGAGTTCGACGAAAAAGAAACGGATTTATCTGATTTATCTGAAATAAATCGTGAAAATCTTACTGCGCCAGCTATCAGATGAATCAGACAAATCTGTTTCCCTTATTATTTAGGGGCGTTCTCATATTGAGAGAGCTCCTTTTGCTGTTTTTTGACAGGCATAACACTCACCTTCGATTTTTTCGTGAGAGAATTTAAATAGGGGGGTGCACTTTTGCCTGTTTTACCCCTTTTCCCTGCTGATTACCAGTGATTTACGTTGCGTGCACCCCCCCTCCTGAAAACGTTCTTTTCATAGGTGCACTTCGGGGGGAGGTGCACGCTTTGTTATCTCTTGACTGTCAGAGCGTTATACCTATAAATTGGCAAAAGTGTACCCCCCCTACAAAAACTCTCGCGAAAAAAATGCACTTGTAATCTGGGCATAGCAAAATCAGCCTTTGCCATGCCTCCACTACAGCTCCACTCTATCGCCCTTTCAGAGATGGGAGGTGAATGGGATTTACAACGGATTTACAACGGATCTGGAACGGACTTGGAACGGACCTATAACTGATGCTGGAAGTGAGGTCTTGTTTTTGCAAAAAAAATCTTGCATTTACCGCTCAGCGCTTGCGATGCTTTTGCAAAGGCTGTGAGTAAAAAAAACATCTTTGCGAACTGAGCGGTGTTAGAATGTTAAAAATAATAAGGGAAACAGATTTATCTGATTTTTCTGATAGCTGGCGCAGTAATATTTTCGCGATTAATTTCAGATAAACCAGATAAATCCGCTTCCTTTTTTCCATCGAACTCACGTTACAATAGCTTCTCTTTGTAGGTTCGTGAGACTGGGATGGAGACATCACCGATATAGATATGGCTTGAATCCATACTCGTTATTCTCGTTTTGTTGACTATGAATGAGCGATGAACCTGGCAAAACATGTCTGAAGGCAGTTGTTCAAGAATTCTATTGAGTGTAGTGCGAATCATTAGCGGGGTGTTATCGCATTGATGTATGTTGCAATAGTTCTGCTGAGCCTCAATATAGGTGATGTCACGGAACAGTATCTTATGTCTCTTTGTCTGAGTCACATTGACCACCATATAATCTACACCTTCAGTTTCTATATCTTTCTGTAGCAAATTCCTTGCCTTGGCAATGGCCTTTGAGAAACGTGCGTAAGGAATCGGCTTGAGAAGATAGTCGGCTACGTTGAAGTCATAGCTTCTGAGGGCGTACTGCTCGTATGCAGTTGTAAGGATGACGATAGATGAGGTATTGGCGGTGCTAAGCCAATCCATGCCTGATGCGTATGGCATCTCGATGTCTAGGAATATTATATCTGGCGACATCTCCTGCAGACGCATACGAAGCTCAACAATATTCTCACATTCTGCAAGAATCTTGATGTCGCCTTCGCGAGCGATATATTCCCTGAGTCCTCGACGAGCAATAGGCTCATCGTCAACAATAAAGCATGTTATCATAGTGTCAATGTCAATTTTGCTGAGTAAAAGTCGTTATTTCTCGTTAATTCAAGTGTGTGATGGTCTGGATATAACAGCGACAATCGTCGGCGCAGGTTGTCCAGCCCAGTTCCTGTCTTTGTTTTGGAAGGCATCTGGGCATCGATGGGCGGAACCGAGTTGATAATGGTGAAGGTCAGTTGTTTTCCTGTCTTCAACATCTTTACGTCAATACTCAGTTTGTCACCTCCTATATATTTGAATGCATTCTCAACGAGGGGAATGAACAGAAGCGGATATATCATGACGTTCTGTTCATCTTCCTGAATGCTGAAATCAACTTTGAGGCTAAGTCTGTCAGAGCATCTCAGTCTGCGGAAACTTATATCCTTCTCCAGATATTCCAACTCTTGTTTCAGCGGAACTTTCTCACTGCCGCAGTTAACCTGATAACGCAGGATTTCGCTGAGAAGCTCGATGGTGTGGCGTGGAGTCTCATTCTCCGGTCCTATCTGGAAGTATATGGTGTTAAGCGCATTGAACAGGAAATGAGGGTGATACTGAGCCCTAAGCGCACGCAGTTCGGTGTTAAGTTGTTCATTCTTCAGTTCGGCTTGTTCTATCTGCAGTCTTCTCGTTTCTGCCTCGTCTATGCTATTACGCAGAATTCCGTAACAGATACAGCCAAAGAGGGCAGAGAGTACGAGAGGCACGCTCCCTTCTTGGATGGAGTAGAATCTGTGATACTGCACGTAAGCCCTTACTGCCATGTAGCAACTGATAACAACAAGGGAAATGGCAATGGTTACACCATACCCTTTCCACAGACTTGACTGATGCTTCTGATTATATGTTGCCCATCGTTGAAGAATATACACGAACGCATAGCATACGGCAATCGTTGCTATCGCGTCGCAGGCCAGAAACCCAGGGCTCTTCACCTCCCAATATTTCACATTACGATAGGCATCGATGCATATTCTCATACAGATAATAACAACGATACCTAAATATTTGGCAATGTAGAGTTGTCTTAGTTGCTGTTTGATTTTCTTTACCATTATTGCCGTTATTGGGTGATTTTTAATGCAAAAGTACGGAATCGCCTTTAATCTACCAACTTCGAGTGATGAGTTGCACGAATTATGTGACGAACGACAAAATACATGAAAAATGGGCTTGTCGCTCGTAGAGCGGTGCCCGTCTCTGATTTTTGAGTGCAAAGTTAATACATAAACATTATATTGCAAAGTTTTTTTGCCCGAAAAAGCTATTTGTATGATTTTTTTACACTTGTGTCTTTGGGCGGACGCAGATAATGGCAAAATATAACATTATTCAAGTTTATTCGCTGATGAGCACAGCGTGGAACCTGCTTTAGTTTGTTGAGTCTTGCGAATAATTCTACGAATGGCAGCAAGCTACCTTAACCACTGCGTGGGGCTACACAAATTACCGCGAATTTTCCACGAATTATTTTTTTTCTCTGTCCCGATTTTTCGAATATTCGAATTATTTTTCGCTGAAGCTCAACAAGCTACGCAAGTCGGGATAAAAATTAACGATAAATTCGTGATAATTCATGGTTAATTAATGTAGCCAAGCGCAGCGTTTATTTTAGTCATCAAGCTGAAGCAAGTCATCGAACTGACGTTTATTAATCGTGCTTACGTAATTTTAGTAGCCAGTCTGGAATGAAATAATCCTCAAAAAAAAGGAGCAACACCCTGTTAAAGATGCTGCTCCCTGTTATATCACCAAAATACAGTTTGTGGGATTGTAATAAGAAAAGTTGCCTAACATAGTTATAGATTATCTAACTTCACGATCCTGAATGGTCTTGCCTGAACCCCAAGCTGTGCCGACTTTCTCACCGACCATACGGTATTCGTTCTTGGCAGAGTTGTAGATTACTGGCTGAAGCTTACCGAGATCTATGTTACCCTCCTCGTCGAGGATGCTCTCGTCTGCACTCATGTTGATTATTTCGCCAACGACATGGGCACCACCGTTCTCTTTTTCATCGAAGGTTACAACCTTGCACTCCAACGTCAGCTTGTACTCATTGATGATAGGTGCATCGACGTTTGGACTTGGGGTGATAGTGAATCCTGCCTTAGCCACTTTGTCGGGTACGTCGTTGCCTGAAACGATTCCAAAGTAGTCGCTTTGGGCAATGTCACCTACCGTAGCAAAGCTGATGGTAAAGGCCTTCTTCAGACGGATGTTATCCGTAGTCTTATGTTTGGATAGTTCGAAAGAGATATGCTTGGGACCGCACTGGCCTCCCCACGCAGCCATCATCACATCGGGATTCTTGTTCTCGTCCCATGTGGCAATCATTATGGCTGGCAATGGTGTGATAACAGCCTTGTCGCTGAAGTTCTTGCGTCCCTCAACGGCCTTCACCTCGATTTTCTCCTGAGCGGGATTCTCATTTACGTTAGCCTCACTCTTTTGCTCCTTGTTTCCACAGGCAGCGATGAGCAGTGTGCCTGTCAGCACGAAGGCTGATGTCTTAATAAAGTTCTTCATAACAATTGTTCTTTCTGTTTATTATTTCTTGTATTTCTCAATCATAGCCCGTAAGGTTGCGCCGTGATGGCCTTCCTGCTTTGCAAAGACTTCCATCTCGTCGGCTGCCTCGTTCATGCCAGCAGCCCTGAATGCCTGAGCAAACTGGTTGACCTGTTCTTCACCCTTTTCCTCTCCAACAGCAAAGTTCTCTGCCACTTTCCAAATGTCAGCGTTATACTTGCCGTTGAGCGTAGCGTAGAATCCTGCATGGACGGCCTCCTGATTTGCCATCTCAATAAAGGTTTGTGAGACCTCCTCTGGATAGCCTTGTTCCTTGGCCATACGAGCGAGCGCATAGTACATCATTACTCCAGCAGCTTCAGCCTTGGCGGCTCCGTCGCATAACTTCTCAAAATCTGTTCCTTTTGTGAGTCCGTAGATCATATTGTCATGTTTGTTAGATTTAATGCTTTCTGAATTTGTTCCGTAACCGTTTGTAGCCTTCAACGCCCAGAATGGTTAGTCCTCCATACTGACAGGTCTTGGCCAGTCCGAAGAGAACTGCCCATAGCACACCTTTTGTAGCTGTACTAATAGACAGCAGCATCTGGGCGAACGACAGAATATAGAACGGTATGCAGCACAACAGGACGATGACACCAGTTCTGAATGATAGGGATTGTAACCAATGTTTGATTTTTAAGACCATTCGAAAATGCTATTTCTTGCATATATTACAGAGTTTCTTGCAATACTCCCAGCCGCCTGTTGTCCAAAGGGCGAGGAAGATGAGTACAGGCTGGAAGAACAGTCGGATGAGACGAGCCTGATCGGTGTTGAGACCGAAGGCATCGATATGATTCACATACTGGTTGATGTTGCCTGGGAAGATTAGTACATAGAATAGAGCAAGCAGCGCACCGACGAGTGCTTTCTTTTTCCAGAGGAACAGCATGCCAAGACCGAGAGCAATCTCCACCACGCCCGATGCCAGCACGACAAAATCAGTAAAGCCCGGGCTGAACTGAAGCCATGTGGGGACTTGTGCTACGAACTCCTGACGAGCTATTGTCAGATGACTGATACCTGCGTAGGTCATGAAGATACCGAGTAGCAGACGGATGCATAATTTGATGTATTTCATTTTGCGCTGGTTATTTATTTTTTAATGTGTCAATGATCATGTCTAATTCACTGGCCAGATGTGTATAGTCTTCAATCTGGAGCGGACAGGCTTTCAGAGTCTCACCCATGCCTGCAGGAATGAGATTGTAGGCTTGTTCTTCCATCTCGCGCCCTTTCTCGGTGAGGCTTACAATCTGCTGACGCTTATCCTGTTCACCCTTCTTGCGAGTGACTATGCCCAGCTTCTCCATGCGCTGGAGTAGGGGAGTCATAGTGTTCGTTTCAAGTGTCAGCCTATGGGCGATGTCGTTTACGGGCTGACAGTCTTTTTCCCATAGCACCATCAAAACGAGATACTGCGGGTAGGTGATGCCCAACTCTGTCAACATTGGCGTGTAGGCCTGGGTTATCAGTCTAGCTGCTGTATAGAGACGGAAACATATCTGGTTGTCAAGTTGCAATTCTGCGTGCATAATTTCCAATAGTCAATTATCCTAGCATTTTCTCTATATCTTTCTCGAAGTCCTTTGGCTCAACGGTTGGTGCAAAGCGTAGAATTGTCTCACCATCCTTTGATATCAGGAATTTTGTAAAATTCCACAGAATGTCACTTTCTTTCTCGACGCTCGTGCTCAGGGTCTTCAGGAGAGCCTGAATCTCTTTGGCTTTATCTCCATTATACACCTCAGTAGGAGCCTGAGCCTTCAGATACACGAAGATGGGCTGGGCATCTTGACCGTTGACATCACCCTTTCTCATAATCTGGAAGGTCACACCATAGTTCAGCTGGCAGAACTCCTCAATCTTGGCATCACCCTCTGGATCCTGTTCCTTGAACTGATTGCAAGGGAATCCGATGATAACCAGTCCCTTATCCTTATACTTCTGGTTAAGCTCCTCCAGTCCTGCGAACTGAGGAGTAAATCCACACTTGCTGGCTGTGTTCACAATCAGCAATACTTTACCTTGAAACTGTGAGAAATCAATCTCCTTCCCTTTGCTTGAAAAAGCCTTGAAATCATAAATCTTTTGCATACCTTTTTTATTTATTATAGTTGTTTATGTCGTTTGCGATGCAAAGATAAGGATAATAATTTATATCGCAAGCGATTTATTGAAAAATTAAGATAGTTTAACAATGTATCGTGAGCGATATTTCTACTATCGAATGAACTTTTTGCCAATAGAAAACACTTCATTCCTGAGTTATTCGAGGTATTTTATTCCTCCGCAGTACTGGCATCGTTTCTGTATTTCCATATCGTTACAAGGATTGGTGCCTTTTATTTCTCCAAATGTGTATCATACCGTCTCATCACGTCTCATGGTGTCTCACGCTTGTACCCTCAATGTCATTTTTTATTTTCTCATTGCGTCTCACGCTTGTACCTTCAGTACAAAAATAGTAAGAATTATTAGGAATAACAAAAAACTACTACGAACTGTTAAAAAATAAAAGTACCTCAAAATGAGGTACTTATTAATAGTTATTCATAAATGTTCGTAGTTGTTAATATTTGTTTACTTGCCCACGCAGTAATTCGCTTGTCTTAATACTCAGAAAGTTAGTTATTTCGCGATAAAAACGTTTGTTAGCTCACTTTCTGAATAATTTCTAACAACTAGAAAAATTCGAAATTTAACGCATTTAACCTTTATTTAGAAAGATTGCTGATTTGATGTTGCAAAATTACAAATAATAAATGAGAACACAGCCATTTTGTCTTTATTTTTGAGTGTTCGTTATCTATTTTTTATTACATGCATTGGTAGATAAAGTTTTTTCTGTAAGGAAAAAACTAACTCCACATTTCCTCATGTAGAGGTTACATTTTAAATACGCATGAATCGCTGATTAGGTCTGCGAGGAAGTAGAGACATTAACGGACATCGTTCCTCTTGAATCCCATAGTGGCAATTTGTACAACACCTAAATGACATTTAATAGAAACAAGTTTATGATATCATATACATATATATGAATCTGTTAAACTTGCGGACTTGCCGCTATGAACGAAGTTGCAAATCCGTCAAGTCCATAAACTAGTTTAAAAAGCATGTATATATATCATGGGATAAACCTAAACCTTAAACTTCAATAGTCTGGACTCTCTTTTTCCTTATTGAATATCTTTCCATTGAATTGAACATCTACTTCTGGGAATTGTTGAAATTAGGTTGCGAAGGTAACATGTTTTGTCTGATCGATTCAAGGTCATGGCTCTGCTTTGCTGTGAAATCTCCACACCGTTGGGTAGTATTTTACAGACAAAACCTTGCTTCGATAGCCAAAACACCTTCTCGATGCAACATAATTTCTAACCATTCCCGAAGTAGTTGATCTACAGTAGGGAAATAAAAAAATATCAGACATGGCAAATCTAGCAACAACAACCTACAAGGTAACAGGTTCTCACAAGGCAGTGAGTAACCTTTGGACTGCTTTCCAGAGCATGAACGTGAACACCAAGAACATCTGGCTTGATGAATTGGCAAAGTATTATGACATCGACTACGAGACAAAGCATATCTCAGTCCGTGGGCATATCTATTTTGCTGAGTACGAAGAAGACAATGGATATGCGCTTCTATCATTCGAGACAGAGACTGCCTGGGATGCGTGCAATGAACTATTCGAGGAAATTAACCGCAAACTTGGAAACGAACTCTCAATCTCATACAGAGTCTGTGAATGTGGCTGCGAAGTCTATTATGTCCATGACGAGGCTAATTTCTTTCCAGAAGATGCTTGTGTTTCTTCATACGGAGAACCATTTGATGATGTCTGTGATGATATTTACAACACAGTATCAGATGCAATCAAGGAATGGTGCACCAGGATGGGGATAGAGCGAGGAGAACGTACCGAAGAGGAGATGATGGAGTATATCAATGAATATGAGTATGAAAATGATGATACATACTTCTACATCCGTACATTCACATTTGAATAGTCCAAATCCCCAATGGAAAGGCAAGTGATTCTTCGTGCATGACAACAATGGTGGTATGCTGCTTCTGGTGGCATACCATCACATAAAGCGGCCTTATATGTGCGCTTGCAATTCTCGGTTTATGGTCTGCCGTGACAATGTATATTGCTAGTGATATGTTGACCTTTAGATTGACCTTTTGAAATCTCAATCTATATCTTTCTCCTTACCGAATATCCATTTGTACCTTTGTACACGTAAATACATGACAACATGTATATAATTTATCAATAATAACAATTCACTCTATGTTACACAAAACCATTACGATATGCAATGCCAAGGGTGGGGTGGGGAAGACCACAAGCACAGCTTCCATTGGAGCTTGCATGGCATTGATGGGCAGGAAGGTCCTGCTTATTGATTTGGATGGTCAGGCGAACCTGACACTGTATTTCATGCCCAACGCTGACGATATCGAAGTCAGTATCTTTGACTCTATGGTTGAAGGTGTGCCTCTTCCTATCCAC
>CADBXL010000007.1 GCA_902798615.1 uncultured Bacteroidales bacterium | reverse complement strand
GACCGTCTCAAATTTGAGTTGGAAATTATCAAGAAGAACGATGTTGCAAGATACTTCATGCTTGTGCATGATATAGTCAATACTGCGGAAAAAGAGTTAGGAGCATTGGTCGGTCCTGGATGCGGTTCTATAGCATGGGGTTTGGTGGCATATTGTTTAGGAAGAACCAAGTTTGACCCTTTGAAATACGATTTGATGTATGTATTGTCAGTTCAGCATCAGAGATGCGTCCATCTTTTTTCGTTGAACTGGGGACAAAATAAAGAAATCCCGCAAACAAGCTCACGCTTGTCTACGGGATAATGTGTGAGAGAGAGAGAGTGGGCGTTGACGGATTCGAACCGCCGACCCTCTGCTTGTAAGGCAGATGCTCTAAACCAGCTGAGCTAAACGCCCGAAACACTTTTCGGTGTGCAATTCTGATACCTCTAACTTTCTAAACTCTTGTGGGCGTTGACGGATTCGAACCGCCGACCCTCTGCTTGTAAGGCAGATGCTCTAAACCAGCTGAGCTAAACGCCCGGAAGAGATATTTCCGAATTGCGAGTGCAAAGGTACTACATTTCCATGAGACTACCAAATTTTTCGGAGACTTTTTTTATAAATATATCATTTTTTGTTGAAGCGTGCTAAAAATGCTGCTCAATTTCCTTTTCTGCCCATATAACGGTTATCGTCTTTCCATCGGGTGTATATCGACTGTTTTCACATTGCAGCAGCCTTTCTATCATATTTTCCATCTGTTCCTGTGAGAGTATCTCTCCATAGGGAGTGGCAGCACGTTCGGCAAGTTGCAGGGCGAGGAATGAGTTTATCTCAGATTTGACATCAGACCCGTATTCCACCACCGCGCTGACAAGCTCGTTGACAAGGGTTACGGCATCAAGTCCGGCAAGACCGGCTGGTATACCTGAAACGCTATAGCCGCCATTGTCTTCCTTATTTATCTCGAAGCCGAGGCTACACATCTCGCTGATGGCAGTTGAGAGGTATGGCGAATATGATGGTGGGAACTGCACGGTCTCTGGGAACAGTATCTTCTGCGTGCTTGATGTTCGTGTGGCAAGACTATGCATATAGTATTCAAAGAGGATGCGCACGTCAGCCCTGTACTGATCGGTTAGCATCAGTCCGTTTTCCACCTGTGTGACTATATACCTGCCGCTATATTGCAGATGCTCGTGACCTCTATTGAGCAATGGCACTTGCTCGTCCTCAAAATCGTTGAGTACAGATGAGAAGATATTCTCATCGCCTGCTGGAGTATCGTCAATATTGATAGCCGATGACTGATAGAGGTTTTCCCATTGCTGCGTGTTCTGCCGCGGTTTGTAGTCGGATATTCCGAGTGAGGAACTTGGTATGCCTCCTCCATTGCGAGAGCCACGGGAACTGCCCGACGTATCACGTGCAGCTTTCTTAAGATACTGAGGCTCGTCGGAAGGTGTGCAAAGGAAGGGATTGTACGAAGAATCAATTTCGATAGTCGGCTGCTTTGCATCCTTCAGCGCCTCCGGATTATACACTGGTATATCAGGGCGTCCTTCTACGTCGAAGTCAATCTCGGTAACGCCAGAGAACTTACCGACGGCATCGCGCACGGTAGCCATAAGGATCTGCCATATAGCCTGTTCGTTTTCGAATTTTATCTCAGTCTTTACCGGGTGGATATTCACGTCTATATCCTCTGGATTGACATCGAAATATATGAAATAAGGAACCTGGTCGCCTGAAGGGACAAGGCGCTCGAAAGCCATCTGCACAGCCTTGTGGAAATACGGATGTTTCATATATCGTCCGTTGACGAAGAAGAACTGCTTTGCACCCTTCTTTCGCGCACTCTCAGGCTTGCCAACAAATCCGGTTATCTTGCAGAGTGTAGTGGCAGTATCGAGAGGCAGTAAAGCCTGGTTTATCTTCTTGCCAAAGACATCGATTATACGCTGACGAAGTGAGGCTGCGGGGAGGTTCATTGCCTCCTGTCCGTTGTTATAGAGTATGAATGAGATATGCGGATATACGAGTACAATGCGCTCAAACGTCTGGTTGATATTGCTCATTTCCGTGGTGTTCGACTTGAGGAATTTCCTTCTTGCCGGCACGTTGAAGAATAGGTTCTCAACACAGAAACTACTGCCCACGGCGCATGCCACTGGTTCCTGTGATGTGACATGTGAACCTTCCAAAGTAATGCGTGTTCCGAGTTCATCTTCTGCCCTTCGTGTCTGTAACGTCACCTGTGCAACGGCTGCTATAGAAGCCAATGCCTCGCCACGGAAACCCATGGTATGAAGTGCGAAGAGGTCATCGGCCTTACGTATCTTTGACGTGGCATGACGCTCAAAAGACAAACGAGCATCGGTCTCCGACATACCACAGCCATCATCGATTATTTGTATCGAGGTACGACCGGCATCCACCACGAACACCTTTATAGTCTTGGCACCCGCATCGATAGCATTCTCCACGAGCTCCTTGATAACAGATGCCGGACGCTGAATCACCTCACCTGCTGCTATCTGATTGGCTACGCTGTCTGGCAGAAGTTGAATTATATCCATTTGTTAAGAAATGTGGCCTCTCCCCCCGCCCTCCCCCGTAGGGAGGGAGCCGGAGCGCGAAAGGCATATCAATTATTTAATCATTCTTTTTTTCATTACAAACATGGGCATTCCGGCTCCCTCCCTACGGTTGGGAAGTCCGATGTTGATAACATCGGAGTATGTGCTTGCGGGGGGAGAGGCCACTTACTCTATCTTCCTTTTCGGAGCTTCACGACGTTTCTCTATCTTCAGCTCGTTTTCCTTGCCCTTACCTCTCCATTCGAAGATATCATTCTTGTTCTTAGGACGGATATTCTCAAACCAGGCAAAGGCAGGGAGGCGGAGTTTGTCGGACGGTATCTGCGTGATAGGATACATAGTGCCCGTTGATTTCGATGCCCATATTTTCTCCAGCTTACGTTCAGGTGAGAGATACATCTTCATCGTGTCGGTCTCAAGGAAGTTGAGTCCGATGATTGTGGTATCGGCATCGTCAATAGGATAATAAACCGCCTGAACATTGCCTATAGCCCATGTCTCGCGTGCCTTGCCTTCCTGGAAATAGACCTGCATTTCCTTGGAGGCCAACTGATTGTAGTGGGCAGAGTCCATGCGCTCTATGCTCATGGCCTGACCTATGACATCGGCATAGCGTATAGTGGAGTCTTGCATATATGCATGCATAACCTCACCCAGCACCTGACGTCCCATATTCCATGCGATAGGGTCCTTGTAGAGCGTAAGACATGAATCCTTGGAATTGAACACAAGGGAGTCGCATACAGCCTGTATGTCGGTACGATATGCCCTAACCTTATGGAATCCGTGCATGACACGATACACGGAATCGGTATTGATATTATATGTATAGAGTTTTATAGAGTCGGCATGAACATAGAGAGTGTCATTCTGGGAAAAATCCATCACCACGGCAGAATCGGTGGCAAAGCCGTACCCGATATTCTCGTCGTAGTAGATGTGGTTGCCCACGAACATGTTCTTGTTCTTCTTATCGACATACACCACGTTTCCGAAGCCCTCATCAATTTTCTTCTTGCTGTCGGAGAACAGACTGTCAGCCGTTATAGTCTTTTCTTCATTATCCACAGTGGAGCGTCCAAAGAGCATCGACTCCTCACTGCTAGTATTGTAGTAGCCGTCGGTGGTCCGGACAATGTTTCCCTGATTAATGATCATTGACGGTCCGACCTCGTTTTTATCCGAGGTATAATCGCCCACGATATGCGCTACGGAGGTCTGGGTGTCGTAATACAGGGTGTCGGAATACATCGTCATCCTGTCATTCTTAAGACGCACCTTGTAATAGAATACAGCCTCACGAGTCTCGGTGTTGTATTGTCCCCAGTCTGAGGTCAGCGTACTTCCCTTGTCGATAAGCTTTCCGCCATCAAAGAAATACGCAACGCCATACATTCGGTCATAGTCGAGGGAGTCACAAAACAACTTCGACTTACGATGCGTGAGAACCACGTTCCTACGCGCCTCTGCTCGTTCGTCATTACCATCATACCAAGCCCATTCCGATTTCAAGGTGAGAGTATCGCCCTGTTTCATGAAGACGTGTCCGAAAGCCTCGAAACTATTGCTCTGCTCATTGAAATACGCGCTGTCACAGGTGAGTATTCCTCCCTTGTGGCGGAACTTCACCTTTCCTCTTGCTATCTGAACATCAGGACGCAAGCCATATACGTCGTATTCCAGTTCATCAGCATGTTCGAGATATATGCGCGGGTCTTCCTGCTTGGCACTGGCACGATGACGGCGAGGCTTGGCAGAGAAGACCACACTCAAGCCAAAAAGGCACAGGACCATCAGGATGATGGTTCTGTGCCAGTTTATATTTGCTTTCTTGCGAGTCGTCATTGCTTTATCCAACCCTCGTATTCAAAATTACAGTTCTTATAGCGGTCGTCCATACGGACATACGTATCCTTAATCTTATTCTTCACCCAGTTGTGGATGAGCTCCTCACGACGCTTTTCGAGCACAACGTTTTTCATTACCTGAAAATCATCGGTAATCTTCGCACGATGTCCCTCGGTTCTTGACTTCAGCTTCACGATGGCGCAGACGGTCTTCTGCTTTACATTAATCATAGTGAATGCTTTTGAAATCTCGCCAACCTTCAGTCCCTCAACGGCACGGGCCACCTCTGGTGGAAGATCCTTCATCTTGAACTTTGAGGTGTTTGCCATTGTCTCCTGATCAAAATTAGCCATAAGACCATTGCTGAGACGAGTATCCTTGTCATCAGATATATATGTTGCAGCTTCCTCGAAGGTGAACTTATTAGCACGAAGCTCATCGGCGATAGAGTCCAGACGATGCAAACCCTCGTCTATGGCAGTTCTTGGAACCTTCGGCTTACGAAGGATATGACGGCACTTTATCTTCTCACCTCGCTTGTCGATAAGCTGAATGATATGGAATCCAAACTCAGTCTCTACAATCTTGCTTATCTTCTTAGGGTCGCTAAGGTTGAAGGCTACGGCAGCAAAAGCAGGATCATACACACCACGTCCGGCATAATCCAACTCACCACCCTGACGGGCAGAACCCGGATCCTCGGAATACAAACGCGCAAGTGCTGCGAATGATGTAGAGCCCTCAGTTACACGTTTGGTATAGTCGCGAAGATCATCCTTTACCTTATTTATCTCCTCCATAGGGATACGTGGAGCATTGGTTATAATCTGCACCTCGACCTCGGTTGGCACGAATGGGATGCTATCCTCTGGGAGTCCCTTGAAATAGTTGCGGACATCAGCAGGCGACACCTTGACATCAGCAACCAGTTTCTCGCGCATCTTGCTAATAAGCTGACGGTTCTTGAATTCATCATGCAATTCATTCTTCATCTGGGTAATAGTCTGCTTGCGATATTCCTCCAGACGCTCACGAGAACCAGCCATCTGTATCCAGCCATTCAACTGCTGCTCAATGGCATTTGACACCTCTGCCTCAGTCACCTCAATACTGTCGATAGCAGCCTGATGCAGGAATAGTTTCTGAACAGCTAACTGCTCAGGGATACGGCAATCTGGATCACCACCGAAATCGACACCCTCCTGTTCTCCTTGCATACGCATAACCTCTATATCAGAGCGAAGAATTGGCTCATCGCCTACCACCCATACAACCTCATCAAGGTAATGAGGGTTCTCTATTGCATTCTTCTCTACCTTTACAGAATCGTTAGCAGGAGATTCCTGCATCATAGAGCCGACACCAAAGTGATTGGTAACAGCAGAAGCAGCAAGTCCCATTAAGAGAAATGACGAAAGAATTATTCTATGTTTCATAATTTGGCCTCTCCCCCCGCCCTCCCCCGTAGGGAGGGAGCCGATTCGACTGCGGGGGATAGTCTATATTACTTTTATAAATTATAGGATTTTGCCTTCCGCCTTCCAGCTCCCTCCCTACGGGGGAGGGCGGGGGCAGAGGCCTCTTTTTAATGCTTATTGACCGTCTTTAGTACGTCCCATTCTACTTTGACAGGGATTCGTTCACGGAGAACTGCTACCCATCCCTGTTCGAGAGCTTCCTGATAATCAGCCACTACCTGTGAGCGCACATCATCCATCTCCTTAGGAGCCTTGAGCACATCGCCATAGGTGGCATCGTATGGATAATCCTTTAATGGAGTAGTCTTTGTATCTAAGCCAAACACATCTTTATCAACTAGAGGACTGTCGCCCATCTTGAAGATACCCTTCTCCACACGGATGCGGAGTACAGAGTCGGCATTGAACGTAGAACGGAGTATCTCTGTCCATTCGTTGAAAGGCTTTCCCTTGAGAGCCTTCCTCACAGCCATAACATCATCTATATTACGCGCATGATATGCTATACCCTTGAATCTCGGAGCCTCCCATACATATTTCTTCTTGTTCTTCTTGAAATATGCCTGAAGTCCGGCTTCATCCTTGCTTGCCTTTTCCCAAACCTCTCGGTTGCTTATCTCATAGAGCAGCAATCCGTCATGATACTCCTTGAAGAGATATTTCATATCAGAATCTATGGCAGCAAGAGAATCGGCACGCTGATCCATAATTTTCTCCTGAGGCAGTCCGACAGCCTTTACCATCTGCTCCAACTTACCGTTTATAATAGACTCACGAATGCCGCGATTCTCAATAAACTGGCGTATGTCATTACGGAGAGAGTCGTATGATGGCATTGGCGAATGCCCAAGCATCTTGATAATGTGATATCCTACAGGCGAAAGAACAGGTCTTGACACCTGACCGTCTCTCAACGCGAATGCTGCATCCTCGAACTCCTTGAGTGTCTGACCACGGGAAATCTGTCCGATGTTACCACCGTTCTTATTAGAGCCCGGATCCTGACTGTATCTGGAGGCAAGCTGAGCAAAGTCGGCACCTGCCATAATGGCGTTATAGATAGAGTCCGCGCGATTCTTCACACGAATCTGTTCATCGTTTCCAGCCTGCTGAGGAAGACGGAGAAGGATATGAGCAGGAGTGATAAGTCCGTCAGCCCCTACCCTATTCTTCGTATCATTGTATATCTTCCGAGCCTCAGCCTCTACGTCTGCCTCATTGATAAGCGTTGGGCGCACCTGCTGGTCACGATAGCCAACATACTCCTTCTTATAAGAAGTCATAGTGTCCATCTTCTCTTCAAGTGCAGCTGCGACCTTCAGCTTATAATTCACAAAGAGGTCAACATATTCCTCAACAGTCTTCTTGTCGATTACCCCCTCTGAGTTATTCTTGTTGTATGAATACTCGAACTCAGAACGAAGCACAGGTTCACCTGCAATAGTCATAATCACAGGATCATTGTTCTGTGAAAATGCCGTCAGCTGGACAGCAAAACAAGAAATAAAGCCCACCCAGGCCCTCCCAAAGGGAGGGATGCGATATAGTGAGTTAAACTTTCCAAACATAAATCCTAACAAAACCTTTTCTCCCTATAAGTCGAAGGGTATTATGACTAATCTCCAAAAGGGAAGGATGTGAGATTGTAATGAATCTTAATTATTAATTATACATAAAGCATAACCAAGCCCTCTTTAAGCGGAAGAATGTATAAAACATCCTTCCCTTTGGGAAGGCTTGGTTAGGCTTCTTACTGTGGCCTACTATAATTAGGAGCCTCACTTGTAATGATCACCTCGTGTGGATGACTCTCTGACATGCCGGCAGCTGTGATACGAGTAAACTTGGCATTATGAAGTTCCTCAATGTTATGCGCTCCGCAATAGCCCATACCAGAACGAAGTCCACCTACAAGCTGATAGATAACCTCCTGAACAGTTCCCTTGTAAGGCACACGACCTGCGATACCTTCCGGAACGAGTTTCTTTGTCTCCTTCACGCCACCTTGGAAGTAACGGTCGGCAGAACCCTTCTCCATAGCCTCAAGAGAACCCATACCACGATATGACTTGAACTTACGGCCATTGAACAGGATTGTCTCGCCTGGAGCCTCCTCTGTACCTGCAACAAGTGAGCCAATCATTACAGAGAATCCACCTGCAGCAAGTGCCTTAACGATATCGCCAGAATAGCGGAGACCACCATCAGCGATGAGAGGAACACCTGTACCCTCAAGGGCAGAAGCAACATCATATACAGCAGAGAGCTGTGGAACACCTACACCTGCCACGATACGTGTGGTACAGATAGAACCAGGACCGATACCTACCTTAACAGCATCTGCACCAGCCTCAACGAGTGCCTTTGCAGCCTCACCAGTAGCAATGTTACCAACAACGATATCCACGTCAGGGAATGCAGCCTTTGCCTCACGCACCTTCTCGATAACGCCCTTTGAATGTCCATGAGCAGTATCGATAATGATAGCGTCAACGCCAGCCTTTACAAGAGCCTCCATACGCTGGAATGTATCAGCAGTAACGCCTACACCTGCAGCTACACGAAGACGGCCCTTCTTGTCCTTACATGCCATTGGCTTATCCTTTGCCTTTGTGATATCCTTGTAAGTGATAAGACCGATGAGCTTGTTATCATCGTCAACAACAGGGAGCTTCTCAATCTTGTGTTCGAGAAGAATCTGTGAAGCAGCCTGAAGGTCAGCCTGCTGATGGGTAACGATAAGGTTATCCTTTGTCATCACATCCTGAATCTTACGGTCAAGATCACTCTGGAAACGGAGGTCACGGTTGGTTACAATGCCTACGAGCAGACCTTCTTTGTCAACAACAGGAATACCACCGATGTGATACTCAGACATGATATCAAGCGCATCCTTGACTGTCTTCCAAGGGTTGATAGTCACAGGATCGTAAATCATACCGTTCTCAGCACGCTTTACGATTGCCACCTGACGAGCCTGTTCCTCAATTGACATATTCTTGTGGATAACACCGATTCCACCCTCACGAGCAATGGCAATAGCCATAGGAGCCTCGGTAACAGTATCCATAGCAGCTGTTACGAATGGGATCTTCAAATCAATGTTACGAGAGAACTTGGTACCAAGTGATACCTCACGTGGAAGAACCTCTGAATAAGCTGGAATCAGCAATACATCATCGAAGGTAATACCTTCCATCACAATTTTGTCTGCAATAAATGAAGCCATAGAATTAATCTTTTTTTATTGAGGTGCAAAGTTACTAATTTTTTCCGAGATAATCGCCATTATCTTTCATTTTTCTTTTCCTATTAATGCAAATTAACGCGGAAACGAGATTTCTTGTCTATTTTTTCACATTACGCTTCATGAGAAAAGATTATTATCCGAATGTTTTTCCATAGTAAAAAAATCAATACAGGCTTTTGGATTTCACATGATAAAACAACTTTTGATCAAGTTTCTTTTGGAATTTCTTCAGATAACTTTTCTTTACCACAGGAAACTTTATCGCATTCAACGGAGCAATAAAAAGCTCTTCTGGATGTGCGCCACTTCCACCTACACCTATAGCAAGGAAAACAGGAATGTCACTTTTTTCTTGGAATTCTCTGTACCTATCAAGTTGTTCTTTTCTTGCAACAAACAGGATATCCTTAAAATAAGACATTCTGAACTTACATTCGATTGCGACTGAATAAGCATTATTCAATTCCATATCAAAAATAATATCAGGCAACTTATTGCGCTCATCATAACGCCCACCAGCATATTTATCTCCTGTCCATCTGAGATTTTTGTAATTATCAGGAAGAAGTCTGACGATATACTTTTCAAAATCAAGACCGTTTTTACGTTTCCAATCTATCATTTCCGTTTCTGATTGCACAGATTCAAGTTCTGATTCAATTTGTTCAAACAGAATTTGCATATCGGATTCTGGCAAATCAAGAGTCTCTCTGAAAACATGCTTTTCATTTTCAGAAAGCACACCATCTGCCATAGCCATTTTCTTCAACAATTCTATTTTATCACTCATATTAATTGAATTATTATGATAGAGAAAGCTGATCTATCGCAGTTTGACCACTATTCCAGATGGAAAATATACACCTTCACTCTTTCTCCTATGTAAATCCGAACCAAACCCGTTGAAAGTCCGCTCTAAAATAAGGGCTTCACCGACTTTGCACCGACTTTGCACCGACTTTGGTACGGAGGAAGAGCGGAACCACATAGGAGGAAGAGCGAAGGTAAAGAAACGGGAAAACGGAAGTCAGAAACTCCGAAAAAGTTCTCTTAATTCGCCAACTCCGAAAGGAACTTAATCCTTACAAGGCGTATCTCGTCCTCTTCATAGTCATCACCAAGTTCCTCAAGGGCAACGGAAATCTTGTCCGTCTCACTCTCGCGGAAATACTCGTAAATATCATCCACGACATCCTCGTCCATTACCTCCTCAAGGAAATAATTAATATTGAGTTTCGTACCGCTATCCACGATACGTTCTACCTCGGTAAGGAACTCACCGAAGTCCATATTCAAGGACTCTGCTATATCATCAAGAGGCATCCCCTTGTCTATGCTCTGGATTATCTTCACCTTCTTCAAAGAGTTCTTGGCAACAGTCTTTACACGAACATCTTCCGGACGAATAATATCATTCTCCTCACAATGTTTCTTTATCACATCGCAGAACTCCTGTCCGTAACGCTTTGCCTTACCCTGCCCTACTCCCTGAATATTCTGAAGTTCAGTAAGGGTAACAGGATACATAGTTGCCATCTGTTCCAGAGACATATCCTGGAACACAACGTAAGGCGGCACATTATGCTTCTTTGCCACATCCTTTCTGAGGCTCTTCAATACGGCAAACAATTCCGGATCAAGTACCGCGCCTTTTGCTGCTGGTGTATCATCCTCTTCTTCCTCTGAGAACTCATTATCCTCCGTGATAAAGAACGGCTGAGGATTCTTCAGCCACTTCTTGCCAGCAGCCGTTATCTTCAACGTTCCATAATCCTCTACCTCCTTGCGAAGAAGTCCCTCCACAATGGCATATCTGATAACAGGATTCCAGAGTTTGTCGCGCTTGCCTTCACCACAGCCGAAAGCCTCAAGCTGATGATGCTTGTGGGATGTGATATCGTCGGTTGCACGACCTTTTACAAAGTCTATAAGATACTGAGTACGGAAATTCTCCTTGATAGCCACAACCGACTCAAGTATGCACTTGAGCTCCTCTGTAGCCTCGAATTTCTCCTTCGGATGCAGACAATTGTCACAATTATGACAATTCTCCTCCGTATATGTCTCGCCGAAATAGTTCAGAAGAAGCTTTCTACGGCAAAGCGAAGACTCTGCGTATGCCTCTGTCTCCTGAAGCAGATGACGGCCTATATCCTGTTCTGCCACCTGCTTGTCAGCCATGAACTTCTCCAGTTTCTGAAGATCCTTATGCGAATAGAATGCTATACACTTACCCTCGCCACCGTCACGACCAGCACGACCTGTTTCCTGATAATATCCTTCAAGGCTCTTAGGAATGTCATAGTGAATGACAAAACGGACATCTGGTTTGTCAATACCCATACCAAAGGCTATGGTAGCAACAATCACGTCAATATCCTCCATAAGGAACTCATCCTGAGTCTGATTCCTTACAGGAGTATCGAGACCTGCATGATATGGAGCTGCCTTGATATCATTGGCACATAATACGGCAGCAAGTTCCTCCACCTTCTTTCTTGACAGACAATACACGATACCGCTCTTACCCGGGTTCTGCTTTATGAAACGTATAATCTGCTTGTCAATCTGATTTGTCTTCGGACGAACCTCATAGTAGAGGTTAGGACGGTTGAATGAGCTACGGAACTCCGTAGCATCAGGAATACCGAGATTCTTCTTAATATCCATCCTCACCTTGTCGGTTGCCGTTGCTGTAAGGGCTATAACAGGCGACTTTCCGATATCGTTTATGATAGGGCGTATTCTTCGGTACTCAGGACGGAAATCATGTCCCCATTCCGAGATACAATGAGCCTCATCTATAGCATAGAATGAAATCTTAACCTGACGGAGAAATGCCACGTACTCATCCTTGGTAAGCGACTCAGGTGCCATATAGAGCAACTTTGTCTTCCCCGACAAAACGTCGTTCTTCACCTTGTCGATAGCAGACTTGTTCATTGACGAGTTGAGACAATGAGCCACACCGTCGCTCTCACTAATACCATTGATGACATCAACCTGATTCTTCATCAACGCTATAAGCGGAGAGATAACGATAGCCGTCCCTTCCATCAAGAGCGATGGTAATTGGTAGCACAAAGACTTGCCGCCACCAGTCGGCATTAGCACGAATGTGTCGTTACCAGCGAGCAGGTTACGGATAATCTTCTCCTGATCGCCCTTGAATTTGTCGAAGCCGAACAACTGCTTCAGTTTCTCTGTAAGGTTTAGGGTTTCCATAATTATTCCAAAGCCCCCTCCACCTCCCCGAGGGGAGAGCTTTTTTATACAATAATACTATCTGAAAGCCCCTCCCCCTCGGGGGAGTCGGAGGGGGGCTTCTTAATAGTGCTTCTCCAACTGCTGTGCTGCGTAGTCCTTTGTAACCTCGAATTTCTTCAAGTGCTTACCAGGACACTCAAACATAGCGTCGGTCATAACAGTTTCCACAATAGAGCGCAAGCCACGCGCACCAAGTTTATACTCTACAGCCTTGTCAACGATATACTCAAGAGCCTCTGTAGTGAACGTAAGCTCTATCTTATCCATCTTGAACAGCTTGATATACTGTCTTACGATTGAGTTCTTAGGCTCAACGAGAATCCTGCGAAGAGCATCCCTGTCAAGTGGATTGAGATATGTAAGTACAGGCAGACGACCGATAATCTCCGGAATAAGACCGAACGACTTCAAGTCCTGTGGCTTCACGTACTTCATCATCTCCTTCTGGTCAATCTTACGCACATTCTGAACAGAGTTATACCCCACGGTATGAGTATTCATTCTCTGCGCTATCTTACGCTCAATTCCATCAAAAGCGCCACCACATATAAAGAGGATATTGCGGGTATCAACATGGATATAATCCTGATCTGGATGCTTACGGCCTCCCTTTGGTGGAACATTTACGATAGTTCCCTCAAGGAGTTTCAGCAAGCCTTGCTGAACGCCCTCACCACTCACATCACGTGTTATGCTCGGATTATCGCTCTTACGCGCAATCTTATCAATCTCATCAATAAAGACAATACCACGCTGAGCAGCCTCAAGGTCGAAGTCTGCAACCTGAAGCAGACGACTCAAGATACTCTCCACATCCTCACCTACATAGCCGGCCTCCGTAAATACGGTAGCATCAACGATAGTGAAAGGAACATGCAGAAGTTTCGCAATAGTACGTGCAAGAAGAGTCTTACCTGTACCGGTAGAGCCCACCATTATGATATTGCTCTTCTCTATCTCCACGCCATCGTCCTCGTCAGGCTGCTGCAAACGCTTGTAGTGGTTATACACAGCAACCGAGAGATATTTCTTTGCCTCATCCTGACCGATGATATACTGGTCAAGATACTCCTTTATCTCATTAGGCTTAGGAACTTCCGAGAGACGAGGAGCCTTATCATAGCCGGAGGACTTATCATCTGCCCCCTTCGCACCCTCAGGACCATAGCCTTGCGCACAAACTATATCATAAGCCTGACGGGCACAATCCTCACAGATATAGCCATTCAAGCCTGTTATCATCAGACGCACCTCACTCTCGCTACGTCCGCAGAAATTACATGTATTTTTTTTCTTTACCACCTATTTCTAATTACGAATTACTAATTTCGAATTACCAAGTTACACATTACGAAATCACGACAAAACTAATCAGGTAATTAGTAATTCGCAATTCGTAATTAATGAGGGCCTCTACTTCTTCACCAGCACAGCATCAATCATGCCATACTCCTTTGCCTCCTCTGCTGTCATCCAGTAGTTACGGTCAGAGTCTGTCCATACCTTCTCGTAAGGAGTATGAGAGTGGTTGGAGATAATGGTGTAGAGTTCCTTCTTGAACTTCTGAATCTCCTTTGCCTCAATCTCGATATCTGAAGCCTGTCCCTGAACACCACCAAGAGGCTGATGGATCATCACGCGTGAATGAGGAAGCGCAGAACGCTTGCCTTCCTGTCCGGCAACAAGCAACACAGCACCCATTGAAGCAGCCATACCCGTACAGATAGTAGCCACATCGCTTGAGATGAACTGCATAGTGTCATAGATGCCAAGACCGGCAGTTACACTACCACCAGGAGAATTGATGTATATTGAGATATCCTTGCCAGGATCAGTAGAATCCAGATACAGCAGCTGTGCCTGAATCGTATTTGCGGTATAGTCGTTGATCTCCGTACCGAGGAAGATAATCCTATCCATCATCAAACGGGAGAAAACATCCATCTGTGTGACGTTCAACTGACGTTCCTCAAGAATATAGGGATTAAGGTACTGTGCCTGTGTCCTCATTACATCGTCAAGAGCCATGCCATTCATTCCGAGATGGCCAGTAGCATATTTTCTGAAATCGCTTCTTAAATTCATTAGTTAATTTCTTTTCTTACTGTTTAGTAACACAAAGTTACGAATAAAACAGGGAATTTGCAAAATTTAAATGTTAAAAAAGGAAAAAAGGCTTAAAACAAGCCTTTTCTCCTTACTTCAATCATACTCTTGTGATTATTTTCACATTGTATGTCTGTCCTAATATATTACTTTAGGCCCATAACCTTGTCTATATCTTCGCAAAGAAGGAGTTTTTTCAAAGCCTCTGAGAAATTCTTTAGGCTTAGGCTTTTGCTCAACACCTTACCCTCAGAATCAATGATGACAAAGGTAGGAATGCCTTTAATTTCATATTCTCTGATAATGTCGCGAGCCAACTGGTGGTCGTTCCATTCATGCCAACTCACTACTCCTACAGGTTTCTTTTTCCATTCCGACAGTTGGTCGGTAGAAACGGTTATCATCTCAAACTTATCCTTGTATTGCTTGTAGAATTTTTCGAGATAAGGTCTTGCCGCCTGACAAGGGCCGCAACCTATTCCGCTAAAATCGAGAACGGTGTATTTACCCTTACCCATGAACTCGTTAAGATGATGAGGCTGGTCATCATAGTCGTACAACACAAAATCAACCATCTTATCACCTTCTTTTATGCCCTTATACTTCTTTCCACCATATTTTTTCAGATTCTTATCCACATTCGCCTCGCATATCTTCTCGATTTCCACAGAATCAATCATTGGATGACGTTCAAGGTCGCTAATGTCATAAGAATAGATATATCCATTGGGAATATCCTCGGAATAACCAGAAAAGAGGTAAAGTGTCTTGCCGTTTTCTGAAAGCATTATATTTTGCCCATAATTGTCAAGATGAATGACCTGCTGCTTTACACCATCCCAGTCATACACTTCAAGGGTATTACCAAATGCCCATGGCAAGTCTCTTTTGTTTTTATCGTAGTCAAATTTTACACCTTTGCTGCTATGGTCTCTATAAAGCAGGTATATCCTATCATTATTCGCACAACTTGCCAAAAGCGTTGATGCACGTTGCCCTGGAGTAAACTTGTAAGGAGACAAGGTACTCTGAATATTCACATGAATTCCGTCAATACTGAATATAAAAGCAAGAGGTCCATACCCGTTTTGATACAGAAATTTTCCCTTGCCATTTTCAAAAAGAAAACTATCATACGCATAACGACTAATTTTATCTCTGTCAGCAGGAGTTCCATCCTCTGGCCAATAATCCAAAGGCACACCCTTTTGATTCTTATAATCAATCATCCAAAGCACATGATCCGTTGCATCATAGAGGGCTCCTGCTATGAGAATAGTAGAATCAGACACGACCGCAAAATTATTGCTCTGAGTCGTATTTGCTGGCACTTGCTTCAAATCATATTTTTCCCATTTTGACTGATCCTTAACGGCAGCTATGCTATCCGCATGCGGAATTTTAACCAAAGAGTGTAATTTACTTCCCATCCAAAAACGATTTAGAACTAATAGATTTCCATTATTATCTTGCGATAAAACCATTAGCCCCAACTCGTTGTGCTCATCTGCCACTAACAGGTCTTCTACTTTTTGCCATTCGTTTTTAGTGAGTTTTCCTCCATGATAGTTCGCATCCCAAGCATACAGAACGTCTCCAAACAGATACTTAGGCCACACCTTCACATTTCCAGAGTCAATCCTTACTTCCTGACCTCTCAAGAAATATTCATTCACTACAGACTTACTATGTCCAGAACAAGGAAATAGCAAGATTGTCATCAAAAACAAGATCCATGTTTTCTTCATAATAGTTTATGTTTAGTTAATTATACGGTTAGTTTATTCTTTCTGACTTTCGGCATTTTTTACCTGTTCGGCATTTTCGTCAATAATCACAATGTTATAACCAAGCCAATACCCCCTTTGATGTCCGTTTCTTGCGAACGGACTTACAACGGATTTACAACGGACTTACAACGGACCTGCCCTTAACCTTCAAAAAGGGACGACGGCTTACGCAACCCAACGAGCTGCGCAAGACGCCTTATAAACCTTAATTTATTCTGTACTCAATAGAACTCCTGCTGTCAAGGAAGTCAATGAGAGACTTTGTAACACCTACACGTCGAGTATGCGAAACAAGATTGACAGGACGCATCAGCTTAACGGAATGACACATCACATCAACCTCAACATCGCCTGGCGAATTTTCAATTTCGTCAACAAGTTCTGTGGCATCAAGCTCAGTCAGGTCATCAACATTTATGAGAAGTGTGAGCTTACGGATATACTTATCTCGCACATCCACAAGATATTCCACGTCAACAACCCTACTACTAATATAGGTACTTGTCGGGAATTTCTTCTCGAACTTCATTTTGATATACAGCGAACTGCCTTTGATGAATTTACCGCGCCATTGTGCCCAGTCGTCGAAGAAGGCTATCTCGCCTGCCCCCTCATAGTCCTCTAATGTGACTATGCCAAATGGGGTTCCACGCTTTGTAAAGCCCTCACGAAGATCCGTAACAATACCACCGACTGTCACGACCTCCAACTTTGCAAGTTCTTCCTTGTCGGCATCCTTTCCCAGCTCAGAACATTTCTTGTTGCACATACTCTTCAGCACAACCGCAAATTCATCAAGCGGATGTGCCGAGAGATAGATGCCAACGAGTTCACGCTCACGATTCAAACGCTCAATAGAACTCCATGTCTCTACCTGACCAGGCGCTTTCGGCTTGGATATCTCAACGCTACCGAAATCTCCGAAGAGAGAATTGGCAGCCTCAGCCTTTGCCGCCTGATACTGATTGCCATACCTGCTCAGCATATCGATGAACGTAACACCGCTGCTACCTTCTGCTACGTATTGCTCTCTCTGCAAGCCAAAGCCATCAAGTCCGCCACTAATAGCCAGACATTCAAGCGCTTTCTTGTTCATAGAAGACGAAGGCACACGCTCCACGAGAGAATAGATATCACTATACGGACCATTAGCGTCTCTTTCCGCGATAATAGCCTGCACAGCAGCATCGCTCATACCCTTGATACCCGAAAGTCCAAAACGGATTTCGCCTTTCTTGTTCACGGTAAAACCGTCCATAGACTCGTTAACATCAGGTCCCTTGGTAGGAATACCGATAGCCTTACACTCGTCCATAAGCTTGGTAATTTCCTTGATATCCGAACGGCGACGAGTCATAAGAGACGCCATGAACTCGGCAGGATAGTTTGCTTTCAGATACGCCGTCTGATATGCCACCCAAGAATAGCAGGCAGCATGAGACTTGTTGAAGGCATAGGAAGCGAACTTCTCCCAGTCAGCCCATATCTTCTCAAGAATCTTAGGATCATGACCGTTTGACACGCCACCCTCGATGAACTTAGGCTTCATCTTGTCAACGATGTCTTTCTTCTTCTTACCCATCGCCTTACGAAGGGCATCCGATTCACCTCTGGTGAAGTTGGCAAGCTGACGTGACAGAAGCATAACCTGCTCCTGATACACGGTAATTCCGTAGGTATCTTTTAGATACTTCTCCGTACAAGGGATATCATATTTAATCTCCTCACGTCCGTTCTTTCGAGCGATAAACGAAGGGATATAATCCATAGGTCCCGGACGATACAGGGCATTCATCGCAATAAGATCCTCAAAAACAGTAGGATGCAGTTCGCGAAGATATTTCTGCATACCAGCCGACTCAAACTGGAACGTACCAACCGTTCTACCCTCCTGATACAGCTTATATGTAGCAGGATCATCGATAGGGATATGGTCAAGGTCTATGTCTATGCCTCGTGTCTGCTTCACGAGCTTACAGCATTCCTTCTGCTCAGAAAGAGTTTTGAGACCGAGGAAGTCCATCTTGATAAGACCTGTTGACTCGATAACATGACCGTCATACTGGGTTACAGCCGTCTTGATTTCTGGGAAATCCGGGTCGTCAGCCGTTGATACCGGCACATGGTCGGAGATAGGGTCACGGCAGATGATGAAGCCACAGGCATGAATACCAGTTGAGCGCACGGTTCCCTCAAGCATCTTGGCATATTTGATAGTATTTGCCTCACGCGGATCGGCACTCGCCTCTGCCTGCTGAAGCTCAGGAGTACACTTGAGATAGTTGGCAAGCTTAGGTTTCATACCATCAGGAAGGCGGTCAGGCATAGCTTTACACAGAGCGTTACTCTTTTCAAGCGGAAGTTTCTCCACACGAGCCACATCCTTGATGGAGTTCTTTGCCGCCATAGTACCATACGTGATGATATGCGCACAATTCTCCTTACCATATTTATTCATTACCCATTGAAGCACCTTACCTCGGCCGTCATCGTCGAAGTCGGTATCAATATCAGGCAAGGAGATACGGTCAGGATTAAGGAAACGCTCGAAAAGAAGGTCGTATTTCAGAGGATCTATCTTCGTGATACCGAGACAATAAGCTACTACGCTACCCGCAGCAGAACCACGTCCAGGACCTACCCATACGCCAAGCTCGTCACGAGCAGAATTGATAAAGTCAGACACGATAAGGAAGTAACCGGGGAAACCCATCGTCTTCATTATATGAAGCTCGAAGCGGATTCTGTCTTCCACGTCCTCCGGTATTCCATAAGAGCCCTTTATCAACTTGTCAGCCGTGAGGTTGTCAGCCTTACCACTACCGTATATTCTCTGAGCACCCTCGTATGCGAGTTTAGCAAGATAGTCAGCCTCAAACTTGATTCGGTAGATCTTATCATATCCGCCAAGCTTCTTTATTTTCTTCTGACCATCTTCCTCCGACATCGGGTTCTCGCCATTCTCATCGCTTGTAAACTCTTTGAAAAGGTCCTCTTCCGTATATTTCTTTCGCCATTCCTCTTCCGTACCGAATTCCTCCGGTATAGGGAAGAAAGGCATGATAGGATCGCTCTCTATATTATAGGTCTCTACCTTGTCAAGAATCTCAAGCGTATTGCTCAATGCCTCTGGAACATCAGAGAATATCTCGTTCATCTCCGCCTGAGTCTTGAACCATTCCTGCTTCGTATATCGCATACGGTTAGGGTCGTCAAGGTCCTTACCCGTTGAAAGGCAGAGCAGATGGTCGTGTGCCTCCGCATTCTCCTTATCAACGAAGTGCGAGTCATTCGTACATATCAGTTTTATTCCATACTCCTTCGCAAACTCCATCAGCACGCGATTAGCCTTCTGCTGCAAAGGGAAGGTCTCGCGATTGGCAAGTACGCTCGGATCTTTCACCTCATGGCGTTGCAGTTCAAGATAATAGTCATCTCCCCAGATATTATGATACCATTCCACAGCCTCACGAGCCCCCTCAATATCACCTTCGATGATTTTCTTAGGCACCTCTCCGCCGATACATGCAGAGCAGATTATGAGGTCCTCATGAAACGCGGCAAGATCTTTTCTGTCAGTTCTCGGACGACCATAATAACCATCCACCCACGCGCGCGACACGAGGCGGATAAGGTTTTTGTAGCCGTTGAAGTTCTTGGCAAGGACAATGAGGTGGTAGCCGCCGAGGTCGCCATTGGCCTTAACCATATCCTCCTTGTTGTGATGCGCAACATACATCTCACAACCGAAGATTGGCTTGAACGGTTCCTTGCCATCAGCCTTGAGTTTCTTGTTGACTCCGTTACAATAGTCAAAAAGTTCCTTTATACCGAACATATTTCCATGATCGGTAATGGCAATACCCTTCATTCCGTCGGCAACAGCCTTGTCAACGAGCTTACTGACAGACGCCTGTCCGTCAAGTATGGAATAATACGTATGAACGTGTAGATGAATAAAATCCTGCATAGACGCAAAATTACGGAAAAATCACAAGACAACCTTATATAATGGTCAAAAAGAACAATAAAGTGACGAAAATATGAAAAAAATTTGCTATTTCCGATAAAATCATGTATCTTTGCACGGAATTATGTACCCTTAATTATGAAACTTGTCCTCCAAAATGGGAAAAAGAATAAAAAAACTTAAGAAAATCAGACTACACCGAGAAGGTACAGACACATTAATCTACGGCCTAATGTTCATCGTAGCAATCGGTATAATATTGTGGCGTTCCTTCGAGACCCACATTCCTTTCTATTGTTTTGCTGTAGTTGCAGTTACTATCTATTGTATCGTCATAAATTTCTTCCGTTGTCCTATTCGATATTTCGAGCAGGAGGACACAGACAATGTCATAGTAGCTCCTGCAGATGGTCGTATCGTCGTAGTTCAGGAAGTTGAGGAGAACAAATACTTCCATGAGCCTCGTATTATGGTTAGCATCTTCATGGACCTTTGGAACGTACACGCCAACTGGTTCCCTGTTGACGGCAAGGTAAAGCTCGTACATCACCAGAACGGAGCATTCCACAAGGCATGGCTGCCTAAGGCAAGCGAGGAAAACGAGATGGCAGATACCATCATCACCACAGACAGCGGCGTGGATATCCTCTGCCGCCAGATTGCCGGTGCTGTGGCACGCCGTATCGTGACATACGCAAAGGAAGGTGAGGAATGCTATATCGACGAGCATCTCGGCTTCATCAAGTTCGGTTCACGTGTGGATCTCTTATTGCCACTCGGAACAGAAATAAATGTAAAACTCGGTCAGTCAACTACAGGTAACCAGACAATAATAGGAAGACTGAAATAATAAATGAAAAGTGAAAAATGAACAAAGAAAAAAAATACGTGACAAACTATCCGCACCAAGGAGTAATCTGTATTTTATGATTTTTCACTTTTCATTTTTCATTTAAAGAATTATGAAGAAACATATCCCAAATACAATAACCTGTTGCAACCTCATATCTGGATGTGTTGCGACAGTATTCGCATTATACGGCATACCTGAAATGGCATTGCTGTTCATCATCCTCGGTGCAGTCTTTGATTTCTTCGACGGAATGACCGCACGATTACTCGGTGTATCAAGTCCTATCGGCAAAGAGCTCGATTCTCTGGCTGACGACGTAACCTTTGGCGTTGCACCTGCAAGTATCCTGTTCTGGTTCCTCGGAATAGTAGACTACCCTTCATTCCTTGAAGAATGGCGCGGTTTTATTCCGTTCCTTGCCTATATCATCGCTGCTTTCTCGGCTCTGCGACTGGCAAAGTTCAATCTCGACACTCGTCAGACAACTTCCTTCATCGGACTCCCTACACCGGCAAATGCCTTGTTCTGGGGTTCACTCATCGTGGGATTCGGTCCACAGATGATGTCCGACATATACTCTCTGCCTGTGCTTATTATCGGCATCGTGATCAGCTCATGGCTTCTTGTAGCCGAGATTCCGATGTTTGCCCTTAAGTTCAAGCATTGGGGATTCCGAGGCAACGAGGTTAAATACGGTTTCGTAATCTTTAGCGCAATAGCAATTATCGGCGGTATCGCCTATGGTGTGATTGATGGAGACGACCACATTTGCTATTCTCCTTTGAGCGTCATCATACTCGCTTACATTGCAGTATCAATCGCAACACAGAAGAAATAATGCACATATTATTCGTCATCATACTGCTTCTGTTGCTGATAGTGCTTGTCCCGCTTCTCTTCGTAGGATTAGCTGCATACGCAAAACTGAGAAGTCTATGGTACAAGCTCACAGGACGCCCGCAGCCCAATCCGTTCAGCGGATTCAACGGCAGTTTCAACACCCGAAGCGGTTCACGCGGAAACGCCACACAAGGCAACCGACAGCAAGCTTCACAGGCAGGCTCTTCAAGCAATGGCAAGAAGATATTCTCTGCCGACGAAGGTGAGTATGTAGATTTTGAGGTGGTAGATTAAAGCCCCTCACCTGCCCTACGGGCATCCTCTCCCCAAGGGGCGAGGAATGAGATTAGTATTTTCTATAATAATTAAATGAATCACATAGTCCCACACAAGCGATAAAAGGTGACTTTCTCCTCGCCCCATGGGGAGAGGATGCCCGAAGGGCAAGTGAGGGGCCGTATTTTTTCACCCTATGAAACATTCTATTCTATTATTCCTACTCGCACTATGCACCTCCGTTCAGGCACAGATTCCTGCAGGAAGGAGCAAGGGCGTTACTATGTTTAGCGATTTCCAGCCGGCCATCATCAAGTTAAAGGACGGCAAGTCAAGTGTGCACAAGCAGACAAACATATTCCTAAAGAACAGTTCCCTCGTCTATAAGAAAGTTCCTACAGGCGAGATAATGGAAGCATCCATGCCTGTGGTAGCAGGAATAACTATAGGTGAACACGATTTCATCAACGTGAAGAACCAGCTTGCAGAAGTCGTAGCTACGGAAGGCAACGCAAGTCTTGTACGTGTCCGTCTGATTGACGTTGAGACCATGAAAGGAGAATATCTGAACAATAGCACCATCACAAACTCATCCATGCTTGATGATCTCAGCGCCGGACGTGCCATTGGCGAAAGCATGTCAACAACACGCATAGACGGCGCAGAAGATGAAGAGCCATACCCTCTCATGGACACATATTACTATGTAGTTGGCGACAAGGTCATACTTGCCCATGAACGCTCCGTTAAGCCTGCCCTCAAGAAAGACCGTAGGAAGGAATACCAGATTATCATCTCCCTCGATTTCAGCTGGTCAAGACAGGAAGACCTCGTTAAGCTACTCAAGCTCTTCAATTAATGGAAAACTATATCTTCGACCTTGCAGGTGTAATCATAAACCTCGACATTGAGCGCGATACGAAAGCCCTCAACTATATCGGACTACCCGACTTCGAAGGCTGCATACGACAGCCCGAAATTGCAGTCCCTACCCTCTCCTACCTCAACGGACTAATGTCAGAGCAGGAATACTGCGACACAATACGCCCGCTATGCCGCAAAGGCATCACCGACGAGGAAATCCTTTGGGCTATGGATGATGTGCTCGACACGATCCCTGCTTCACGCATAGATATGCTCATGGAACTGAGGAAGAAGCATAAGGTGTATCTTCTGAGCAATGTATACGACCGAGGATGGCAAATAGCGACAAAGGCATTCCGCAAGCACGGCGTTGAACCTGAAGAATGTTTCGACCAGCTTTTCCTTTCACACGAGATGCAGCTTGCCAAGCCCGACCCTCGCATCTTCCAGGCTGTAATCGATGCTACAGGAATATCACCAAAAGAAACCCTCTTCTTCGACGATTCAAGGAGTAATATCGCCATAGCAAAAGCAATGGGCTTTCAGGCTCACCTCGCCCCTATGAATAAAATTGAAGATGTATTCTGCCTGTAAAATTTTAATTCTGATGTTTTTTTTACATAGGAATTACAAAAAGCAAAGGTTTTCGGAAACAAGTATAAAAGCGCCGGAAACGGCAGCTTTCTTTAATAAAAGAAAAGAGGTTGGAGCAGGACGCTCCAACCTCGGACGATTTCGCTTTTAAAGAAAAAAATGTAAAACGAAATCAATATTGGGTGCAAATATAGTGAATATATTCAGAAAAACAAAATTTTCGGACAATATTTTTTGAAAAATAACACACTTATTTGTAAATCTAATTTTTTTTACCTAACTTTGCACTTTGAAAATCGGAGACGTGCGCCAGCCTTTAGGCTGACTCGCACTATTTCTCAAAATGCGAATATCAAAGGAATTTGCACTTTGAAAATAGCAAATGCACACCAGCCCTTTGGGTGTTTACTTGCACTATTCTCAAAATGCAAATATCTGGTATTTGCACATTGAAAATTGCAGAAGTGCACCAGCCCTATGGGCTGCCCGGCACTATTTCCTAAATGCGAATATCAGGAATTTGCACTTTTGAATTATATCCAATTATTAATAATTGAAGAATTAAATGAACAAACTAACATTTTGGTTATTTTCTGCTCTTGTTTTTCCTTTGACAATGATGGCCCAGACATGGGACGACGCAAAGTACAAAGCCATTGAGGCAAGTATTGTTGCGCCTAAATTCGCAGATACTGAGTTTGACATCACGGCTGCCGGAATCACGACGGCTTCCACTGCCAAGGAAATACAGACCGCTATCAATGCCACAATCGAAAAATGTTCCGAGGCTGGCGGCGGAAAGGTTATCATACCTCCAGGAACATGGAATACCGGAGCTATTACCCTGAAAAGCAACGTGAACTTGGTTATCAAGGCTGGAGCTACCCTGCTTTTCGCCTATGACCCATTTCTCTATCCATTGGTTAAGACACGTTGGGAAGGACTCGACATCATGAACTATTCTCCATGTATCTATGCCTATCAGGCAAAGAACGTGGCTATTACCGGCGATGGCATCATCGACGGAAACGGCACGAAGGATACTTGGTGGAAATGGTGCGGAGCTGCTAAGTACGGCTATGACAAGAACACTCTTCAAAGTCAGTCGAATGCCTTTGCCGGCAACGAGAAATACAAGCAGGTAGATGCAAAGGGTAATGTGCTGAGCAACCGTAACACACTGCTTTGGATGGCAGACAACAACATACCTACCGAAGAGCGCGTATTCGGACTCGGATGCGGTATGCGTCCGCAGCTTGTCAATTTCTATGAGTGCGAGAACGTGCTCGTTGATGGCGTGACCCTCCTCCGCTCTCCTTTCTGGGTTATACATCCTACTTTGTGTAAGAACGTGACCGTGCGCCGCTGTAAGATCATCAACGACGGTCCTAACGGCGACGGATGCGACCCTGAGTCATGCGAGAACGTGCTTATCGAGAACTGTATCTTCAATACCGGCGATGACTGTATCGCTATCAAGTCTGGCCGTAACGGTGACGGACGACGCACCCCACGCCCTTCAAAGAATATCATCATACGTGGCTGTACAATGGAAGACGGTCATGGCGGCGTGGTTATTGGTAGCGAGATTAGTGCTGGTGTTCAGAACGTGTTTGCCGAGGATTGCCGTATGGACTCTCCAAACCTCGACCGCGTACTCCGCATCAAGACTAACACCTGCCGTGGCGGAGTGACCGACGGCATCTATATGCGTAACGTAAACGTAGGCCAATGCCGTGAGGCTGTCCTTCGCATCAACCTCCAGTATGAGCCTAACGAGCAGGCTAAGCGCGGTTTCAAGCCTGTGGTGCAGAATATCTACATGGAGAACGTGACATGCAAGAAGTCAAAGTACGGTATCATGCTCAACGGACTTGAGGACACCGTGGCTATCAACTACCTCAACATAAGAAACTGCACATTCAGCGGAGTCACCGAAAAGCCTATTCTGAAGACTGGAAAGATTGGCACAAAACTGAAGTTCAGCAAGCTTATCATCAACAACAAGCTCATACTTCCAAAGGCACCATACAAGCACTACTCCGAGTGGATGACCTGGAGCGAGATGAAGCGCGTGAAGCACCCGTTCTATCTCGACTTCACCGACGAGGCAACCACGCCTAACGGCAAATGGGCTTACACGGTAGGCATAGAACTTGAGAGTATGCTCGACACATGGCGCGCTTATCAGAACGCCGACGTGCTCAAATACCTCAAGGAATACCCTGCACGAATGATCGATGTCAACGGAAACATCATCGGATACAAGCAGTCGGAATACAACCTCGACAACGTGCGCCCTGCACGATTCGTCCTGCGCATGAACCGTCTCTTCGTTGACGATCCTGCCACAAGGACATTCGGCACTGACAGAGCCGTTGCTAACGTATATACCCAGATGCAGTCACATCCTCGTACCATGATGGGCAAGGGTGGACGCGGAGTCTTCTGGCACAAGAAGATATATCCTCATCAGGTATGGCTCGACGGTCTTTACATGGGACTGCCATTCTTCACCATGGCTGCCGAGGAAATGGAAGGAAAGGAAGTTGCAGAGCAAGTCTATGACGATGCAGTCAACCAGATAGCCACCACCTTCGAGAAGACATTCGACGAGAAGACTGGCCTATGGAAACATGCCTGGGACGAGAAGAAATCCATCTTCTGGGCTGACAAGACAACAGGACAGAGCCAGCACACATGGTCACGCGCTCTCGGATGGTTCGCTATGGCTATGACAGAGATTCTCGACGTACTCCCTGAGAACTACGCACGCCGCAAGGAGGTAAGCGATATGCTCCAGAAGGTAATGACTGCCGTTGTGAAGTACCAAGACCCTAAGACTGGTGTATGGTATGACGTAATGGACGTAAAGGATCCAAAGAACTACCTTGAGTCAACAGCCTCTTGTATGTTCTCATACGTACTCCTCAAGGGCTCACGCCTCGGCTATATCGATGCCTCATTCAAGAAGGCAGGAACAAAGGCATACGACGGCATCATCAACGAGTTCATCAAGATCAACAACGACAAGACTATCACCCTTACCAACTGCTGCTCTGTCAGCGGTCTCGGTCCTGAAGACAACCCAAGTCGTGACGGCTCTTTCGAGTACTATATGTCAGAGCCTATCCGCGACAACGATGCCAAGGGTATCGCCCCATTCATCTGGGCTAGTCTCGAAATGGAGCGTGACAAGGCAGAAACCGTCAAACTGGGGTACTAAGAGTAAAACCAATAAATTATGAAGAAATTAAGATTATGGCAAATTGCCGTGGCAATGACAGCCACAATCATCCTCGCCTCATGTGGAAGCGATGAGCACGATGACCTCGTCGGCGACTGGGACAACATGATTTGGAAAACAGAGGCGCCAGTAACAATGAAAAGTGACACATACATAGTTCCCGCAACAGGAGGCGAGTTAACCTTCTCCTGTAAGAACTATTCAGATCCATGGATATCAACTGTAAGATATGCCAGAAAATACTATTATCCTATCGCTGTAGATAAAGAATACGACGAAACAGACTGGTACACAATATCCCTTGACTGGTTCAAGGCAGAAATAACAGGTAACCTGCTCAAGGTCACTTTTGCCCCGAATCAGGCAACGACGGAAAGACCCATCAAGCTTACCGTCACCGCCGGCGACATCTTCTACACCTTTTATTTCAAGCAATCAGCAAACAAATAAAAAATCGTAGAACTTACGATGATATATGAAATTGAGCCTACCCTTATAATTAGGATAGGCTCTTTCGTTTTTCTTATGCTTATATGTATAGCCAAAAGTTGTGGCTATAAGACGGCTGTAGGCCGATAATGTAAAGTGTTCTTGTATTTAATTATTTGAGTTGATAAATGATTATTGGATGGTGGTAAGAATGAATTTGCGCAAATCGTCAAGATCCTTTTGGTTAGGATGCCCCATGTGAATAGGTCCCATCGAGCCTTTGCATGAAAACTCTTTCTCTGAAACGGCGATGCCCCTTGCCAGAAGCATCTCACGCATCTGAGGTACAGGCGACTTGATGATGGCGCTCGAACCAAAGCAGACTACATTCTTCACCTTGTCGGGAGTAAGCGTGTTAATGAATTCTACGATGCTGTTATCTACTTTCCCCAATAGCACACCGCTACCTAGATAAAGTGTATCTACAGGCTCGCTCAGACGGACGGTTGCCAGTTCTGGACGTGTATTGGTTAGTTCACCAACAATCTTTGCCATCTTTTCTGTATGGCCAAATTTGCTAAAATATCGGATTGCTGTTTTCATCTTTTTTTTGCTTCAAACTATCATTTTTTCTATTTCTTCCTTATGCTCGAATAGGGTACAGCCACCTGTATGTTCCCAGCCGAGGGCCTTAGCTGCACGAATCTTGCGGAACAGAGGCGACTGTAATGCCTTCCTTATGCCCATCGTGGCAACATTGCTGTCGCTGAAAGGTGAGAACGGGCAAGGTTCTGCCGAGCCGTCAGGACCTATGTGGAAGAATCCACGACCTGAGGCGAGCCAACCGCCAAGAGCCTTCTCATCACCTGGGAATGAAAGGAAAATAATATCTGCATAGGCATTACGACGTTCCTCAAGCAGAGCTTCCATTTCCGCCACATGCTCGTCTCCGAAGGCGAGGTGTTCCGTACCCTTCTCCGTTGGCACATATTCTATAAAGAACACTATCTTGCAGCCATATCCTCGCAAGGTGTCAATGAATTGTGGCGATGTAACGAGATGATAGTTCTTTGTTGTTACTGTGATGCTTGTGCCAAAGAAAAGGCCTTCCTGCTTCAGCATTTCCATCGACTGCATGGCACGTTTGAATACACCTTGACCTCGACGTTCGTCAGTCCCCATGGCTGTTCCTTCTATGCTGATGATAGGCACCATGTTGAGATTATCCTTCAGAAATTTCATATAGGAAGGACCTATGAGCGTACCATTGGTGAAAATGGGAAATATCATATCTTTCACCTCTGCAATCTTCTCAAGAATATCTTTCCTCATGAATGGTTCACCACCTGCAATAAGCGAGAAGTTTATGCCAAGATTCGCCGCTTCTGTGAAGATGGTTTTCCATTGTTCTGGAGACAGAGTCGCTTTCTGGTTGGCTGCATCATCCTCGGCTATGCCGTTGCTGCGTGCGTAGCATCCTTTGCAATGGAGATTGCAAGTGGTAGAGATACTGCTGATGAGAAATGGCGGCACCTCCAGTTCTTCCTGCTCCAGCATTTTCCTACGCCGTTTCTCCGACTTCTGAAAGAGCGTCTGCATACGGAAGGCAAACTTAGCCTCACGCGGATTTGACAGCACGCTCTTATATGCTTTCGCCATTATTGTGCGGATGCTGTTGCTCATGTAAGCTGCCAAATCAAGCGTTCCACTTGTTGTCATATTTATTTCTTTAATGTTTCGATGATTGAATCAAGTTCCTTTGCCAGATGCAGATAGTCGGCTTGCTTTAGAGGACAGGCTGAAAGCTGTTCTCCCATGCCTGAAGGAATCTTTGCATAAGCCTCATCTTCCAAAGCCTTGCCCTTTGGCGTCAGACTGACAATCTGCTGACGTTTGTCCTTGTCGCCTTTCTTACGGATGACGATACCCAGCTTCTCCATGCGTTGGAGTAGTGGAGTGACCGTATTCGTTTCAAGAAGCAGGCGATTAGCAATGTCACATACAGGCTGTTCGTCCTTTTCCCAAAGCACCATCAGTACGAGGTACTGAGGATAAGTGATACCCAGAACTGTCAATATCGGCGTGTAGGCCTGCGTAATCAGCCTTGTCGCCGTATAGAGACGGAAGCAAACTTGATTATCGAGTTTTAAATCTGCGTGCATACTCTAATCTCTAATCTCTAAACTCTAACCTCTAAACTCTAAACTCTAACCAAGCATCGTCTCAACGTCCTTCTCAAAGTCCTTTGGCTCTGTGGTTGGAGCGTAACGCTTAATAGTCGCGCCGTCCTTCGAAATGAGGAACTTAGTGAAATTCCACTTGATGTCATTGTCTTTCTCCACGCTATTGCTGATAGCCTTGAAGATAGTCTTGGCAGCCTTTGCCTTCAGTCCGTTATACTCCTCTGTTGGAGCCTGCTCCTTCAGATACTCGAAGATTGGTTCTGCATTTGCACCGTTCACGTCAGTCTTCTTCATAATCTGGAAGGTCACGCCATAGTTGATCTGACAGAACTCTGCAATCTCTCCATCCGTGCCTGGATCCTGCTCCTTGAACTGGTTGCAAGGAAAACCGATGATTACCAGACCCTTGTCCTTGTATTTCTGGTTCAGTTCCTCAAGTCCAGCGAACTGAGGTGTGAAACCACACTTGCTTGCTGTGTTAACAATCAGCAGCACCTTACCTT
Source organism: uncultured Bacteroidales bacterium (assembly GCA_902798615.1). GTDB lineage: Bacteria > Bacteroidota > Bacteroidia > Bacteroidales > Bacteroidaceae > Prevotella. The sequence goes on along the minus strand of CADBXL010000007.1, from coordinate 39,348 downwards.
CGAACTGAGAGAAATCAATCTCCTTTCCTTTGCTTGTTAAAGCCTTGAAATCATAAATCTTTGCCATATCTTTTTATTTTATGTCGTTTGCGATGTTTTCTGAGTGCAAAGGTAAGGGAAATAATTTATATCGCAAGCGATTTAATTAAAGATTTAGAATAATTTAACAAATGTCGCGCACAATATATATCCCACTTCATATTGTTATCTTCTTCAGTTCGATTCTTATCCATTATTTTATCAGTATTTGGGCACTATATGTTCTGCAATCGTAAAAAGAATATTTTTTTAACGAAATAAAAATGCATTCAAATAAGGACTGTGGATTATGGCAGACGATGAGTTAGCCCCTAATAGAATATATGTTTTGCCATCAAGCGAAATTACGACCAGTAACAGGTAACGGGTAACAATAAGAAAAATAGTGTAAACTGCTGCCTATATTTATTATTTCCATATATAATAAGGTATATAAACTCCTTAGAAAGATTCAGTAAAATTTTTGGCCATACACTAAAATCCTTATTGTTACCTGTTACTTGTTACTGGTCGTGGTTTTGCTTGTCTGTCGCAGGCATTTAAGACAAAGAGAATGAGGCTGTTATGCAAAAACAGAGGGAGATATATAGGTGGCTGACAGTCTCAATAACATAACAACAAGCATTAATTTTGGACAGATTCACCTTGTCTTTTCCTGATTTTGGTTTACAGCTTTTTAGTTTTTATTATACTGCATTCGTTGACATCATACTTGAAAGGTTGTCGTTTTCCTGGAAAGGGTTACACAATCCTGATTTCGTTGACATCATACAGAATTCGTTTACTCCGCATAGAAAACGATGTAAAGACGCAAAAAATACTCTGGTACACCCTCCGATGCAGCTCCGTTCTACCTCCGTTGTAAGTCCGTTGTAAGTCCGTTGATGCTCCATCGATGGGAGCGAACCTGAAGCGAAGGCATAGCGAAGCCAGAGCGAAGGCACAACAGCGTTTCTAACCCTTGCGGTAACAAGTAACAGGTAACAATAAGAAAATTAGTGTCAGCGTATCTCATTTCAGACATAGTACCCCCGTCTGGATATGCTATGTTGGGTGAGAATGATACTAACGAGGTGTTATGGCATACTTGAAGGTATGGAAGGCGATGTAAAGAAAAAGCAAAGATAATCAAAAGGGCTGATACTTCATGTAAGTACCAGCCCTAAATTTATCTAATCAAAAAAAATTACCGGACGGACACCAATATTTTTTTTCATCACTAAAGTAAAGCACAACTACAATCCGAACTTGATTACTGTACCGATGCGCCACCAGAGACCGGGCTGGGGAATGGTGACATAGTCGCAGTATTTCTTGTTGAAGAGATTGCTTGTGTCGAAATAGACGGACCACTTGGGGGCATCCCATGAGAGGCGGGCATCGGTGATGGCATAGGATGGATTGTTTGCTCCTACGCGATCCTGCCAACGCCATGAAAGACTGAGGGCGAGGCGTTTCCATAGCCTGCCGTCGGCACTCAACACGACCTTGTGACGGAGATAATCCATTGCGTATTTACTGCTGATGACAGCCACGTCGTATTCTGAGTCTTCGTGGATATAGCTATATTTCGCAGATAGCTTCCTTAATGGGCAATTCGCGCTCCATAGCTCTTGCGGGAGGAGGTTAAGGCTAAGTTCGAAACCCTTGTTGTCAAGCCCGAAATTGACAGAGTGGTAGATGCCGTCAGACTGCCCTGTGGAGGCTTCGGAATATGTTACCCAGTCTATCATATCCGTCTTGTGCGAATAGAAAATTTGTGCCTCTGCCATGAAGCCGTTGATGCGGTATTGGGCTCCAAGCTGGTAGTCGGTTGTCTTCTCAGGCTTCAGGTCGCTGTTGCCCTCGATATTCGCTCCACTATAATAGAGGTCGGTAAAGGTTGGCATACGCAGAGCCATGTTCCATGAGGCGTAGAGCTTCCACGCATCGGTTGGGCGATAGCTGACGTCGATACCCGGATAGACGCGCCATCTGGTGTCAAGGCCGTCGTTCATGTTAGCAAGCAGACCGAGGGAGAGGGTAAGGTCTTGCAGGAGGATGTCGTGCTCAAGGAATGCGGAGATGTTGGTTCGCGTGTCCTTGAATTTGTAGAGTTTGTCGGATTCGGCATCGTGTCCACCTGTCTTCTCCCAATCGGATTCAGGCATAGGCTTGCCGAGTTTCGTGCTTTTGATGTTCTCGCCACGCACCTCTATTCCGAGCGATGTCTTGCCCAAAGCAGAGGAGAACCATGCGTTGAGCGATGCGCCCTTGGAATCAACCTTGTGGAAGTTCTCGCCGGCAGGACTGTCCTTATGCCATTGGTAGTGGTCGAACCAGCGGTTCCAATAGAGTTGCGGAGCGAGATGAACATTTCCCAACTTGATGTCGGCATTGAGAGCAGCCATAAGTCGCTCGTTGCTCTCCCATTGGTCGGTAGAGGAAGCGCCGTAGAAGGTGTTGGCTGCGTAGGGTTTATAGCTGTAGCCGAGCTGTCCGCTGAGGGTGGCATTATCGCCCATCTGCGCGCTTCCATGATAGAAAAGACGCGAGGAGGAGAAATAGCTGTTGGGCGTAGCTCCATCGGTGCGCGTGTAGCCTCCTGAAAGCAGATGGTGCGTAGAACCGAAAGACTTGACGAGGGAGGCGTTGCCGTTGGCGTAGCCGTATTGGCCTGCACTAACGTGAAAAAGACCCCCTAAATCCCCCTGCATAGGGGGACTTTGGATACCCCCATGTTGTTCTCCGGCTCTCTCCCTATGCAGGGAGAGCGGGGAGAGGGTCTGGCCTGTTCTCGTCACAATATTTATCACGCCGTTGAATGCGCTCGTGCCATAGACACGCGCAGCAGGTCCTTCGAGCACTTCTATGCGCTCGATGTCTTCTGGAGAAACGGGAAAATCGGCTGATAAATGACCGGTATGAGGTGAGGAGATGTTGACACCATTCAACAGAATGGTAATCTGGTCAAAATTTCCTCCACGCACGGAGATGTCCGTCTGAACACCAAAGCCACCACGCTGACGGACATCCACGCCGATGGCTAATTTCAAAATGTCGTTGATACTCTCTGCCGCCGCACGATGAATATCCTCTCGTGTGATGACAGACACGATCTTTGCTGACTCTGCAAGTGTCAGCGGAGCACGAGAGCCGGTAACGACCACCTCTTCGAGCTTCAGTTCTGAGCGCTGGAGCGAATCTCCGGTAGCCTCGGTATTGACGCTAATGCCCTCAGCCTTTGCATGGGAGAGAGTAGCGACGCTGAGCGTACCGATGAGCACCTCACGACCTGCTACGGCGAAAAGGGCATAGCCTTTGCGTGAGAAGTGCTTGAAACGCATAACATTGCGCTCACAGAAAGATTTCTGTTGCATCTGTTTTTTTGTTTATTAAAAATAAAATTGATATTTAAAATCGGAGCGTGTACTCCTTTCTTATTATCCTTTGGAAAGCTATTTTCTGTTATCCAGAACAGGGTATATGGCTTTTGCGCTGCAAAATTATGAAATTAATTTTGAATAGCCAAATAAAATAAATGATAAAATGAAAAGTGAAAAATAAAAAAGTAAGAAGTGGTAGCTTTTCACCGATAACAATGCTAACCATACTTCTTACTTTTTTGCTCTTTACTTTTTATGTGCTCTAATCAGATAAGGGAAATGCAAGACAGCAAGAGTACCGCCATCATTGCCCTTGGCATCATAGGCATGGAGGATAAGTGATGTTGCAGATAATCCATTGCCCCATGAACCATTGTCCTCAAACTCAAGATATGTGGCTTTATCATCCTTGTCATAAAAGAATTGTCCTGATATGCTGACCTTCTCGTTTGACGTTATCTCATTGTTTTTGAGGTCATAGAACTGGGTAAGAACAAAGTATCCCTGATACTTGCCAATTGCCTGACCGGCATTCATGGAAAGCGTAAGGTTTTTCTCGTCGAAGCTGACAGGGATGACGAAATTATAGTCGGTAAAAACAAGAGCATACGATGTTATGCCTGCGGTATCGGTTGATGCCACGAATTTCGCATTGAAGGCTGCCGTCTGAGCATTTTTGTCAAGGTAGGCAAGTTGCAGGTCTCCGAGCAGGTCCTTCTCCAGCTCACATTGCCGAATGAAGACAGAATCCTTGATTGCTCCAGCCCCATAGTAGATATATCCACTACGTATGTGGCCAGTTGCATTCTCAGCAACACTGACAGAGATAACGCCTTCACCGACCTTGCAGGAAATCCAGTCTTCTGCCGTATAGCACTTGATGTCATAGTTGCTTGTGCATGGAATCTGAAGGTTAGCCGTAGAGTCGTTGAGATACAGATTATGTGCCTCTACAGAGACTATAGTTCCGCGCTGGATGACAGCCACATCGACAACGTCATTTCCGCTTTTTACCGTTATCTTTCCGCTACGATATTCAAAACCTGTATTATCGGTAGTCTTCACCGTAATGGTCTTACCGCTTACGGATGTGGTAAACCAGTCGGTGGAGGCAATCACATCGATAGCTGACGGAGCATCAACGACGATAGTGCCCTCAGAAGCCTGTACCGGCATGTCGGAAACATTCTGGCTAACGATTTTTATGGTATTGGTAAGCAGGTATTCGCCTTCGCCATTATCACCGCATGATGATATTCCGACGAGAGAGAACAGCAGGATAACAAAGCCTAACCCAACCCTCCCAAAGGGAAGGATGTCTGAATAGCCTATTTGATTATAGTGTTTCATATTTTTTTATTTATCAAACGGATTATCAATTTCATCCTTATACAAAGTGAAGTACATCTCAGGGGCATCCGCCCGCTCCAGCCTAATCCATGTAGGATTCTTAGCATTGTCGGTTGTCAGATAATAAGAGAATCCCTTTGGTCCGCAAAGTGCAGCTATAACATAGTTATACTGAGCATAATTGTAATACCACACACCATATCCTTCACCTTTTCCTGCAAAATAAAAAGTGACGATATCATCTGTGAGAAGATCAGGCTCAATAATCAGGGAACCTTTATACGCACCACTTTGGAATGAGAATCCGAATTGTCCGGAATAACCGAGACAGTCATTAGGACCGAGTATCATGCTCGTTATCGTCTCACCTTCATCACCACTTCCTTGCTTTGCCTTGTTGAAGAAAGCTAATGCTTTTTCGGACATGGCACTTGCCTTGAAGAACCAGTACCTCGTAGTGAGAAGTTCTGCAAGAGTCTGCGGAAGTGCAACGAGGGCTACTGACTTATCGGCAGGATTTGCCCAAATACCGTCCTCAGAATAGTTAAATCCGGTCACTTTCTTTCCCATGAGATCTACGGTGTCCTTGAATTCGAATCCAGCAGGGTTTGTGACGAAAGGAATATCTGTGCTCTCGCCATTGGACGGATCGGTGAAAGTAAAGACGTTTTGAGTACGCTTTACGAGTATGGAATCGCCGTCGATAACGAAAGCATATTTACCGGCATACATTCCCTCCTCTGTCTTCTTCACGGCTGCAATGTATTCCCTTGCCGACTGACTGAGGCGATGCATATACATCAAATTACCGCTACGCTTGCCCTTGAGGGTGATGAGGTCATTCTGAATGTCCATGATGATGAACTCAAAGTCGCCGTCCTTTGCCTCATATTCGCTGGGCGAAGGTGTGGCATAGGCGTGCATCAAAGAGTTGTAGGTATCGAAGCTGAGAACCGGGCCATCATCATTGGTGAGCTTATAGAGGCTCTTCTCGCTTTTGTCTGCCTCCTGAGAAAAGACTGTTGCCACAGTACCGTTGAACTGAATGGCATAGGCAATACCGCCGTACGTGAGGTTACGGTCAGGATAATAGTCGAGCGCCCATCCGTTATCATTACCTGTGAGGGCTGCCTTTGCCTTGTCAAGAACTTCCTGCATTCGGAGAGAAGATGAATTGCTGAAAATATCATCCTGATCTGAAGTACAGGACTGGAAGAGTAAGGTGGAAAGAAGGAGGAAGAAAGACAGCACGGCCTCTCCCCCCGCCCTCCCCCGTAGGGAGGGAGCCGATCCGACAAAGAGGGATCGGATATTTTGTAGTTTACTATTCTTTTTCATAAATAAAACCTTTTAAGTATTTATTTGTTTGTTATGAATGGCCTTTCGCGCTCCGGCCCCCTCCCTACGGGGGAGGGCGGGGGGAGAGGCCGCTATTTATTACTTCACCGTTATATCAGTCAGATCCACCTTACCGGCGAAGATATCAGCCTGACGGCGCTGAACGGATTCGCGGAGGGCATCTATATCAATATTGAAACTTTCCTTCATATAGCGACGAATGATGTCAAGCTTGGAGTTTATCAACTCAGAAGGCATAGTCGTTGTTTTCTCACCTGTTTTCTCGGCTTTCTCTTTAGCTGCCTTGTCAGCCTTCTCCATCCTATCGTTCCATGTATTTGCATCATTCGTAACATACTCTGAGAGCATCTCAGCAAAATCCTCCTGATAAGAGTGCTGTGAGTAATCTGTAATAAAACCTCTTTGCAGATACTCCTTATTGTATGGGTCTTCGCTCCACATATCACCGAGATAATCCTTACCTGAAACCAACTGGAAATCAGCAGGGATAAATAAAGTCTGGTTCATTATGTGAGTGAACTCGTGGTGAATGGTCTCTAAGTAATAGATGTTCAAATACTCCGGTCCCCTTGCAAATAATTCATCGAGATGGTTAAGACCGGAAAGTAGAATCTTACGGCCACCCTCAGCAGTACCGAGAATCATCGTGCCATTGTTACGATATTCAAATTCTCCGATCAGGAAGAACATCTTCGGGAAGTAACGGCGTGTGAAATCCGTACCGGCAACCTCGTCGTAAGCCTCAACACAGAGATACTTTACGAGATGTGCCATCTTTACGGCATCCTCATACCTTGCAGGTACGGTATAGTAGTCGTAATCAGACTCCGTTTCCTTGTATCTGTACCTGAAATCGATATTATATGGAATGACAAAGTTCACTTCCAGCCATTTATCGAACTCAGTCTGCTCCTCATTAGGCGTAACAATCACGCTCTTGCTCTCGTCAGGATCGTCGGAAGAACAGGAGCTTAATGCCATCACACCAATCGCAACAATAAAGCCTAACCAAGCCTTTCCAAAGGGAAGGATGTTTAAATAGCTTATATGATTAATATTTTTCATAAGATATTGTCTTTTTTATTTGTTCTTGAACGACCTCTTGTACTACGGCTCCCTCACTACAGGAGAGGGCGGGGAGAGAGGCCGCTGGTTAGGAGTCTTTTTATCTCGGATTACCCTCCAATCCTGCCATAATCACCTTGATAGGAAGCTGGAGAGCGCGTCGTGGGTCATCCTTCTTCAGGAAATCAAGTTGCCTCTCAGGCTTACCTTCGGCATTCATCACACGACGTGGAATCTCAATACCATAGCGCTTGATGTCAAACCAGCGAAGTCCGAGGTGCATGGTCTCTATGCGACGGAAAGTAAGAACTGCCTGAAGCATATTCTCCTGAGTACTACCCTCTGCATCGATTGCGAATGAAGGGTTGAGATGCTTCTTGAGCTGTGATTCAATACCGTCTTTGTCAGAGTATGAATACTTGGCATTGTTATAGAACTCGTTCACAATCTCTGGTGTCAGAACTATCTGGCTCTTCGTTATAGCATGCATCCACATGGTCATATCCTCGCAAGCCTTGTCATATTGCTTGAGCATGATATAAGCCTCTGCACGGCTGAGAAGAGTCTCGTCAGAGGTGAAAGCTGGATATACCGTGTGACGATATCCTATCTTTGCCACAGGGTCGGTATATTCGAAGATATATGGCAACTTCCAGAAAATTGTCTTGTCCATATTTGTTGCAGAATAAACCTGTGGAGTCATATAGAATGCCGAGTAGTTACCCCATAGCTGTGAAGCGCTCATATCCTCAGTTTCAGCAAGATACCCGCCATGAGAGAATCGGCTGTTGAGGCGATATGCGCCAAAGATAAGTCCCGCATTAGAATAGGACGTTAGCAACAGGAGGTTCGCATTCTCATCAGCATTTATATACTGATTAGTTACAGCATCTTTGTTCTGTGGCAATGTTGACATATACTTCCAGTCACGAAGCATTGTTGCCGGATTATCACCAAGACACAATGTAGCAGCATCAATAGCCTTCTGCCATTGTTCGGTGAAGAGATAGAAACGTGTTGCGAAAGCGTATGCCGCACGCTTTGTGAAATGGTACTTAGGAACTGTATAGTAAGAACCATTGACAAAAGGAAGACCTTCTTCTATGTCAGCCTGAATATGTTTGTAGAGGTCTGTCATATTGCCACGCTTGTACTTAAGACTTAGCTGCACCTCTGGCTCTGTGAGGTAAGGAAGTCCGAGCTGAGTATCGTTCTTTGCCTTGTCGTAAGGCATACAGAACATGTTTGCGAGCATGAAATAGTTGTATGCGCGACACATGAGAGCCTCGCCTTTTGCCTCCTGCATAGCAGAAGATTCCGGCATATTCTCAATAGCCTTCAATGCCTCGTTTGCAGCAGAGATGCTAACGAGAGAAGTTTGCCAGAAGCTCTCAAGAGACCCATCATCCTGTTCTTTCTCCTCTTTCCATGCCCACGTATCCTCACAGAAACGGTCGGTTTCAGGATTACTTTCGCCGTAGTCGTCCATATTGTCGGAAACTAGCTCGGCTACACATATATGATCATGATCTGGATAGGCACCTACAAGCAGGTTCTCCACCTTCTGTTCATTATCGATTATTGCGCGGTTATCTGGATTTGTATCGAGGAAATTGTTACAACTCACCATGGTGGAAGCACATAGCATAATCGCGCCCGTATATGTATGTTTTAATAATGTGTTCATAACTTTAAGTCTTTATTTTACCTCAACAATGACGCGACGGTCGTAGGCTGTATTCTCAAGCATACTTACACCGCCCTTACTACTTATTACCATCTGGCTGCGGCTCACACCGAGTTTCTCAAGTGCCTGGGCAACAGATTCTGCACGTTGGGCAGAGATACGGTTGTTGATTTCCTCTGTGCCTGTTGCGCTATCAGCATAACCGGTAAGATAAACCTTGAGGTCAGGATTCTTCTTAGCTGCTTCTGCTATAGTGCGGAGATTAACTTCCTCACCAGCCTCAAGCTGTGATGCAGAGTTGAGTGCGAAGAATATTGAGAGCGGCATGAATTGCTTTTCCTTCTCGACCTTGACAACTTCCTTCACGACCTCCTTGACAGGTGCAGGAGCAGCCTGCTGAGTTGCGAGTTTGCTGCGCAGACGGTTGATTTCTGCATTGGCGTTGTCAAGATCGGTCTGGAGCATTACCACTCTATGGTCTTCCTTCTTTACCGAAGAATCATTACCGCCAATACCGACGCGAAGAGTTGCCGTGAACTGCTTTGGTGTTGGAGCAGCCACTCCACCTGCATTAAAGAACTCAGGATCCTGACCGTTCAGCTTCTTATCAGCATAGATAAGGAAGAGATTGGTAGCCTGAAGTTTCAGGGAGAGGTTGGCAAGGTGAAGCTTTTCAGTTATGCTCTTAGGGAAGTCATACCCGACGGATATTTCCTTCATACGGATGAAATCCCCCTTTGCAATACGCTCTGTACTATAGTTGTAGGCATTGTAGGCGTATGCGAGATGTGGGTCATTCTTGTTCTGACGCTTTGAAGCGATAACCGGGATGTTAGTGTATTTCTCATCACCAGGAACAGTCCAACGGTTGTTGAACTCCTTAGGAGTTGAACTGAGGTCTGAATACTCATTGTCGAATATAGGGTCGAGACGTACAACGTTGCCGAAAGAATAGGTAACGAATACGTTCAGCGACAGATTCTTGTACTTGAACACGTTGCCAAGTGAACCTACGTCGGTAGGCTCTGTTGAACCAGAGTATTCAAGGAACAAGAGTTTTTCCGCATCCCTCTCCTGAAAATAAATGCCAGTAGAGCTTATTTTACCATCCTGATCAAGGAATGTAGGAATTCCCTCATTGTTCAATCCCATGAAAGGAATTGAGAAGAGTGCACCTACAGGGTAGCCCTCGCAAGCAAATGCCGTTGGTGTGTTACCACCATCCGAATCGGTACTCTTACGTGTGACGAGATTCATCACATTACAAGTAGTATTCAGCTCGGTAATAGTATTTGAGGAATGAGAGTAGATGAGATTTGTCGTCCATGAGAAGTCTCGTGTCTTAATGTTTGTGGTTGTGAGACTCACCTCTATACCATGAGCCCTCATTGAGGCAATGTTTCCGAGTTTCTCAATCTGTCCGCCTACGCCCTGTGTGGTTGCATAGCCGATAAGATCGTAGTTATTACGCCTATACCAATCCACCTCAAGGTTGATGCGATTGCTGAGGAAACCTGCAGAAAGGCCGAGGTTCAGCTCATGCTTCTTCTCGTATGTGAGATCCTCGTTTGCAAGGTTCTTTACATAGAGCATAGACTCACGAACGCTTGCAAATGGTCGCCAAGGTGTCTGGCTACCGATTTCAACGATAGCATTTGAAATGCTTGGACGCTCAGCGGTAAGTGAATAGGATGCGCGAAGTGAGAGGTGTGAGAGAGTTGGTGTGTACTTCTCAAAGAAATCCTCCTCGTGAACATTCCATGAGCCTGACACATTCCATGTAGGCAACCAACGGGCAGAACGGCTCTTACCCATACGGTTGGTTCCCTCATAGCGGTAAGTTCCATTCAGAGTATAACGACCTTTATATGAGTATGTTCCGTTAGCAAAGAAAGCCGCACTACGCTCGTGTTTGTTTTCTAGAGAGTAATAGTCGGTATTCTCCTCAGAACCCTTCTTGAACACCTGATATGCATAGTTCGGAATCTCGCCCATAGAGTATTGCATACCCCAGCCACGGAACCATGACTTGTGACGATCAACATAGTTTGTTTCCATACCGCCATAGAGATTCACAATGTGATCTTCTGCAAAGACATCGTTATAGGCAGCAGTAAGACGAGTATCCCACTTGTACATATTGCGGTCTGTGCGCTCGTAGATACCGCCGTCAGGGAGTACTGATATTGGGAGCGCATAAATGTTGTCTGGATCCGTATAGAGAAACTTGTTATCTTCGCGGATTTTAGAATTACCCATTGCGCGGTAAGCCATAGCCTGATTACTGCTGTCGAGGATATAGTGCTCCTGCCTCGTTGCGGTATTCTGCATTCCTGCAAGCAATGTAAGTTCAACCTTCTTAATTGGCTTGTATTTCAGACTACCGGTAACGCGGAAGTCATTTACGCCCAACTCCATATAGTTGCTCTCCAACTCATTGAAGATATTGAATGGAGCATAACTGCGTGTGTAATACTCGTCAGGATCAAGAGCGCGTGATGTGTTAATTGAGTATGAGTATGGGTTTATGTCGAAGTCACGTTTCACCTCACCGGTTACAGCATCAGTTTCCTTACCGATAGTACCCGGAGCCTCCTGCTTACGAAATGAAGCATTAGCTATGACATTAAACTCAAGTTTATTGCTGATATTGAATGTAGAATTGAGATTTGCCGTATAGCGCTCAAGCTGGCTTTTCTTATACCATCCCGGATCATACATAGCACTTACTGATACATAGTGCTGTGATTTCTCCGTACCAGAAGATACACTTACGGAGTGGTTATGCATGATGTTGTTTGAGAACAGACGGTCGAACCAGTTGGTGTTTCGCATCTCGGCAGCACGGAGATATGCGTTTCGCGCAGCCGCTGTGTTGGCAAGTCCGAACTGACCTGTTGCCGGATCATAATCCGAGATGAGCTGATACATTCTACCATATATACCGCTCTCAGACTCTCTTGCTATCTCCGCATAGTTAAGATAGCCTTTCTGCTCGAGTTCCTGATATACGGACATCTGATCCTGAGAGTTCATGATGTTGAAGTCGTTATAACTTGGCTTCAGACGCATGGTATATTCACCAGTATAGTTTACGAAAGCACTTCCAGTCTTACCCTTCTTGGTCGTGATAACGATGACGCCAGCCATAGCACGGGCACCATAGATAGAGGTTGCAGAACCGTCCTTAAGAATCTGGAATGACTCGATATCATCTGAGTTGAGTCCTGCTATGGCACTTGAGATAAGGGTTTCGGCATCACCAGAAGACAGGTCATCGGCACTTACTTCGGTAACATCCTCCATGATAACGCCGTCAACAACCCAAAGAGGTTTTGACGAACCATAGATTGAGGTAGCACCACGGACACGGATCTTTGGTGCTGTACCGAATGTGCCTGATACGTTCTGCACGCTTACGCCGGCAGCACGTCCTTCAAGTGAGCGCGAGATATCTGCCATACCGTCAATCTTTGCCGATGTAGCGTCAATCTTTGCCGTAGCACCAGTAAAGAGGCGCTTATCGGTCTTTACCATACCAGTTACAACAACGTCGTCAAGGAGACCGTCGCTTACGAGATTGACTATCATGTCAGCTTTCGGACTGACAACAACAGTCTTCATTCCTACATAACTGATAGACAATTTCTTGCCACTTGGCACATCAATAGCAAAATTACCATTGAAGTCGGTAACAGTACCTTTTTTGTCGCCCTCCACCATGACAGTTGCACCGATTACCGGTTCCCCGTCCTCTTGTGAGAGCACAGTACCATTAGCCTTCGTTTGTGCCAGCGCAGTTGTTACCACACACAGCATACAGACAAGAAACAGGATAAGCTTTTGCTTCATAACTTAATATCTATATTGCTTTAAAGATTTATCACGCCTTTATCATCCAAACCTATAGGATTTTTATGTCGGGAAAATATAATTTTTATTGTTATGTATTTGTATTGTATATAAATGCAAAAGTACTTAAATTATATTAAAAGAACAAACAAAATGCTAAAAATTTTTCGATTAGTTGAAATTTGTCAAGTAAATCACATAGGTTTGGTATGAAAATGTAACATTTTTTAGTCAAATGGGGCACTTGTTGCTTTTAGCACAAAGACACAAGGATACGTTCTCCTTGTGTCTTTGCGCATTATCGAATGTTACTTAAAGTCTATTACCTTATCCACTTCTTCGGCTGGTAGAAGTTTCTTCAATGCCTCAGAGAAATTCTTTAGGTTTAGACTTTTGCTTAGTATCTTGCCTTTTGGATCAATTATGATAAAGGTCGGAATACCTTTTATGTCGTATTTCTTGATGATATCACGAGCCATTATGTGGTCGTTCCACTCATGCCAGCTCACTTCTCCTACGGGCTTCTTTTTCCATTCAAGCACTCTGTCTGTGGAAATTGTTATCATCTCAAATTTATCTTTGTATTGCTTGTAGAATTTTTCCAGATACGGTTTTGCTGCCTGACAAGGACCGCAGCCTATTCCGCTCACTTCGAGGATGGTATATTTACCTTTACCCAGAAACTCGTTAAGATGGTGAGGTTTGTCATTATAGTCGTATAGCTCGAAGTCAACCATCTTGTCATCTTCTTTCAAACTGACATTATTATTCTTGCCATATTTCTCCAAGTTCTTTTCTGCGTTAGACTTGCAGATTTTCTGTATTTCAGTAGAATCAATCATTGGATGATTGGCGAGGTCACTAATGTCATAAGAGTAAATATAGCAATCTGGTATATCCTCAGAATAATCTGATATAAGGTATAGAGTCTTACCATCTTCAGAAAGCATAATATTCTGCCCATAGTTGTCGAGATGGATGACTTGCTGCTTAACACCATCCCAGTCGAATACTTCCACGGTATTGCCAAATATCCATGGAACATATTCCTTTGTTTTTCCACCTTGACTGTTAGCATTCCTATAAAGCATATAGATTCTGTCGTTATTTGCGCAACTGGCTAATTTTTCTGTTGGTTTTACATCTTTTATAAATTTAGACGAATACAGTTGGTTCTGTATATTGACTATTGTACCTTCGATATTAAATGTAAAAGCGAGAGGTATAAAACCATTCTGATACAGATATTTACCTTTTCCATTTCCCAATAAAACACAGTCTTTTTCGTAGCGCATGTTTTTGTCCCTGTCAGTTGGAGCTCCATCTTCCGGCCAATAGTCTAAAGGTATGAGCTTTTGGCTCTTGAAGTCAATAATCGAGAATACATGCCTCAAATCAGAACTTACAGCTCCTGCAACGAGAATAGTAGAATCTGATAAAATCTTAAAGTTACTGCCCATAGTCAGAATTCCAGGCACTTGCTTCAGGTCATATTTTTCCCATTTCCTCTGATCCTTGACGGCAGCAATACTGTCGGCATGTGGGATTTTTATAAGAGAGTGCAACTTATCTCCCATCCAAGGGCGATTCAATACAAATAAATCTCCGTTACTATCTTGTGATAAAACCATAAGTCCCAACTCGTTATGCTCATCAGCTACTAATAGGTCATCTACTTTCTGCCATTCGTTTTTGGTAAGTTTTCCTCCATGGTAGTTCATATCCCAGGCATATAGGATTTCTCCAAACAGAAACTTTGGCCCGATGTTCTTATTTGCAGAGTCTATCTTAACTTCCTGTCCTCTTAAGAAATATTCTTCCACAACAGAACTTCCATGTTCTGAGCAAGAACATAGTAAGATTGAGATTAAAAAAGTAAAGAAAAATTTTTTCATAATAGTTTTAGGTGATTAGTTTTTTGCGCCTACTCTTTTTCAGATTTTCGGCAATCTCTGTTTTTACTCGTCATTGTCGTTAGTAATCACAATGTGGTAAGTATCTTAAAGTTCCTATTGATGTCCGTTTCTTGCGAACGGACTTACAACGGATCTGTAACGGACTTATAACGGTATTACGATATACCTGTTTTCCGTCTTCATACTGCAAAGATATGCAAAATATTTGTTTTGTGCAAATAATAATGCGAAAAAATCATTCTTCTTGCAATTTTCTGCCAACCGTTCGCCCTTTTAGAAATGGGATTTGCATAGGAATTGCTTCGGATTCGCTATGGAGTCGGAGAAAACATGGTGTTTATAACGCGACATTTCAATTATTTCAATAATTTCAATTGATTTTTGGCATACCTTGTCTTTTTCAGAACACAGATATGTGTGTCTTTTTTTTATTGAAATAATTGAAATATTTGAAATTTGGGGTTGGATTTGTCTAAATTATTAGACACAAAAAAAGGATCAGTAGAAACTCACGTCTCGGCTGATCCTCCAAAACTTTTATTTGATTATGAAAGGGGGAAACATTGTTATAAATTATTCTTCTTTCGGGGCCACTCTTATGAGTAGCGTAGGATCTGACCTGGGCGAACCTTAACGTCGCGTGTCAGACGATTGAGCTTGCAGAGCTGTTCAACGGTTACACCGCGACGCTTAGCAATGCTGTAGAGTGTCTCACCAGACTTAACCTTATGATAACGTGTATCTGTGTACTGGCGAACCTCGCTTGCAGCAATTTCGTTCTGCTCCTCAACATTCTCTGTTGCCTCCGTAGCACCATCGAGATGTATTGTCTTGTTTATAGCAACAGACTCATACTCGTAATTGCTCTTACGGAACATATAATAGTCGGCTGTCACATCCTGATTGACGAAGTCGAAGAGCAAGGCAGGATTAAGCGCTACACCACAGAGACGTGTCTCAAAGTGAAGGTGTGAACCTGTGCTTCGACCAGTGTTACCACCAAGACCGATAGGCTGACCAGCCTTAACTGTTTCATTCTCATCTACCAGCCAGTCACTCATGTGACCGTATATAGTCTCAAGACCATT
This sequence comes from uncultured Bacteroidales bacterium, assembly GCA_902798615.1. Lineage (GTDB taxonomy): Bacteria > Bacteroidota > Bacteroidia > Bacteroidales > Bacteroidaceae > Prevotella. Next base: position 23,627 of record CADBXL010000007.1, on the reverse strand, counting down.
AGGATGGCGGATGACAAGGAACTTACCATAGCCACGAGCCTCGTATCTCTTTACACGAACCTTTCCTGAGAAAGCCGCACGAATAGTATCACCAATATACACCTTTACGTCGATTCCCTTGTGCATACGTCTCCAGCGTGGTCCCATCTTACTTGTAATAACCCTGCTTGTTGTAGGCATACAGAAATGCTTCAAACTAATTCTGAACGAGTCAGGAAGTTCTGTCTGCTTGTGAGCGTATGTATTATCCCAATCTTCGTATAGCTGAGAAGCTGGATTTTCAAGAGATTCCCTTTCTATTACCGTCTTAAGTGCCAAAGTATCAACTGCGCGCATTCTGCGATCAACTGGAGCCTGTCTTGCAAGCAAATCCTGAGCGGAACCTGGTGTCGAAACCAGCACGAACATAAATGGTAGTATGAATAGCTTATATATTTCCTTTAAATTCATCAAAAAACTGTTTAGTTAATATTCAAACGTTTCCACAATTCCCCAAAAGCGGAAAACTGATGCAAAGATAATCAAAAAAATCGATTTAACCAAACAATTTGTAACATAAAGTCCACAAATTTAACATTAAGGCGAACATTTAACACCTATTAACAACCATCATCCGAAAAATAGTTTATTATTTCGAAAAATATTTCTAACTTTGCAATCAAAATTGCATATTTCATGAATATAACCCGCATAATTCCTTTGACGGTCTTGATGTGCATCAATAATTTGACCTGTACAGCACAATCGGTCGGAAATCCGCAGAAGGGAGGCAACTATCTATATTGCCACATGAGCGGACGAGGCCAATGGACTGCCTATGCCGTTTCACGCGACGGGATTACGTTTCAGGATCTCATCAACGGAGACTCTATTTTCTCCAGTAGGGCATTAGCGGCAATAGAAGGTGGTACGCGCGACGCGTATATATGCAGGAAGCATGATATGAGCGGCTACTTGATGGTGACTACCGACATGAACAATTCTGCCACCAAGCGTCTTGGAAAGAAAGAGACATGGGACAACTACGGCATAAACCTATTGACATCCGACGACCTCATACATTGGAAATCAACGACTTTCGATTTCCGCAAGGGACTGAAAATCTTCTCTGACACCAAGACCGGGAAAGACCGGGAGCGTTCTATTTATAAGGATTGGAGTACCATTAACCGAGTCTGGGCTCCTCAGATTTTCTGGGATTCAGAGTATAAATGGCCTGATGGCAGCAAGGGCGGCTATTTCATTTATTACTCGCTCTGGAACAGGAACGAGGAGGCATACGACCGCATGTACTACTCATACGCCGACGAGAGTTTTACCACCCTCACCCAGCCGCGTCTGCTATTCGATTGGGGCTATGCCACTATTGATGCAGACATAAACTACGTGCCAGCCGACGGGAAATACCACATGATGATAAAGAAAGAAGGCGGTCAACCCGGACTCTTTACTTCCACATGCAATTCCCTGACCGGCAAGTGGCCGGAGCCCGACTCTACCGACTACGTGAACTTCGAGGGCAAAAAGAAATGCGAGGGGGTATCAGCCTTTCAGCTTGAAGGCGATGAAACATGGCGTGTTGCTTATATAGAATACTCATCACGCCCACGCAACTACAGAATCTGCAAGGCTGACAAATACATGCGCAATTTCTCCGAGCCTAAAAATATAATAGGTGTGGCCGCTCCACAGCACGGTTCTTTCATGAGGATAACCGACGAGGAATATGACCGTCTGGTAAAAGCCTTCCCTATTGTTCAATAAAAGAAATAAAGAAATGACACAAGAAAACATCAATAACAACCCATCTGTCTATACCCCTTCCGAAGAAGGAGCATCACTCAAGCCCGCTTCTTCTATGGCGGTACTCTTTGCAACCTTCTTCCGTATCGGACTCTTCACCATAGGTGGAGGATATGCCATGATTCCGCTGATTGAGGCAGAGGTGGTTAATAAGCACAAATGGATCGGAAAGACCGAATTCCTTGACCTGATAGCAATTGCGCAATCATGCCCAGGAGTATTTGCAATCAACATTTCCACATTCATAGGCTACAAGAAACGAGGCACAGCAGGCGCCTTATGCTGCGCTCTCGGAACCGCGTTGCCATCATTCCTTATTATATTGCTGATTGCCATGTTCTTCCACAACTTCCAGAATATCCCTTGGGTAGCAAGCGTATTTGCCGGCATCCGACCAGCAGTCGTAGCTCTCATCGCCGTACCAACTTGGAACATGGCGGTACGTGCGAAAATCACGTTCATCAATTGCTGGATACCTTTCATAACCGCCATACTCATCTGGGCATTAGGCGTTAACCCAATATACATAATCCTTGCTGCCGGCATCGGAGGTTTCCTTTACGGACAATTCATTAAGCCTACAGAATAAGTTCTTTAAAAAAATATGATTTTCTTTACAATCTTCTATACTTTCTTTATAATAGGCCTTTTCGGATTCGGTGGAGGCTATGGAATGATTTCCCTGATTCAGACTCAAGTGGTGTACGAGCACCATTGGATGACATCCGCTGAATTCACAAATATAATCGCTATTTCACAAATCACCCCAGGTCCTATAGGCATCAACTCTGCCACATACTGCGGCTATACGGCCGTATATAACCTCACAGGCGACACATTCCTTGGCATGTTAGGATCATGTACCGCCACATTTGCCCTAATGCTCCCCTGCTTCGTGCTTATGATTGTCATCAGCAAGCTGTTTATGAAATATATGAACACGAGTCCTGTGCAGAGCATATTCCTTGGGCTTCGTCCAGCCGTAGTAGGACTTCTTGCAGCCGCTACCCTACTCCTTGCAAACAAGGAGAATTTCTCTACGCCAGATAATCCCTGGCAGTTCTATGTTTCCATATTCCTCTTTGCTGCTACATTCGTAGGAACAAAATGGGTCGGTATCAATCCTATCCGAATGATAATCTACGCAGCATTCGCAGGATTAGTGCTTTTATAGTACTTCCTTTTATGTGCACGCACACAAAAGATTGACATGCATCAAGTATTGATACTTGCGGATAAAAAAAACGTCAAATTGTTTGCGTACACAAAAAATTAGCAGTAATTTTGCACTCGGAAATAAGAAACAAGCACAAGCTTACAGCAAACTTGTTTGAATTTCTCACAAAATATCGTTGAAAGGAAAAAGGACACGTTCCGGAAACATTCCTCAGACGATTTAAAAAGATTGTTTAGGTTAGTAGAATAATAGATTTAGGTTTTAGTTATTAGGTTAAAGATTGTTTGACTCTTGGATAGCATAAGAAGAACCGCGAGGTTGTTCTTTGGATTTAGAAAAGGATTTTAGTTAAACATATTTTTTTCAACACCCCACCAGTCGTGAGACCAGTGGGGTGTTTTTTTAATGCCTTTTTCTATCCTCTACTCCTCCAATGCTCCTCTTACGTTACTCTTATGCAGCTCTTCTTTTACACCCATGTCCCTCCGTTGATCCTCCGTACCAAAGTCGGTGCAAAGTCGGTGCAAAGTCGGTGAAGATGGATTCTACGATAGGAGTATCAACGAGTTTGGTTCGGCGGATTAACGGAGGACCAAACTTAGCACATATAAAAAATCATGTGTTCCTTGGCGAATAAGGAAAGGTTTGCAACTTTGCAATCAGAATACAAAAAAAATCAAATCTAAGGAAAAAATCAAAATAATAGAAGTTGAAGGAGCAATAAAAACAATAGAAATACCATCGGAATAAGGTTTCTTTAATGGCATTTTCATCTAAAACTGACAAAAAATAAGGAAATTCCGCACAACAAGAAAATTGCAAAGGAAATATTTGGATGTGTCATAAAATTTGTATAATTTTGCAGCCGTTATTTGTGATATAAAAGACAATAAATACCATAATAAGGAAATGAAGAAAATCGTGTTTTTCGCTTGCATGATGGCATCCGCAATGATGGCTAATGCACAGGAAGTGGACAAGGAAAAAGTTCAGACTCAGGCTGAGGCTGCTGCAGAAGCCAAGAAAGCCTTAAAAGAAGTGGATACTGGTGACAAGATTTGGAAGTTCTCTGGTGTGACGGGACTAAATGCAGCTGCCACAAGCCTTTCAAACTGGGCTGCAGGTGGTAACGACAACATAAACGGCGTGATATTCGGCCGTCTGCGTCTGCTCTATCACAAGGACAAGATTGCATGGGACAACAACCTTGACTTGGAGTATGGTATGTCATACATCGACCAGAAGGACGATAAGGTTCAGAAATCAAGTGACCGTATCAAATTCAACTCTAAAGTAGGTTACGAGTTCGCTCCAAAATGGTTTGCTGCGGCCCTTCTCGGCTTCAACACCCAGTTCGCGCTCGGTAGAAGCTACGAGGGCAAGAACGATGACAACCCTATCATCTCAAAGTTCTTTGCTCCTGCATATACAGATGTATCTATCGGTATAGACTGGAAGCCAAACGACATTATCTCTGTCTATATGTCTCCTATCGCAGGTCGCTTTACAACCGTAGCTGTAAGTGATGCAATGAATGAGAAGTATAAGAATCTCTATCCAGAAGAGGGAGGCTTAGAGCGTGTTCTAAAAGAGAAGTATGCCGTATGGAAATATAATGACAAAGACGAGAAGGACTTCAGCATGAACACTCGTGCAGAGTTAGGTTTCTCCGTTAAAGGTGCTCTAAACTATTCTATAAAGGATTTGAAAGTCACTTCAACTCTCGGTCTTTACACACCTTACGCAAGTGACAGAAAGAAGATAAACATCAACGAGGGCACAGACAAGCCGAAAGTACTTAGATACAGAGACAACAACCGTTGCATAGGCAACTTCGATGTGGATTGGGATCTGGCTCTCTCATACCAGCTTTTCAAGTGCCTGCAAATGACATTCTCAACATCTATGAAATACTATAATGGAGTAATGATTGCCGACAAGGACGGTAATGAGGCAGAAAGACTTCAGTTCAAGACCATCCTCGGCGTAGGTGTGGGATATAACTTCTAAGTGAAGAGTTAAGAACGAAGAATTCGATAATGTTAAATTGCAAATCATAATTGTTAACAATGAAAAAGATTTTTTCAATTCTCAGCCTTGTGCTGATGTTCGCGTGTTGTAATCTCGCGTTGACCTCATGTGGGGATGACGACGAAGATGAAATCCCAGAAGACAAGGTCGTTAATCAACTTGCTGGTACGTGGGAGTATTATGAGCCAGGATATCCAAACACAGTACGCTCGTTAACACTTAACGAGGACGGAACATTTACCTTATTCACCAAGGACATTGTTTTCGATCCCAATTCAACAGAAACTGACAAGGAAGGATATTTGTTTAAATATAAGGGAAAATATACAATCTCCAATAACAAACTAATCCTTAACTACGAATCAGCTTACGAGCCGATTTTGCTAAAAGACCCGAATGAGGCAGAATGGCATCAAGAGGACAGAAGTACTGAAGCTACCTTTGAATTGCAGGAAGGAAACAATGTTATGCGACTCATCGGTGTTAATAAGGATAGAGATGCGTTTGTAGAGATATGGAAAAAGGTTAAATAATTTGAATCCAACAAATTCAGCCAAAAACACCTTTGAAGCAAAAACAAAGACCTATTCTTCAATTTTTCGACATCTGTAAACGACAAACGAAGTTACAAAAGCAATAGAAATCAGCAATCGAAGGAAAATTGATGATGTTTTGAGAAAAAACTCAGAAAAAATTTTGTGAATCAACAGAAAATGAGTACCTTTGCACCCGCTTAGCGTTATATACGGACGAAGTGTGTCCTAAGAAGTGCAGGCAAAGAACATTTTAAACAGTCGAATGAAACCAGACAAAAAACAAGCAAACAGCAAACAGCAGTACCGCATAAACGAGCAGATTCGTGTTCGTGAGGTACGTATCGTAGATGAGGACGGCTCTTCAGTAATGCCAACCCGTCAGGCTTTAGACATCGCACGTCAGAAAGGCGTTGACCTCGTAGAGATTTCACCTAACGCGCAGCCACCTGTTTGCCGAATCATCGACTATTCAAAGTTCCTTTACCAGCAGAAGAAGCGCGCTAAGGAGATGAAGCAGAAGCAGGTTAAGGTCGAGGTGAAGGAAATCCGTTTCGGACCTCAGACTGATGACCACGACTATCAGTTCAAGCTCAAGCATGCCAAGGAATTCCTTGAGGAGGGCAACAAGGTTCGTGCCTATGTATTCTTCCGTGGACGTTCTATCCTCTTCAAGGAGCAGGGTGAGGTTCTACTCCTCCGTTTCGCTAACGACCTTGAGGAATGCGGTAAGGTAGAGCAGCTTCCAAAGCTCGAAGGAAAGAAAATGTTCCTCTTCCTCGCTCCAAAGAAGGCTGCACAGGCAAAGAAGAGCCAGCAGAAGATGGATCGCGAGCGTCGTGAGGCTGAAGCCAAGGAGGCAAGCAAGCAACAGGCAGAGGTGAATGAAGTCGAGACTGAGACACCGGCAAACGGTGGTCTCTTCGCTAACATAAAAGGTGGCGAGGAAGTTCTCAAGAAGCTTCAGGATTCCAACGAAGAATAAAGAAAAAGAGAGTGCGTAACGCCGGGTATATGCGTTGCCACCATTAATTAATAACAAATTAAACAAACAAAAAAAATGCCAAAAGTTAAGACAAACTCCGCTGCAAAGAAGCGTTTTTCTTTCACCGGAACAGGTAAGATCAAGAGACGTCATGCGTTTCACAGTCACATTCTGACTAAGAAGACCAAGAAGCAGAAGAGAAACCTTCTCGGTTCTACTATTGTTGATGGTTCTAATACAAAGCAGGTTCGTGACTTGCTGTGTCTCCGTTAATCTTATTGTCGAACATTTTTGAAAAAGTAAAAAATTATGCCACGTTCAGTAAATCATGTTGCTTCTCGTGCTAAGAGAAAGAGAATTTTGAAGCTTACCAAGGGTTACTTTGGTGCTCGTAAGAATGTTTGGACAGTAGCCAAGAACACTTGGGAAAAGGGTCTTACATACGCTTACCGCGATCGTAAGAACAAGAAGCGCACATTCCGTGCTCTCTGGATTCAGCGTATCAATGCTGCTGCCCGTCAGGAGGGTTTGAGCTACTCTGTTCTCATGGGTCTTCTTCACAAGGCTGGTATCGAGATCAACCGCAAGGTGCTTGCTGACCTCGCTGTCAACAACCCACAGGCTTTCACAGCCATCGTAAACAAGGTAAAGTAATCGAAAAAAGTATTTTTCACTACCATACCTTAACCGCAAGAGTCACAAAATCGCGACTTTTGCGGTTTTTTTGTGTCAAATTACAATATTTAAGAAAAAAAACTTGCAATTCTCATAAAAAAAATATAAATTTGCAGTCGATTGTACAACAAATTATTTTTACAACAAAACAAATAGCCTATCGAGACAACATTTACTTACAAATTTTTAAACGATAAGAAAATGAAGAATCTCAATACGATGACCAACGAAGAACTGGCCATCAGCTATATGGAAGGTAATAACCGCGCCTTCGATATGTTGCTTCAGCGCACACAAGATGCACTGTTCACATATATCCTATTTGTTGTGCATGACAATGACACAGCCAACGATATTTTCCAAGAGACTTTTGTGAAGGCTATCATGTACCTTCAGAAAGGTCGATATACCCCTACGGGTAAGTTTAGTGCATGGATAATGCGTATCGCCCATAATGCCATTATGGACTGGTACAGACGTCAGAAGCAGTTCAATCTGATTGATGTTAACGAGGCCAACGACTTGTCAAACATCTCAAGCGAAGATCTTCTTGACACAAGCAAGGAGGCAGACTTCGTGAACAAGCAGGTACTCTGCGATGTCAAGAAACTCATGGAATTCCTTCCTGCTACACAGCGTGAGGTGGTTTTCATGCGCTACTATCAGGAAATGTCGTTCAAGGAGATTGCCGAGACAACAGGCGTAAGCATCAACACTTCTCTCGGACGTATGCGCTATGCCCTTATCAATATGCGCAAGCTCGCACGCCAGAACTCCATAGAATTAGAAATGGTATAAGATTAATATAGACAATATCCATATAAAAAAACAAGCGCGAAGATACAAAGAGCAAATCTTTATATCTTCGCGTTTATATATCTATTACTTTCTATTTTTCTTACAAAGCCTTCAAAGAACTGATTGTCGCTATTGGATCCTCAGACTTAAAGACATAACTGCCAGCAACAAGAACATCAACCCCAGCTTCAACAAGCTGTGGACCAGTTTCTCCATTAACGCCACCATCAACCTCGATAAGGGCATAGGAACCTGTTCTATTGATAAGTTCACGAAGACGCTTAACCTTATCTAAGGTATTAGGAATGAACTTCTGACCGCCAAAACCAGGGTTCACACTCATAAGCAGCACCATATCCACATCCTTAATGATATCCTCAAGAACACAGACTGGCGTAGCAGGATTAAGAGTAACACCCGCCTTCATACCTGCATTATGAATTTCCTGAATGGTACGATGCAGATGCGTACATGCTTCATAGTGTACGTTCATCATCATAGCACCAAGTTTTGCAGTTTGTTCAATATAATTCTCAGGAGAATTAATCATGTAATGAACGTCCAGTTTCTTTGTACAAGCCTTAGCAACAGCCTCCAAAACAGGAAAACCGAAAGAAATGTTAGGAACGAACGAACCATCCATTACGTCCAGATGAAGCCATTGAGCCTCACTGTCATTTATCATCTCAATCTCACCCTCAAGATGCAAAAAATCCGCAGCAAGCAGAGATGGGGAAACAATAGTCATATCTAATGATATAAGTTTATTGACCTTTTTAGAAAATTAATTACTATTGCAATTTAGTTAAGACAGAACATCTGATACTGTCCTCCTACCTTCATTGCACGACAAGAATAAGCGATTTGCTTAATTATGCTAATAGTTTTCTCTGACGGAGAAGAAGTTTCCAGAGTAAAGAAATGCTTCATAGGCACCGAAGTGAAATTAAACTTGAATTGATTTATTACACTATAATAACGCACCAGCATTCCTTTTATTATGCGAAATAAACAAAAAAGTCCAAAGTCTACTTACAGACTTCAGACTCTTTCAACCTTTTCTGGCTATTTGGGGGCGTCATTAAAGCATCGCAGAAAACTTCTCTGCAAGCTTAGCCTTGCTGGCTGCACCAACAAGTTTGTCAACGACCTCGCCTCCCTTATAGAAGAGGACTGTCGGTACGTTGCGAATGCCGAGATCAGCAACGAGATCCTCAGCTTCCTCAACATCACACTTGCCTACTACTATCTTGCCATCATATTCCTCAGCCAACTGACTGATGATTGGTGAGATCATTCTGCATGGACCACACCATGTTGCCCAGAAATCAACGACCAAAGGGAGCTCACCATTCTTGAGTTCTTCGAAATTTTCGTTTGTTATTACAACTTCCATAGTCTTTATTTTTAATTGTTCCTTAATATATAACGACTACAAAGATACGTTTTTTTCATGAACAATCAAAATAAATCACCGTATTTTCTTTATTTCAGCAGAAATTCATTATTTTTGCATGTGAATTCTCTATGAAGAAACATCTAAGCGACAAAAGAGCCTATGGCAGAGCACAATGATCTCGGCAGATGGGGAGAAGAACAAGCTGCCCTTTTCCTCAAGAAGAAAGGATGGTACATCCGACATCGCAATTGGCACGACGGACATCGTGATCTCGACATCGTGGCTATAGATCAGGACAGCAGCATACTCCTGATAGTAGAGGTAAAAACTCGCAGTTCTGAACTATGGGGCAATCCAGATGATGCCATAGACGTGATAAAGAAATATAACATCATCCATGCCGCAGCCACATATATCAAAAACTTCCACCTCAATTATTGTCAGGTGCGATATGACACTATCAGCGTAATAGGAACACCTGCTACCGGAGCACAAATCATCCATAAGGAGAACGCCTTCGACATTACCGCCCACTTCCAATATCAGGAATACAGGAAATGGCATAGGAAGAAAAAGCCTGGCACATGGTGACAGAAATTAAAATATCAATCATTAATGGGTATTGAGAACATCATAAAACTCAAGGAAATTGATTCCACAAACATATACCTTCTTGAAAATGCCGAGAAGTTCAGCAACGAGGAGATGACTATTGCCATAACCGACTACCAGACAGCCGGACGTGGTATGGGAAATAACACATGGGAAAGCGAGCCAAACAAGAATCTGCTTTTCTCCATACTCATCCATCCAACATGGCTTGAGCCTTATATGCAGTATATCGTCTCTATGGCACATGCGCTTTCTTTGTACGATGTTCTTTCCTCATACTCCGAAGACATCACAATAAAATGGCCTAATGACATTTATTGGAAAGAGAGCAAGATAAGCGGAACACGCATCGACGGCAATATCAGTGCTGGCAAACTGAGCGATATGGTGATAGGCACAGGTATTAACATAAACCAAAGTGAATTCCACGGTACTGCACCCAACCCAGTATCTCTCACTCAGATAACAGGCAGGACCTACAATCGACAAGCTATTCTGTACGACATCATAGCGCGTTTCAGTTATTACCTCAACATTGCAAAGCAAGAATGGATGATGAGGAAAGAATGCCCAACCATTCATAGCGAGTATCATCGTCATCTATTCCGCAAGGAAGGCATACACAGCTATGAAGATGCCGACGGACAGTTCGATGCAAGGTTGTTGGAAGTCCTTCCTAACGGTATAATGCGCTTGGAGAGGACCGACGGAACAATAAGCGAATACGAGTTCAAGGAAGTAAAATTCTGTCTTAAATAGAAATAAACTATAACAACTTATAAACAATTAAGAAATGAGATTCAAGAGAATACTTCTCAAATTATCAGGTGAGAGCCTTGCAGGCGATCAGAAACAAGGTATCAACGTTGAACGCCTCAACCAGTACGCAGAACAGATTAAGGAAATCGCATCTATGGGTGTCCAGATCGGTATTGTTATCGGTGGAGGCAATATCTTCCGTGGTCTCACAGGTGCAGGAAAGGGCTTTGACCGCGTAAAGGGCGACCAAATGGGTATGTGCGCTACAGTAATCAACTCACTAGCCCTTTCAAGTGCATTAGGTGCTATTGGTCAGAAGAACCGCGTTCTCACAGCTATCCGCATGGAGCCTATCGGCGAATTCTATTCTAAGTGGAAGGCTATCGAGGCTATGGAGAATGGCGAGGTCGTTATCATGAGTGCTGGTACAGGCTCACCTTATTTCACTACCGACACAGGCTCTTCTCTTCGCGGCATTGAGATTGAGGCAGACGTAATGCTCAAGGGCACACGTGTTGACGGCATCTACACAGCCGACCCTGAGAAGGACCCAACAGCAACCAAATTCCACGACATAACCTATCAGGATGTTATTGCAAAGGGGTTGAAGGTTATGGATATCACAGCCACAGCAATGTGTATGCAGAACAATCTCCCAATCTATGTATTCAACATGGATGTTCTTGGCAATCTCAAGAAGGTGATTGCCGGCGAGGAAATTGGTACACTCGTACATAATTAATGATTAATACAAAAAAGAGCCCCGAAAGTCATCATCCAACTTTCGGGGCTTATTATTTCCGTTCTATTTACATTACTTCTTTCCCTACCCTCTTATTTCTTTGCATTCTTCCTTGCCTCTGTAAGGTCAGGATAATACTCTTCAAAGGTTTCCTCGCAATTTTCACGACCAGCCTTCACAATATCCTCAACAAGGCTATTGGCATATACCTCAAGGTTTGTATAGTACTGACGCGGATCGAGTTTGAAAGTACCGGCATCGTCAACATTTGGATTCAAACCGTGAGCTTTCTCCCATTTGTCTGGCATACCATCACCATCAGTATCTACCTGCGGTTTGCCTTTAAGTGTTGGCCAGCCACCTGCATCATCGGCAGAATCGATAAGACCACCTTCTGAACCGTTACTGCCTTCAACATCGAATGAACCCTTACGGGCAGTAGAAGTGACGCGCTTATCTATGACATCACGGTCTAAAGAACAGCCGGCATAGTCGAGCACCTTATTAAAAAGACGCTGCGGGTCTTTGTCAAGGCTGATGATAGGATATTTCCAACGTGCCTCGTCAGATGTGAAAGGTTCTGGAGCTACACACTTTGCCTTCCACTCATCGTATGTCAGGTCGCCTTTCTTGTCCATCTTGATTGCCTTAATACTGGTATTGTCCTTAGTAACCTCCTCAGACCCCTCCATAAAGTTGTCTTTGATGTAAATCTGAGCAGGAACACATAATGCACCATTCTCTTTACAACAGTTCTTACAGAAGGTCGTAGGGTTGAAGAAACGTGTCATTGCCTTCTCCTGAGTTGCTGGTCCCGGCTTATAGTAATTGTGGTAAAGGTTGATTTTCTTTGGTTCCTTACCAGGCAGCTGCTCACCACCGTATGTAGAGTTACCACCCCAGTTATAGATAACATTGTTCACACAATCCAAAGGACCTGCAAGCGTTGACACATAGCCGTGGTCGAAACGTGGCATACGAGAATCATTATCGGCAAGAAGGTTATGGTGGAACGAAGCTCGTTCACCGCCCCAGATTCCTCCATATCCATGAACTGCATTCTTATTGGCACTTGCACGGAGGCTCTCAGACAGAATACACCACTGAAGTGTGAAATCCTTGTTACCATAGAAAGAACCGACCTCATCAGTACTCCATGACAAAGAACAGTGGTCGATGATAATACGACGATGAGTTCCATCAAGACCATACTTGTCAAGGTCATGATGAGACGCAGACATTGCATCCGCATCATCAATATCACCAACACGACAACGGATGAAACGGATAATCACGTTATCTGCACTACCAATAGCGAGAGTATAGTTCTTCAGACAGATTCCCTTACCCGGAGCTGTCTGTCCCAAAATAGTAATACTTCCTTTATTGATTTTCAGTACACCTTTAAGTTCTATGGTTCCTGCAACGTCGAACACAATCATTCTTGGTCCTTTCTTTTTCTGGATGTAGTATCTGAGCATACCTTCTGTCGGCTGCTCGATATTGTCTTCCAATGTCGTTACATGGTAAACCTTGCCACCACGCCCACCAGTTGTATAGCGGCCATATCCCTCTGCTCCCGGGAAAGCAGGAGCTTGTGCAAATTGTGCATTAGCAGGCAATAAGGTTACTAGCGACAACAGAGTCATTACGATTGTTTTTCTGATCATAATCTATTAAGTTAATTTGTAGTTATTTAGATTTTGCTGCAAAAATACGATTTTTTTTTCTAAAACGCAACAAAAGCGACAAAAATATACAAAAAAATGGCATTTACTATTTGCCATTCACAATCTGCTATTTACAGTTCCTCTACAATAAATTGCAAATGTCACAATAGGTACTTGTAAAAATACGAATGTCAGTATCTGCTTCCGCTGATAGTCCATCTATTGTCCATCACTTCTCCATAGATACTCCATAGAAACTATGGACTATGTATGGAGTATCTTAGTTTCATGCCCTCTTCCTACTTAATTTTTGTAATATCCTTGAATGGAAGGTTTTCGCCAATACCGTCCTTTATGAAAAGACATTCATGCAAACTAAGGATAGATATAGGCGTTTAGGTCGCACTACCTAATTAGTTTTTCATCCGTTGTAAAAAAAAACAAAAATGCACTATCCTTTTGAGATAGTGCATTTTATTGCATTGCTAAGAAAGAATGCTTACTTAGCAGCCTCGATAGAAGCCTTGCGGAACTCTTTCATTGCCTTCTCAATAGCAAGTGAAGCCTTACGAGCACGAGCACCTGCAGCCTTGTTACCATTCTCAGCCTGAGCAGCTGCGTCCTTTGCAAACTCTGCATACTCTGCAGCGATCTTTTCTACTAATTCTTTCATTTTATTATAAGTTTAATGTTAATAGATTCAGTGTATTACTACTTACTGTATTACTTATCGATTGCAAAGATACGTAAAAAATCAAATAATACACAAATTTTGGTGTTTTTTTTGACATTTTTTTATAAAAAAGTGCTTTCTAAAGCGTTTTAATGGCATTTTTTAAAATAAATAATTATATTTGTCTGCAAATTGTTGTGTGACCTACACTTTTTTACTAATAATTAAAAGGCTAAAACTATGTCTAGATTTGCATTTAAAATGTTTTTGAAACCTGGTTTTGAGGCAGAGTACGAGAAACGTCATGCCGCTATTTGGCCAGAACTCGTAAAGATGATAAAAGATAGCGGAGTGAGCAATTATTCCATATACTGGGATAAGGACACAAACATACTTTTCGGGTATCAGGAATGTTCTGGGGAGAGTAACTCACAGGACACGAGCAACGGCATTGACCCTATCACGCAAAAATGGTGGGATATGATGGCTGATATTATGGAGGTTAATCCAAAAGACAACTCACCTGTCACTATCCCTTTGAAAGAAGTTTTTCATTTGGAGTGAATAGTGAATAACGAATAGTGAATAATACTTAATACTGGCTAACGCCCTTATGAGCTCCCTCGTTCTGGTGGCTACCAGTATTAGGTATTATTCACTATTCGTTATTCACTATTATCTTATAAAACACCGGTCCATTGCCATGCCCTATGCCTAAGTCCTTGCCTCTGCGAATAGCCTCCGTTACATAGTCCTTTCCTCTTGCAACGGCATCTTCCAAAGAACAGCCAAGCGCAAGGGATGCGGCTATGGCACTTGAAAGTGCACAGCCCGTTCCGTGAAGGTTGGTGCTTTCTATCTTCTCTGTCGCATAGATTCGTTGTGTGCCATTGGCAAGGCATAGTCTATCTGCCATTTCAGAACCTTCCGCATGTCCACCTTTTATTAATAGGTTATAATTGAGGGCATTAAATCCGGATAATCCAGATAAAGTTTCCATCTCTGGAATATTGGGCGTGATAAGCGTGCAGAGAGGGAAAAGTTCGGAAACAACAATATCAATGGCATCTTCCGACATCAGACGACGGCCACTTGTGGAAATCATCACAGGGTCTAAGACTATTGACAATTGAGAATTGAGAATTGATAATTTTTCGCAAGGCTCAACAAGCTGAAGCAAGTGGTGACGGAGTGTTTCTGCTATGACATGGGCAACCTCGGCAGACGGTATCTGTCCGATTTTTATTGCCTTGACATCTAGGTCGGAAAGAACGGCTTCAAGTTGGCTCTTTACCACATCTGCTGGTACAGGCATAACAGACTGCACCCCAAGCGTGTTTTGCGTGGTGAGAGCGGTTATTACCGATGCTCCATAGCATCCCAAGGATTCTATGGTACGAAGATCTTGTTGAATGCCAGCCCCACCGCTTGGATCACTACCGGCTATTGTCAATACTATTTCCATAAACTATGAACTATGAATTATGCACTATGAACTATGCACTACCTCCATGCGTCGCCTAATATCATTGCGCCTCCAAATCCGAGGCTTAATACTTCTTCTACTTTATCAAACGTAACTCCACCTAATGCCAAGACCTTATTATCTATGATACCCTCTGCCACGGCTTTTTCTATCTGCTCTCTGCTGAATGCCGAATTATACCCTTGCTTGGATATTGAGTTATAGATGGGTGAAAGTGAGAGATAGTTACATTCGTCTTTCCATTCCTTTATTTCCTCTAAAGAATGGCAGCTTCGGCTTATGCTACCTTTCCACCCTTGTGGAGGAATAGGATTGCGAGAGTTGAGGTGTATGCCATACAAACCATATTTCACAGCAAGATGATGATGATCGTGAAGTACAAGTCGCGAATGGTATTCCGCAGGAATATCACAAATAAGCCGTTCCATTTCATCAGAAGTGCTCTCCGGCTTACGAAGATGTATTAAATCCACATGAGCGAGACGCTGAACGATTCGTTCAGCCTCCCGCTCTATGAAATATGGAAGTGTGATTACAATTATCATTACACAGCCTTCTGATTAATCATCAGATTGACATGATCGAATGAGCCGTCCCAGTCTTTCCATACAGGTTCTATGCCACGAGCCTTCAGCGCGTTGGCGATTTCCTCAACCGTGCGGTCATCGCTCACGGTAAATTGCTCAAGAGCCTGTGGATAGCTGTAGTAGCCACCCGGATTCACACGACTTGCAGCCGACATGGTAGTTACACCGAGGGTACACATATTATTACGGATAAATTCAGGCTCACGTGTAGAATAGCTGATATCCACATCATGATCGAAGATACGCATAGCAAATGTGACCTGCGCCAACTCACGGTCAGTCACAAAGCAATTTGGCTGAAAACCCTCATTCTGGGCAGGGCGCATACGAGGGAAATTAACCGAGTACTTTGTCTTCCAATACTTTTTTTGAAGATAGCGAAGATGATATGCAAGCATAGTTACGTCCGTCTTCCATTCCTTCTCAAGTCCGAGCAAAGCACCCATTCCGATAGAATGAACGCCGGCCATTCCCATACGATCAAAGCCGTTAAGACGCCACTCAAACTTTGACTTCATACCACGTGGATGATAGTTCTTGTAATGAGCCTCATTGTAAGTCTCCTGAAAACAGATCACACCATTCAGGCCATGATGGGTAAGCATGGCGTAGTCCTCTGTTGAAAGAGGCATAACCTCAATCTTCAGGTTTGAGAAATATGGCTTGGCACGATCGAGAGCCTTGGCAAGATAGTCAACGCCCGCCTTTGCCGGATTCTCACCAGTAACGATGAGAAGGTTCTCGAAAGGACCGAGTCTCTTGATTGCCTTGTATTCATCCTCACACTGGTCAATGGTAAGGATTGTGCGTGCCATTGGGTTCTCACGATGGAAACCGCAATACACGCATGAGTTTGAGCATGAGTTGGTGATGTAGAGAGGGATGAACATTGACATCGTCTTGCCAAAACGCTCACGGGTATATTTCTGCGACAGACGTGCCATCTGCTCAAGATATGGCTCTGCTGCAGGTGATATAAGTGCCATGAAGTCTTCTACATCACAATGCTCCTTGGCAAGGGCACGACGCACGTCAAGATCTGTCTTTGAGGCAATCTTGCGAGTGGTCTCATCCCATGATATTTTTTTTAATTCATCACTAAACATAGTGTTTTTATTTAAATTATAAAATGAATAATGAAAAATGGTAAAATACGGACCCTCTCCCCGCTCTCCCTGCGTAGGGAGAGAACCGGTTCGCGGTAAGAAGTCCCCCTATGCAGGGGGATTTAGAGGGTCTTGTATTTTTAATTTTTCACTTTTCATTTATTTACGTTTGGAGCATGGCTTGAAGGCATACTCCTTTAGTTCGGTTATTGTTGGATTTTTTCCGCAAAGGGCACAAGAGTCATTCTTTGGGAACGACATCTTGTTCCACTCCATAGTAAGGGCATCGAAGGTAAGGATGGCATTTGTCATCGGTTCTCCTACACCAGCAAGGTATTTCACAGCCTCAGTAGCCTGAATAGTACCGAGCATTCCTGCTATGCTTCCAAGGACACCCACCATTGAGCAGGTCTCAACATCTTCTTTCTCTGGCGGTTCTGGAAAGAGACAACGATAACAGGCTGTGCCGTGAGTATGCGTCATCATCTGACCGGAATAGCGGTTTATACCACCGATACAGAATGGTTTATCAAGCATTATACAGGCATCATTGATAAGATATTTCGTTGAGAAATTATCAGAGCCTTCAAGTACATAGTCATAAGGACGTATAAGTTCAAGAGCGTTGTCCTCAGTAAGATACAGCTCATGCTTGATAATGTTCACATCTGGATTGATGTCTTTGGCACGCTCAAAGGCAGAATCAACCTTGGGACGGCCTATGTCAGAAGTGCCGTGGATGACCTGTCGCTGAAGGTTTGTGATGGAGACCGTATCTCCGTCCACAATGCCTATCGTGCCAACTCCCGCAGCAGCAAGATACATGACAATCGGTGAACCTAATCCGCCTGCACCTACCACGAGCACCTTGGCATTGAGGAGACGAAGCTGTCCCTCCTTGCCAAAGCCATCGAGAATGAGATGACGGTTATAGCGTCGTTTCTGCTCGGATGTGAGTTCCTTTGTTTCCAGACTCATCATTACTTGAGTTTTCTAAGGTCGTGTGTCAGCTTAGCTGCACAGAAGTTAGGACCGCACATAGTACAGTATTCGCCATCCGTATGACCTGCCTCCTCAAAATACTGAAGAGCACGCTCTGGATCGAGTGAGAGGTGGAACTGGTCACGCCAACGGAAGTCGAAACGTGCCTTTGAAAGGGCATTGTCACGAACTTGTGCACCTGGATGTCCCTTAGCAAGGTCAGCTGCATGAGCTGCAATCTTATAGGTTACAACACCTACACGCACATCCTCCTTATTAGGCAAAGCGAGATGTTCCTTTGGTGTTACGTAGCAGAGCATAGCGGTTCCCATCCATGCTATCTGTGCTCCACCAATAGCGGAAGTGATATGGTCATAGCCCGGTGCGATATCAGTAACGATAGGACCGAGTGTATAGAAAGGAGCCTCATGGCAATGGTCAAGCTGACGATCCATATTCTCACGAATCTTCTGCATAGGAACATGACCAGGACCTTCTATGAACGCCTGCACATTCTTCTCCCATGCACGAAGCACGAGTTCGCCCATTGTGTCAAGCTCGGCAAACTGAGCAGCATCATTAGCATCTGCCGTACAACCAGGACGCAGACCGTCACCAAGTGAAAGGGCTGTATCATACTGAGCTACGATATCACATATCTCATCAAAGTGCTCATAGAGGAATGACTCCTTATCGTGGATAAGACACCACTTTGACATGATACTTCCACCACGGCTAACGATTCCACATAGACGTGAATCTGCAAGATGTACGTTGTGGCGACGGATACCTGCATGGATTGTGAAGTAGTCAACACCTTGCTCACATTGTTCTATGAGGGTGTCACGATAGATTTCCCATGTCAAATCCTCTACCTTTCCGTTCACCTTCTCCAACGCCTGATAGATAGGTACGGTACCAACAGGAACAGGACAGTTGCGCACAATCCATTCACGAGTCTCGTGAATGTTATCGCCTGTAGAGAGGTCCATAAGTGTATCGCCACCCCACTTGCATGACCATACTGCCTTGTCAACCTCTTCCTCTATAGAAGATGTGGTTGCAGAATTACCGATGTTGGTGTTTATCTTCACGAGGAAGTTACGGCCAATGATCATTGGTTCTGCCTCCGGGTGATTGATATTTGCAGGAAGTACGGCACGACCACGGGCAATCTCGTCACGTACGAACTCTGGTGTGATATGCGTTTCTATTCCGAGTTCCTCGCAGTTCATATTCTCGCGGATAGCAACATACTCCATCTCAGGAGTAATGATACCAGCCTTGGCATATGCCATCTGAGAGATTGACTTGCCTGCCTTTGCCCTGCGTGGCAACTGTATATGCTCAAAACGGAGAGAGTCAAGCGAATGGTCGGCAAGGCGTTGCTTACCATATTCACTTGTCACCTCTGAGAGCTGTTCGGTGTCGTTACGGTCAATAATCCACTGTTCACGAATACGAGGAAGACCTTTCTTGAGGTCTATCTCGATATTAGGGTCTGAGAACGGACCGCTTGTGTCATATATATAGACTGGAGCATTTGGTTCCGTGTGAGGAATACCGCGCTCATCCTTAGTTACTGTAGGGGTGAGGTTGACCTTAGTCATTCCGACCTTAATGTTAGGGAACAGCTTTCCCTGCATATAGGCTTTCTCACGCTTTGCGTATGCTTTGTTATCTTGTGGCATTTTGTATTTGTAAAGAGTAGCCCCTCACCTGCCCTGCGGGCATCCTCTCCCCAAGGGGCGAGGAGAAAATTACCTTTGTTCGCTAAAAGGTGTGATTTGAAATAGTAACTTCCCCCTCGCCCTTTGGGGAGAGGGTGTCACATCGTGACGGGTGAGGGGCCGTTTTTAATTTAAGAATGCTGTGAGTGGACTTGATGCTTCCGCACACTCGCTGACTGAACCGAGACCTGCCTCATAGGCACGACGACCAGCAATGACAGCCTCCTTGAAGGCAATGGCCATCTGGACAGGATCACCGGCAACGGCAATGGCGGTATTAACCAGACAACAGTCTGCGCCCATCTCCATCGCTTCTGCTGCATGACTTGGCGCTCCGATACCTGCATCAACAACGACAGGAACGTTAGCCTGCTCTATGATAATCTGGAGGAAATCCTTCATGCGAAGTCCCTTGTTTGTACCGATAGGAGCTGCGAGTGGCATAACTGTTGCTGCTCCAGCCTCTTCAAGATGCTTGCAAAGGGTAGGGTCTGCCTGACAATAAGGAAGTACCACGAAACCGAGCTTTACAAGCTGCTCTGTAGCCTTCAATGTCTCGATTGAGTCTGGAAGCAGATAACGTGGATCTGGGTGAATCTCCAGTTTCAGCCAGTTTGTTCCGAAAGCCTCGCGAGCCATCTGTGCGGCAAATACAGCCTCCTCTGCATTACGTACTCCTGATGTGTTAGGAAGTAGCTGAATGCGAGGGTTCTGAGTGATATGAGTCAGAAGATCATCCTGCTTATCCTCAAGTTCGATACGCTTCATGGCAACAGTAACCATCTCAGACTCTGACGCATCGATAGCCTTTGCCATTAGTTCGTTGTTGTTGAATTTTCCTGTTCCAAGGAAGAGGCGTGAGTTGAACTCACGACCTGCAATAATAAGTTTTTCCATTATATTTCTTTATTCTTTACTCTTTCTACTTTACACTTTACTCTCGAAACGCTTCATCTCCTCTACTGGATCATCAGCATTCAATACTGCTCCGCTTAGGGCAATGCCCGTCACGCCTGTCTGCATTATCTGCGGAACATCCTCCAAGGTTATTCCGCCTATGGCAACAATAGGAAGGTCTATGCCCTCAGCCTTCATCTGACTGCAAATGCTGATATATCCCTCAAGACCGAGGATAGGCGACAATCCCTTCTTTGTCGTTGTGAAACGGAATGGGCCACAACCTATATAGTTTGCTCCAGCCTCATAATGAGCACGGACATCCTCAAAAGTATTGGCTGTTCCTCCTATGATGAAGTCGTCACCAAGAATCCTGCGAGCCTCCGCTATCGGCATATCCTTCTTGCCAAGATGAACGCCGTCTGCCTTTATCTGCTTAACGAGGTCCACATGGTCGTCGATGATGAATGTAGCTCCTGCCTCTCGGCACATTTTCTGAGCCTCAAGAGCCACAGGCAGAATTTCCTCATCTGTTGCATCCTTCATCCTGAGCTGAATCCAACGGCAACCGCCCTCCAATGCCATACGAATAGAGTCAAGGTAGGAATAGCGGTCGTTATAATGACTTATAAATTGTATCATCCTCCGCAAGCTGCCTTGATAATGATAATACTTGTTCCTTCGCTTATTGTGGTTGAAGCCCACTCTGAGCGTGGAATCATCTGATTGCTAATGGCAACGGCAACGCCTTTCTCCGGAAGATTTAGTTCCTCTGAGAGAGCGAGAAGCGTGGTAGCCTCAGTCACCACCTGTTTGTTGTTTACTGTAATGTTCATATTCTAAAAAGTGACCCACCCCAACCCTCCCCAAGGGAGGGAGTCTTAGGATGGTATTATTGTATCAAAAATCTCCCTCCCTTGGGGAGGGTTGGGGTGGGTCGAATTGCTGAAGTTCGGATTTCGTTACAAAACAAAAAATCCCTATCTCAGCACCAAATTCTCGGGTACGTGAAACAGGGGTATATTTGGGTTAACTCGTTCCTTGCGACAGCATTACCTGCATCAAGTTCTATGGGTATAATCTCAGCCAACCTAAGTCAGCACCCCGTTTTCGGGGTGCAAAATTAGTGAATTTATTTGGATAAACCACTCTTTACTGCAATTTTTTAGTATTTTTTCACTTTCTCCTTTCGTTGTATATTGTTGACTATCATGTGGTTGAAAGAGCTCTGAAGGAGCGATACCTAATAGGGCAGTCCGTTAGGGCTGTCATATTTGTCGATATAGGGGGAATGAGGTCTGTAGGACCGACACCTAAAGTCTGAGTTTTCAGGTGTCGCACTTACAGCGCTCCTTTAATCACGCATCTATAGAATAACAGCCCTTACGGACTGCCCTATTAGGTGTCGGGCTTTTAGCCCTCGCAGTCTTGAATTGTTCGCAAAGCTCACCAAGCTATGCAAGTTCTTCGCTGAAGCTCATCAAGCTGAAGCAAGTCGTCGAACTCACGTTTTTTAAGACAAAAATTTATGATAATTCACGGTTAATTCATGGTTAATTATTCGCAAGGCTCATCAAGCTAAAGCAAGTCGTCGAACTCACGTTTTTTAAGACAAAAATTTATGATAATTCACGGTTAATTTACGGTTAATTAATGTAGCCAAGCGCAGCGTTTATTTTTGTCGAACTGTCGTTAATTGTTAATTAGATGCACGCCCTTATCATTCTGTCATTCCCAAAGGCATCCTGACGTAATTCAATATCGTGATAGCCAAGCATTTCAAGCATCTTCACGGTCTCTTTTCCGTATGCTCTGTTAATCTCGAAATATAGTCTTCCACCTCTGCAAAGGGCGTGAGTCCCATATTCTGCTATTGCCCGATAGAAAAGAAGCGGATCGCTATCTGGCACAAACAACGCCTCATGTGGTTCATGCTCAAGCACATTCCTCTCCATATCCTCAGCCTCCTTTACACATATATAAGGAGGGTTACTGACAATCACATTCCATAGTTCCCTATCTCCGCTTGGAGCATTCAAGGCATCTTGCATATATATATCCACACTCGCCCCAAGTGCCTTTGCATTCTTCTTCGTAACTCGCAAGGCTGTATCTGAAACATCCCAAGCAGAAACCTCTGCCTCAGGTATCTCCAATGCCAAAGTAACGCTTATGCAACCCGAACCGCATCCCACATCAAGCAGGTATTTCTTTCCGTTCCTGTTTCCGCGAATATCCTTGCTCTCCTCTTTTATCCAAGTCACAAGTTCTTCGGTCTCAGGACGTGGGATAAGCACACCCGGCTCAACGGCAAACTGTCTTCCATAGAAATCCGCACGACCTATTATATATTGCACAGGCTCGCCTTTCTCCAATCGCAGCATCATCCCCTCAAGGCTCTCCTTATCATCTTCCGACAATTTATCCAAAGCCCCAAGACAGACATCCACAAAAGAAAGCCCGAAAGACTCCTCCAATAGCATTTTCACTATGCTACTGGCTTCTCTTTCATCATAAATACCAGATATTCTATTTACAAGTTGCTTAAAGTTCATTTTTATTTTTCTTGTTGCAAAGGTAAACAAAAATTTCCGATAGTGCAAAAGAAATCCCTGTAAATTACATCCAAGTCCATTGCAGGAACAATACATCCTCACTTCTTGATTGAATGTGGATAGAACAAGGAACTCACGTTAAAATAACGTCAGTTCGACGACTTGCTTTAGCTTGGTGAGCTTTGCGAACAATTCAAGACTGCGAGGGCTGAAAGCCCGACACCTAATAGGGCAGTCCGCAAGGGCTGTTATTCTATAGATGCGTGATTAAAGGAGCGCTGTAAGTGCGACACCTGAAGACTTTAGGTGTCGGTCCTTCAGACCTCATTCCCCCTATATCGACAAATATAACAGCCCTAACGGACTGCCCTATTAGGTATCGCTCCTTCAGAGCTCTTTCAACCACATGATAGTCAACAATATACAAC
>CADBXL010000006.1 GCA_902798615.1 uncultured Bacteroidales bacterium | reverse complement strand
GCCTTACGGTGAATTGCTTGTTGATGAGCATAGCTCATCGAAGGAAATGCCATATAAGTTTAACGGCAAGGAACTTGACGAGGAGACAGGCCTGTACTACTATGGTGCTCGTTACATGAACCCACTCACAAGTATGTGGTATGGGGTGGATCCGCTGGCGGAGAAGTATGTCCTCAGTGGTAGCTATGTCTATTGCTTGGGCAATCCTATAAAGTTGGTAGATACAGATGGACAAAAACCACACAATTGGAATGCCTTATATCAGTCTGGAAAAATAATAGATGAGCATCATGAAGGTACATGGTATAATTGTGCTTATTATAATAAATCTGCTTATGATGATAAGGTCGTTAATATTTGGCTTCACGGTATTGTTACTTCTAAATACTCCCCTGCAGCTTATCTTGAAATGGGAGTGAATAGTGATTCGCAGAGAAATGGTTATGTGACAAAAATAAATAAAGAAAATGTTTCAAGACTCGTTCGTCGATTAGATCAAGAAGATGAGGGATGGAGAAACAATAAAATCAATGGACATTCTATTCTCGTCCTGCATAGTTGTCGTGCGGCAATACTCGCGCAAGAACTTTCAGGCACAGAAGAGTTAAGAGATGTAGTTATTATCGCTCCATATACATCTTTGTTGACAGATAAGTATACAGGAGAAAAGGTTATGGAAAGAAGAGATCCTAAAACATGGAAATTACATGCTGGTGTTTGGGGGGTATTCTTAAATGGAAAACCTGTTCTTGATGACAAGGGAAAGCCATTGACATATTCTGCAACTGCTCAACCTGGAACGAAGGGATTTGATTACAAATTATCAAGTCTGAATTCCACAAATGAAAAAAGCAATAAATCTCAGAATAAGGATGGCCAGAAAAACAAGAAATAGTTTTTCTATTATGTATATAATAAAATACATATATGTCTCAGTTTTATTTCATGAAAATGAATTGTAAATATATATTATTATTAATCATGTCATTATTCTTCTTGGGGTGTGGACAACACTCCAAGAAGAATACAACAAGTAATAGTTATAAAGTTTTTGCTAATGGGATGCCCGAGGACAATGAAATTATAATGTCAAGTTGTAGGATTATAGGTAAAGACAAGAAAAATTCCATAATATCTTTTGATGATGGAAAAAACTTTTATAAGGTGTCGAAGTCTATGTTTTCCAGATCTCATAATATTGTTGATAGTCTAATTAAAAGTGAAAGGAACTCTAACGTTTCACACAGACCTCATTCTATCAGCGATTATTTTATACAATATGTAGGCTATACAGAAGGAAACAAACATTATGTGTATGTAAATCTTAGTACTTTTATCACTAATCAATATCTGAAGTCTGGACTTGTGTTGACTCAAGATCTTGATAATGATCTTTACTTAGATAAAGATGCAGGATATGCTGGTTATATTATCATTGATATTCAAAATAATAATGTGTTAAAGTATAAATTTGAAGATAACATTGTTGAATAGATAATAGGTTATTATACGTGACGGTTTGATATGTCTTTTCCTTAAATTCTGTTATATTGTGGTGAATTATTTCATATATGATATACTCTCAACTTTGGCAGGGGATCAACCATTTTAAATAAGGCTGATCCCCTTGCTTTCAAACAATAAACAGGATAGGAAAAGCGTTATTTTCATAGTGTGATTACTAGTGCCAGAGAACTGGGTGCAGCGTTCTGTTGTCAACACAGAGGAAGGCTCAAATCCGGGTGCACCACTTGCATGGGGTTCTCCTGAGAATCCTGATGATGCCGTGGCAGGCTATGGCTATGTGGCTGCTGATACTTCAGAAGTAGAAGAGACCTTCTACTATCACTCAGACCACCTCGGAAGTACTGCATACATCACCGACCAGAAAGCGAATGTCACCCAGTATGATGCCTATCTCCCTTACGGCGAATTGCTTGTTGACGAGCATTCTTCAAGTGCAGACTTACCATACAGGTTTAACGGCAAGGAACTTGACGAGGAGACAGGCCTATACTATTATGGCGCAAGATACATGAACCCAATCACAAGTATGTGGTATGGGGTGGATCCGTTGGCGGAGAAGTATGATAATATTGGAGGCTATGTATATTGTGCAGGTAATCCTGTAGTCTTAGTTGATCCAGATGGAAAGATTATAGATACTATTTGGGATATAGGAAATGTCATCTATGATGCAGGTGCAGCTATTTATCATCATGCCAAGGGTAATCATAATGCTGCCAAAGAAAATTGGAAAGATGCAGGTGCAGATGTCATTGCAATGATTATTCCAGGAGTTCCTGCAGGAGCAACAAAAGTATATAAAGCTGGTAAAAAGGCGGTAAAAGCAGCTAAAACTGCAAAAACCGCAAAGACTGGTACTACAACTTCAAAGTTTGTAAATAAATCAACACAGTCATCAAAAACTGCAAAAGTTGATAAATTCAGGCAAAAAATGAAGGAAGGAAAGGAACATGAGCAATCTGTTATCAACAATTTAAGAGATGAAGGAAGTGATGTTGTTACACAGAAGAGACTTGTTCCGCAAAATGGAGTAGGAAATGTCGTCGGAAATAGAACCAACGTAGATGGTTTGGTGAAAAATTCTGATGGAACGTATTCTATTGTAGAAACTAAATTATCAGATGCAGCAAATTTGTCTCCTGGTCAACAAGCGGCCCAAGAACATATATTGAATGGTAGTGGTTTATTTGAGGTAAGATCGAATATTCCGGAATTTGGTTTGCAGTCTGGTTCTAGGATCAAGGTAAAAGAATATAAAGTTGTATACAAGTATAAGACTAAAGGAAACTAACAATAGTTTTTATGGTCAAGTATTTTTAATAATGTTAGTCATATAAATATTTTAATTGAAAATGAAAAAATTATTCGAGACAATAATAGCAGATATTCTGTCTGATAGTTTTTTTTCTGAATACAAATTCAGAAGAAGCGACAATACGTTATATTGTCGTACAAAAGAAGAGACTCTTTCTATTCAGTTAGATCATTGGAGAGACGATTCCATAGACTCTACAAATATTTATTTTGTGTATGGTAAGCGTTTTGAGATTCTGACAAAATGGTTTGAAAAATTCAGTTTTATGACACTTCAAGATCAGAGACGTAATTCTAATGTTATATTTAACAATAAGATGCTCAACAATAAGGAAAATGAGCTTACTCTCAGATATGATTTTTCAGACTATAAAGAAAAAATGGATATTTTACTTCCATTGATTAAAGAGAATATTTCTATTGTTGCAAAGAAATATGCCACTTTGGAAGATTACTACAAGGAGGATGTTGTGTCTGTTATGAATGGAGAAAAAGAATTTCCTGATGGCGGAGCAAATTGGGCTTTTATCGATCTCACTTTGGCATATCTTGTTGATAGGGATAATTATCCAAAGGTCAAAGAAAAAATTCTAGAGAGAATTGAATGGATGTATGATAGAGAAGAGCCTAATATTGTGGAATATTATGGTCGTCTTGATGAGATAATTTCATATATGGAAGATAATGTGAAGTTATAATGTAGAAAATGTAACAAAGAATCATATCCCCCACTGCCTCGTGACTCCTTGGCGGTGTGGGGATTTTTCTTTTTTCTCTGTCTTGATTATCCATTCCATTAACATGGGCTTTCCCTTGCAAGAAATTCCACTCTTCCTTCGAAGATACTCCATCGTTACTCCATCGCTACTCCATCGTTTCGATGGAGTAGCGATGGAGAATTGATGGACAAGCGATGGAGAAACCACGAAGGCAAATGCTTGCATCAACCGTCTTTCTTCGCAGGACAAATAGAGTCGCTTTCAAGCAATAAACAGGACAGAAAAAGCGTTATTTCATAGTGCGATTACCGCGTGCCAGAGAACTGGGTGCAGCGTCCTGTTGTAAACACAGAGGCAGGCTCAAATCCAGGTGCACCACTCGCATGGGGGTCTCCTGAGAATCCAGATGATGCCGTGGCAGGCTATGGCTATGTGCCTTGCGACACGTCGGAGGTGGAAGAAACCTTCTACTATCACTGCCTTACGGTGAATTGCTTGTTGATGAGCATAGCTCATCGAAGGAAATGCCATATAAGTTTAACGGCAAGGAACTTGACGAGGAGACAGGCCTGTACTATTATGGCGCAAGATACATGAACCCAATCACAAGCATGTGGTATGGGGTGGATCCGTTGGCAGAGAAGTACCCAAATGTTAGCGCCTTTGTGTATTGTATGGGCAATCCTGTAAAGTTGGTAGATCCTGATGGACAAGAACCAACATACGAGGAGGCTTTAGCCATTGCGAAACATGTTTACGGAGACGAAACCGATGACATATTGTGTGGTGGATGGCGACCTTCACCTTTATCATTATATGGAGTTGTTTATAATGATAAATCTACAGGATTGACATCTAGACTATATGAGCGAGTTGTTGATGGAAAAGTTACTGAATATGTCTATGCTACAGCTGGTACTGATATTGCTAATGATGGTGCGATGGATGTTTTGGCTGATTTGTTTCAAGAATTTGGAAGATCTAAGCAGTATCGCCAAGCTATGGAGAATGCTGAATTATTGTCTCTTCAGCTTATAAACCAAGAATTGTCTTATGTTGGACATTCATTAGGTGGTGGAGAAGGTGCTGTTAATTTGTTAGCAACAGCTAGCGATAATCCAGAAAAACGTTGTGCGATAACTTTTAATGCAGCAGGTGTTTCCGATAGTACGATGAAATATTATGGATTAAGTACCGATTATGAATATAAAATCACGAATTATTCCACTTCAATAGATTGGCTTACATCAGCAGGAAATTCAACGACTGCAGCATCATCTGCTAAAGGAATTACTGAAACTATCCCACCTGTGGACGCTTCAGGTCCATTTGACGCACATCGTCTAAAATCTTTTCCCGAAAAATTGGAATGGTAATATAAAAAGATGGTATTATGAAAGAAAAAATGACAGAGTTTTTGCATAGCATAAGTATGCTATTGTATCTGGCTTCATGTATTATGCCGTGTCTCCAGACAAAAACAGGGAAAATATATGGATTATATTGTCTATTAACAGGTTGGACATCATTTTTATACTATGATTTCTGGCTGTTTTTTATCTGGTGTTCTAATATCATATACATTTATGTCGTTGTATGTCTAATTAGAGATAAAAAGATTAAAATATTATTGCCATTGACCTCTCTCATATTTGCTATTAGTATGCCATTTTATAACATATTTAATAATGACACAGTAGTTTATATCTCAGAAGAACTAATCGGTTATTACTTGTGGTGTATAAGTTATTTGATTCTATTTGTTGTATGCTTCTTGAAGAGAAGATACAAATGTAGTAACTACGCAAATATAGACTGAAAGTTTATCAGTCGAATTTAATGACAACTTCAAGTGATTATTGTAATGTGACCAATAATCCCCTTCCACCGGCTTCTCGCGAATTCCTTGGTGGTGTGGGGATTTTTCTTTCTCTCTTTCTTGATTCTCAATCCCATCAACATGAGGCTTTCCTTGCAAGAAATTCCGCTCTTCCTCCGAAGATACTCCATCGTTACTCCATCGTTACTCCATATCAAGTCCATCGTTTCGATGGAGTATCTATGGAAAATTGATGGACAAGCGATGGAGAAACCACGAAGGCAAATGCTTGCATCAACCGTCTTTCTTCGCAGGACAAATAGAGCTTCTTTCAAGCAATAAACAGGACAGGAAAAACGTTATTTCATAGGCGACAAGCGAGTGGCAAGCCGTATCGGTCAGGGTGAGTTCCGCAACGTCTATGGCTCTAACGGAAGCAACGTGACGGCAGGTCAGCAGGACTATGCCGAGCGTATGAATCAGATAGAGCAAAAGCGCGAGGAGTACTATAAGCTTGCGGGCGTTGCTCCAGGTCTCCCAACTATGAAGGGTAGCTATGCCGACCCAGAGGTAACGGGCAAGGGCTATAACATACTTATCGACTCACTGGGCGACCATCGTGTGCCAGAGAACTGGGTGCAGCGTCCTGTTGTAAACACAGAGGAAGGCTCAAATCCAGGTGCACCACTCGCATGGGGTTCTCCTGAGAATCCAGATGATGCCGTGGCAGGCTATGGCTATGTGGCTGCTGATACGTCAGAGGTAGAAGAGACATTCTACTATCACTCTGACCACCTCGGAAGTACTGCATACATTACCGACCAGCAAGCGAATGTCACCCAGTATGATGCATATCTCCCTTACGGTGAATTGCTTGTTGATGAGCATTCTTCAAGTGCCGACTTACCATACAAGTTTAATGGCAAGGAACTTGACGAAGAGACAGGCCTGTACTATTATGGTGCACGTTACATGAACCCACTCACCAGTATGTGGTATGGGGTGGATCCGCTTTGCGAAGAATATGTTGCAAGTGGAGCGTATGTGTATTGTGTTGGAAACCCTATAACTTTGATTGATCCTGATGGGCAGAAGGGGCTTCCCCATAGTATAGCGGGATATTTTAAAGGGGTATATAATAGTATTTCGAATACAGTAGAGATGGTGAAGCATCCTCTAAAAACTGCCAAAGCAGTAGGTGAGGCTGTTATGCATCCTAAACAAACTGCTCGAAATATGTATTATGCAGCTAAATCTCGATATAACGAGTTTAACACCTGTGATGATGGCCATCGTCGTGGTGAAATTGCAGGAGAGGCAGCAGGTGATATAGCACAGCTACTTGTTGGAGGCCCTGTAGCTGAAAGTGCTGTAAAAGGTGTGGTAAAGGCAACTGCAAGTACAGCAAAAGTCGTTGTAAATTCTACCAAAGCCTTAGATAAAGCAATAAAAGTGATGAGATCTTCTAACGTAATTGGTAAAGGCGAAGCTGCAGTTTTAGACCTAATGGGAGAAAAAGCTGTAGGACAATTGAAAAACTTTAGAGGTACTGTCAAAGTTATAGAATTAACTAATGATGTTAAATTATCTCGTTATTATGGTGGAAATGCTCAACCTGTAGGAAGATATCTATCTAATGGTCCAATATCAAAAATCATTGATAGAGTTGGATTAGCTCTTCCAGGTGAGTTTAATTTAATGTCAGGAGTTGCTGAAATTATGGTGCCTAAAGGGACAAAAATGATTAAAGGAACAGTGGGGGCACAAGCTAAGGAGTATGGCTTTCCATTTTATGGTGGTCGAACTCAATATTATTCACCTTCTTTGGAAAACTTTGTAAGGGTAAAATAAATATTAATTAAATATGATTTATTCACAAAAAGGAAATCCTTGGGATTTTTTGACTATATATAATGCGGATTCTTGTCAAATTGAATTTAAAAAAATGGACATTTTTTTTAAAGAAGGTCCACTTTGTGGTCAATTATATGTAAATGGCAAATTGGTTGATTATCCCCAATGTGATGGTTTTGGTGGTCCTCCGCTCATAACAAAAGAGTATTTATATACTCCAGTTTACCAAAGAAACCTACTAGGTTTCAAAGATATTATTGGGGCGTTTATAGCCGAGATAGATTTGCAAAATTTATCTGTTAGGATCATAGGAAAGAAGCAAGAGCTAATTCATATTGCTTATATGGATAATGGTAAATTGTTTTTTTATGATTCATGTATGGAAAATCAAAGAAATATTAAATATTTCGATATCAATGAAGATTTTATACCCTATACATTTAAGGATAAAATGCGATACTTGTATAAGTTTCTTAAAAGCTTATAGTAATATAGCTATATAAATCCACTTTAAATGTGTTTATCTCTCCCATGCCGCCTTGTACCACCTTGGCGGTGTGGGGATTTTCTTTTCTCTTTCTTTCCATTTCTCGTCATAGATTAGTGGTTTTTCTTCACAAGACAAAGGCAATAAACAGAATAGGAAAAGCGTTATTGTAGATGTTCCGGGATGAGGACAACCGCCTCATGGTACTACTCTCTGATATAAGGCAAGACGAGTCGCTACACCTACAATGTAACATGAATTTGTGGGAATAACATGGATTATTTATTTTATTCTTTATATAGATTTTTCTATATAATATCAAAGGGACGATCCCTTTTCCGAACTCCAGAGGAAAGTGCACTATCCATAATTGCTTTGGATAGTGCATCCATAATTCTTTCATTAATATATTTACTAGTTTATAGGAAATTTGAAGGATATGGTTTTTGGAGCATCATGTGGTTTGTTTTGGCATGTGTGATATATTTTCTTTTGGTGAAATTTTACGATTGCCAAAAAGCAATTAGTAAAATCAGTAAGAAACCACTATCATATAGACTCATAAGTCATATAATCTCAGGCCTATTCACCTTATTTTCAATATGGCTATGGATTTTCTATGGACTTGAATTCATTTATCAATATATGTAGCATATATGAAAAACTATTGTGTGAATGTTCATTTTGCCAAGATTTTCCCTGTATTCTATATTTGTTGGATAGTCTTGTATTATGTCCTGATAAAATGGGAAGGTATAGACAAAAATCATCTTGCCACATTACACTCCTATAACAGTAGTGAGCTGGCAGAACTACTATTTTATTTAGTAAACAATGTTATTGTTTCGATATCATTTATCCCTTTGTTGAGTATTTCTGACATCTTCAATAAGGATATGAATCGCACATTTATAGTATTCATAGTAACATTTCTTTTGCCACCCATAATAAATGTATATAGTTTTTTAATTCCAGAAGCCATTCCTGATAGTTTAATGATTTTTGAAGTTCCAATTACCATTAAGCCGCTCATTATAATGTTTAACATTATATATTTAGGCGCACTTGTTTGTTGTTTATGGAACAAGCAACAAACATTTTATAAGTTTTATAGTTCTTTTTTAGGAATAAGTATCATCTATAGCTATTTGCACAATTATATTATTGATATATATTCATTTGATATTCCATTCAAAGATTTTGGTTTCAGATTAATTTT
Organism: uncultured Bacteroidales bacterium; assembly: GCA_902798615.1. Taxonomy (GTDB): domain Bacteria; phylum Bacteroidota; class Bacteroidia; order Bacteroidales; family Bacteroidaceae; genus Prevotella. The sequence continues at coordinate 157,039 of CADBXL010000006.1, read as the reverse complement.
GTCATTAATACCTTTTGTGGCGTTTTTTTTATTGATAAGCCTTAATAGCTATATACTTATTAAAACAAATAAAAGTTTCGTCAATTATGTACCAAATGCAAACAAAAACCAGTCGAGTAGGAAATTCAAAAGTGGGAAAACACGTAATAAATATTGGTATTGAAAACGCAAGTAATGCCTGTTTATTGTCTGTCAACTATGAAGGGAAGCTATGCCGATCCTGAGGTAACGGGTGTTGGCTATAACGTCCTCATAAAGGAGCTTGGCGACCATCGTGTGCCAGAGAATTGGGTACAGCATCCTGTAATCAACACAGAGGCAGGCTCAAATCCGGGTGCACCACTCGCATGGGGTTCTCCTGAGAATCCAGATGATGTAGTGGCAAGCTATGGCTATGTGGCTGCTGATACGTCAGAGGTAGAAGAGACTTTCTATTATCACTAAGACCACCTCGGAAGTACTGCATACATCACTGACAAAGATGCCAATATAACCACGAAAAAACATTTGTATAGTTTTATTATATAGACAACAGCCCCAAAGTGCAATATATTGAGACAACAGTTGAAAAACTCTATTTACGAGAAAAAATGCACAAATCCATGATTCCTGTGGTATGTAAAAGTTAAAAACGTTAAATCTTTCTCTTTTGCGTTTTTTCCAGAATCCACGTCGGAGCTTTTCTACCGTTTAAAGTACAAATCATTGATATTAAATAATTTGCAGATACTCTGGTTCAAAATGGTATGACAACCAGCCTGACGGTGTAGTCTATGCTGGTAAAGTTCTTTATGCATATAAAGGTATCATGCCTTCAAATACAAAAATAGACATAAAGGATGGTACAAAAGGAATAGGAGATTTAGCTTTCCGTGGTTGCTCAGGTCTTACCTCCGTCACCATCCCTAATTCCGTGACGAGTATCGGAAAGTGGGCTTTCTATAATTGCTCAGGTCTTACCTCCGTCACCATCCCTAATTCCGTGACGAGTATTGGAGAGAGTGCTTTCCATAATTGCTCAGGTCTTACCTCCGTCACCATCCCTAATTCCGTGACGAGTATTGGAATGTGGGCTTTCTGTGGTTGCTCAGGTCTTACCTCCGTCACCATCCCTAATTCCGTGACGAGTATTGGATATTCTGCTTTCGGTTACTGCTCAGGTCTTACCTCCGTCACCATCCCTAATTCCGTGACGAGTATTGGAGAGTTTGCTTTCTATGGTTGCTCTAGTCTTGCCTCCCTCACTATCCCTAATTCCGTGACAAATATTGGAGGTGAGGCATTCGCAGAGTGCAGAGGGCTCGACTTAATCATTTGTGAAGCAAGTACACCTCCAAGTTGTTACGACAAATGCTTTTACGATATCAACAAATCCATTCCTGTCTATGTTCCTACCAACAGTATAAATGCATATAAAGAAGCAATTCAATGGAAAGATTTTTCTAATATTCTTCCCATTTCTAATGATCTTCCCATTTCTAATGATCAAACTCTTGCTCTAACTCTTACAGATAAGAATTCTGATTTGACAAAAGGATATTATAAAAAAGAAAAAGTATCTTTGAGCAGGAACAATATGTTAGTTGGCGACTATGCTACATTCTGTATTCCATTCGACATTGACCTAAGTAAGACGACTGATGTTTTCTCGAAGGTATATGTGCCATTGAATATAGGACTTTTAAAATCTTCCGGGGAACTTCTTATGCTTCTTGATGAAGTGAATAACAATGCTATCATAAAATCGGGACAGGCTTTCGTGGCAAAATGTCAGAAATCAAATGTTTTACTTGAGAATTGTGCGGATGTTTCATTCGATGAGTCTACTCCTAATCCAACACCATCAAACGTTAAGATATATAATTTTGATGGCGTTAGTGGGGCACTTACGCAGAATACAGATGTAAAGATAAGGATTGGAGGTACATACTCTCAACTCAAAAATCTTGAAAGTAACCGATATTGCACATTATTTACTAATGGTTCATTCGGTTCTGTTACAAATGTTACTCCATTCCAAATGTATGTTTACATAGATGGCGGTACACTTGGTTCAAAGATAACGTCAATAACATTTGATTTCCATGATGAAGTAACTGGTATTAAGGAGTTGAGAATGACTAATGACAATTCACCTGTCTATGACTTGAACGGTAGGATGGTGAATGAAAAGAATCTAAAGTCTGGTTTGTATATCAAGAACGGAAAGAAAGTGGTGATAAAGTAATCTGTTTCCGTAAGCGACGAACCTCGAAGAGGTGACACATAATAGGGTAGTGCGCGAGCGCTACCATTATACGGAGTGTGATTAAAGAGCGCTGTAGGTGCGACACCTGAATACAATAGGTGTCGGTCCTACAGACCTCAAAAATCAACTACATTCAATATAACAGCCCTTGCGGACTGCCCTTTTAGGTGTCGGGCTTTCAGCCCTTTACTCGCTTACATACGTTTATTTGCAATCCCCGATAGTCTATAATTTTTCGCGAGAGTTTTTAGATAGGGGGGTGCACTTTTGCTTGTTTTTGCCCTTATGCCTACTGATTACCAGTGATTTACGTTGCGTGCACCCCCCCCGAAATCTTTCTTTTCATAGGTGTACTTTAGGGGAGGGGTGCACGCTCCGTTATCTCCTGACTGTCAGGGTGTTATACCTAAAAATGGGCAAAAGTGCACCCCCCTATCTAAAAACTCTCGCGAAAAAAATATTCTGAACGCGGAAATCACGAAAGAAGGTTAAAATTTTCACCTCCCTCTCAGGTCCGTTGTAAGTCCGTTATAGGTCCGTTGTAAGTCCGTTCCCTATAATGGGAGAAAAATGGGACTTACATAGGATTTGCAAGGGACTTGCTTGGGAGGTATATAGAGGGCAATTATAGAGAAGAAAAAAGTGATAAAACTGAGAAATCAATCTTATCACTTAATGCCTAATTCCTGTTCTAATGCTTGTATCTCGCAACAGAAATCCTTGTCTTGTTGCATCTTTTCCGTTACGAGACGTATGCTGTGGATGACCGTGGAGTGGTCTCTGCCGCCTACGCATCTGCCTATGCGGGATGCCGGCATACGTATATGCTTGTCGGCAAGATACATGATAACCTGACGAGGTAGCACAATCTCGCGTTTGCGCAGACGTCCCTTGACTTGTTGCTCGGTTACATCATAGTGTGCGCTGATGATGCGGATGATATCATCGATGGTAAGGGCTTGATTGTCAGTTTTCACAGCTCGCATTACAATTCGCTCAACGAACTTCAAATCGATGTTGCAGTTGTACGTTATGCTATAAGCCATGAGCGAGTTTATGATGCCTTGTATCTCGCGCACGCTACCATTTGCGTTTTCGGCAATATAGGTGATGACGTTTTCCGGAATGTGTAGTCCGTCACGCTGAATCTTACGTTTAAGGATATCCACGCATAACTGTACGTTAGGCTTTTCCATCTCAGCCACTACTCCGCAAGAGAATCGTGTGATGAGACGGTCCATCATTCCGCTGAGCTGAACGGGTGGACGGTCACTTACGAGTATGATGTGCTTGGATGTTCGGAATAGGTGGTTGAAGATATGGAAGAATGTCTCCTGTGTCTTTGTTGACGTTAGCCATTCCTGCACGTCATCAACGATAAGCATATCAATGGTTTGGTAGAAACCGATGAAATCATTGATTTTGCTTTGCATTGTAGCATTGCTATATTGTACCTGAAAGATTCGGGCGCTGACATAGAGCACTCGCTTGTTTGGGTACATCTCCTTGCAACGAACACCGATGGCGTTGACAAGATGGGTCTTGCCACAACCAGAAGGTCCGTAGATAAACAGAGGGTTGAACTGTGTGCCTTGTGGGTGTTCGGCTATGCTTAGGCCGACAGAACGGCAGAGCTTATTTGATTCACCTTCCACATAGTTAGAGAATGTCTGGTGCAGGTTGAGCTGTGAGTCTATTTCCGGAAGGTGAGTGGTTACGATAGAACCTGGAGCCTGAATAAGATCTTGCGCCTTGTCGGATGCAAGTGCTGCCTTGGCAATACCGTCGGGAGTTTCCGTGTCAACGGCACTATCAGAGGTATAGCCATAGCCATTCCCTCTACGCTTTTGCTGAAGTGTAGAGGTGTCTTTGGCAATGTTATCTTCCTTCTTGACGATGATAGTATGCCATTGTAATCGTATTCTGCCGAATGTATTACTTATTGCAATACGGAGGTGCTCGATGTAGTTCTTCTCTATGTATTGAGCAACATAGTCGCTTGGCACGCGCAGCACAAGAGTACATGTGGCTGGCGTATATGACTCAAATTCAATAGGAGAAAACCATCTTTCGTACTCGTTCGCCTCTATATTCTGTTCAAAGTATTTCTGGCAGCTTGCCCATTGGGCACGTGGATTTTGCACGTTAGGATTTAATTAAAGGCCCCTCACCCGTCCTGCGGACACCCTCTCCCGTTGGGCGAGGGATATGTTAGTATAGCCGCTGGTTTGGGGCGTGATATTGAAAATTAAAAGCGAGAAAAGATAATGTCAATTATTTATCTTTCCTTCCGAAGAGTGAAAAATGTACGTATCTCTTAGGATGAGCCTTGAGGTCAACAAGCAGGGAGTCTGCTGCTGCCATTGTGGCTGTCATATTGTTGTAGAGTCCTTTGTCGTGGAGTAGGAGACCTACGGTTCCTTCACGTGAGTTGAGGGTCTTTGTGAGGGTCTCTACGTTTGCAAGTGTCTTGTCAACCTTAGCCATTGTGCCTGCAAGGTCGAGGGCTGCGAGATTGCCTGTGAGCTTTTCTGTGTTGGCAAGAGTTGCGTCAGCTTTTTCTGCAATACCAGGAACACGCTGGTTGAGGTCTGCAAGCATCTTGTTCAGTTCCCTTGTTGATACCGTGAGATTGTCGGTTATCTTCTGTGCGTTATGGAGCGTGTTAGCAAGGGCTGGATCAGCCAAAAGCATATTGATTGATGCAAGAATGCTATCGAGCTTTGGAAGCATCTGCTCAATGGCAGGAACCATTGCCTTGACCTGTCCTAAAGCTCCTTCTGAAACAGCGCCCTTGATAATGTCGCCCGGTTTGAGCAGATTGTCGGGTGTTCCTGCAAGGATGAGGTTCACGCGAGAGTTACCCATAAGGTCGGTACTTATCTCTGCTGTTGTACCTACAGGAAGGTGCAGGGCCTTGTCAACATCGGCTCTTGCCACGATGACATGACGCTGATAATCGTATTTTGTATCCAGTACCGTACCAATGCGATAGCCGTCGGCATAGATAGGAGCGGCTCCGGAAAGACCTTCTGCATTATCAAATTCAACTATGTAGATGTTATCTGACGCGAAGAGCGATTGGCCCTTGAGGAAGTTCATTCCAAAGTATAGAAGAACCAAACCGACTATTGCCACAAGGGCAATCTTTACTTCTTTTGTAAAATATTTCACTGTTGTATTTCTTTTTCTTTTTTTATCTTCTCTTATTCAACTTGTACTCGATGATTGCGTCGTTGATGTTCAATACTTTCTCGCCATTCTTGAATGCAACGATGAAGCATCCTGGGAACTTACCAGCAATGTCCTTGCGCAACTGAACTATTTCTTCATAGTCGGTTGTGGCTCCCAATGTGTATTTGAATACCCTGCCTTCCTTGTAGTAGTTAGGCTCTTCACCTTTGAGACGAGAGTCGCTTGGGTCAAGAATTTTCTCGGATATGAATATCTGTATCTTGAATACAGGTGCACCTACAGGAGCATTATTGGTAGTCGGCTTTGTTGCTGTCCTTGGCTTGGTAGCAGAAACCTGTTGTGCCGGTTCTGCCTTGGCTATTGGCTTTGGCTCTGCCTTTGGCGCAGGAGTTGGCTCTACCTTAGGTTTCTGAACAGTAGCTTGTGGCAGTTCCTGTGGAAGAGGCTTCACCTGAGGCTGCTGTGCTGGCTTTGGCTGCAGTTGCTGTGGCAAAGTCTGAGCCTTAGGCTGTTCAGCAGGCTTTGGCTGTATTTGCTGAGGTAAAGTCTGAGCCTTAGGAAGTTCTGGCTCTTTTCTTACCTGAGGATTTTGACTTTGAGCCTGACCTTGACTTGGCCTTAGCTGTTGATTTTGACTTTGAACCAGATCTTGATTTGGCTTTTGAGCCTGACTTAGACTTGGTCTTAGAGGCTGATTTTGAGCCAGATTTTGATTTTGCCTTTGAACCTGACTTTGAGCCTGACTTTGATTTGGTCTTTGACTTGGTCTTAGTGGCTCGTTTATTGTTGGAACGGCTGCTTGCAGTTGACCTATTTCCAACTCGCTTGGAACTGGCTGTGGCTTCATGTTTACGACCTCCCTTATCTCTAATTCCGGCTCCAACTGCTGAGGTTCTTCTAATTGACTTGGAGCCTTTGTCGAGGAAGGCGATCCATTAACATAATGGTTCTTGTACTTTACGAAAGCCTGATAGATGCCTCGTGCCATTTCATCGACATGAGTCTCGTTGTTGAGGAATCTCTCCTCATCGCTTGTAGAGATGAAACCGAGCTCTATAAGACAACTTGGCATAGAGGTCTCACGTAGTACGAGGAATCCAGCCTGTTTTACGCCCTTGTTTGGACGGTTGGCTGTAGCACACACGTTTGACTGCACAAGTTTCGCCAGTTCAACGCTCTTAGCCATATTGTGATCCTGGAGGAACTCGAAGATGATATAGCTCTCGGAAGAGTTTGGGTCAAAGCCCTCATAGTGCTTCTTGTAGTCCTTCTCCACAAGGATAACGGAGTTCTCTCGCTTAGCCACATCAAGATTATCTGCAGCTCGGTGCATACCGAGTGTATATGTCTCAAGACCGCGTGAAATCTTCTTGCCGGGAAGTGAGTTGGTGTGGATGGAGATAAAAAGGTCGGCCTTTGCCTTATTGGCTATCTCTGCACGTCCATGAAGCGTTACGAATACATCGGTCTTACGTGTGTAAATCACTTTCACATCATTACAGTTACGCTCCACGTATTTGCCAAAGGCAAGGGCTGTTCGTAGGTTGATGTCCTTCTCCTTTGAGAATTTTCCCATCGCACCCACGTCATGTCCTCCGTGTCCGGGGTCTATCACAAGCGTGAACTTGCGCTTGCCGGCAGCCATAGCGACTGCGGCACAAAGTATTAATATGAATGAGATTAAAGACCTGCGTGTCATCTTCCCAACTCTAAACACTAAGCTCTAAACACTAAACTTTTTTAATTTTCAACATTCTCCCCTGGAATATATTTCTTCAGGGCACGAGCAACACCATTTTTCCACATATTGAGCATCTCTTCCTTGAAGGTGAGCGACTCTATAAGCTTGACAACCAGTGGAATAGGCATGTGGTAGCGAAGAACCCCAGAGAACAGTTTCGCATAGTTCCAACAATCAGGGTTGAATTTCTCTGAGAGTCCCTCAACGGTTGTCTTGTAACCTTTGCGGTTCTCAAACTGGAAGTCATAGCGGTGTGTACCGTCTGGATTTGTCTGGCGTATAATCTTGCCATTGACAACATTCTTAGGCAATACTATGCCTTCCTCGTCATCCTGAATGCCTGTGAAAATCTCGTAGGGACGTCCGTCGAGCAACCCGACAAAGGCCACCCATTTCTCCTTGTTGTTCTGGAAACGCACTACATCACATTCCAGAACGTCAGGACGCTCCACTACTATGTTGATATCGCTATCGTATGTCATAAAAAAGTTGTATTTTGCAAAATATGTTGCAACGTGCACAGCATCCTCGCACGAAGAAAATAGTGCTTGTCAACCCTCAAGGTTGGCGCACGTCTCTGATTATCGAGTGCAAAATTACAAATAAGTTTTCAATCATCCAAATTATTTCACGAAAATTAGTACCTTGGTCTTGACACTCTTGTTATGTGTAAAGAAAAAACAGCCAAAGTTTTTTTTCGTTTTTGGGTGTTGTATTGATTTTTTTGTTTACTTTTGCCCTAGAAAAATGAAATTCCTGTTGTGAAATAACAATCAAATATGAAAAAGATATTGACGCTCTCGATTGTATTTATTCTAATTGGTATTGTTGTTTATAACAATAGCAATATGCATGTGTCTAAATATAAGTTGTGGAAATACAATGATTACATTTTCAAGAAAGGATATGAAGATGTATTAGTATTCTCAATAGGAGGCAAAGACAGTACAATCTATCGTTATGATTGGCCATATATTTACAAATACGACAAAAAAATAGGACATGTAGTATTTTGCATAGGTGATAGAATGTGGGTGAAATATAATTTTGAAGGCACAAATATTGTTGAATATGTCGGGAAATAGTATCTCATAGATATTGTTCTTTCTAAATTTCTATACTCTTTCTTGATTCTTCACCCTAAGAACATGGGCTTTCCCTTGTAAGAAACTCCGTTGTTTTTTCGCTTTTCCTCCGTAGATACTCCATCGTTACTCCATATCAACTCCATATCAAGTCCATCGTTTCGATGGAGTAACGATGGAGATGCGATGGAGTAACGATGGAGAAACCTCGGAGTTTCAAGGAACGATTTTCCTTTTTATTTGTTATTGATTAACAAGAATCCGATGATCTTGAAGCTAATTCCATAGCCTTTGCTCTTGCAGGCTTTCCTGTTTCCGTAAGAGGGAGTTTGTCTATATGGATGATGAGTTTGGGCTTGCTGAATTTATTGTTCATTTCGCTAAGTTCTGCTTTTGCTTGTTCTGTGTCTCCTTCGGTAAGTAAAACCACGATTTCACCGAACTTTGTGTCTTTCTTTTTCGTTATCATAAACGGAGAAGAAAGTAAAGGGTGAAGTTCACGTTCTATCTCTTCAATCTGTAGTTTAACCCCACCAGAGCATATCACGTTATCGCGTCTGCCTATTATGCGGAAAGTACCGTCTTGTCTTAGGACTATTATGTCATTGGTTATCAGCGTTTCTGGATTCAAGGCAGGTGCGTTGATTATAAGACAACCGTCCGGATCTTGCGAAAGGCTGACGCCTGGCATTGGCGTGTACCATTCGGATGCGTCCTTGCCTGAAAGCCTTCGCATAGCGATATGAGATAGCGTCTCGGTCATTCCGTAAGTGCTCCATATCGCGTTTGGGAATGTGCGGATTTGCTTCTCCACTTCCTCGCTGATAGCTCCTCCTCCCACTATTACGTGTTTTGTTTTGGAGAGAGCCTCTCTTTCTTTCTCTACAAGTAGCGTGTTATAGAGTTGTAATGGCACGATAGCAGCAAAGGTGGGGGGATTTTGCTGAAGGGAGATATCGGCAAACGGGTGTCCGCTTGGCAGAATATCTATCAGTTTCAGTCCTCTTTCCAAAGTCCTTACCACCATCATCTTACCTGCGATATAGTCGAGAGACATACAGAGAAGAGCCGTATCGCCTTCTTTCAGATTTAGGAAGTCGCAGGTCATTCTTGCAGAAGCACGCATACGCGATTTCTCCACGAGCATACGCTTTGGTGTGCCCGTACTGCCGCTTGTCTTTACCTCGATGAGGGGTGAGGATGACAGGAAATCGGATGTAAATTCTTCTAATGTCAATTTTTGAGAATTACGAATTACTAATTACGAATTACCTGTTTTGCGTTAATTCGATGAAAAATGGAAACGGATTTATCTGATTTATCTGATAGCTGGCGCAGTATTATTTGTGCAATTATATTCAGATAAATCAGATAAATCTGTTTCCCTTATTTTTTAACGATCAAATTAGCGTCTTCAATTTGAACTTGGTTCTCTATGTTATCTGTGAATAGTTGTCCTGTGCCTAACCCTTGCGGGAATGTGATGTTAGGACCGTATATAGATTCGGCTAAGAGAGCGATGGAACGAAGTCCGATATTGCTCTCAAGGGCAGAGGTGATCCAAGAGTTAATGCCACGCTTATTGGCAAGTTCTATCCATTCACGAGTGCCTGAAATTCCTCCGTGCATTGTAGGTTTCAATACTATGTATTGCGGATGGATAGCATCAAGAAGTCTTGCTTTTTCCTTAGGATTGTTTACTCCTATCATTTCCTCATCAAGTGCAATGGCAAGAGGGGATTCCTTGCAAAGTTGTGCCATTTCGTCCCATTGTCCCTGACGGATAGGCTGCTCTATGGAATGAATATCATATTTTGCCAGTTCGTTGAGCCTGTTCATAGCCCATTCGGGAGAGAATGCCCCATTGGCATCAACACGTAGTTGCAGCTCTTCCTTTGGGAAACAAGAGCGAACATAACGTATCAATTCTATCTCTTTCTGCCAGTCGATAGCACCAATCTTGAGTTTGATGCAGCGAAAGCCAATCGCCATCTTTACCTTTACCTGTTCAAGCATATCCTCGAAAGAAGACATCCAGACAAGTCCGTTGATAGGTATTGATACTTTGTCTTTGACAATTGGAAATTCACCTCTTGCCTCTGCAACTGCTGATTCAAGGGCAAAACGGAGGGCGGGATAAGAAATCAGATCGTCAGGCCAAGTGCCATTGAGTACCGATGGAATGGCTTTTTCTGCTAGTCGTTTTACTTCAGAGATATCGGGATATGCATTTCTGTCGCATGAGAGGTCGGGTAGTGGAGCAAGCTCGCCTGTGCCTTTCTTCCCTGTCGCTTTATCTGTGAGCGTAATTAAGTACATCTCGTGAAGAGAATATTCTCCACGAGATGTACGTGCCGGTTTCTTGAAATGAAGTGTTTCTTTTGTAATGCTTAACTCCATAGGTATATTTTACTGAAGTTTCGTTTACTCAACTTCAAGTGAATAGTGAAAAGTGAAGAGTGAAGAATTTAAGTTTGTATTGCAGCTCAAAATCGTTAATTGACCTTTCGCAATAAAAGGTAATTCAAATTTTTCATTCTTCACTTTTCACTCTTCATTGAGCATGTTGAAATTTGCGAAAGTTGAATGGCCCTCAATTGCCTATGGCAATGGTTTTCCCCAGTTAGGCTTGCGCTTCTCAAGGAATGCGCGACCACCTTCCTGAGCCTCATCCATAAAGTAATAGAGCAAGGTTGCATCACCTGCAAGTTGTTGAATACCAGCCTGTCCGTCAAGCTCAGCATTAAGGCCTGCCTTTATCATACGGAGAGCCATAGGAGAGCGTTCCATCATGGTTTTTGCCCATGAGATACATTCTTCCTCAAGCTGATCGTAAGGCACAACCTTGTTCACCATGCCCATTTCCTCTGCCTCCTTGGCTGTATATAGACGGCACATGAACCATATCTCACGTGCTTTTTTCTGTCCTACGATACGTGCGAGGTATGAGCTTCCGAAACCTGCATCGAAGCTTCCTACCTTCGGACCTGTCTGCCCGAATTTTGCATTCTCGGCAGCTATTGTCAGATCGCATACGAGATGGAGCACATGACCACCGCCGACCGCGAATCCGTTTACCATAGCTATTACAGGTTTTGGCAAACGACGAATCTGCATCTGCACATCGAGCACGCTTAGACGTGGTACTCCCTCATCATCCACATAGCCGCCACGACCTTTCACGTTCATATCTCCTCCTGCACAGAATGCCTGCTGACGAAGATATTCCTCGTCTGTCTGTCCTTCCTTGCGAGGTGTCTCGGCACCTGTGAGGAGAACAACTCTGATATCTCGGTTCTCGCGACATATTGCGAATGCCTCAGATAATTCCTTTGTTGTGAGTGGCGTGAAAGCGTTACGATAGCGAGGGCGGTTGATTGATATCTTTGCTATGCCCTCTGCATATTCAAGGATTATTTCCTTGAAAGGGTGTAGGATTGTCCAGTTCATATATTTATATTTTTTACGGCCTCTCCCCCCGCTTTGCACATACTCCGATGTTATCAACATCGGACTTCCCTCCGTAGGGAGGGAGCTGGAAGGCGATGGCATGTTTATTATTCAATTGTTGTTTTTTGGGGGGCAGGCTCCCTCCCTACGGGGGAGGGCGGGGGGAGAGGCCACCTCTAATAGCCTTGGCGCATTTCCACCTTCTTCCGTCAGCCAATCAATAGCGTTACTGATGTCCTCTGCCTTGCTGACGGCCTTTCTTGAAATTCCATATTGGTGACAGGCGCCTACGGCAGTTGTGTGGTGTGATGCCATTACGTATTCATCACGTGCTGGTGATTTCTCAAGTCCGGGTAGTTGTTTGAAAATCTCGCCACCTCCATTGTTAAGGAGAAGTATGCGGAGATTTGGTTTCAGATGCATGTTCCAAAGAGCATTCTGATCATAGAAGAAGCTGAGGTCTCCTATAACGCAATACACATTTCCTTCGCTTACGAGAGAGGCTCCTACGGCTGTAGAGAGCGAACCCTCTATTCCGTTGAGGCCTCTGTTACAGAATACGAAATGATTGGCATGACGTGCAGCAAGACGTATGGCGGTTGAGTTGGCATAGTACACATCTGACTCTTTCGTCATGTGTTTCTCCAGTTCCTGTACGGCTTGCTCCGTAATCTTGACAGGCTGTTTTTTCGCATCTTCCCTAACGGAAGAGAGAAGGCTGTCCCAGTTCATGCCGAATGCATTCTTCTCTAATTGGAGGATTGAGGATAAATCCTCAAGAACGGTTGTGGCTGAGCCTTGGAGAATGTAACTGGCATGTTGCGTAATATCCTCTATCTGCATTTGCTCGTTGAGCATCACTATAGTGCAGTCGTTAAGAGTTCGCATGAACTGTCGCAGACGCTTGCTGATAGTTGTGCTACCTATATATAAGAGGAAATCGGGCTTATATTCTTCCGTGTTAGAGCCTATCTTAACAAATGTGTCGTCAAGACTTGGCGAAGGATCGTCGGAAGATAGAGGTTCTGCAAGAATTGTTATACCTTGACGAAGCTTTGATATAGCGTTGTTTGGTATCTCGAAACGTTGGCTCTGTCCTATGACAATCATAGGGCGTTGTGAGCGTGAAAGCATATCAAGAAAGTAATTTCTCTCGGTTTCATCGGACCAACGAAGAGGAAATATACCCTGAAGTTCAGGAAGTTCCTTTGTCGTGAAATCAAAGAGTGGTTCGGTTATAGGTACGTTGATATGCACAGATCTCTTTGTCGTCATCAACGTGAGAATAGCCTCGCAAACAAGTCGGCGGCATTGCCATCTTTCCACCTCGTCTTTACATTCTGGCAAATTCACACTTTTCTCAACGAAAGAACCTAATGCATTTGGCTGTGGCATAGTTTGTCCGTCAAGCTGACCTATCCAAGCCTGAGGCCTGTCGGCAGAAATGACAATAATCCCACGATTTTGATAAGAAGCCTCGGCTGCACCTGGGAGGGTGTTGAGTAGGGCAGATCCGGAAGTTACACATACAGCAACCATTTCGCCCGTCTGATTTGCTATTCCTAAAGCAACGAAAGCTGCAGAACGTTCATCGGTCACAGGATGACAGATGAAATTGGGTGATTCGTTGAAATTATGTACGATAGGAGCGTTACGACTGCCTGGGCACACAACAATGTGCTCGACACCGTAGTCGATAAGCAGCGAGGTTAGTATGTTGATATTTTCCTTGGATGAGAACATCGTTTAAATGAAAAATAAAAAAATGAAAAATACAGTTTACGTTTATAAGTGAATAGTTAATAGTGAAAAGTGAAAAATATCTAATACTGGTAGCCACCAGAACGAGGTTCACACAAGGGTGTTAGCCAGTATTAAGTATTATTATCTATTCGTTATTCACTATTCACTAAAATACTATCTCGTATTTTATAATTTTTCATTATTCATTTTCCATTTTTTGAAAAAAAGTGGTCGCATCGATGATGTGATGAAAACTCCGTTTAAAAAGGATTTGAGGACTCCCCGTCTTTGTACCTGATGTGATGTCACCCGAAGTGTTTATGCCATCAGGAGTAATGGCCCGCCATTGACAAAAGAAGCTATCTCGGTTTTCAGAATTATTTGATGAGTATCCCTATCGAACCGATGCGACCTAATATTTCTGTTTGGATGCAAAGGTAATAATTTTTTCCGATAATCTATTGAAATAATCGAAAAAATTATTCTTCAGCTACTGATTGCATTACCCTTTGCATATTTTCGAGCATAGTATTCATGTTCTCTGGTGTCTTGCAAACAGCAAGGAAGAGTTCATTGAGGTCTATGTCGTCAGGTGTATTTACAGGCGAGTTGTGAAGCAAAGTCTGCATATTATCAGCCAGAAGTCTGTAAATGCAAACCACATTTGCTGCCTTCGTATGTGCCTTAACTGCTTTTCTTCCGGATTGGTATCCTCTTATCACGGCTATTACTAATGCTTGGATAGCAGTTTCGGGTGTTACCTTACCAGCCTCAAGTGGTGCCATATCCTCATTTATCACCTCGAAATATTCCTCAATGCTCATCACATGGCCTTGCAGTACTGCGTAGAAATTTCTGCGATATTCGTCAGCCATTAGGTTGAAGAGCTTATCCGTACGACAGGCATGTTGCATTAAAGACATGGCGTTGAGCGATGCAGGATCGGCTTCACGAAGACGCTGCTCCAACTGCTCGTGCGACGGATAGTTCACTATTGCAATAGCATCAAAGACACTTTCATATAGGAACTGAGCCATTTCCTCATAATGGTCGAGCAATAGCTGCTTCATCTGCTTTGGCTCTACGCTCTGCGGACCATTGGCTTCAGGCAGACTTCCTTCTACTATGCCTTCTACGAATGAAGAGAAGAAAGCCCTGACTATTGCTGGTATTATTCTTGGTGAGTTCATTATTTGAAAGTCTTGAATTGATAGCCCTGTGATATAAGCCATTCCAAGGATTCTGGAAGAGCGGTCTGTAGTTTATCAATACTCTTCAGAGAATCATGGAAGGTTATGATTGAACCATTGCGGGTATATGTCTTGATATTGTTGACCACATCCTCGGCTGTAAGAAGCCTTGAATAGTCGCGTGTCACGACATCCCACATCACAACTTTGTATTTGCGTTTAAGCCATATATAAGCTGCGGGTCTCATCCAGCCATGTGGCGGACGGAAATACTTAGAGTGGATAAGTTCGTTTGCCTTGTTGGTGTTCTTCACATACGTTCTAAGGGTATGCCTTATGCTGCCCATGTGGTTGTATGTGTGATTTCCAACCTGATGTCCCTCAGCCTTTATACGTTCAAAGAGATGAGGGTACTTACGAACATTGTCACCTACCATAAAGAAAGTTGCCTTTATCCCATACTTTGCCAAAGTGTCAAGGATAAAGGGGGTCGCTTCCGGAATAGGTCCATCGTCAAAGGTGAGATAAACCGAATGCTCCCTTGGATCCATTCGCCAAAATGCTTTGGGATAGATCCAACGGAGCCATATAGTAGGTTGTTCAATTATCATTATTCACCGAAGTTACCGCCACGACCATGGAAGATAGTCATGAGACTCTTGAGTTCATTATCCTTCTTCTTTGTTAAAGCCTCGTCATATTTGGATGTTATCTCAAGTATGCGTTGCATTGTATAGAAGTGGAGCATACATTCACGCTGAGACTGGTTGAAGCGGTTTTGATTAAGTGAAAGATACCATGTGAGATACTGCTGGCTGTTCTTCCACATGTCGTTGAGCACCTCTTCTGCCTTCTTCTTCTGACCAACGGCATAGTAGCCCTGGAGGAAGTCGAGACCTCCGCTCAGGTATGTCATAGGAACATTATATGTAGGCAGAACCTTCTCTGCGTAAGCAAGCACTTTCTTTGCTTTCTCATCCTTATGCTCCTGAAGGAGGTGAGTGATGAGCATACCGAACAGACGACGATGTGTGAAGCACATACGCATTACTGTCTCGTCAAGATAGAGTCCCTTCTTCTCAAGACCACCGAACTTGAACTTGTTCATGACATTATTGTATGTCTTCTCTGTATCAAAGTTTGTCTGCTCGTTTGTTGCAAATGGAGTGATGCGGTTCACAAGACCTTCCTGAATGAAGTTGTCGCCGAGGTTCATGAAGTTTTCTGCACCTACGGTTAGGGCAACGTACAGAGGACGTGTCCAGTTGGCGTTGCTTATCATCTCAAGCATCATGAGGTCGTTCTTGTAGAGCGCACGCTTGCCCTTGAGTGAGATAGCCATCTTCTCTGGAATCTGAATCTCGTTGCCGGCTGTGTCGCGTGGAATCATCATTCCGCTCTTCCTTACAGCGTTAGCATCAATAGTGAGATAGAGGGTATCTGTTGGAATAACGTGCATATCGTCCGTACCTCCACGAACCCAGTACTTCATCACATTATGTATGTCGAACGGATCATCACCATACTGCTTGCGGGCAGCCTCTGGATTCTGTACATAGAACTCCTTTATCTGTTCTTTCAGTTCTGGGGCAACCTCGATATACTCATTTGTGCCTGAGCAGTAATCAAGGCGTGTCCAAGTGATAGGGAGTGCCGGAGAGTCGTATGCCGGACGCATCATCTGGTCAATATACCAGTCTGTCTGGAGATATGAAAGGTTACATACTCGTGCATCTGTACCTACACCCTCAACATCCTGATTATACCAAAGTGGGAAGGTATCATTATCACCATTTGTATAGATGACAGGATGTGTGCCTTCCTGCATAGAGTTCAGATAGTTCTGACCGAAGTCACGACAGCAATAGCGACCTGAACGATCGTGATCGTCCCATGTCTGTGAAGCCATCTGGATAGGAACAAGCAGACCTGCACCTCCGATGAAACCGGCAAGAACAACGTTTTCCTTCTTTGTCTTGCGGGCAATAAGGTCGATGATTGCAGCAATACCCATACCGCACCAGATAGAGAATGCATAGAATGATCCTGCGTATGCGTAGTCACGCTCACGAGGCTGCAAAGGTGTCTGGTTAAGATAGAGTACGATAGCAAGACCTGTCATGAAGAACAGGAAGAATACTACCCAGAACTGCTGAATACCCTTCTTTCCGCGGTATGCCTGCCAGAACAATCCGATAAGACCGAGGAGAAGTGGCAGACAATAGAACACGTTGTGTCCCTTGTTGTTCTTCAACTCGTCAGGAAGCAGACTCTGGTCGCCATACATCGCATTATCAATGAATGGAATACCCGTGATCCAGTTTCCGTGCTCAAGCTCACCATGTCCCTGAATGTCATTCTGACGACCGGCGAAGTTCCACATGAAATATCGCCAGTACATGAAGTTACATTGGTATGAGAGGAAGAAGCGGATGTTCTCCATCATTTTAGGCATATTGACGGTCATCAGCTGTCCGCAACGGTCATACTCGATAGGATAGGTTTCAATGCCACCCATCCAGTCCTCGTATGCCTTTACGTGATTACCGTCAGAGCTATACATACGTGGGAAGAGCATGTTCTGCGCATAGATGTATGAATCCTTTGTACGGACTGTGAAGTATGAATCCTTCTCGTCTGCTGATTTCTTCTCTACACGCTGTATTACAGGAGCACCTTCCTTCATTTGTGGACGGCACATATCGCCATCAACCTTGAGAGCTACCTGCGAAGCGTATGAAGGACCATAAAGCAACGGACGATCACCATACTGATCACGGCTCAGGTAGTTACCGAGAGTGAAGATATCCTCTGGTGAGTTCTGGTCCATTGGTGGGTTAGCACTTGAACGAACCACGATAAGGGCGTATGTAGAGTAACCGATCATCAGCATCAGCATACAGCAGAGAGCCGTATTCTTGATGCGTGAAGTTACGTAGTATGCCTTTGTCTTCTTGTTCTTGAGTTGTAATGCTCCATAGAGCAAGGCAAGGATTATAATGCCGATAAAGAATGCTGACCATCCATATCCGTAGAATGGAATACCGAGCATAGCAACGGCAAGAAGGAATGAGATATTTGTCTTCTTGATGTTCTTGTCAACATAGCTCTCGTAGATAGCCCATACCACAACGCCTATAAGCAAAGCGATATAGATAATCTCACCTGTGTTGAATGGCATTCCGAGGGTGTTCACGAAGAACAACTCGAACCAACCACCAACGGTTATGATACCTGGTACAACACCATAGAGTACGGCTGCTACGATAACAACGCTTATTGCAAGTGCTATTAGTGAGCCCTTGAGGTCTGCATCTGGATAACTCTTGTAGTAATATACAAGTACGATAGCAGGAATACAAAGCAAATTCAAGAGGTGAACGCCTATTGACAGACCAGTCATATAGGTGATAAGCACCAGCCAACGGTCTGAGTGAGGGGCATCGGCATTATCCTCCCATTTCAGAATCATCCAGAATACAACTGCTGTAAAGGCACTTGAATAGGCATAAACCTCGCCTTCAACGGCAGAGAACCAGAATGTATCAGAGAATGTATAGATTAATGCACCAACAAGGCCTGAAGCCTCTATGGCGATTGTCTTTGATGTTGTGAGTTCATCCCAGTTGTCTATGAGCAGACGGCGTACAAGGTGCGTTATCGTCCAGAAAAGGAACAAGATACACGTAGCCGACAATAGAGCACTCATGGTGTTTACCATACGTGCCACGTCTGAAGGATCGCTAACAAATTGGGTGAATAGGTTGGCTGTGAGCATAAAGAATGGTGCGCCAGGTGGGTGACCAACTTCGAGCTTATAGCCGGTAGTGATAAATTCAGGACAGTCCCAGAATGAGGCTGTAGGTTCAATGGTAGAGCAATATACAAAGGCTGCAATTAGGAATGTTACCCAGCCAAGTACGTTGTCTATCAGTCTGTACTGTTTCATTTATTGATTGATTTTTTTTATATTTGTAATTTTAAGTTCCCCTGTGATGGGGTTAGTAGGGTTTGTTAATTCCTGATTACCCAATTCCGTGCAAAATTACTAAATATAGTGTAGAAAAAAGAATGAATAATCAAAAAAATGCGAAATAAGGCTTGATTTTGTTTTCTTTAACTTTTTGAGGGTGGAAAAGTAACTTGCCTGAAATTCCAAGAATAGTTCGTTCTTGGTGGTAAGTAAATACCATATAAAAACCATTAAGATACCATAAAGATACCATTAAAATACCATATTTAATGGTAATATTATGGTATTATTATGGTAATATAATGGTATTATAATGGTATTATCATCGAAGGAAGAAGGGCGTTGGTTAGGAATTATTACGGAATTATATTTGTGTTTTTTATGATGCATAATATAAAAATAGCCAAAGGAATTGTCCTCTGGCTATTTTTATTTACTTCGTTTCAAGAAAGCATTTGGGGATAAAGTTATACCAAGTAAGAACTTCATCATTGTATTTGAAGGTGTTCTTGTAATAAGCGAAGTCGTTAATTCCTATAATATCTTTTACCTTATCGTAAATCTCAGTATCTTCTAAGGCGATAGGTTTTCCTAAATAGTCTTCGGTTATTATTGTTGACTTTTTCCTTGTGAAAAAGACTTGTGTGTCTTGATAACCAAATAATTTCTGATGCTCATCATCGCATCTCACGCAAAAATATATTAGGTAGTTTTTGAATTCTTCATTTGATAGCTTGTGCATGGCATGAAGTATCCCTTGGTTGACATACATTATAGCCATGTTAATAAAGAATGTGTCATAGCTTTCTTTGTCTATGAAATCATCAAGACAATCCAATTGCTCTAAATAATAGTACATTGGCATCTGTTCTTCTGTCTCATAGTCACGTAAGATATCATGATAGTTTATATATCTTTTGATAGACGGAATGATTGCATATTTCTTTGCGTCTCTTCTTATTCTCATATTCTATATTCTTTATAATTTTGAAATACAAGGCAATATCATTGGTGTTGTTTCTTTTTCTGCATATATTTAGGATAGTTAGAATGGTTTAGATGCTATATAAACGGCCAAGCAATAATCATATACCTCATTACCTTGCCTATGCTTATGCTGATGAGGGTAATGAAAACATTAGCTCTCATTAGGCCGAGCAATATTGAAATCGCACTACCGAGAAGAGGAAGGAAGGCAAAGAATCCCATCCATGCACCTCGTCCTCCCATGAACCGTTGGGCTTTGTCGAGACTTTCCCTCTTTACATGGAGATATTTCTCAATCCAGTCGATTCTTCCCATTCTTCCAACACCATAGTTGAACATAGAGCCGGCGGTATTGCCTATAGAGGCATATATCACCATTTCCCAAGGATCAACGCCGGCAGCAAGCATAGCCAGCATTACAGCTTCGGAAGAAAATGGAAATACGCTTCCAGCAATAAATGCTGCAATCAACATTCCTATTGGACCGTATTCGATAAGAAAATCCATGGATAATTATGAATTGATGATAAGTGTGTTGAAATAAGGGGTATAGATAGCCATTATTGATACTATGGCTATTATCACTATTGTTATTATGAATACGATGTTTGTCAGCTTTGTATTTGTCAATGAGAAGTAATGGGCAGCTAATGGGCATGTTGCAATAGTAAGCATACCGAGGGTATAGTCTGCATAAGGAGGCACTATCGGAACTATGATAGCGAAAAATATTGACAACGAGATAATTACATCGTATAGGTTTCGCGTTTTCAGCTTGTCTTTATATGCTGTACGGACGAAATGAATCCATCCTGTCAGCATCAGAATCATCAATATAGCGTAGAATACAATTTGCCCAGTTGTCGTGTTTGAATAGTCAAACAATACCGAACTGTCATACAATCCTTCAAAATGATTCTTTATCCAGTCGATGTTTTCCTTATATACAAAATATGGTATTAAAGCCCAGTATGGGAGTATGATACCCATAATGATAGCACTCACAGCCTTAAAGGATATGGCGTAGAGTGGTACGCATAACAAAAAGATTACTATTGGGAGGAAATACAGGAACGGAGTCCAGATTATGCTTCCCATACTTATTATTAATGCTATGCAAAAAATGCTTGGTACTTCTTTCTTGTCTTTATAGCAGAAAAGAAGCAGGTAAATGCAAAGTCCTGTTAATGTCTGTATAAGGGCAGTCTGCCAGCGTACAGCTATGGTTGCCTGCATAGTGGCAAGCCATAGAAAGACGCATGACATCATTCTAGAACGTATTCTCAGAAGAGTGTTGCGAGTGTTCATCTCGGCTATGAGATATGTAGAAAAGCCTGTCAGCAGGAGTGGAATCCAGAGTTTTCTGGAAATCAATCCTGCTGCAAACCATATCAGTATGCTGATAACAGCCGATACTGGTAGGGATAATGAACTTTCTGCTACTCTATTCTGAAAATGTTTCATCAGGTTAAATGAGTAATGAAAAATGGAAAATACAGGTTAACGTATTTGCTTTAATGTAGTAATATGTATTTTATGATTTTTCATTTTTCATTTCCTCATTTTTCATTTATTACAAATCCTGTCCTATATCAGAACGGAAATACTTGTCCGTAAATTGAATCTTCTGTGCCTCGGCAAAGCTCTTCTGAAGAGCCTCTTCCTTGTTCTTGCCGTAAGAGCTAACAGCAATCACACGACCGCCAGCGGTTACTACCTGACCGTCCTTGGTCGCAGTTCCTGCATGGAACACGATACTGCCCTCAACATCCTTGATGCCTGTGATTGGGTAGCCCTTAACATATTCCTGTGGATAGCCACCGCTAACGAGCATTACGCATACAGCAGCACGCTCGTCAAATTCGATAGTACGCTTGTCGAGATCCTCGTTAGCAACACCCTCAAAGAGATCAACGATATCGCTCTTCAGACGAAGCATAACGCTCTCAGTCTCAGGATCTCCCATACGGCAGTTGTACTCGATTACCATTGGCTCTCCGTTTACGTTGATAAGACCGAAGAAGATAAAGCCCTTATATACAATACCTTCCTCTGCAAGACCTTCAACTGTTGGACGGATGATGCGCTCGTCAACCTTCTTCATCCATTCCTTTGTAGCAAAAGGAACAGGTGTCACGCTACCCATACCGCCAGTATTGAGGCCTGTGTCATGCTCGCCGATACGCTTGTAGTCCTTTGCCTCTGGAAGAATCTTGTAGTTCTTGCCGTCAGTAAGAACGAATACAGAGCACTCGATACCAGAAAGGAATTCCTCAATGACAACACGTGAAGAAGCGTTACCGAACATACCGCCAAGCATTTCGCGGAGCTCTTTCTTTGCCTCTTCGAGATTGTCGATGATGAGAACGCCCTTACCTGCACAGAGACCGTCAGCCTTCAGAACGTAAGGAGCCTTCAGAGTCTCAAGGAACTTGCAACCCTCCTCTACATGATTGCCGTCGAATGTCTCGTAAGCAGCAGTAGGGATGTTATGGCGCTTCATGAATGCCTTAGCGAAGTCCTTAGAGCCTTCGAGAACGGCACCTGCCTTAGAAGGACCGATGACAGGAATGTTCTTTGTGCGCTCATCGTTCAGGAGATTGTCGTAGATACCCTTTACCAATGGATCCTCAGGACCTACAACTACCATATTTACGCCGTTCTCAACAACGAATGTCTTGATAGCCTCGAAGTCATCTGCCTTGATAGCTACGTTTTCACCAACCTCACCAGTTCCTGCGTTACCAGGAGCGATGAAAAGTTTCTCACACTTTGCGCTCTGCGCAATCTTCCATGCCAAGGCATGCTCGCGGCCGCCTGAACCTAATAGTAATATTTTCATATAGACCCACCCCCTAACCCCTCCCATAAAGGGAGGGGAGTAGTTACTACTTATTGTTGCGGAGGGTACGCATTTTTATTATTGTTATTCTTTATCTTTAATTCATATTCGATAAAGACCGCATTCCTCATGTAGCAGATATTACTATCTACTCCCCTCCCTTTATGGGAGGGGCTGGGGGTGGGTCTTTAAATAATCCTCAAAATACCTTGTTATCCTCTCATGCAGATGCACGCTCTTATGCCCTCTCATGTTATGCCCCTCGCCAGGGTAGGCGAAGAAATCGGGTTGTGTGCCTGCTTCGCTGCAAGCGTTAAGGAACATAAGGCAATGCTGCGGAACAACCGTTGGGTCGTTCATTCCTGTTATTATCTGGAGTCTGCCTTTGAGATTCTTTGCTTTTTCGAGGAGTGATGTCTTCTTGTAGCCATCTGGATTTGTTTCCGGAGTATCCATATAGCGCTCGCCATACATTATCTCATACCATTTCCAGTCAATCACAGGACCACCAGCCACTCCTACCTTGAACACGTCAGGATAGTTGGTCATGAGTGATATCGTCATGAAACCTCCGAAACTCCAACCATGAACACCAAGTCTGTCGGCATCTACGTATGGAAGTGATTTCAGATAGTTCACTCCGCACATCTGATCCTTCATCTCCTCTTGCCCAAGCTGACGGAATGTGACCTGCTCAAACTCCTTTCCGCGATTCTCTGAGCCTCGGTTGTCAAGTATGAAAACTATATATCCTTTCTGAGCCATATAGGTTTCCCATGATCGTGAAGCCCAATGCCAAGAGGCATCTACGTTATGTGCATGAGGACCACCATATACATATACCACAGTAGGGTATTTCTTGTTTGCATCGAAATCCGCAGGACGAACCATTCTCCAATATAGGTCTGTTACTCCGTCTGCAGCCTTTATCGTGCCATTGATATACTCAGGAACCTGATAACCTTCCCACGGATTCTTTGCCGTGAGATAGCGTACGGGTTTCTTGTTTGTCGTAAAGAGAATGTCTATGTTATGCGGAACCTTAGGCTCTGAATATGAATCGGATATATACAGTCCAGATTCGCTCAATTTGCCTTTGTGCACACCCTTGCCTTTGTCAACCATAGTGCGTTTCCCTGTCTCTATGTTCACGCTCCACAGGTTCATCTGAAGAGGATCTGCCTCGTTACTTCTTATGATAACGCTCTTTGTCTTTGCGCAGAAACCGAGAATCTCATCAACTACAAAATTGCCCTTTGTAAGTTGCTTTAGGCTGATGTCTCCATTCACATTCCCGACATAGAGATGCATATATCCATCCTTCAGGCTCCACAAAAGGAACTTCTGTTTGTTCCATGGAATGAAAGAGATAGGGTGCAGAGGCTCTACATATTTCTCGTCCTTCTCTGTGTAGAGAGTGCGAATCTTATCTCCGCTTTCAGCAGAATATTCATCAAGTGAACAGTCATTCTGGTCGCGATTCAGTTCAAAGAGATATATCTTCTTGCTGTCAGGCGACCACGCGATATTTGTAAAATACCTGTCCGTAGGGTCTCCTACATTAAGGTATATTGTCTTCTGAGTGTCAATATCATAGATTCCGACTGTTACCTTATGGCTCGTCATTCCAGCCATAGGGTATTTGTCCGGGTCATGCTTTGCCTCTCTCTGGAAAAGGTCAACCTGTGGATAGTCCTCCACCATACTCTGGTCCATACGGTAGAATGCCAGTTTCTTGCCATCCTCTGACCAGAAAGTGCCCTTTTCTATTCCGAATTCGTTCCTATGAACGCTCTGACCATATACTATTTCTCTGCTTCCGTCTGTTGAAAGCTGGGTAGTCTTACCATCAGCAGTACGCACATATAGATTATTGTTGTCGAGGTATGCGTCAGCCTTGCTCTTGGCATTCCATTCCAGCGAGCCTTTCCTGTCCTGACTCCATACAAGTTTCTTTGCCTTGAAGTCGATAAGCATACGCTTTGTCTTGTTACTTACAAGTACAAGCGATTCGCCTGAATACGGGAATTTTGCAGAGAGAAGTGTCCTGACCACATCCTCGCCTTCAAGACCTGCCCATGTGTTGAGGTCGCTGAGGGAAAAGAGAGATGTCTCGGTAACTCTTGCTTTATCAACAACTGAAACATTCTCCACGTCAAGGTGTATGAATTCATCGCCCCACCATGTGGTGAAGCGATTCTCCGGTCGCATCTTATTATAGTTCGTGCCACCGAAGTTCAGATCCTCCAACGTGAATAGTTTCTTATCCTGTGCCAGCATCATAGTTGCGGTTAGGAGAGTGAGGAGTAATAGGAAAAGACGATTAATCCTCATCGTCGTCAAGGAAGTCGTTTCCGAATTTTCCATTGCGCTTGCCACCTTTGCCACCCTTGAAATCGTCACGCTTGCCGAATGGCTTTCTGCTCTTGCGCTCATCGTGATCAGACTTCTTGCCACCCTTCTTGCGGTCGCCGTTGTCACGGTCCTCACGCTTGAAGTTCTTGCGCTCCCTGTGTTCGCGTTCCTGCTTCTCAGCCTCACGACGACGCTCCAGAGACAGGAACTTGAATGAGCGAATGTCCTGCTCTTCGTTCTCTTCCTGCTCGTCAAGGCGTTGCTTGAACTCACGATTCTTCTTGAATCTGTGCTTCTCAGCCATCTTCTTCTTCTCTTCCTCGGTCTTCACAATACCACCCTCGGCACGGAAATCGCTGAAACGGCCGTTGAACAGACAGTATTTTCTCAACTCGCATTCAAGTGAACCGTTGTAGAGAGGAATCTTTATGCTTGGCTTCAGACGAATCTGCTCAAAGCACTCCTGACGATAGCTCAGAACCCATGCCTCATTATCCTTGAAGCAGTTCTTCAGCTTGTCGCCAATCATCTTGTATGTTGCCAAGAGGTTCGGGGTAGAGATACGCTCTCCGTATGGTGGGTTTGTAACCATGATAGCCTTCTCCTTTGGCTGCTTGAAGTCGGCAAAGTCTGCCTGCTCTATAATAACGTCCTTGCTAAGACCCGCAGCACGAACATTGAGAGCTGCTGTATTAACAGCCTTCATGTCAATATCATAGCCGTAGATCTTATGCTCGAACTCACGCTCTCTTGAATCGTCGTTGTATATCTCGTCGAAGAGGTCGGCGTCAAAGTCCGGCCATTTCTCAAAGGCGAACTCCTTGCGGAACACACCTGGGGAAATATTGCGGGCGATAAGTGCTGCCTCCACCACAAGTGTTCCTGAGCCGCACATAGGGTCGATGAAATCGGTCTCACCCTTCCATCCTGTCATAAGGATTATTCCGGCAGCAAGAACCTCGTTCAGAGGTGCCTCTACGCTCTCCTGACGATAGCCACGACGATGCAATGACTCGCCACTTGAGTCGAGGGCAACGGTAGCCTCGTTTTCCGAGATGTGAATATTGATGCGGATGTCAGGATTTGCAACTGAAATGTTCGGACGCTCGCCTGTCTTCTCACGGAACTGATCTACGATGGCATCCTTCACCTTGTAGGTCACGAAGCGTGAGTTGCGGAAATTCTCTGAATAAACTACAGAATCCACTGAGAAGGTCTTTCCCTTCCCGATATACTCGCTCCAGTCAATCTCCTGCACTTTCTCATACATATCCTCTGCCGATGAAGCCGTAAAGGTGGCTATAGGCTTGAGGATTCTGATTGCTGTATGTAATTGGAAGTTGGCACGGTACATCATCTCCTTGTCGCCGGTGAAGCTTACCATGCGGTTCCCCTTTTCTATGTTCTTGGCACCGAGTTCTGTCAACTCCTGAGCCAGGACTTCTTCAAGACCCATGAAGGTCTTTGCTATCATTTTAAATTCCATATCCATTAAGGTTGGTTGAGTTGTCACGGAAACTCTTGTAAATCTTTGTATTTGGAGCTACATTCTCGGTAATCCAGATGTTTGCGCCTATGACGCAACCCTTTCCTATCGTTATCCTTCCGAGAATTGTCGCATTGCTGTAAACAATCACATTATCCTCGAGAATCGGATGGCGAGGTATTCCCTTGATAGGGTTGCCGTTCTCATCAAGAGGGAAACTTAATGCACCAAGAGTTACGCCTTGGTACAGCTTCACGTTGTCTCCGATGATACACGTTGCACCTATCACGACACCTGTGCCGTGGTCAATAGTGAAATGATTGCCTATAGATGCTGCTGGATGTATGTCGATACCTGTCTCTGAATGAGCAAGTTCTGAAATCAATCGAGGGATGAGTGGCACGCCAAGAACGTGGAGTTCATGGGCAATGCGATAGTTCACCAATGCCTTTATTACAGGATAGCATGAGATAATCTCGCCAAAGTTCACAGCTGCAGGGTCGCCGTTATAGGCAGCCTCTATGTCGGTTGCGAGTATCTTGCGAATCTCTGGAAGTCGTTCTATAAGCTGGTTAGTTATCTCTCTCGCTTTCTTTTGCAAGCAGTTATCATCAGTACAGTCTTTGTCATCATCGCAGTCCTCATCTGCAAAGCACAATCCTGCCATGATCTGCTGGAAAAGCAGCTTGTGCATTCTCTCGAGGTCAATGCCGATGTGATATGGAAGGGTGTGCCTGTTGACTGAAGACTGACCGTAGTAGCCGGGGAACAATATGCCACGGGCAAGCTGTATAATTTCAGATAATGCATCTCCTGAAGGCAGAGGATTGCCTTCCTGATGCTGATGGAACAGACCTTTGAGCGATTCGCTGTCTGAAAGCCTGCTCACCGTCTCGATGAGCGTCTTATTTGTACTTGATGGTGTCATCTTTTTTGTTGTGTCAATAAATTTGTTGCAAAATTAATAAAATTACTTATAAATAAAGAACTTTCGTAGAAAAAAAACAATATTCATTTACCATTTACCATTCACATGGTATAATTTTTGTGCTTTTTCTCCGAATCTTTAATATTTTTATTGTACCTTTGCACCCGTAATGAGTAAAAAAGCACAGAATTTTTTCCTGCTCTTCGGACTTGCCGTTCTCGCAGTAATGGTCAGCCAACTGGACTTTCAGGAAGCCTGGCGTGGAATGTGCCACGCAGGATACTGGTTTGTGGCCGTTGTTGTCCTATGGGCATTTCTCTATGTCTTTAATGCTGCTGCGTGGTTTATCATCATACGTTCCGACGGAAGTCCCGAGACCCGCAAACTCTCCTTCTCACGCATCTACCGCCTTACCGTCTCGGGTTTCGCTTTGAACTATGCCACCCCGGGAGGTCTTATGGGAGGAGAGCCATATCGTATCATGTCTATCTCTCCTGTCATAGGCAAGGAAAAGGCTTCCTCGTCGGTTATACTTTATGCTATGACCCACATGTTCAGCCATTTCTGGTTCTGGACGATAAGTATCATTTTGTTCCTCGTCACCCAGACTTTGACAACCAATCTTGCCATACTCCTTGCCCTTTGTACGGGCTTCTGTTTCCTCGGGCTATGGTTCTTTATGGCAGGTTATCGTAAAGGCTTGGCAAATAGAGTGTTGAGTGTTGCGCGTCATATCCCTATTCTGAAAAAATGGGCACGTCCTTTTGTCGAGTCTCACAAGGAACAGCTTGACACAATTGATAGCCAAATCTCAGCCCTTCATGCTCAGAATCCAAAGACCTTCGTAACGGCTGTTCTCCTTGAGCTTGTCTGCCGAATTGTTTCTTCCTTGGAGATTTATTTCATCCTCCTTGTCCTGATGCCCGAGGTAAGTTTTATCCAATGTATTCTCGTACTTGCCTTCACCTCCCTTTTTGCTAATCTTTTGTTCTTCATACCCCTTCAGTTAGGAGGTCGAGAGGGCGGTTTCATGATGTCAATAACAGCCTTCGGAATATCATCAGGAAGTGCCGCTTTTGTGGCTCTCATGGTTCGTCTTCGAGAGCTCATCTGGACGGCAATAGGCCTCGCGCTTATCAAGTTTAGCGGAAAGTAAATTCCTTCTTTGGAAAAGTAAATCTTCTTTTCTGGAAAGTAAATTATCAGCAAATTATACTATTTGCTTTCGCCATCTAAAAAAACAGGGAAAAACCAATAAAAACATATAAAAACAAAATGTTTTCTTTTGTATTCTTTTGTTTTAATTGGTTTTTCCAAATGGCGAAAGCAACTAATTATTAACTAAACGCAAAGGCGTTAAGGCACAAAGATTTTATCTGAACACGGAAAATACAGAATAAACGAAGGCCTTCGTTTCTTTCGTGAGTTTCGTGTTCGTAAAAACGCACCTTGCAAGTTCGTTTCACCTCCGTTGTTCCTCCTATGTAAATACCATATAAATACCATTATAATACCATTAAGATACCATTAAAATACCATAGTTAATGGTAATATTATGGTATTATTATGGTAATATAATGGTAATATAATGGTATTATCATTGGGCGTAGTTCGGATTATCAGCGTTGGTATAGCTATGGAAAAGCGTCGTAAGAGCTGAGCGACTGGCTGATTAACGTTAGTTCGAATAAAAAAAGGAAACGGATTTATCTGATTTATCTGAAACAAATCGCGGATATATTACTGCGCCAGCTATCAGAAAAATCAGATAAATCCGTTTCCCTTATCATTTCAATAGTAAAATTAACAATAAATCAGTTTCCTTTATTTCGTAGAACTATCGTTAATTAATTGTTTGCGGAATCAAGCCAAAATGTTATTTTTTATAAATTTTTTTGGTTGTGTGTGGAAGAGTGTGTAATTTTGCATTCTGAAATGAAATACGCAATCATTGCAGCCGGTGAAGGCTCCAGATTGGCTGAGGAAGGAATCTCTGCTCCAAAGCCTTTGGTCAAGGTGGGAGGACAATGTCTTGTTGACCGATTAATCCGTGTGTTTCTTGATAATGAGGCAGATGAGATAATCGTGGTATGCAACGACCTCACCCCGCTTGTGGATGAGCATCTCACAAGGATTGAGCGTGATGGATTTGATGGTAAGAAGATTCCGCTTCGGCATATAGTCAGGACAACACCAAGCTCCATGCATAGTTTCTACGAGTTGAGTAAGTTCCTTTCGGACTCTCCCTTCGTACTTACCACGGTTGATACTATCTTCCGTGAGGAGGAGTTCTCGGCATACGTCAAGGCTTTCAAGGCTTCGCTTGCCAATGGCTCGGCTGACGGAATGATGGGCGTAACGGACTATGTGGATGATGAGAAGCCGCTGTATATTAGCATGACCTCATCGGGGCCTCTCCCCCCGCCCTCCCCCGTAGGGAGGGAGCCGGAAGGCGAAAGGGAGTTTTCTGTTATTTCTGCCTTTCTCGACTCTGATCCAAATGGGGCGTGTAAATATATCTCTGCCGGCATCTACGGTTTGACACCCAAGGCGATAGACACCCTCAACCGCTGTATGGCGGAGGGTAAGAGCCGAATGCGTAACTTCCAACGCGGACTAATAGAGGATGGGCTTCAGCTCATGGCTTTCCCCTTCTCCAAGGTTCTCGATATTGACCATGCAGGTGATATTGAGAAGGCGGAAAGAATGGTGGCCTCTCCCCCCGCCCTACTGCCCCTTTCCTGCCCTTCGGGCACCCTTTCCCCGTAAGGGGCAAGGGGGATGTTAGTATTTCTAATCATGGGCGCTTAATAATACAGTTTATGTGTCGAATGGCTAATAGCGATAAAAATGTAACTTCTCCCTTGCCCCTTACGGGGAAAGGGTGCCCAAAGGGCAGGAAAGGGGCAGTAGGGCGGGGGGAGAGGCCGTTCTTTATCTTCCGCGCTCGCCGTTTCTCACCCAACTCTGTGGAGAATGACAGGCTGATTCTTGAGAGTGTTGCTCGCGAGATGGAGGCTAAGGGTAATGAGGTGAGGATGATGACCGAGGAGGAAGTCCTTACGCTAAAAACCTTGCCAGAGGCGGATGTGATATTCTGTATGGCTCGTAGCAATGAGGCTCTGGAGATAATAGAACGCTCAAAGGCACGTATCATTAATGAGCCAGAGGGAATAAGGATATGCGGTAACAGACAGGCTCTTACCGATATAATGAGGAGGCTGGAGATTCCTCTGCCTCCAGAAAATGGGGATAACGGCATCTGGCTGAAACGAGGAAAAGGAACGGCTGAGGTTGCGGAAGATACGATATTCTGCAATTCGGAAGAGGAGGTAGAGGACGCTATGCGGAGATTTGCCGATCGTGGCATAACGGAAGTTTGCCGACAGGCACACGTGGTGGGTGATCTGGTGAAGTTCTATGGTGTAGCCAATACGGATTTCTTCTATCATTTCTATCCAACGGACTCAGGCCGCAGCAAGTTCGGTAGCGAGGAGCATAACGGAAAGGCTCATCATTATCCTTTCTCCGCAGAGGAGATGAAGAATACGGTTGACCGCCTTGCCACTACAATAGGCGTTATCGTCTATGGTGGTGATGCTATAGTAAAGGCTGACGGCTCGTTCGTGATAATAGATTTCAACGACTGGCCAACGTTCTCGCCTTGTAGGGAGGAGGCGGCAAGGGCGATTCAAAAACAGTCATGGCCCCTCACCCGTCCTTCGGACACCCTCTCCCCAGGGGGCGAGGGGTAAATTAGTAAGGTAAACGCTAAAGATTGTAATAAATAAAAATTAGAAAAAGCCCTTTTATCCTGTGATTAGAAAAAGGAAACTTCCTCCTCGCCCCTTGGGGAGAGGATGCCCAAAGGGCAGGTGAGGGGCTGGATTATTATTTTTATGTTTAAGGATTTTCGTGATCTTCTTCACAGCACGTATAAGTCATACGACACAGAAGAGAATATAGACATATATTTCACTCGTCCGATAGGCTTGTTCTTCGCGCTTATCTGGAAGAAACTGGGTGTGCATCCAAATGCCATAACCGTTCTGTCGTTCTTTCTCGGAGCGGCTGCGGGATGGTGCTTCTACCATACATCCTTGGAATGGAATATCTATGGGGTGCTGTTCCTGATGTTCGCTAATTTCTGCGACTCTACAGATGGGCAGTTGGCTCGTATGACAGGCAAGAAGACCATAACGGGCAGAATGCTTGACGGCTTTGCCTCAGACATCTGGTTCTTCTGCGTGTATGTGGCAATCTGCTTTCGTCTTATGCCTGAGAATATTCCGGGGACAGAAGTGAAGTGGGGCTTGTGGATATGGGCTTTGTGCGCCCTTGCAGGTCTTTGGGCACATACCATACAATGTCGCTATTCCGACTATTACCGCAATATCCATCTGTTCTTCCTTCTTGGCAAGGAAGGTTCGGAACTCGACTCATACGCTTCACAGAAGGCAATAGCCGACAGATATCGTGCGGAAAAGAACTGGGTAGGAGTACTCTTCTTTGCAAACTATGCGAAGTATTGTCGTGCTCAGGAGAAGGGAACGCCGGAGTTTCAGAAACTCAAGGCTGTGCTTACTGAGCGATATGGAGGAATAGACAAGGTGCCGCAGGAGTTCAGGGATGAGTTCAGAAGAAGGAGTTTCCCTCTGATGAAATATACCAATTTCCTCACTCACAACTGGCGTGCAATAATGCTCTACATAGGTTGCCTGACCAATTATCCTTGGATATATCCGCTCTTTGAGGTAACGGTTATGGCAGCTGCCTGTGCCTATATGAGAAGGACTCACGAGAATATGTGTAAGGAGTTGGCAAGATGATAAAAGCGATACTTTTCGACTATGGTGCCACGCTCGACACATTCGGGCGGCATTGGGGTATGGTTATATGGCATGCCTATGAGCATCTTGCCATTCCCGTGACAGAGGCACAATATCGTGAGGCATACGTCTATGGCGAGCGCACGCTTGGAAGTAAGGAGATAATCCGACAGACAGATGCCTTCCTCACAACTCTCAAGGTGAAGATAGATTTGCAGTTTGATTACCTTCGAGATTCCGGGGCTTGGTTGCCTGAGTCTGCTGAACGTGCAGAAAAGCATGCTGCCCTTGTGGAATATCTGTATTCTGGACTTCAGCGGAATATGGAGCATACCCGACAGGTCCTTTCGCAGTTGCGTGAAGGGGGAATCCCAATGGCACTTGTCAGCAATTTCTACGGAAATGTGGAAACTGTGCTTGATGAGATGCAACTTCGGGATTTCTTTTGCGATGTGATAGAATCGGCACAAGTCGGAATACGCAAGCCAGATCCACGTCTCTATGCCCTTGGGGTGGAGGCTTTAAGAAAAAAGCTACTTCCAGAGCATCTGGATGAATCGGACATACTCGTTGTTGGAGACAGTATTCAGAAAGATATCATTCCTGCCAAGAGCCTTGGTTGTAAGACTGCTTGGTTCAAAGGCGAGGGATGGAAAAAAGAACCCGTTGATGAGACAATACCTGATTTCGTGATTACGGATTTACTGGAATTGCCTGTTTAGGGGTTAGTGTTAATTGTTAATTATTAATTGTTAATTGTTTAGATATTTAAATACCATATTACTGCTATTCCTCTTCTGTCTGTCGGCTAATGCGCAGATGGAAGGAACCGTTAAGAAGCGCACAGGCGACTCTTTGTTTGCCGATGTGAATCTTACGGGGGTGGAGGTGAAGGCAAAGAAGAAAAAGTACTCTCGCAAGAACAATCCTGCCGTTGAGCTGATGAAGCGCGTTATTGCGGCAAAGAAACAGAATAAGCTCACCAACAAGCCATACTACCAGTATCAGAACTATGAGAAGATGACAATATCGCTCAATGGCGTTACTGGTGAGATGCTTGACTCAGGTCTTATTGGCCGTACCCCTTGGCTGAGGAATCAGGTGGAATATAGTCCGTTGAGCGGTCAGCTCATCCTCCCGTTCATGCTTGACGAGAAGGTTACGAAGGTGATGTATCGCAAGGATCCTGAGAAACAGCGAACCCTTGTGATAGGTGAGCGTTCGGAAGGTATCAATCAGATATTCGAGACGGGTAATATCTTCAACGCCTTGTCTGCCGATGCCTTCTGCGAGGTGGATATCTACGATAACAGCATACGACTTCTTCGCCGTACTATGACATCGCCTATTGCCGATGATGCTATAGGTTTCTATCGCTATTACATTATGGACACCGTGAAGGTGGAACGTGATTCTTGCTTTCATGTGTTCTTTACTCCGAATAACCCGCAGGACTTCGGTTTCAACGGAGATATGTATATCCTCAAGGATTCCAGCCTTCATGTAAGGAAGGTATCGCTATCTATTCCTAAGTCATCAGGCATAAACTTCGTGGAGGGGATGCAGATAAATCAAGAATTCGAGCTTCTGTCAACTGGCGACTGGGTACTAACCGTCAACGATCTTATTGTTGCTTTGCGTATCAATCAGTCTATGGCTCACGGACTTATGGTGAAGACCTCGACACGAAGCAACTATTCTTTTGAGCCGATAGACGATAAACTTCTCTCAGGAGTTGGAGAAATACGTAAGGATGCGAATGCCGAGATACAGGATGAGCAGTTCTGGAGGGAAAACCGTAAGGTTGATCTCACCACTTCGGAGAGGAATATGGGAAAGTTCGTAAAGGATGCCCAGAGTATGAAGGGTTTTAACTGGATAATGTTCTTCATACGTCCGGTTGTAGAGAACTTCGTGGAGACAGGATTCAACGGCAAGCCTTCAAAGTTTGATATCGGACCTGTCAATACTATCATTTCCAATAATTTCATCGATGGCTATCGTGTGCGTCTGTCAGGACTCACCACAGCTAATCTCAACCGACATCTCTTCCTCTCAGGATATGTGGCTCACGGATTCAAAACCAATAATACCTACTACAAGGGAGAATTTACCTACTCGTTTAATCCGAAGAAATACATCCCTATGGAGTTCCCGCGCAGGACTCTCGTATTCCATTCCTCATACGATGTGATGTCGCCCTCGGATAAGTTCCTTGTGCATGATAAGGATAATGTGTTTACGGCATTCAAATGGGCGAAGGTTGATAAGATGATGTTCTATCATCGTCATAAACTGGAGTTCGAGTACGAAGAAGAATGGGGATTGCGCCTGTTGGCAAATATCAAGGTTGAGAAGAATGATGGTGCTGGTAATCTGCATTTCCGTCGTCTCTCAGATCCCGACACGGAACTCTCCTTGCGTACAACGGAGATGCGCTTCGAGGTGGAGTATGCCCCAGGTCGTACTTTCATGAACACAAAGCAGAATCGTATTCCGAACAATAACGATGCCCCTGTTTTCAAGTTGTCGCATACGATTGGCGTGAAAGGATTTCTCGGAGGTGACTATAACTATAATGTGACGGAGGCAAGCATTTACAAGCGTTTCTGGCTAAATTCATGGGGTAAGGTGAATTGTAATTTCAAGGGAGGCGTGCAATGGTCGCAAGTGCCTTATCCGCTCTTGATGATGCCGGCAGCCAATCTGTCATATATCATCCAGAAGGGTTGTTTCAATCTTGTGAATAATATGGAGTTTCTTAACGACCGTTATGCTTCGGCTGATATAGAATGGGACCTCGCAGGTAAGATTCTGAACCGCGTTCCTCTCCTCAGGAAATTGAAGTGGCGTGAGGTTGTCGGCTTCAAGACTCTCTGGGGTGGAATATCCGACAAGAACAATCCATATCTTGAGAAGAATCAGAATTCAGCTTTGCTGATGGAATTCCCTGAAGGTTGTACGGTTATGGATCCTAATCGTCCTTACGCAGAATTTTCAGTTGGAATATATAATATCTTCAAGTTCTTCCGCGTTCAATATGTACGCAGACTCAACTATCTCGACCTCCCCACAGCCAATAGGGATGGTGTAAGACTGATGTTTGAAATGACATTCTAGGTCCACCCAGTTCCCCTCCCCAAGGGAGTGGATACATTCTTCAAATCAAGAAAAAATCAACAAAATATAATAATTAAATATTCCCTTCCTTTAAGGGATTTATACTATAAAACATCCTTCCCTTTGGGAAGGTTTGGTTAGGCTTATGATAATCCTCGCAGACCGCCAAGACATCACACGTGCCGGACTTCAATATATCATTAACGATATGTTCCCCGGTGTGGAGATGCACTATTCAGAAGATAAGGCATCACTCATAGAGCGCCTTAAACTGTCGAATTTCCGCCCTTCTAATGAGGCGATAGTGATACTCGACTATACCCATTTCGACTTTGTTGGAGAGGCAGAGCTGTATATCCTTGCCTCACGATTCCCATATTCCCGTTGGATATTGTTCTCCGAAGAGCTGAGTGCAGACTTCGTGGGTAGGATTGTTACAACCAGTCAGCAGTATAGCATCCTGTTTAAGGAGTCACCAATGAGTGAGATTCGTGAATGTATAAGATATGCTTCGAGCAACAAGCGATATATTTGCCAACAGGCTGCTTCTCTCTTGGTGACATCTCATCAGCAACTTGATCCTACTGCTGGCTTGCTTACCAAAACAGAGATCGAGATTCTGAGGGATATTGCCCTCGGACTTACCACAAAGGATATTGCTGAGAAGCGTGTGTCTTCCTTCCATACGGTTAATACTCACCGAAAGAATATCTTCCGTAAACTCTCTGTAAATAATGTGCATGAGGCCACCCGCTATGCCCTTCGTGCCGGTATAGTTGATGAGGCGGAGTACTATATTTAAAGACCCCTCCCCAGCCCTCCCCATAAAGGGGAGGGAGTAGATAGTATTATTTGTTATAGGGAAGAATAAGCCAAAAGGATGAAAGATAGCGAGAAAAAGGTAACTAATTCCTTGCCCCTTACGGGGAAAGGATGCCCGAAGGGCAGGAAAGGGGCTGTAGGGCGGGGGGAGAGGCCACTTTTGCGCTCTTTCAACCGTGCCTGCGTTTCTTATCATCTCCTTTCAGATGGTGACCGCATCCTTATTGCCCTTTCTGGTGGAAAGGATTCGCTAATGCTTGCTCGACTAATGGCTCAGCGTGCTCGTATATATAAACCGAAGATAACGGTTGAGGCTGCGCATGTCATTATGGATAATATCCCATACGAGACTGACCGTTCGTATCTTCAGGACTTCTGTGATGAACTTGGTATCAGATTGCATATTCTCCACTCACGTTTTGATGAGAGTACCGATCCACGAAAGACACGCTGTTTCCTTTGTGCCTGGAACCGCCGAAAGACGTTGTTTGAATTTGCCGTAGCTAATGGCTTTAACAAGATAGCCCTTGGGCATCATAATGATGATATCATCATAACTTATCTGATGAATATCACCTTCGAAGGCTCTGCCCATACTATGCCCCCGATACTTCAACTTGAGCATTACCCCCTGCAAATCATCCGTCCGCTATGTCTTGTTCATGAAGATGATATTCGTGAGGTGGCAGAAGAACTTGGTT
Source organism: uncultured Bacteroidales bacterium (assembly GCA_902798615.1). Lineage (GTDB taxonomy): Bacteria > Bacteroidota > Bacteroidia > Bacteroidales > Bacteroidaceae > Prevotella. Next base: position 120,344 of record CADBXL010000006.1, on the reverse strand, counting down.
TTCTAAAGCAGAAAACCCTCTGCCCATACGAGGAAGAAACTAATAGAAAAACGATGGCAGAGGTATTCCATCATCTTCAGGAAATCAATCCAGAGGCTCGCTATTCACTTTCACGAGTAGCTCTGCCAAAGATTGGTGATAGGTGAAGGGGACATATCGTTTTTAACGTGAGTTCGATGAATTTCTTCAGTTGTATATTATTGACTATCATGTGGTTGAAAAAGCTCTGAAAGAGCGATACCTAATAGGGCAGTCCGTTAGGGCTGTTATATTTGTCGATATTAGAGGGATGAGGTCTGTAGGACCGACACCTAAAGTCTTCAGGTGTCGCACTTACAGCGCTCATTTAATCACGCATCTACCAAATAACAGCCCTAACGGACAGCCCTAGCAGGTGTCGGGCTTTGGCTTTCCCTTCGGCCGCCGACCTCTTCGACGTTCAGCCCTTGTAGTCTTGAATTGTTCGCAAAGCTCACCAAGCTATGCAAGTTCTTCGCTGAAGCTCATCAAACTGAAGCAAGTCGTCGAACTCACGTGTTCTTATAAGGAAAATCCTTTAGTTCTTGTGGTGAAAAATCAATGAGGAATGCCTTTTCTTTGCCCTTATGTTACTCTTATGCTGCTCTTATGTAGCTTTCATTTTGCCCAAGAAATGCCTTGTATCTTCTTCCCTTGTGCCTCCTATGTGCCTCCTAACCAAACTCGATGAAACTCATATTCTGAATGGTATTATAATGGTATTATCATCGAGTTTGGTTAGGAGGCACAAGGGAGGAGCATAGGAGGAAGAACTGACCTAAAGCATAGAAAAATCCCCTTCTCTCAGCACTAAAGGCAAAACGTCAAAAGAGTGAGAGAAGATAAATTTAGAGGTAAAAATCCCACACTACCAAGAAAACCATAAGGTAGTGTGGGATAGATAATTAAATTTGAGAATTATACCTCTATATCTATAGATTTATATGTCTTTCCCAAATCCTAAACAGCTTATGAAGACTTCCTTCCTTTTGCCTAGCAATTTTCGTGCAGAGAACATGTACCAACCATATCGGATTCATATCTGCTTTCCCAAGCTTGATGACCATATGACCGTAATCAATATATCTCCGGTTCTTAAGATCCTGTTCCCATTTTAAATATGGATATTTATGGATTATGGTTTCTCCTAAATATATACCGATATTTATAATGTCAGAAAAAGTCTTGGAACTGAATTTCCAATCGTCAATCTCAATATAGTCAGGAATGTTTTTCCTCTTCCATTCATATTCTTCCTCAGATAATTTGACACATTCAATATGTTTTACAAGCCATGTGTCTATTATCGCCAAAGAATTTTCTGAGAAATCCAATACTGATTTACTGATTTTAAGATCTGATGATATTTGGTCAACTAGACCTTCCGGTCTTTCCTCTTTTTCTGCAAAGAAAAACTCTGTATAAGACTGAAGTTCCTTGATATTTTCGTGACGTAATATCAAATTCAAAGGAAGATTGTCCAAATTCATGTTATTTTTGCTAAAATTTAATATTTTATTTTTTGTAATGTTGTTGTATATAGTTAAAAATGTATAATAATTTTAAACCCATCTCGATTTAGTTCCTTTAAGAGAGGCTTTGTCGCACCAATCTTCCCTGTTACAGGGCTTCTGAAGAAATGCCATTGTGAACCTTTAATTGTTCCTTCTTTTAACAACAAAGCATCTTTTTGAATCTGTTTACCTATAAATTTTTTTGTTAAACTTGTATAACACACCTTTGCATCCACCACCTCGCGGTTGTTACCGAGGTGATAGGAGTTTGTGGTTGAATGCAATGGAACAGAAATCATCTGCATTGTTTGATTAGCCCTGTATGTTCGGATATTGCTCATGTCGTTGGCAAAAGTAAACAAAAAAACTAATACGACAAAGAAAATCCAGAAAAAGTTTTGGAGTGGTTTTATAAAAAGGAAAAATCCATTACATTCTGGTTTTACTTAAGTCCGTTTCACCTCCGTTATAAAACCGTTGTAAGTCCGTTCTTGCTCCATCGAGGGGAGCGAACCTAAAGCGGAGGCACAACGAAGGGAGAACGAAGGCAAGTAAATGAAAAGTGAAAAATGAAAAATACGAGTTCAGAAAAACTTTTTTCGCAAAACCATACACCCCCCTACACCAGTACCCTACATATGTATCTAAGTATCAGTGGCTTGCAGCGTTTTTAAATATCACTAAACCCTACACTAACCCTACACCAACCCTACACTAATCATGCCTGTCAAGGCATGAAATTAATAATTAATAATGAGTAATGAATAATTTGAATAGTATCATAAGCGTTCGAACCAATCTAAATTATCACTTGCTTTAGCTTGATGAGCTTGCGAATAATTATCCATTAACTAACCTGAATTTCTGAAAAATTCAGGTTTTAGTGTAGGGGTGGTGTAGGGTTAGTGTAGGGTTAGACAATATTTGAAATCGCTGCAAACTTTTGTGCGTCAATAGTTTGTGGTACCTGTCAATGTAGGGGTGTAGGGTTGACGCGAAAAAGTTTTTTCGGATGATTATCCTATTATACTACTTGCGAGTGTATGTGATTTGTTTACGTATGGATCATCAGTAATACTCATGAGCGATTCCGAAGCCTGATTGATAGTCGTAAAGCATTTCTTCCAAGAAAGGCTGGTGTCGCATGGAAGTCCTGCGATACGCTTCCGATAGTCCATCATAGCAATGGTGATGGAATAGAGTTCGGCACTTGGAAGATTACGTTGTTGCTCCGCTGTTTTGATAGTAGTGTCAATAGACTGCAGAATCTGGGTTGTTGAATTACCCGTCATAGCTACCTTCATGTGGGAATTGACCTCGTTGAACTCATTGCGAAGACGGCACATAAGCTCACGATAGCTGTGATACGTTTTGTCGTACCTGTTCATAGAATAATAGATTTTGTGTGTCCGTAGTCCCGCAGACATCAGTTTGACATAAATAACAGGCAGGTCTTCTGACTCGTCCTCATGCAGGCTCGTCTTCCCAAACAATGAAACGCATTTCTGTTCAGTGACTTTGATTGCCTGTATGTTTTGTATAGGCTTACAGCATCGGGTAATGTCTCAGATTCACACTGTGTTCCCGTCTTAGTCCTGATAATCCGTTTATCAGGAAACCTGTTATCGTTTTCTGTGTGCAAAGGTAATGCAAATATTCCAAATTCACAAATATTTTGGATGTTTTTCTTTTAAAATCGCCGATTTTTTCTAATGTTAATAAAAATAGCAGCTTGTAATCATCACGATTACAAGCTGCTATAGAATTACTTAAGAAGACAAAACTTATTCGTCAGTTTTGCGCAGTTAAACCTAAATTATGTCATATATTATAAAGGGCTTTCTATAGGCCTCCTGTCCCGTTGAGCTGATAGCTCTTGCCATCAACATGGATGTTGATATGACCGTTGTCTATCACCTTCTTGACGGAACTCTTTGCCACCATACTATTGATATTGTTTATGCAGGTGGCGGTTTCTGAATAGTCATAACGCTCTATTGTGTCGAGAACCCATTGTTCATCGTTCCATACGTATGATTCTATGCTCGTATTCCTACCGTTTTCATCGTAGGAATATTCCATTCTATAGTTATTCTCACTTCTACCCAAAGCATCATAGATTAAAGTGGTCTCTGATTTCAGATTGCCATTCTCGTCATATTCATAGCTTGTTCTCGGGCCATATACAGAATTCTCCTCATCACCATTCTGAACGGTCCATGTCTGACGAAGCTTGTCTTTGCCAGCATCATTATAGCCGACAAGTGATTTTGATACTAGCACAAAGTTACTGCCTTTATGCGCGTAGTAGGTAGAGAAATCTCCATTAGCAGAGATACAATGCACATCCTTAAACTTCACTTCCCACTTGGCATCAATCCACTCATAACTGTATTTGGTGTAACCCAACTCGGTGTATTCAAGTTCTGTTTTAGAAAAAGGAATCCACGTGCCGTTAATCCATTGAAAGGAGCACTCACCTATTAGCGATCCTTCTGCATTATATGAATACTGGTTCTTTCTGTAAACGTTCCATTTGCCATTCTCCATCTTGTGGGCAACTACGGCCTGTATCTTGCCGTCAGGAGTATAGGAATAGTATCTTTTCATATTGCCAACCAGTTCATCACTTGAGAAATCTGTCTCCTCAATCTGATTACCGTTGGCATCATATTTGAACTCATACGAATCAGTCAAGTTGCCTTCGCTGTCATATATAGTCAGATTAGCTGGCTGCGCAGTATTCTGTGCAGTTGTGGTATTAGTCATTGCCACCAAAAAGGCTATCAGATTCAATATTTTTTTCATGTCGGTTAAGTGTTTAGGTTATTAGCTCTCCCTTGGAGGCTTTTTTAATAGAATGCTTATCTGTTTGCAAATATAAACATTTTTTTTCATATAAGCAAGAAAAATCTAAAAAAATGCAAAAATACATGTAATATGATGCATATTTGCTAATTTATCCTTTCTTGCAAACATTTGCGTGTTTTTTCTTGGTGTTACGGATAGAAAATATTACCTTTGCGAGCGAAAAACGAAACCATAACTGAAACTTAAACAAAGAAATGAGACATTTTTTTATCTCTCTACTCCTAATTTTTAGCTCTGTTTACTCATGGGCACAGGCTATTGTTACATGGAATAATCCTGTAGTGATGGAGAATCCTATGTTGAAATTCACAAAGGTAGAATTTGCTGATACGGCTACAGTTGTGTCTATGCATATAAATTTTCCTTCAAAGGTGAAATTTCTCTTCCCGAGCAGCACCAAGCTTATAGCCGATGGCAAGGAATATGCTGTTAAGGCATGTAGCTATGCTCCTATTGATAGTGGTGTGCCTATGCCGGAATCTGGTGAACTTGATTGTACTGTCAGCTTTGCTCCTCTGCCTTCTGCAACAAAGAGTTTTTCTTTCTCTGTTCAAGGGGATGTGCTTTTTGATGATGTTCACGACCGAGCTCTTTCGCGTGAAGGTATCAAGGATAGCTATTGGCGTGATGACAAGACTGGCGATTGGCTTCTTGGCATAACTGATAAGAATATTATCTACGACTGCAAGATATGGGATATCTCATCAATGAATGAGAAAAACGACTCATATTCTATTATTGCTATTAATGAAGGGCAACAGCTTGCCTTTAATATTGGCAAGGAGAAAAAATCTCAGCGAATTATCACTATAGGCAAGCAGAAACACACTTGTTCTCTTATCACTTCAGAGTTTCTTCCTGATTATCCAGAGAAAGATACACGTACAGACTTTGCCGACAACCACTATCGCAAGGGGGATAGCGTGACAATTGTTGGTTGGATAAAGGACATACCTGCGAATTTGAAAAACCGTTACAACGAGTTTAATCTGAGGTATCCAAGCGTATTCAAAGAAGAGGACTTTAATTATTCTACGAATGTGGATTCTCTTGGTCGTTTCACTCTTCGTATGCCTGTGGAGAATACTTTGTATTGCTTTAATAGCTTGGCGACTCTACTTGTTGAGCCAAATGAAACGTATTTCATGCTAAAAGATTTCAAGAATGGTCAGACACTCTTCATGGGCAGGAATGCGCGTATTCTGAACGAAATAGCCGCAATAGCCCCATATTCTCTTTACCCAAATGCTATAAACCCCAGTTATATAGAGAAACAGAATTTTGATGCTGTGACTTTCTTTGCCAAGAATGACAGTATTAAAAATGCTGCTATACAGAGGCTTGATAGTGTATGTATGGATCATCCTACGCTATCGGGAAGGTTTAGGACGTATTGGCAGAATCAGATTCTTGATGTGACTGCCGGGGATCTTATGCAAGGCCGTTTTAAAATGCCGAATTTTATATTGCCAGAGGAGTACGTCAAGGTAGTTACAGACGGGTATTTCAATAAATTACAGCCACCATATACCAGTTTTCAAAGATTCTTTGGCTTGTTTAGAGACTACTCTGAGAATGTTTTTGGATTACTTCAGGATGGTAATTTCTCACTCTCTGTTAGTGATTTATTAAATTCTGCTGTTAAGGATGGCGCAATCAAGTTCTCTGATAAGGATAAAGAAATGATTGCTCAATATGCCACAGAATATAAAGCATATATTGAAAAACTTAATATCACAACGGATTCTATTGCACTTAAGAAGTTGAATGAAGATTTTTCTTCCTTAGATTGCTGTAGATACATTGATGAGAATTTACTTTCGCAAAAGGAATTAACTGATTACTTCAAAGGCAGAATGGAGACAGAAAAACTTTTGAAGATGATAAGGGAAATGAAGGCACGTGGTTGGAGTCAGGATTTACAGGACATGTATTTATGCAGCAAATTATGTTGGTACATTAAATGGGCAGTAACACCTCTGCATCAATGTCAACTTGCCATTTGTGATACATGTATCCAGTTGCCAATGGCAAGAGATTATGTGCACGAGATGCATGACAAATATGCGGCTCTTGGCAAGCAGGTTCTTTCTTCTGACAATCTTAAATCAAATGATATTGTGAAGGATATTACTGAGGGCGAGAAGATATTCAGAAAACTCGTTGAGCCATACAAAGGTAAGATTATACTTATTGATGTATGGGGAACTTGGTGCGGACCTTGTAAAGAGGCTCTTTCACATTCACAAGAGGAATATGAGCGCTTGAAGCCATACGATATAGTGTTTATGTATCTTGCTAACGGTTCTCCTGAAGAGAGTTGGAAGAACGTGATAAAGGAATACAATGTGACGGGCGATAACGTGGTTCATTTCAATCTTCCAGCTGCCCAACAGAAGGCTGTTGAGAATTATATAAAGGTTTCAGCTTATCCAACCTACAAACTTGTGGATCAGAATGGCAATCTCCTTGATGTGAAAGCAGATCCTCGTCACCTTGATGTTCTTGAGAAACTTATCAAGAGAATATTGGGTAAGGAATAGGCTTAAACTCCGATGTAAGTCCGTTGATCCTCCGTTCTTCCTCCGTACCAAAGTCGGTGCAAAGTCGGTGCAAAGTCGGTGGAGGAGCGATTTTATATCGGAGAATCATCGAGTTTGGTTCGGAGGAAAGACGAAGGTAAAGCGAATGATCGGGGTCTTTGTTTGGGATAAAATTGTCGAATTCACGTTCAGAAAAAGTACGATTATGGACAGACTTACTGCTCAAAAGCGTCATGATAATATGGCGGCAATACGGTCAAAAGACACGAAGCCTGAGTTGATTGTGCGACGAGGGCTTTGGAAACGCGGATTCAGATACCGATTGAATCACAAGAGGTTGCCTGGACATCCTGACCTTGTGTTGAAGAAGTACAGGACGTGCATCTTTGTAAACGGATGCTTCTGGCATGGGCATTACGTTGAACTGGGTAAAATGGAAAACTCGACTTGTTGTAAGATTCCAAAGACAAACCGAGATTTCTGGGTATCTAAAATCAGACGTAATAAGGAGCGGGATAAGGAAGAGCAAAAGCGTTTGGCTGAGATGGGCTGGCATTGTATTACGGTTTGGGAATGTGAACTAAAACTCCAAAAGCGTGAGGAAACACTTGATTCTATCGCTTTTACCCTAAACCGTATCTGGATGCAAGACCACGGTATAAAGGCCAAGGACTACAACCCTTATCCTAGTGAAAGGGCAAGGGAGTCGCAGGCGATGGTGGCAGAAGATGAGGTGGATTAGAATTTTATCGTCAACTTGCCGAGTATCTGGCGACCTTTTCTTGGAACTCCGTTAGCAAGGAGAGAGCCAATTTTGTAGTCGTTATCGCCGATATTGTGTAGTGTGATGTCGATATCAAGATATTGCCATTCATAGCCTAAGCCAAGGCTGATGACTGCCTGTGGCTTCACCTCCTCTATACTACCCATAGTCTGCTTCATGGCATAGGAGAGGATTACATCGGCTTTCTGATAGTAGGTTGTGGATTGGGCGCTTATGGTACTGCGCAGCCATACCTTTCCTCCTGTAAGGAAGCCTTTGCCTGTGCCGTGATATGGTGATCCTGCTACGATGATATTGCCCATTAGCTGTGGAACTCCGAATGGATTGTCCTTGTGCACGCTATATCCCTTTGAACTTATGAACTTCTGCCATGTGAAATTCGCATTAGCAAAGAAATCATCAGTATTATACTGTACCGCTCCTTCAATTCCTGCCTGTGTTACCATAGCGGAGTTGCGGAAGAGATATTCACTACCTAACTCTATGTTTACAAGGTCCTCAAGCTTGTTACGGTAGAAACTTAGTTCTGCAGAAAGAGGGGTGCCCTGACGATGGTAGGTAGCACCGATTTGGAATGAGTGCATCGTCTCAGGACGCATATTTGCACCTCCGCTGAACATCTTTACGTTGCAGGCTCGATAGATATATGGCGCATCAACGAAACTGTAGTTGTAGGAAGCACGAGCAGAGAGATTCTTCGTGAATTTGTATATCAATGAGAAACGTGGGGAGAACCTGTTGAGAGTGGCATCATTGAATCTGATTTTGTGGTCGTAGCGAAGTCCAGCGTTTAAGATAAACTTTCTGGAGAAGAAATGTTTCAGCTGAAGGTATGAGGAATAGATCTCTTCCGTAGCATCGTTGAACACCTCTCCGCTTGATATCATTTGCTGAGTGGAGTAGTTTCCGCCTATGTAGAGAACTCCGTCGGTGAGGGCGAAGTGCTCGTACTGACATCCTATTACGGCATTACCATGACCGAGGTATCTGTATTTTGCAAGTATCTGCGCTTGTCCGCCAAAGGTTAGATTCTCCCATTCCAGCATCTGGAAGACACCTGAAGTCTTCACGTAATACTGCATCAGCATCTGTGCCATTTCGGGACTGATGTTGGTTGAATTGGCTTCTGACCGTAGTCTACGCAAGAGGTCTGCCCCAACACCGAAATTGACGGAGTCACCCATTACATTGTAGAAACCAGTATGCTCCATAGAGACATATCCAGAGGCATGAATGTCAATAGCACCGAATGAGTGGGAGTAGTCCACGTTGAGGTGGTGATTGGTTCGGGTAATACCAGGACCATTACTCTTGATGTTGCTGTAACGGTCGTAGTTGAAGTTCTGCACAGCCTCGAACGATGGGGTTTCAGGACTTAGTGAGGGTACTCCCTTCTCGTCGTTGATAATAGCCTTGGTGGCTGGTATCTGCATGATATTGATATAGGGAGTCTGCTTTGAACGCTGTGAGTTGAAGGTCAGGGAGAAATCACGCCAACGTCCCTTGATACCTATATCATACGAAGGACGGCGGTTGTAGGCATGGGCATATACTGTGCTCTGCTTTGTGAGTGCAGCCTGATTGCCTGGTGCGTAGGCAACATTGTCGTATGTATATTTGAAGCCGTCAGTAGCCTGTATGCTGCCCCATCCAAGGAGATCCACCACGTTGTTACCACCACCCACGGCATAGGTTGTGCCATAGGTGTTTTGTGTGCCGGTCATAAGACTGATGCGACCACCATTGAGCACAGCACCTTTGCGCGTGATGACGTTCACCACGGCGGTGAGTGCCACGTTACCATATAGTGAAGATGCCGGCCCGCGCAATACCTCTATCTGCTGAATCTTGTCAAGGGAGTTACGATAGTCGGGAGCCTCGGCATTGGTAGAGTAACCATTGAGACGGTGTCCGTCCTGAAGGAAGAGTATCTTCTCCTGAGAGATACCCGTGATGCCGTGCATAGCTATATTAGCCTCAAGACCTTCTGCTATTGACATTCCAGGGACGAAGAGGCATAGGAGTTCCTGAAGAGTTTGTGCTCCAGAATGTCGTATCATAGCCTCGGTGATGAGAGTGACAGGAACAGGTGATTCCTCTATTGACTCTGCTTGTCGTGATGCTGTGGTGATACCGGCCTCAAGTTGCTTGCGCTCATTAATCATGTCAATGAAACGTTGTGGATCGCTTATGGCAGGTGTGAAATAAGGATTATAGGCAAGTAGCCTGTCGACAATGAGTCCAGCATTGACGAGGTCGCCTTTCTCCAAAAGAGAGAGAGCCATGAGGCGGTAGGCACTAGTCTTGAGCATACCGCTACCCGTGCTGATAACCTTGCGTGAGTATGCCTCGCAACTGTCAAGGCGTCCTATTTGGTAATACCGATATGCCGTAGAGTAGTCTTGCACAGTCTCAGGTGACTGGGCAAAAGATGAAAGGGGTAGAAGAGTAAAAAATAAAAAGACCCACCCCCTTACCCCTCCCATAAAAGGAGGGGAGTAGTTACCCTTTTCTCGCTGTGGAGAATTAGAAAAACTCGTTTTTATGTATTGTTTTTTATCTTTCATTTTTAATGAGTATTACTATCTACTCCCTTCCTTTTATGGGAGGGGTAAGGGGGTGGGTCTTTTTATTATCCTTTTACAGGAATAGTAAACGTGAACGTTGTTCCTTCATTTAGCTTTGTGTCGATATCGATGCTGCCATGATGTTCATTTACAATAATGTCGTGGGTGATAATCATTCCGAGACCGGTGCCTTTGCCTATCGGCTTGGTTGTTATTGTCTCGTGGAATAGTTTTCCGCGTACCTCTTCGGTCATCCCACAGCCGTTGTCGCCTATGCTAATGATAAGGTTACCGTTCTCCACTTTGGCCAGAATGTTAATGGTAGGCTTGTAGTCCTCACCTTCGCTTGCTGCTTTTTCTGTAACGGCATAGCATGCATTATTTACAACGTTAAGCACGGCACGGCTGAGGTCTTGAGGCACGACCATAACATGTGGCATATTCTCCTGATAGCTCTCGGTGATGGATATGTTGAATGATTTGTCGCTTGCTCTCTGGGCATGGTATGCAAGCCATACGTATTCATGTAGCAAATGGGCGATGTCAGTAGGGATACACTCTCCCTCTTTGCCGCGCGATATGAGCAATATGCCTTGAATGATACTTATTGCCCGCTCTCCATGTTCACGTATCTTCTGTAAGTTGACCGTGAGGTTGGAGGTGATATCATCGAGTTCGTCAGCATCATCCTCTGGAATCTGTTCTCGCACGTCATCCAATATCTCTTTCATGTCACCAAGAAGTTTCTCTGACATCTTCGAGAAGTTGATGACAAAGTTAAGCGGATTCTGTATCTCATGCGCTATACCGGCGCTGAGCATTCCTAAAGAAGCAAGTTTCTGCTGTTGGAGAAGAAGTTTGTTTAATACTTCCTTGGTTGGGGTATTTGCAGAAGATTGTTGCTGGGTGTTGGGTGTTGATTTCTCGGTCATAGTGTTATAGTGAATTGGCAGTATTCATCCTGTTGGGATTCAACTGAGATTTTACCATGGTGATCGTTAATGATATTGCGTACAAGATATAGTCCTACGCCGGCAGCCTCGCCTGTTGGCTTGGTTGTAAAGAATGGGTCAAACACTTTATTGATTATATTCTCTCCTATACCCATACCGTTGTCGCGAATTATGATGCCTGTCCCTTCTTCTGGGAGGCTTAGCACGATTTCTGGTATATAGTTAGAAGAGCCGATTTTTACTTTCTTGACTACGGAGTATATGCTGTTGTTGAACAGGGCTATGAGTGCGTTCTTGATAGAACCTGCATCAATATTGACTATCATCTGCTGATTTGGCATATCACATTTTATGTTTATGTGATATTCTGCAATAGCATCCTTGTGGTATTCGGATACAACGGCTACCGTCTGGCGGCAGAGGGATATCAAATCATGCTGTGCCATAGAGCCTATGTGACTGTTGAGCATAGCCTCCATAGCGCGTAGAGTACGAGTGGTACTGATACCGTGATCCTCAATCTTCTTGAGGTTGGTCTTCATCATTTGTATGATGTCGGTACAGTCTTCATAGCAATCCTCCGATATACGTTCTTTCTCATCCTCAATGTCGGCCATGAGGTCTTGTGCAAGGCCAGAAGTGAGTTTTGAGAAATTGTTTATGTAGTTGATTGGGTTAAGTATTCGGTCGATGAGGCCTTGGGTGAGTTTACCCACAGCAGCGGTACGCTCCATGCGCACAAGGTCATCCTGCGTTCTCTTCAGGTCAGAGGTACGTTCGGCAACTAACGACTCCAGTTTGGCTTTCTCCGCTTTCAGTCGTCTTGTGCGATGCAGCATAAGCCTCTGTATTATGGCTACGAGAATGAGCAGATAGATGAAGTAAGCCCACCATTGCAGATAGAATGGTTTTTCTACCGACCATTTTATGGTACTGATTTCCGATACACGTCCGAAGATGTCGCGTGCCTGAATTTCAATACTGCTACTGCCATAGTCGAGGTTATTGATTTCCACTTCGTTGTGGTAGCTCCACAAACTCCATCTGCCACCGTTTATGCGATATCGGTATTCGGTAGGGCATATTATAGAGGTGTTGAGGGTGGAGAATGTAACGTTTAGCTGATTGCATGATGAAGGTAGTGTTATACCTTCCACTTCGAAGCGTGGTTTCATGTCCTTTGGCGAATAGCCACCCCACATCACAGAGTCTCCCATTGCTATTACCTGACGGATATATGGTCTTAGGCTAGGCTGCTGCTTTAGCTCTTTTACCATACGTGTGTCGAGTATTATCACGCCGAAATCACCGCCAGCCCACATTTTTCCGTCCTCTGATGCGTAGAGGCAGTTGAGCGCACGCTTTGTGAAAGGATACATCCAAGGAAAAAGAGTTGCCGATTGCTTGTTTGTGGTGGAGGCTTTCAGGTTGCGTCCTTCGGGATCGGTTATCCAAAGAGTGCCCGATGGATCTGTATATTTCAGCTTAGGGTCTTTTACGTCGGCACTTTGGCGTATGCATCTGTCAGAAACCTTTATTCCGCTATTGTTATTGGAAAATGAAAGTTCCCATTGCTCACCATAGATACTCTCTACCGTGAATTTTTTGTTGGCATGGTGAATCTTCGTCACCTTTTCGAGTGGTAGTACCATCGTCTTTTTCCCCAATGTGGAAACGTAATATACGCCATCCACTTCACCTGTGACATAACAGCCTTGCTTACTATCGTGGCATACGGAGAATGTGTTGTCGCCGGTTATATGCTGTATTCCATTGGGGGTGATAAGATAAAGGCCTTGTGATGTGGCAGCAAGCATCTTATCGTCGGAAACACGTGTAAGTTGCCAGCAGGCAAGGTCTATGTCTGCCACCATCTGTATTCTGTTGCCATTAAGACGGTATAGTCCCTTCATCGTACCTATATAATAGGTTCCGGCAAGCTGTCCGATACAGTTCACCTCGCCTTTCAGTCCTTCTTTTTCTCCAATCTGTCCGTATGGAGATAGTGCTTCTACGGCGAATATACCGTTATCGGTTGCGCCCCATACCATATGTGTGTGGTTGGAGACAGCACGGTTAATGGCATTTGATATAAGTCCGTCGGTCTCGGAAAGAGGGGCAAAGGCATAGCGGCTGTTACCGAAATCCATGCCGTATGTATGGCTATAGCGTAGTTTTATGTCGAGAGGCATCTTCAACAGGCTTACCGAGTCTGTGTTATTGGTGAAGATGGTCTCTTCGCTTTCTTTACGTTCTCTTAGCGCTTTATCATCCACAACCTCATACGTTTTGTCTGCTGTGGTGTGAACATACACCTTGCCATTGTCCACCTTGATGTTGTCCACTTCGGAGATTGCGCCCCTGTCAGCATCGGAAACGATGGTATGAATCTGTATGCGTCCCTGATTGTCTGATCTGAGATAGCCGAACACGTTATATCCACCAACCCATATACGGCCGTTATCGCCTCGCGTTAGTCGAGTAACCCTACTGATGCCAGGGGTATGGATTTTTCTCCATGTGGCACCGTCGTAGTAGAGAAGTCCCTCAAAGTTGGCAACGAATACGGTACCGTAGTCATCGCATGCGATATCGAAGTTACGATTATGGGCTATATATTCCTTGGATGAGAAATTGCGGAAGAAAGGCACACCTCTTCCGTCTGCCATTATCTTAGAAAGAGGCAAAAGACAAAAGACAAGAGGCAAAAGACCTTTGACTTTAGACTTTAGACTTTTGACTTTTATCATTTCCCACCTCCTTTCATGAATGTGCGATATGGCACGGATTTGCCAATATAGTAGTTCCACTCGTCCTGTGTGAACTCACGACGCAGTAATGCCTGTGTGGCAAGTGCATTCTTTGTTACAGAGGTACAGAAACGGTTCATGTTTCCTGCCTCATTGCCTATCCATATCATTTGCGAGTCTTCGTCCACGACAAACGACAGAGGCCATGAGTCGAAGCGGAACTCAATAGACTCTGCAATTGAGGCCATGCCGGCAAACGACCAAAAACGCATGGTATGGTCGTAGCTTGTGGATACAATAGAATTGTTGACGGCCTTTATAGAGGTAATTGCTCCAGTATGACCAGTCATGGTGCTTATGATATTTCCGCCCTTGTCCGTGACATATATTACGCCAGTCTCGGTTCCAAGTATGTTAGTACCGTTATGCTTGTCATGGAAGAATGCAGTTACCAGTTCCTTTATCCCCTTTAAGTCTGAACGCTTGCATTTGTTTGAGTTTGAAGCAGATACTACATAGTGTAGTCCATTTGTTCCGAAGATGTGTAGCATTCCGGTTTCTTCTTCAAATCCAAGAGCATGAAGTCCTGACTCAAGTGAGACAATGTCTTTTATTGCCATAAGTCTGGCATTAATCCATGTAAGCGATTTATTACTTGTGGCAACAAGCATGTCCTTACCGATGGCACAGATATCTTTCCAGACACCAGTTCCAAGTCTTATCATGCCCGTTACCTTCATTTGAGGAATGCGCGCGCCACTGAATTCCAGAACCGCTACCATACCGTCAGAAGTCATAGCTGCCATTCTTCCGTTGGTAAGCATAGCCATACTTCGGAATGGTACATTGTCAACTGTGAAGTATCTAATTACTCCAGCATCGTTGCATAGTATTACCTCTCCATAGTCGGTCAGGCCGAGTATCCAGCGAGTGCCATCTATCTTTATGATATCCACGCATCTCACATTACCCTTAAGTGCGGTATTAAGTTTCTCGGTGGAATTAGAAGAATATAGAAGAGCCTTATATACGTTGTCGGAATTCTCATGGCCACCATACTGTTTGGTATAGTGCCATGAGGCATATGAGAGAAGACGTGATATGTCCGTAGCCACACTTCCCTTGGCGAGGGCTGACTGCGCCAGAGAGTTTCCCATTGACAGATAGAACAATGTATCAGCCTTTGCACGAGCTTTTTCTGCCTCCATCATATTCTTTGTGGCTATTTCCTTTTGGTCAACAGCCATGATACGCATCTGGTCAGCCTGTTCTGCTGCCAATACCGCTTTCTTCTGGGCCTGCTGTGCAAATCCTCTCTCTATCTCTGCCTTTCCACGCTCCATATCAGCTATGCGCGACTGTCTTACAGCCTCTTCACGCTGTTTGTCGGATATGTTCTTCTGCTGAAAGGCTATATCCTCCATCTGCTCGCTCACTCGCTGTGTCACCTTTGCCTGAAGCTCTTTCTTCTGGAGGTCGGATATTTGTTCTTGAAGCTCGGCAGTCCTTGCTTCGTATGCCTGATTACACACAAGATAGGTAACACCGCAACTGATTGCTGCGACGCCAGCTAATACTCCGAACTTTCGCCCGTATAATAGCATTCGTTTTTGTATTGTAATAGGCTTTTTCATAAATACGAGTTACGGATTACAAATTACGAATTACTAATTACTTACTTGGTTACTGTCTGTATTTATTCGAACTACTGTAATCTGCTCATTACTAATTCGGTAATTTGTAATTCGTAATTAGTAATTAAATCGCGTTTCTCTTAATCGCCATTATCGTGATATCGTCACTCTGCTCTGCACCGTTGGCATGAGTATTAACGGCGTTGTCGATAGCAGAAGTAACCTGCTGGGCTGTATAGCCTTCCACCGTTGTAAGTAATGACTCCAGACGTTCTTCGCCATACAGGTTATTGTCCGGGTCGCAAGCCTCCGTAACACCATCGGTGAAGGTTACAAGCATATCGCCTCTTTCCAGTTTCAAAGTACTCTCCTGATATGGGAAACCTTCTGTTACTCCCATGCATATATTGTTGGAGTGGGGGAGTACCTCCACGCTGCCATCGGCCTTAACGAGATATGGTGGGTTATGTCCTGCATTGACATATCGCATCTCGCCTGTGCTTATGCAATATACGCCATAGAAGACAGTTACGAACATTGAGTCGAAACTCTCCTTGGAAAGCATATCGTTTGATGCTGATACTGTTGAAATAGGAGTAAGACTCTTAGAACCTGTGAAGCGGAGCAACGTATAACTCATAGTCATAAACAATGCCGCTGGTACGCCCTTACCTGAGACATCGGCCATCACAAAGCCTAAATGGTCATCGTCTATACGGAAGAAGTCGTAGAAGTCGCCTCCAACGTCCTTTGCCGGCTTTATCGTAGCATAGATATCTACTTCGGAAGTCAAATCAGGAAAAGGAGGAAACTCATTTGGCAGAATAGCCAGCTGTACTTCTGCAGCAAGACTGAGGTCAGCCTTTAAATCTACAAGCTGTCCATGCTCTTTCTGTGTCTGCTTGACAAACTCAATCTCTTCCCGAGCCTTCTCTATAGTACGCTGCAAGTCTTCAAGGTCAATAGGTTTTGTGGCGAAATCGAAAGCACCATTATTCATCGCCTGACGGATATTGCTCATTTCGCCGTATGCGCTCACCATTACCACCTTCAGGGCTGGATTATTGCGGTCCTTTATTTTCTTCAGAAGTGTGAGACCGTCCATCTCCGGCATGTTGATGTCGGAGAGCACAATGTCGATATCTGGATGTTGCAGAAGCATCTGCATGGCTTCTACTCCATTATGTGCAAAGTAAAACTCATATTCACCTTTGCGAATCTTTCTGCGGAAATACTGGGTTAGCAGGAGCTCAAGGTCAAGCTCATCATCCACGCTAAGAATTTTTATCATAGAAATTAGGATAAGATTATAATTGTTTGTCTAAGGTCAAAAGACTAAGGTCTATAGTTTTAAGCCTAAGGTCAAAAGGCTAAGGTTGAAGGTTCTCAGACCTTAGTCCTTGGTCTTTAGACCTTAGACCTTATATGAGTGCAAAGATAGCAAAAGTATGTGAATATACCAAATAAATATCGGGAAAAAAGAAAAATTTGTTGTAACTTTGTAGGCAAATAGTAAATTGTAGGTATAAAAACTGTAAATCGTAAATACTAAAATAGTAAATAGAATTGATTGACCGCTATTATATAGAGGTAACAAACGTTTGCAACCTCAATTGTGATTTCTGTCCGAAACATAGAAGGCAGAACCGGCAGCTCACCATAGAGGAATTTGATCTTCTCACGGATAAAATCCGTGGGAGGGTAATCTTTCTATACTTCCATCTCATGGGAGAGCCATTACTTCACCCTCTCTTGCCTGATTTTATTAGGATTGCGCGAGAAAAGGGCTTTCGTACCGTCCTCACATCAAATGGAACTTTGCTCGACAAGGCTTTGAACCTCCTGTCTTCGCTTCCTCACAAGGTGCAACTGTCATTACATTCGCATGAAAGTAATGGTAAGGGCAAACTTGATGAATATATAAATAAGGTGATGCAATTCGCAATACCTGCGGCAGAGCAAGGTACTTGTGTGGTGCTGAGGCTTTGGAACCAAGGTGGACGTGAGAGTGAGAATGAGCAGGTTATGCAACTTCTGGAGCAATACGTGAAAAAGCCTTGGCGAGAGCGTCCTGACGGTTATCGCCTTTGCGATAATCTGTATCTTGAGTTTGACAGGAAGTTTCAATGGCCCACCACCCAAGAGCCCCCCTCCAGCTCCCCCGAGGGGGAGGGCTTTTTAGATAGTATTGAACCTTCAGAAGAAGGTCTTGAGCAGAAAAAAGTAACTAAAAACTCTTCCCTCGGGGGAAGTCCGATGTTGATAACATCGGAGTATGTGCCAAAGAGGGGGGCCGAAGTGTTCTGTAAGGCTCTCCACAAGCAGATAGGCGTTCTTGCTGACGGAAGTCTGGTGCCTTGCTGTATGGATCACAATGGCGATATCATACTTGGAAACCTCTTTACCCAGTCGCTTGATGAGATTCTCGACTCGCCGCGTGCAAAGGCTATGGTAGAAGGTTTCCGTCATCATAAGGCCACAGAATTGCTTTGTCGGAATTGTGAGTCGGGCAAGGTCCGTAATAGTTTCCGAGGAAAGCCGAAGAGTTGAGACAAGTACAAATTGTTAGTAAGGCTAATATACATCTCGTTTGTATATTAGCCTTTTTTCGTGTGTTGCATTCATTTTTATAGGGGTGATAGTGGCTTGAAGTGTTGCAAATGAGGTGTGGAATGCGGGAAATGCTATATATTCTAATTTGTTGAAAGATAACGTCTTATAAAAGAAAGGTGAGAAAAATGACATTGCAACATCCTCCGAAAATAATCGGAAAAATGCTTGCAAGAGAAAAAACTCCTTTCTAACTTTGTTCTCAGAAAATCGAATTATTAACCCTCAAAAACTATTGAATTATGACACAGATTGATCTTATTTCAAATGAATGGTCAGACCTTTTGTTTGAGAACCGAAACAAAGAGTATGGAGCTTATGTTCTCCGTCATCAGACAGGTAATAGAAACCTTGCTTCTATATTGGCAATATTGGTGTTCGTAGCAGCTATAGTTAGTTTGCTCGTTATAAAGAATGAGTATGACAGATATGTTGCTAAACACACAGTAGTTGTGTATGACCAGGGTATGGAAACCTCCAATCTTAAAAACAAGGCTCCAGAGGTGAAGCGTGCTGAGCCTATCAGACGTGAGAATATAGAGGAGGTAGTGGAGAAAATCAAGTGTTCTATCAAGTTTGTTGCCCCTGTAATTAAGAAGGATGATGAAGTTGATCCTAAAGATGAAATGAGAACTCAGGATGAAATCATGAAATCAAAAGTTTCTATTTCTGTTTTTGATGTTTTAAATGGGTCAGAAGATGGTGAAGTGCTAAAGGCAAAGCAAATGCTTGTAACTGAGCCTGTCAAGCCAAAGGTAGAAGAGTCTAAGGTGTTCGAGGTAGTTGAACAGATGCCTTCTTTCCCCGGCGGAGATGTTGCCTTGATGCAATACTTGAGCAAGAACATCAAATACCCTCCTGTGGCTGAGGAAATGGGCATTCAAGGGCGTGTGATATGCACTTTCGTGGTAGAGCGTGACGGAAGCGTAAGCGATATCCGTATTGCGAGAAGTGTTGATCCTTCTCTTGACAAGGAAGCTATTCGTGTGGTATCTGGTATGCCTAAGTGGATTCCCGGCCGACAGAATGGTCAGTCTGTCCGCGTGAAATACACCCTTCCTGTTACTTTCCGACTACAATGATTTGCTCAAGTGAGTTCGTGATTTGTTCTCTCTTCCTCAGAAGATAATCCATCGATAATCCATCGATAATCCATCGTTTGTCCATCGTATCGATGGAGAAGCGATGGACAAACGATGGAGAAGCGATGGAGATGCTAAAGAGGATGTATGGAGGATGTCGGGTGTTTTTAGAGAGTTGATCCCTTGTGGAATTTCACATGCATAGGAAAAACTTTTAGCGTTTTTCTTTGGGATAATGGGATTTTTTGTTTACTTTTGCCCTCACTATAACAATAATGAGAAAATTTATAGGCATATTTATAGGACTCTTTTTCATCGCCTTCCTGACTTGTTGCAAGGATCGAGAAGGCGATGAAACCGCTGTTTATGAGCAAAGGGAGTTCCTACAGGCAAATATATTCAAGGACACCTTGTCGGGATTTATCGTCCTTACTCCTCAGTTTGCCGATAGTCTTCTTGATGCAGCCGTAGCCACAAAGAACAGGGATGCTATATGTGTGGCTATCAATGCCGTTATTGATTCGCGTGATTCTGCCGCTACGGAGAAGGCTATTCTCGCGGCTATGAAGAAGTATTATAAGGTGACGGATGAAAAGGATAAGCGCCCGTCCCTGAAGACTATTCTGGCGAGTATGGCGGCTAAATATGCCTCTAAGGGTGATACTGCAAGGGCAAGGAAATTCCTTACGGCTGCTATGAAGGATACTATTCCCGGTAAGGAAAAGGTAATGACGCACCTTGATGACAGATGCAAGAAACTAACGGTTTCGTTGTTAAAGGAAGGACAGATAGCTTCTGCCACCAAGATATACCATCATAACCTTGTAGCGTGTGATTCTTTGAGATTTACTATCGGGAAAGGGCATTTGGAAGAGGTCAAGAAGATGAGGTCAAGTCTTGCGAATGTCCTGATTATCGTCATACTCGTTGTTGCTATTATCTGTCTGACTGTCTATCTTGTAAGGGCTAAGCAACAGGATAAAGAGTATGTGTATGAGAGTGTTACGTCAAGGTTACAGGATTCAATAGACGAGTATCAGCAGATGCTTGATGACCTTCAGGCTACTAATTCCGACAACAAACGCGAGACGGATATGCTTCGTAGGCAGATAGACAGTATTCAGGAGCGTTTGATGGAGAGAATGCAGAGGGGTAGGGCCTTGTATTTGTCCTTGACTGAAGGAAATCCTATGCCTTATGATCTCAAGGATGCAGATTCATATCTTATTGATTATGTAATGCTTTTCTATCCGGCAAAGTACAGGCAATGGACGGAACAATACGATAAACTTACTCCAAGAGCCTTTACATACCTTATATTATGTGATATGGGGCATTCTGATGCTAAGATTCAGGAGATACTGAGTATTAGCGCTTCAAGTGTGCGTTCTATTAAGTCTCGCCTAAACGCAAGGAAGAAATAAAATATGAAAGTTTTCGTTGTATATTGTCATCCGTCAGAGGATTCCTTTACCCGACATGTTCGTGATTCTTTCTTGAAGGGAATTACGGATTCCGGTCATGAGTATGAGTTATCGGATTTGTATCGTATGGGTTTCCGCACGGATATGTCTGAGGAGGAGTATCTTCGTGATTCCAACTATACCACGTCACCCCAGTTGGCTGATGATGTATTGGCAGAGCAGTCAAAGATAAATGCTGCGGATGCAATAGCCTTCATATATCCAGTCTTCTGGACAGAGGCTCCGGCTAAGTTGGTGGGGTGGTTTGATCGTGTGTGGTCGTATGGCTTTGCGTACGGAAACAAGAGCATGAAGATGCTTGACAAGGCGTTGTTCATGTGTACTACGGGGCACGATTTCATTACCTTGGAGCAGTTCGGGTTCTTGGAAAGCATGAAGAACGTGATGATTGGAGATAGGCTTGCCAAACGGGTAGGCGAAAGTGATTTTGTGGTCTTTGATGGTATGGCTAAAGAAAAGAAATCGCGTCAGGACAATTGGGAAAAGCATCTTGAAACGGCCTATAGTAAGGGCTTTACTCTGTTTGAGAAACCAGAGGACGGTTTCTCGTTAGATGGCAGGAATTTTGTTGCTGTACAGAATTCTGAATCTGGTGAGGTGTCGGAACAGACATTTTTTTGCTATCATCAGAAGGATAATGCCATTTGGGCAGAATATTCTGGCGGTAGTATCGTGAAAGGCTTTCTTGTCGGCACAATGGATGACAGTCGTTGTTTGAGTTTCTCGTATCAGCATTTGAATATTAATGGAGAGTTAAAGTCTGGTTCGTGTCATTCTCGTCCTTGTGTGGAGAACGGTAAACTGCGTTTTTACGAGGAATGGCAATGGGCTTCGGGCGAGGCAGGTACATCTATCATAGAAGAATTATAGAGGCATTTAGAGATGAAACGGTTGTATTATCTTGACACTTTGAAGGTGATGCTGACCATATTGGTGGTTTTTCACCATGCGGCTGAGGCATATTCTCCTTATTCGGCATGGGTGTATAAACCGAGCAATAAGGACGAGATGATGCCTCTGATATGGCATTTCAACTCTGTTAATGCGGCTTTCTTCATGGGATTGTTCTTCTTGATAGCTGGTTATTTCGTGCCACGCAGTTACGATAAGCAGGGAATATGGGTGTTCGTGAAGAAGAAACTTCTTCGACTTGGCATACCCGTTGTGCTTGTCACGGCTTTGCTTTCCTATATCACAGGACAGTTGGAAGTAGGGCATTTGTGGTATGTAGAGAGTCTCTTGCTTTTCTGCCTTGTTTATGCGCTTGTAAGGAGGTTCGTTTCGCCTATACAGCTGAAGGGCGATGTTTCTCTTGGAGGATTGCTGGTTGTGGCTCTTGTAATGGGAGTTGGTGGGTATTTCATCCGTCAGGTAAGTCCGCAGGACAACTGGATATGGGTATTAGGTTTCGTTCATATTGAACCTGCACATTATCTCCAATATGTTATTATGTTCGTGTTGGGTGTCCTTGCCTATCGTGGTCAATGGCTAACGAAGATGAATAACTGTACAGGCGCTATATCCCTACTGATAGGTTCTGCTTTGGCTATAGGCGACTATGTGCGTAATGATGGGGCTTGGAACAACTTTGTTTATCAATGGTTTGGAATTTATGAGTCCTTGCTCTGTGTGTTCTTCAGCGTGGGTTTGCTGTGGCTGTTCCGTGAGTTTGTAAATGGTACTAATGCCTTCCAGAACTGGTGTTCACAGCAGGCTTATGGCGCTTATATCGTTCATTTGTTTGTACTTCTTGCCGTTCAGAATGCTACTGATGGTCTTGTGCTTCCCGGTATTGTTAAATTCCTTATTATTGGTAGCGTGGCAAGTGTAATTTCCTTTATCGTCACATATCTGCTCAGGTTGATACCGGGAGTGAAGAAGGTGTTATAGACCCTAACAGTCCCTACCCCCGATCCTTCCCCCGCTCGGGGGAAGGGAGTAAGATGGTATAAATCCCTAAAAACGTGAATCCTTTCTTTTTTTCAGCAAAGAGAATAAGGGAAACGGATTTATCTGATTTTTCTGAAAATAATTGTGCAGATATTTCTGTGCCAACTATCAGATACATCAGATAAATCCGTTTCCCTTTTTCCTAAGAACTCCGTTAATTAAAGTTCTTGAACGAAAAAGTGTAACCAACTCCCTTCCCCCGGGCGGGGGAAGGGTAGGGGTTAGGGGCTTTATTTCTTCTTTTTAGTTGTTGTAGTCTTCTTCTTGGTTGTCGTTGTTTTCTTCTTTGCCGTTGTCGTGGTAGTTGTTGCAGGCTTGTAGTATCTCATAGCCTCTGGGATTACCTGCTGAAGAGCTGCGATACGCTTTGCATCACTTGGGTGGTCGCTGAATATCTCACTCTGGTTAGAAGTTGAGAGAGATGCCATACGTTGCCAGAATTCAAGTGCTTTGTTAGGGTCGTAGCCTGCCATTGCTGCAAAGACAAGTCCGATGCGGTCAGCCTCAGTCTCGTTGTCGCGACTGTATTTCAGGTTTGCAAAGTTGAAACCTATCTGTGAAGCCATATTGGCAATTGATGCTGTTTGCTGTGAGGCACCTGCCATTCCAAGGAGAGCACCTCCTATTTGTACGGCTTGCTGTTGGCGTGCCTGCTTAGACATCTGTTCAGCAGAGTGCTTGGCTACTGCATGGGCAATTTCATGGCCAAGGACGATGGCAAGTCCTGCTTCATCCTGTGTTACTGGAAGAATACCCTCATATACTACAATCTTGCCACCAGGCATACAGAAGGCATTTACTTCGTCGCTCTTTACGAGATTAAACTCCCATTCATAATATTGTAAATCGTTGGCTGCGCCATTCTCCCTAAGATATGACTCTACAGCCTTTGCAAGCTTCTCACCAACTCGTTTTACCAATGCCGTCTTAGTTGCATCTTTTGAAAGAGTTGATTTTTGGATAACCTCGCTATACTGTTGCTTGCTAAGACTCAGGATTTGTCCGTCGTCATACAAAAGCGTGTGTTGTCTGCCAGTAATAGGAACTGTGGATGTGGTGCCACATGAAGCGAGCATGAGTGCTGCAACTGCACCGAGAAGAGTTTTCTTGATTCTCATAGCTATATATGTTTTATTTAGATATTTATCGGCAAAATTACTAAAAAATATTAATATAAATAATGTCTGGATATAAAAAACAATTGTTTTTAACAATGATTATAGGTTGGTGTTTTATTGTGTAAATGGTTTGGTAGCTATTGGGAGGAAGGGTTCGAACAAGTAGAGGAAATGCGAAATTGTACTTTTAAAGAATGTTAGTCATTTTCTGTTTGTAGGGAGAATTTGGACGAAAAATCGGTTTTAAGTGTAAAAATTACTATTTATATCTTTTTTTGTCTGATTCTGATTTTTTAACGTGTTTTGACGCTGTCAGAATGGGTTTTGTGAGACAAAACATACGTATTGAGGTTACAATTAAACTCGTAAAATGGAACAATCATAAAGAATATGGTTACGTTCGTTTTTTATGATAATAATTAAAATGGTTATCTTTGCCGCCGTAATCAGTGAGGTGCGTAAATACATCAAGACTGATGCACGTTTTATAAAGGTAAAATCTACACGGACTACACGGAGATTAGTCGATACCGAAATTGTGCTAAAACTTAAATAATTATATAACCTAAATCCTACAAATGACAAAAAAACTGAAAGAGATGATGGATCTTGCTATGCGCAGGATATCGTCAAAGACATCGGTTCTTGCTTTGCTAATGATGGTTTTTGTAATACCTGCATTAGCTCAGGACTTGGTCAAGGGTACCGTCATTGATAACAATGGAGATGCCGTTATTGGTGCTACTGTTGTGCAGAAAGATGACAAGAAGAATGCAACAATTACCGACCTTGACGGAAACTTCACGCTCAGATTGCCAGATGGTAAGGGGACAATCCTTGTTTCTTACGTTGGCATGAAAGAGAGGGAAGTTAAAGTTTCTGCAGACAAACACAACAAGGTGACTATGGAAGAGGATGATTCTCAGCTTGAAGAACTTGTTGTTGTTGGTTACGGCCAGCAGAAGAAGGCATCATTGACTGGTGCGATTACACAGACAACAGGTGAGGTTCTTGAGCGTGCTGCCGGTATCGGTAGCGTTGGTGCAGCTCTGACTGGTAATCTTCCTGGTGTTGCAACAATTGCTTCTACAGGTCAGCCAGGTGAGGAGGATCCACGTATTTTCATTCGTGGTGCAGCTGCCTGGGGTGATGAAGACGCTCAGCCACTCATCCTTGTAGATGGTGTGAAACGTGAAATCAAGTCTGTTGATATTACCTCTATAGCAACAATCTCTGTATTGAAGGACGCATCCGCTACAGCTATCTATGGCGTGGAGGGTGCTAACGGAGTTGTCCTTATTACTACAAAGCGTGGCGTTGAGGGTAAGGCTCGTATTGATGTGAATTTCAATGCCACATTGAAGGCTGTGTCAAAGCTCCCACGTAAGTATGATTCATACGATGGATATATGTACCGCAATCAGGCAATCGAACATGAGCTTGCTGTCGGTGGTGATGCTTCATGGGCATACTATCGTCCTCAGCCATTCATCAACAACTTCCGCAATCAGGATTATACCGTAAAGCCTAACTTTGATGCCCATGGCAACTATCTTGGTGACTATAGTCAGGCTGAGCGTTATCCAAACGTTGACTGGCAGGAAGAGATGTTCAAGAATTTCGCATTGTCATACAATACCAACATCAATATCTCTGGTGGTACCAAGTATGTGAAGTATTTCGTGGCATTCGATTTGCAGAACGAGGGCGATATGACAAGAATCTGGGATAATCGTCAGGGGTATGAGGGTGGTTATACATACAACCGTCTGAACGTTCGTTCTAACCTCGACTTCCAGATAACCAAGACAACTCAGTTTCAGGTGAACCTTTTCGGTTCAAATGCACAGCAGAAGACCCCACGTTATTATTATGGTAATAATGGTGAGTTTTTCCAACAGCAGAACTGGGCTGGTGCGTATGGTATGGCTCCAAACCTCTTCCCTGTTCAGTTCTCTGATGGGTCATGGGGCTACTATCCATTGGTTTCCAATATTGCGAACTCTCCAAGGAATGTTACATCATCAGGTTATGAGCTGAAGACCATTACCCGTGTGTTCACCGATTTCACCCTTGTGCAGAATCTCGATTTCATCACAAAGGGTCTTCTTGCACGTGGTACGATTTCTTGGGACAACCAGTTTGATGAGTCTGGTCGTGGTATTTCTGACCAGCACAAGACAAAGAACGCTTATATGCTCCCAGAGGATGGTCAGCTTCTTTACGAGACTGCTATTGATGCCAAGACGGGCTTTGATTTCTATGAAAGCCGTGACTGGGGTTCTCAGGCTGGTAACGTAGGTAGAACGTCTCGTGCAACAGAAATGTCACTCCAGCTAAATTGGGCTCGTCAGTTTGGCATACATAATGTTTCTGTCATGGGTAACTGGAAGCGTCGTAGCGATGCGGGTGGTGCCGACCTTGAGAATCGTCGTGAGGATTGGGTATATCGTGTTACATACGATCTTAAGAACAAGTATTTCTTTGAGACCAATGGCGCTTACAATGGTTCACAGAAATTCTCTCCAGACAATCGTTTTGCATTCTTCTGTTCAGGAAGTGCTGGTTGGCTTATTTCTGAGGAGCCATTCATGAAGAAACTCAAGGACAATAGAATTATTGATATGCTCAAGATCCGTGCCTCTTATGGTGAGGTAGGTGATGACAAGGGTGGTTCGCGTTGGGCTTATCTCTCAGACTGGGCTATAGTAAATATCAATAATTCCGATCAGTATTTCCCAATGTCTATCGATGGTTCAAATAGTCCGTTCCTGAGCTATTATGAAAATCATATTGCAAGTCCTGATCTTCGTTGGGCAACTGTGCAGAAGAAGAATTTCGCTCTTGATTATGCATTACTCGGAGGCTTGTTTGCTGGTAGTTTTGACTACTTCATAGATAATCGCCATGATATCTTCATTAGGGGTGGTGATCGTACTTTGCCTTCATTCTATGGTGCGAAGAATAACCCTGACATCAACAAAGGTGAAATGAAGAACTATGGTTTTGAGCTTGAGCTTCGTTTTAACAAGGTATTGGAGAATGGTATGCGCTTCTGGGCTAATACCAATTATACATACGCGCACAATGATATTATTCTTAAGGATGATGCTGCTTTGATTCCAAGTTATCGCAAGGACAAGGGCTACTCACAGGGACAGTATCGCTCATTCATTGACAACGGATTTATCTCTAATTACGACCAACTTTATAGTACTCCTGAGCGTGAAAAGGACGATAGTCAGGTGCTTATCGGTGACCATTACATTGTTGACTTCAATGGTGATGGTAAGGTCGATGAGACAAATGATCAGGCTCCTGTTGGCTATACTGGAACTCCAGAGCATACATACAATGCTACAATCGGTTGGGAGTGGAAAGGCTGGAGCATGTTCGCCCAGTTCTATGGAGCTTCTGGTGTCACGCGTGACGTAGGTCTCACATCTTTTAATAACAAACTTCTCACCGTGTTTGACAATGGTAAATGGTGGAATCCTGTAGATGGCAATGGTGAGGTGGTAGTTCCACGTTTCACCACACAGGTGTCATACAACGACGGTACACAGTATCTCTATGACGGTTCATATTTCCGTCTCAAGAACGTAGAGGTTGCATACACATGGACTAAAGGTTGGATTAAGAAGATTGGTTTCTCAAGCCTGAAAGTATATCTGAACGGTAATAACCTCTTCCTTATCACTAAGATGCCAGACGACCGTGAGAGTAACTACGGATTCAGTGGCGGTGGCGGTGCTTACCCTACTGTTAGACGTTATAACTTCGGATTTAAGCTTTACCTCTAATAATTAGTAATTCGTAATTAGAAAATAGGTAGTTAGTAATTCGTAATTCGTAATTAACAACATGAAATATTATAACAACATAAAATCCCTTTGGTGTGGCTCTTTGCTCCTTCTCGCCGCCAGTGCTTCTTTTACTTCCTGCACCGATTGGCTTGAAAAGGAACCAGAGGCTATCGTTTCGGATGATGAGGCATTCAAAAACTACCGTAACTTCCAGGGATTTATAGAGGAAATTTATAACAGTGTTCCTGATAAGGAGAAGGTCAACTATTGTACCGCATGGAACTTTGGTGATGACGCAGTTCATAATCCTGAGGGATATGCGCACATGGATCATCAGGTTGACCTTGGCAACTATCGCAACTGGTGGACTAATAACCAGTGCTGGCTTAATGGTGATAGAAGCTCTCTTTGGAGAAACTCCTGGTATTGCATCCGCAAATGTAATCTTGGTATTTCAAGGATAAAGTCTCTTGTCGGAACAGATGAGGAGCGTGACCTCCTTCTCGGACAGATGTATTTCTTCCGTGCATGGTGGCACTTTGAGCTTATGTGCTATTTTGGTGGCCTTCCTTATATTGATGAGGCATTTGATGCTGTCAACATACCAGAACTGCCTCGTCTTTCTTTCCAGGAATGTGCAAACCGTTGTGCTGAAGACTTCCAAAAGGCTGCCGACCTCCTTCCTATGGATTGGGATGAGACACTTACAGGTCAGCAGACAATAGGTAAGAACGACCTTCGTATTAATAAGATTATGGCGCTCTGCTACCTTGGAAAGTGCTATCTTTGGGCTGGTTCTCCACTTATGAAGGAGTTTGAGAAAACCAAGACCGGTGGCGTTGCCCAGCTTCTTGGTGCAAGTTCAAACGGTAAGACATACGACTATGATCTGCCTTATTGCCAGAAGGCTGCAGAGGTGTTAGGTAGGGTTCTTGAAATGGTAGGTAGAGGACAGACCAAGTACAAACTTGCTGAATTCAGGTATGCCAACATTTACGACCATGAGCGTGATCCAAATGCTGAGAGTTGCTATTCTGACATTTTCTATACACATAAGCAGAGTTGGAATATGCCTGGTTCTACAGAAGCTATCTTCCGTGGTGTTTATCCTGGTGCGAACTCTGCCAACTGGAACTGTGCAAAGATCTTTGGTCCTAAAGTTGCTGGTCTCGTGGAGCATGACAACATTATTCATCATCCAACAGCAAACCTTATCGATCAGTACGGTATGGCAAATGGACAGCCAATATATATCGTAAAGAATGGTGTCTATGTATTGAACCCTGAGTCTGGCTGGGATCCTACCCATCCTTACAGGAATCGTGACCCTCGTTTCTATCACGATATAGTATTCGACGGATTCCACTATGTGCTCCAGACTGAAGGCCTTAGTGCTGAGCAGAAGAAACTTGACTATTGTTCACTCTACACAGGTGGTGCAATGCGTGCCGTTGACAATGCAAGTAGCACTGGCTATTTCATTCAGAAGCTCGTCCCTCACCAGTGTAACATAGGTGACAAATGGTATGAATGGGATCATCAGTTCCAATCATATATACCTTATATGCGTCTTGCTGATGTATATCTGATGTATGCAGAGGCACAAGGTGCTGTTGATGGTCCTAAGTCATATGCAAGTACTACTTCTTTGACAGCAGTCGGTGCAATCAATGCCCTTCGTGATCGTGTGAATAGTGACGATTATCCAATGGCGCATGTTCAGCCAAACTTCCTTGATACTAAGGAACACTTTATTGATGAGGTTCGTCGTGAGCGTGCCGTAGAGCTTGCTTTCGAGGGATTCCGTTGGTGTGACCTTCAGCGTTGGCTACTCCTTACAGAGCCTCCTTACACTACAAAATACTCTCATGAATTTGAGCGTATTGAAAAGGATGACTGGTATTTTGATTCCAAATCACGTGAGCCTAAGCATGATCCAAAGGATGCACAAGTATCTAATTTCCGCAAGCAGGAACTTATCACTCGTCGCTTTGATTCAAAGCATTACTGGTTCCCGCTTCCTGACAAGGATACCTACCTATATAAGGAATTCCCACAGAATCCTGGATGGTAATGGCAAATGCAATTGTAAATTGATAATTGAAAATTGACAATTTTATGAAAGATATAAAAACAAACATATTTCTCTTTGCTATGCTTGCTGCATCGCCACTGATGGTCAATGCCCAGACTATAGAGAAGGCGGATACAACGGCAAAAAAGAAGATACATGTTGCTTTTCGCGACACGGATGCCGACCATCTTCTTGGAGGTGTTTCATACGTTGATATGGAAGAGCTTCAGAAAAAGGATTATATTGTGAGAAGCCTTGATGACCTCTATGGTCTTGTCAGCGGATGGGATGGTTCACACATGTGGGGCATGGACAATTCTGATCTTGACACACATGATGACAGCAATATCCCACTCGTCATCATTGACGGTGTGAAGCGTCCTTCAAATAACGTGCTCCCTTCTGAGATTGAGCAGGTTACATTCCTCAAAGGAGCTCAGGCTGTAGTGCTCTATGGTCCCAAGGCTGCCAAGGGTGCCATCCTTATCACTACCAAGCGTGGCAAGGTTGACGGTATTCAGATTACGGCTAATGCCAATACTGGCTGGCACGTGGCAAAGGCGTTCCCGGAGTATCTTAGCTCTGGCGAGTATATGACTTTCTACAATGAGGCACGTGCGAACGACGGTCTTGATCCAAAGTATAGCCAGCAGGATATTTACAATCATTCCTCTGGTATTAATCCATACCGTTATCCAAACATAAACTACTATTCTGACGAGTATATCCGTAAGGCATACAACCGTTCAGAGGGTACTTTGGAGATACAGGGTGGTGGTACACGTGCTCACTACTACACTAACATTAACTACTATCGCATTGAGGATCTTCTCAACTTCGGTCCAGCAAAGGATAACTATACTGACCGTTTCAGCGTGCGTGGTAATGTGGATCTTGTTGCAAGTCGTTCCATTAAGGGATTTGCAAATGTAAGTGCCACATTCTACAATGCCAACCGTAACAAGGGTGATTTCTGGGAAGATGCAGCTACTATGCGTCCAAACTTCCCTGAAAATGCTGCTCCTTTGATTCCTATTGATATGGTTGACCCTAATGCTTCGAAGGCTCTCGCCATCCTTGGCAAGTCACTCAACCTTCTCGATGGAAGATATTTCCCGGGTGGAACCAAGGCAACACAACATAATGCCATAGCTGATTGCTATTTCGGTGGTAAGACAACGGCCGTAAGTCGTCAGTTCC
Organism: uncultured Bacteroidales bacterium; assembly: GCA_902798615.1. Taxonomy (GTDB): domain Bacteria; phylum Bacteroidota; class Bacteroidia; order Bacteroidales; family Bacteroidaceae; genus Prevotella. The sequence continues at coordinate 89,386 of CADBXL010000006.1, read as the reverse complement.
AGTTTGATGCTGGTATCATCTATGACATGAACAAGTTTGTAAATGGCTTGTCATTCAAAACACAATTTGCCATTGACTACGCTGCAAGCTATAATCTTTCGTATGACAACGATTATGCTGTCTTCATCCCTACATGGAGTAACTATAACTCACAGGACATCATTGTTGCCCTTACTCAGCAAAACGATGAGAAGGTTTCCGGTCACATGGGAATGAGTGACGGCGCATATCGTCAGACTATCAGTTGGAACGGACATTTCGATTATGATCATACATTTGCCGGCAAGCACCATGTTACAGGTATGCTTCTTGGAAATATGTATACAACCACACGCAGTGGTGAATACCATCGCTATGCAAATGCGAACCTTGGCCTACACGCTGGTTACGACTATATGGGCCGTTATTTTGCAGAGGTTGCAATGGCAGGTGTTCATTCTGCACGCCTTCCTGAAGGAAATCGTGAGGCAATATCTCCTTCTTTCACCGCTGGCTGGAATATTACCAAGGAAGACTTCATGAAGAAAGTCAAGGGGGTTGACAATCTGTTGCTGAGTGCTTCTTACAGCAATCTTAACGAGGATATGGATATTTATTTGGATGACAAAGAATTCTATATCTATGATGCTCTGTGGGAGACAGCAGCTAGTGGTTTCTCTTGGAATGAAGGAGTCTCCACAGAACGTACTTACTCTACAGCGGGTAAGAACCCAATCCTCGACTACATTCACCGCAAGGAATTCTCTGCAACTCTTCGTGGTTCTTTCCTCAACAAGTTGCTTTCTGCAGAATTTACATTCTACAATACAAATATGGAGGGCTATATCGTTCAGAATCCTACCAATTTCCCTTCACACTTGCAGGCAGGCCTTTCTGGAAGTACTTTCAAGCCGGCTATCAACAATAATATATATAATCATAGAGGCTTTGACTTTAGTGTAACTGTTCAGAAGCAGTTAGGGCAGGTTCATGCAGCTCTCGGAGTTGTAGGTACATACCTCAATACAAAGATCAAGAAGTATGACCAGATTGCAGAAGAGAAATATCAGCGCTATGAGGGTATGCCATTGGATGTCATCTTTGGTTACGATTGTCTTGGCTTCTATACTAATGACGACTTTGACATCAGCACAACTACCGACGGCAAGACTAAGTACACATTGAAGGCAGGAGTGCCAAAGTCAACTCTTGGTGGTGCAATCCAGCCTGGAGACCTCAAGTACAAGGACCTGAACGGTGATGGTGTAATCAATACTAAGGATTATCATTATCTTGGCAAGAGCGGTGCGTTCGGTGCACCTTTTACGCTTGGTGTGAATCTGACTCTCAAATATAAGAATTTCACATTCTTCCTTGTAGGCAATGGTCAGTTTGGTGCTCAGACAATGAAGAACGGTACTTATTACTATATGCAGGGTGATAACAAGTACTCAGTAAATGCTTATGGTCGCTGGACACCTGAGACTGCTTCGACAGCTACTCATCCTCGTCTGACTACATTGAACTCATATAACAACTCTGTAAACTCTACATTCTGGATGATCAACACTGATCGTTTCAATATCCGCAAGATTCAGCTTACCTACGATTTCCCTGAGGAAATGTGGAAAGGGAAGATTGTAAAGGCTCTCTCTGTGTATTTGAACGGAAACGACCTCTTCACAATCTCAAAGGAGCACAAGTTCCTGGATCTGAATACAGGTACGGCACCACAGACTCGTTTCTATAATCTTGGTGTTAAGGTAACCCTCTAATTCTAATTGACAATTGATAATTGAAAATTATGAAGATTAAAAATATTATATTTTATTTCATTGGTGCCCTCGCTCTTTGCTCATGCGATGATATGTTTGAGCCTGCGAAGGAAAACAATCGTCAGGAGGAAGCCATGTATGAGGAGTCTAAATATGCACATGGTCTGCTGATATACGGTTATGACTGTCTTCCTTATTATAGCACCACAACAACAGACGTCGCTACGGATGATGCTGTTACCAACGTGAAGAACAGTTCATATCTCGACATCGCTACTGGTGCATGGGAGGCTGACTGGGATCCGATGTCAATGTGGAATCTGTGTAAGAGTGGCATACAGTATGTAAATCTCTTCCTTGAGAAGGTTGAGAAGGTAAAGTGGGCTCCAAGTGCTGCTTCTAAGCAGAAAATGTTCACCGATCGTCTGAAGGGTGAAGCTTTCGGTCTTCGCGCTCTTTTCTATTACCATTTGCTTCAGGCTCATGGTGGATATGCAGATGATGGTGTACTTTATGGCGTGCCATTGCTCACCAAGTCAGAGGATGCAAGTTCTGATTTCAATCAGCCACGTGCAACTTTTTCGGCATGTGTCAAGCAGATTTTTGCTGATTGCGACAGTGCTATTGCTCTCCTTCCACAAGACTATGCAGATATAAAGACAGAGTCAGAAATTCCTGACAAGTATCATCGTATTGGTGCACAGATAACAGGTTATAATCTGGTATTTGGTACAAAGTCAAGAAACCTCATGTCTGCCAAGATTGCTGAGGCTGTTAAGGCTCAGGCTGCCCTTCTCGCTGCAAGCCCTGCTTTCCGTGAGCAGAGTGGTGTGACATCTGCAGAGGCTGCAACACTTTGTGCTAATATGCTAAAGCACATTGGAGGTAAGGACGGCTTTGATCCTACAGGTAATATCTGGTACAAGAACACTAAGATGCTTGATCCTGCTGCTGCTGAGATGCCTGAGATTCTCTGGCGTGCAGACCGTAGCAAGGATGCAAGTCAGGAGAGGTCAAACTTTCCTCCAACCTTGTATGGTAATGGTCAGGTGAACCCTTCACAGAATCTTGTTGATGCTTTCCCTATGCGTAACGGTCGTCCAATCACAGACCCAAAGTCTGGTTATAATCCAAATGATCCGTACGCTAACCGTGACCCACGCCTTGCCGAGGATATTATCTACAATGGCATGAAGTTCAGAAAAACCACTATCATTACGGGTACATATCCTAATGAAAAGAATGAGACTGATGACAACCTCACAAGCATCGCTACTTCAACACGTACAGGATATTACATGAAGAAGCTTCTCCGTGAGGACGTGAATCCATTGTCAAGTAACCTTATTGAGCAGCAACATATATATCCGCGCATCCGCAGTACAGAGATCTTCCTTGCTTATGCTGAGGCTGCTAACGATGCATGGGGACCTAAGGGTGATCCTACTGGCATAGGCTTTACTGCATACGATGTTATCAAGTTGATCCGTGAGCGTGCAGGTCTTGCTACTAATGAGGCTAATATGCCACTTCCTGAAGGTGACGTGTATCTTGAGGAATGTGCTGCAGATCAGGCAAAGATGACGGAACTCATACGTAACGAGCGTCGTCTTGAGCTTTGCTTTGAGAATAAACGTTTCTGGGATCTTCGCCGTTGGTTGCTTCCACTCAACGAGAGTGTCAGGGGTATGAAGATTACCCGCAACGAAGAGACTTCAGAACTCTCGTATAGCATCATGGAAGAGGTTGAGAAACGTGATTTCGATAACTCTTACCAGATATATGGACCAATTCCAAAGGCCGAGATCCTCAGATGGAGCAACCTCAAGCAGAACAAGGGGTGGAGATAATATAAAAAAGTCGCGCTTTTAAATATTTTATTATGAAACTAAAAAAATCTATATATGGTATAGCTCTGGGAGCTCTCTCTCTCACTTATACTTCTTGCTATAATTCAGACAAGGAGTTCCCGGATTATGAAGGAGGTACAACAGCCTACTTCGCATATCAATTCCCTGTGCGTACTCTCGTGCTGGGTAACGATATCTACGACAACACTCTCGACAATGCGCATAAGTGCCAGATTTGGGCAACAATGGGTGGAGCCTATAGTGGTAGGGATGCGTATGTGGAAATTGCTGTTGATGAGTCGCTCTGCGACAACCTCTATTATGTTGATGAAGGTGGAAATGCTACGGCTCCTGTGCTTCCTTTGCCATCTTCATATTATAATCTTGCGTCGAATGTTATTCCTTATAACGGTGATCCACGTGGCAATGTAGAGGTGCAGTTTACCGATGCCTTCTTCAATGATGAGAAGGCTGTGGAGAACACATACGTCATTCCACTTGTTATGAGAGGCGTAAGAGGTATTGACCATATTCTCAGCGGAACACCACGTGAGGGACTCTCTCCTTCTCGTACTAATACTGAGGACTGGGATGTCCTTGCAAAGGATTATGTGCTTTACTGCGTGAAGTATATGAACCCTTGGCAGGGTAAGTATATCCGCCGTGGTGTTGATATGGTGACAGAGAATGGAAATACCGCTACTATCGTTCGTCAGGATTTCTCATTCAAGAATACTGACCTTGAGCATTACAAGGACAATCCTGTGAATGCCAACGATGAGGTTTGCAGCATCAAGACAAAGAACATGACACAGGCTATTTTCCCTGTATCGTTCAAGACTTCCCGTGCTTCTGTTAATTGTAACCTTATCCTTACGTTCAATGGCAATAACTGTACCGTATCATGTGAAGACGATGGTGTTACGGCTTCCGGTTCAGGTGAGTTCATCGTAAAGGGAACAGAGAAGTCTGAATATAAGGATTTCCAGTGGGGTAGTAACAATGGAGAGCCTGTTCAGCGTGACATCCTTCGTCTGGCTTACAATGTGGATTTCGGTAGCGGTAAGATTCAGGTGTCAACAAACGATACTCTCGTAGTCCAGACTCGTGAGTCAAACAAGAGAGAGTTCTTCTCACCAAAATACGTTAATCAATAATAGGAGGCTAAGAATATGAAAAGGATTTATAGAGATGGTCTCTTTATCTTGGCTGCAGGAGCACTAAGTGCTTCCTGTGCCAATTATGATGTTACTGATGAATTCCGCGGTCAGCCTGATCCGAGTTTCGTTGAGCCATACAAGGATTATAGTCCTGTGAAGACGTATATCGACAAGTCAAAATATCCGAACATGACGCTTGGAGCTACCCTCAAGGTTGCAGAATTCAACAAGCAGGAACTTGCTCATGCGGCTGCTGTTACCAATTTCGACAATCTCGCATTTGGTACAACGCTTATGTCTGGTACCATTGTCAACGAGAAAGGTATCATGAACTTCCTTGATATGAAGGATCTTCTCGACCACGTTGAGGAAATCGGTGGAGAGGTGTTCGGAAGTCCACTTGCTGCTAATGAAAATCAGCCTGATGGATGGTTTAATACCCTTACTGCTCCTATTGAAATACAGGTTAGCACCATCGAAGATAAGACTGTTGACTATACCAATATGGAGGAGTTTACGGGTACTACGATAAGTGGTAAGACTGCTATGATCAAGAAGAACTATGATGGCAATGATAATGCTCTTCAGGTTCAAAAGAGTTCGAAGGTAAATATTGTTGAGGGCTTTGATGTTGATCCGCTTGGTTCTTATACCATTACTTTCTATGCAAAGACAGAAAAGAAATTGTCACTTGTATGTACTTTTGCCGGTAACAAGATTCAGGAGGGCGAAGCTAATAAGAAGTACGCGATTGCGGAAGGTAAATGGGTAAAGGTGGTAGTGGAGGCAAAGCCTGCTGAAGGTGTCACGGACGGCTACCTGATGATTGAGGGTAACTTGGTAGGTGATGTCTATATCAAGAAGGTTTCTGTTACTCATACTCCTGACAACCACCGTCCACAAACGGAGACCGAATTGAAGGATACAATCAATTATGCTCTTGACACATGGTGTGATGGCGTAATGAAGATCAATGAGGGGCGTATCAAGTCGTTTGACCTTATCGATGAGCCTCTTGGTACACAAAAGCTTGAGAACGGAATGTATGATCTAAAGCATTCTACAGACAAGGTTTACTGGCAGGATGTATTTGGTAGTGAGGAGTATGCTCCAAAGGTTTCAAATGTGGCACGTGCGGCATTCGAAAGGTATGGTGGAAATGCTTCTGAACTGAAGTTCTTCATCAGCGAGTCTGGACTTGATGATAACCAGAAGATGGAAAGCCTCAAATATTGGATCGGCATCTGGGATGGTAAGGGTGCAAAGATAGATGGTATTAATGCTAAGGTGAACCTTACATATAGTGAGGACGAGGCAAAGCAGAAGGAAAATGTTGCTTCTCTTGACAACCTCCTTACTAACCTCGCTGCTACTGGTAAGTTGGTTCGTATCTCAAACTTCGATATCAAGTATCAGGATGCTACGGGCTCAAGTGTTGCTGCAAGTGATATCAAGGAAGACCAGCGTCAGAAACTTGCTGATTACTATGCCTACGTTATCAAGAGCTATATGAGCAAAATACCTCATGACAAACAGGCTGGCATTTGCAAGGGCAATATGTCTGACACAAGCGATCCTGTAGGTCTGTGGACTATTGATTCAAAGAGCAGGGACTGGGTTCGCAATGCCACTTATAAGGCATTCTGTGATGCTCTCAGCGGAAAGTAGAAACGTTTCGGTTTGGGAGGTATAAGCCTCCTGAACCTTTTAAAAACGATAATCAAATTTTTTTATCTATTTCTATTTATTAATCTAAATTATTTCTATTATGAAGAAATTATTTACACTTGTTGCTCTCTTGGCTACGTTCATGGGAGCAAAGGCAGAGTGGGAACAAGACTACAAGGTCGATTATTCTACCAGTACTCGCTTCCCATTCTATGTAATGGGTTATGTACCAGAGTGGGTTGACGGTGTCATGACTGACTACGGTGCTAACTACAAGTACGTAGCTAAGGCTACAAAGGACAATAGTGGTAATCTCACTTATTCAGAGGAAACTAGTGACGTGATTATTGACTTAGGTAATGGTGAAGACGATACTAAGAAGTATTATAAGATCGCATTAGAATCTCCTGCTTGGCACCAGTATTTCATTGCTGATGGTATTGTTACGGAGCTTGGTGGTGCTTGTACCGTTAAGGCTATGGTAAAGGCTTCTGAGGCTTGTACTATCAATGTTAACTTGGGTTGGGGCTGGAATTCAGGTGAGAGTGTAGGCGCATCAGTCTCTATCGGCACAGAATGGCAGGAGGTAGAATGGGAGTACTCTGGTATCGGTGGTACTTCATGTAATCTCGTTGCACAACCAGGTGAAGCTACTGCAACAATCGAGTGGAAGTATGTTATTGTAGGTCACAATAAGAAGGCTGGTACGCGTCCTGTAACGTGGATAGAGCAACTTACAAATGGTGATGAGTGCGCACAGATGATCAACAAGCCATTGGAAAAGGAGATGGAAGGTATAGAAGGCGCAGATGTAGCTGCTCTGGTTAAGCAGGCTCCTTCTCAGACAATTGATGGTGATAAGGTATATGTAGTGAATGCTCCTGCTGTTGACGTTGAAGCCTACAAGACAACAAACCAGAAGGGTGTTGATATTACAGGCCACGAAGTTTGGGCTAACCAGTTCTTCATCGTATCTCCTGTTCCTTTCAAGGCTGGTGAGATTATTAAGGTTGAATTCGATTACAAGGCTGATAAGGATGCAAATACACAGACTCAGGCTCATGGTAAGCCTACTTACTATCAGCACTTTCAGGTTCTTGATGATGTTAAATTCACATCAGAATGGAAACATTTCAATAAGCAGGTAACTATTAGTGGTGATCAGGCTAAAGAAAATGGCATGTATTCTATTGCATTCAACCTCAATGCAGACGTGAAGGAAGAGAATAATTACTACTTCAAAAACCTCTCTGTTTGTACAATGAAGCTTGATCATGGTTACTTCGTTGCTGGTGCTAACACTGAAGCTGGTCTTGATTTTGATTATGATAATGCTATTGAGTTTACTGATGGTGGTGATGGTGTCCTCGTTGCAACTGTAGGTGAAAAGGATGCTTATGTTTCTAAGGTTTCGATTTCTACTGTTCGTGGTAATGATGCTTCATTCAAGGCTGCTACTATTAAGTCTTCTGGCGAAATCAAAAGTGGTGCTGAAGAGTGGCTTGATTTTGCTCCTTCTGGTCTTGCTACGATCAATCTCCCAGGTGTTGGTATTTGGAAAATCCGTCTGAATCTTGAGTATAAATATATTTCATATGAGTTGATTGAGGGTACTCTCAAGGAGAAGAAAGTAATTAATGCTAACCCAACTAAGGTTGTTGTAGCAGGAACAGAAAGAGAGTACACTAAAGACGAAGAAGCTCCAGAAGGTTATGAGTTCAAGAAGAATGATAACGAAGAGCCTATCTATGGTTTCCCATGGGACAACCAGTTCTGTATCAAGGCTAACCGTTCTCTCAATGCTGGTGAGACAATAACAGTTTCATTCAAGTATAAGGCATCAAAGCCTGCAAAGGTTGGCACACAGATTGGTGGTGCAGATCTTGGTGGTTGGATGGGAGGTGAGGCTCTCGGTGATATTGAATTCACAACTGAGGAGCTGCCTTTCAATAAGACATTCAATGCTACAGCTGGTATGCAGACAATTACTTTCAACATGGCTGTAGTCAAGGAGGCTAATACTTACGAGATTTATGACATCATTTGGAAGCTTGAGGACGGCACAGAGTCTCTCATCGATGAGACTGGTTCTAAGAACTTCAATGTTAAGGTTGCTGCTGGCAACTTCGAACAGCTTGGTGGAGAAACTGCAATCCTGAACGTAGTGGCAGCTAAGAAGGCCGTTCCTGCTGGTAAGTTCAACATCGCTGGTCAGCGTGTTTCTGACAACTACAAGGGCGTTGTTGTTGAGGGTGGTCGTATCTACCTTTCAAAGTAAAAATCTCTCTTCTCTCTTGTTTCTATAGAGAGTAAGTAATAAAATTCGTGCGTCACTTTAAAAGTGGCGCACGTTTTTTTGCCCTTTCTTGAAAATCTTCTTTTTGTTAATGCAAACTTGACGATTTGCTTTAGCTTGTTGAGCCATAGCAACTAAAGTTGAATTTGTCATCACTAAAACATAGCTTTTAACGGTATGGTCAAATAAAAAAAGTTTTTTCGCGATTTTCCTGTCACACCGTCACATCGCCTGAGTGTCAGTTGGTTACGTGTGACAGGAGTATTTCCTTTCTGTCACACTCCTGTTACGCATACATTGCCTTGTGACGGCAATGTGACAGGAAAATAACCTTGCTGTCACGCATAACTCACTGATATACAATAAGTATGACGGTGTGACAGAAAAATCGCGAAAAACTTTTTTTGTGGTGATGAAAAAAATCATCGGTAACCCCAACTTATTTCTCGCTTGTTTCTCGATGTAAGGTCGTAGCAGCTCCAATCCAAGTCCAATCCAGCTCCAATTCAACTCCAATAGCCAATTGGAGATCTATTGGATTTGCATAGGAGTTATATAGGGCTTGTTATGAAGGTGTATAGGCATATCCAAGAAAAAAATCCCTTTTAGGGGTTAGAGAGCCTAATTTAACGTGAGTTCGACGAAAATAAACGCTGCGCTTGGCTACATGAATTAATCGTGAATTAACCGTAAATCATGAGAATAAAAGAATTTACGATTAATTCACGGATAATTCACGGGCATTTACGTTCGCCCAAGGCAAAAATTAAGGGGTGATGAGTAGTTGCAAATTCATCGAACTCACGTTATTTAGTCTTGCTTATGTGGCAAGTTGGCTGGTATAGGCATAAAAGAAGCCATACCCAGTTTCAAACAACTAAGTATGGCTTATTTTCCCCTTTTTGTGACTTTGTTATATATCTGTCACTTTCATAAATCTTACACTTATTTCCGAGTGCAAAGTTAATACATAATATTCTTGTGTGCAAATTTAATGTTGATAAAAATATTGCGTTTCCGAAGATGCAATCTTTTTTACATTTCCGCAATAGTAAAAAATACCATTTTACGCTTCGTTTTCAATCTTTTTACAGATATGCAATATTGCAAAATTGTATTTCTGCATTATTTTACTTGTTTTTGGGCGTTTGGGGGGACTTTGCAGGTCTTTGTCTTGATATAAATCAAGAATGTATTGCGTACACTAATAAATTCTGCGGTTTTGTTCGTTTTGTCGGAATAATTTGCATATCTTTGCAAAAAATGGGATTTGTCATATGGTGATATGAAGAAACAAAGTTCCCTAATTATATAATACATTTATTTCCAACATTAAATTTTTTTTATTATGAATAAAACATTCTTTTTCAGAATGATTATTACTATGGTAATAACCATGGGTTTGGCTACTGTAGGTAAGGCTGAAGAGTCTGGTACATGTAACGTGGATGGCATCGCATATTTCATATGGAATATCGATGGCAATGGAACGCTTCACGTGATTCCGTTGGAGGCATCAACATCACATTTCGATAAGTCTCCTTTTTATAAATATAGAAAGCAGATTAAGAATGTCATAATTGAGGATGATTTTTATTGTGAAGAGGGATTTAAAGTAGTAGGTGACAATTTGTTTAAAGGCCTGGACAGACTGGAGAGCGTTACTTTTTCAAATTCAGTACGTAGTATCGGTGAGAGCGCTTTTGAGGGCTGTACTGCACTTAAGGAGATAACAATCCCATCAACAGTAGAAAATATCGGCAGAAACGCTTTAAAAGGCTGTTCAAGCCTTGTATCTGTGTCTCTTCCTTTCCTTGGCTTTGATGGCGCTATATGGGTTGACCAGACAGACAAGAATGACCTTTCATGGATATTTGGTACCAGTACAGGTAAGGAATACTATAATGTATCACATAAGATAGGCAAAAAGACAATGTCGTTCTCTGTTCCTGTAAGTCTTAAGTCATTATCTGTAAATGGTGGAATCCTGTGTAGTGATGCTTTCAGCGATTGTAGCAGTATTGAGAATATAATTCTTGGTAAGACCGCCAAGTCTGTACCATCTGCTCTCGTTGCAGGTTATTATGGCATATTATATTCTGGCAAATAGTTCTTTTGAACCCACTTTAGAAACAAGTTTTATCATATTCAGCAAAAGTTGTATCCCCCCATTTAACTCTATTGCAGCGGCTGTGGAGTGGGGGGATTTAATTGTGCTTAGCTGAGAAGGCATATAATACCGCTTATCGCCATGTAGGCGTAGATTATTTTCCTTAGAATCGGTAACGACATTTTTTTGAAAGCATAGCTTCCGAGTATAGTACCGGCTATGACTCCGAGAATTCCGAGACAAGTGTCGTTTATGACGGTTTGTGTCAGAAATCCGTAGTAGGCACGATATATAGTCATCATTATATTGCCGATAAGGAAATAGGTTTGTGCCACAGCCATGTATTCCTCTTTTGTTTCTGTAGTCTCAACAAAATACAGTACAGCCGGAGGGCCTTGCATTCCGAAGAGTCCGCCCATAATACCAGAGAGCGTACCAAGTATCGTCTGTGTGGGTCTGTTAGGTGTAATATGAATTTTTCCGGCAAATAGGAAGAACCATACACTTGCTATGATAAGTATGATACCGAGAAGAATCTTCAGTAAGCCATTTCCTGCCTGGCTGACAAAATGAACGGCAAAAAACGATGTGATAAGAAAGATAATGAGAAGATACCAGAGTTTATTCCATCTTATATGTTTCCAATGACTAATGACTATGTAAAGACACATGCTCGAGGCGCATAATCCTGAAAGAGTAGTGGCTTCACCATACGAAGGCATGAGGTAGGGGAGAACTGTCATGATAAAGATGCCGAATCCGAATCCGGAAACGCGTTGTACGAATGAAGCGCCGATACACATTAACACCAATAATATCGTATTTTCCTGCATTTTTTTTGAGTGAAAAGTGTTCTATTTCTAAAAATATTCTGCAAAGTTAAGTTTTTTTGTGCAAAAACTTTTCTTTTTTAAAGAAATTTATTATTTTTGCAAAAGCAATTCATGAAAAAGAAATAGAATGACTAATTTCCAGATATATGAATAGATCTTTATTAGCCGCCATATTAATGCTCATAGGAATCAACGTTTGGGCGCAGCGAAGTATTATAAACCTGAAGAAATGGGAATTTACTCGTAGCAAACGCTACTGGTATCCTGTTACGGTTCCTCATGACTGGGCTATATCCAGACCTTTTGATAAGAAAAATGATCTTCAGATAGTTCGTATTGAGCAGAATGGAGAGACTGTGGCAACAGAGAAGAGTGGACGTACTGGTGCCCTTCCTTGGATGGGAAAAGGATATTATCGTACAAAATTCACTATAGACAAGTCAAAGTTTGATAAGATGGGACGTTGCGTCATCGAGTTTGATGGGGCAATGTCAGAGCCGACTGTGTATATCAACGGGCAGAAGGCTGGTTTCTGGCCTTATGGATATAATGCCTTCCGTCTTGATATTACAAAGCTTGTTAAGGTTGGTGAGAATGAAGTGAAAGTAGATCTTCAGAATCTTGAGGAGAGTAGCCGTTGGTATCCTGGGGCGGGAATATACCGTCCTGTTAAGGTTGAGATTCTGCCAGATGTTTCAATTGATCCTTGGGAAACGAGTATTCGTACTACAGGCTTCGACAAAGGCGTGAACAACTATGGGGACTCGAAGCTTTTAGCCAAGGTGGAATATGAGACTCTGTTGCAGCCAGCTTCTGATGCGGCCAAGAAACTGTACGATGATTTGGCATTCGTAGTTGATGTATTGAATGCTGAAGGAAATTTTGAGGCTGGTAGTCATTATGATGTTCCTGCTGACGGACATATCAAGACAACTATTACTGTGACGAATCCGCAGCTCTGGTCTCCAGAGACACCATATCTTTATAAGGTACGTGCCCGTCTTTTCTGTAAAGGCAAGCTCGTGGATGAGACTATAACAAATCTGGGAATTAGAACTATTGAGGTTGGCAAAGATGGTTTCAAGCTCAATGGAAATGCCCGTAAGATACAGGGAGTTTGTTTGCATCATGACCTCGGTCCACTTGGAACGGCTGTAAATAAGGCTGCTTTGATAAGACAGGTGAAGCTTATGAAGAATATGGGATGTGATGCTATCCGTACAGCTCATAATATGCCGTCACAGATGCAGATGGATGTATGTGACTCGCTTGGTATGATGGTGATGGCTGAAAGTTTCGACGAATGGATATATCCTAAGTGTAAGAACGGCTATTCTCGCTTCTTCAAGGAGTGGGCAGAGAAAGACATGACCAATCTTCTTGTTGGTCACCGTAATCATCCTTGTATTGTTATGTGGAGTATCGGTAATGAGATTCCTGAGCAGACAGATCCTGAAGTGGGTGTGGAATGGTCAAAGAGACTTCAGAATTTATGCCACAGACTTGATCCTACGCGTCCTGTAACTCAGGGACTTGATCGTGTGGATGCTGCTATCAAGAGTAAGGTTGCTGCAACGATGGATATTGTTGGACTCAATTATCGTACGCATCGTTACCAGTATGCCTATGACAAGGCTCCACAGAAGTTTGTTCTTGGTACAGAGACTGGTTCTACGGTAAGTTCTCGTGGTGTGTATAGATTTCCTTTCAAGACTTCTAACTATGCCCTTTATGACGATGGACAATGCTCAAGCTATGATAACGAATGGTGTCCATGGAGTAATCTTCCAGATGTTGATTTTGAGAATATGGAGGATCTGCCTTGGACGATAGGTCAGTTTGTATGGACAGGTATTGATTATCTGGGTGAACCTACACCTTATGACGAGTATTGGCCAAGTCGTTCGTCATACTTCGGTATCTGTGATCTTGCCGGTTTGCCAAAGGATAGATATTACCTGTATCGCTCTGTTTGGAATAAGAAAGATCATACTCTCCATATTCTTCCACATTGGACGTGGGGCAAGGAAAGAATAGGCCAGAGTGTCCCTGTTATGGTTTATACTGATTATGAGGAGGCAGAACTTTTCATAAACGGAAAATCGCAAGGCAGGAAGAAGAAGAATCATTTCATCAACTGTGATGAGAGTGGTAATCAGATTACTGGACAGAATCAGACTAATCCTAATGGTGACAGATGGGATGCAAGGTATGATACGTCTAATGCGCCAAATATGGATCGTTTCCGCATTCGCTGGTATCCCAAATATGAGCCAGGTGAACTGAAAGTCGTTGTTTACGACCAAAATGGTGCAGTTGCTGATGAGAAAGTAGTGCGTACGGCTGGTTATAATTCTCAGTTGGCCCTAGAGCCTGATGTAAAGGTTTTGAAGGCAGATGGTGAGGACTTGAGTTATATCACTGTAAGTATGCTTGACAAAGATGGTAATTTGTGTCCTGATGCAGATGATGAGATACTTGTTGCAATTAAGGGTGAAGGACGTTTCCGTGCCATCTGTAACGGTGATGCGACCTCTACGGAAATGTTTGTTGAGCCTCATATGAAGCTTTTTCATGGAAAGCTTGTTATTACGGTTCAGAGTACAGAAGTAGCAGGTGATATTACCATTACTGTTACTCGTCCTTCCGGTACCTTCAAGAATGAAAAAGGCAAGAAGTTCACAAAGAATTTTATTGAGAATTCCATTACGATTAAATCCGTGATGTAATTAATTCATTCATAATAAAATGTTTTCTCCGTAATAAAGAAATCAGTTTTCTTTGTTACGGAGTTTTTCTTTATAGAGAGATTTTTCATTCTTCTTAAATCTTTTTATGGCTATCTGGCTTTTCCTCTGCGAACTAATATTTACGTTAGTTCGATGAAAACAAGACTGCGAGAGCTGAATGCCCTTTTGGGTACCGTTTCTTCAGTCCTCTTTCAGTCGCATGATAATCAACAATATATAACTGAAAAGAAACGTCGAACTGACGTTATATAAAAAAACAGAATGCCCTTCAGCCACAAGACTGAAGGGCATATTTATTTATAGAAATGTTTAACTTCTTTTAATTGGTGTTGTTTTACTGAAGCTCAGAAACCTGCTTAGCCATTGCATTCTCTGGATCGATTTCAAGAAGCTTAGCTGCATATTCCTTTGCCTTTGGAATATCTTCATTTACTCTAATGAAGTAAACGATATTATAGCTGAGAGCTTCTTTGAGCTGCTTAGTGTCTGATGCGTCCTTGCTGTCAAGACCGTTGATAATTTCAATGAGTTTATCGTAGTGTGGCTTTGCTGCACCTGCCTTATCCTCTGGGTCGAGAATGAAAGGAAGCTTAGCACGCTGTGCTGTTACGGCTTGATTGAATGCAGGGAACTCCTCTGCAATTTCAGAGAATACCTTGTCAGCCTTTGCAATTGCTTCCTGCTTCTGTTCAGGTGTAGAGTTCTCGTCGATTGCCATTGTACGGTAAAGCTGTGCAAGACCATTCTTGATGTTTGCAGTCATCTTACCCTGATTGCCCTTAACGTACTTCTCGTAGTATTCGAGAGCCTTTGGATAGTCGCCCATTGACTTGTAAACATCAGAGAGGTTCTTGAAAACACTGATTCTTGTGTCCATATCGAATGTACGAGTATCAACAACCTTCTCGAACATCTTAATTGCTTCGTCGTTCTTCTTAAGCTTCTGAAGAGCTGTACCATAGTTGATATAGTCGAGTGCTGTGTACTTCACATCGTCAGATGCATTGAAGAGACGCTCACCGAACTTGATAGCATCCTCATACTTCTCAAGGTTTACGTTGTTGAAGAGAGAGAGACGATTGAGGGAACCATAGCGTGGGAACTTGTTGTTACCAAAGCTTGAAACCTTCAAAGACTCCTCGTACTTCTGCTTGAGGAAGAGAGTACTAGCATAGTCTGCCAACTGATAGTTCTCCATCTGGTCAAGTCTTGCCTTTGAGTAGTACTCTATAGCAGCATCTGTATTACCAGCCTTTGACTGAATCTCTGCAGCAACAAGATCTACAGGATATGAAGGGTCAATAGAGCGGAGTTGCTCAAGTTTTGCGATAGAACCCTCTGGGTCTGCCTTTGAGTTGATCTGAGCATAACGACGATATCCTTCTGGATCCTGTGGGTCCAATGTGATAGCGTTTTCAAACCAACTTGAAGCTGCACCACCATCATCCTTCATTACACAGATATCACCCTTGAGTACATAGCCTGCAGCACAGTTCTTGTTTGCCTTGATTGCAAGGTCTGCGTACTTGTCAGCGTTGGTATAGTCTTTTGCGTCGAGATATGCACGACCGATGCCGGCTACTGCCTTTGCATCTTTCTTGACAGTTTTGAACACTGATGTTACCTGCTTGTCTTTGTCTTCTGCTCCGGACTTGATAATCTTTGTTGCCTGTTCTACTGCTGAAGTTGCATCCTGAGCCATAACAGGAGCGCTGATGACTGTCATCATAGCTCCGATAATAATGTATTTAGCTGTTTTCATAATTTTCGTATTTTTAATATAGGATTATGTTTTTAATACCGCCTTGTTTGGGTTATCTATTATTTTGACGAATTATAATCGATTTTGTTGCATCTGTTTACGGAATTTAACCAAATATGCTGTTTTTTTTATTTTCTTAAAAGGATTTTGAGCAAAAAGTTATAATCCTTTATTTATCCTGCCATCAATCAATCTTTACTTCTCTTATTGCGATGTTTCCGTATGCAGGAAGTAAACCAGCCTTGAAGAGGATCATCTGTCCTCTCTGGGAAATTATGAATTGTGCAAAACCATGTGGAAGTCCATACCTTCCTCGTTCATCATTAAGAAGTGCATAGAGTCTGCGGATGAATGGGTATTTATCGTTGTAGATATATCCCTGATATGGCTTGTATGAGTTCTTCCATGTTGCCGGTGCATGTTTTGCAACGAGCATAACTCTGATATTGCGGTTAAATGTGAGGTTTGTTGTATCTCGCTTGTCGTTGAGCCAGTTGCTGCCTATAATTCCGAGAGCATTTGGATGTTCCTCAACATATTTGATTACGTCTGCGGTCTTCTTGGTCGCAAATGCATTTGGTGTTGTGATAGGCTTTCCACCAAGGATAGAGTCCTCTACGTAGTGTACTGTGCTCGATGTCTTGTTGTCGAATGCTACAACAATTTCTCCACGTGATGCGCTTGCTGGATATATGTCCTTCCAATTAAGAGCCTCGCCAGTAAGAATTCGCTTAACATCATCTACGCAAATGCAGGAGTCCGTATTATTCTTGTTAGCTATAATAGCGAGTGCATCATAACCGATATGTATTGTTATTGGGAATCGGTTACGCTTCTTCAGATTCTCATATTCACTTTGTTTGAAGTCACGTGTCGTGAACATCATGAGAAGTTTGTCTTTAAGAAGCAAGTTCATACCTTCAGACTCGCTCATATACTTTGGGGTAACATGAGCATCCTTATAGACATGATGGAATACCTCCATCTCTTCATCTATAATAGGCATAAAACTCTCATCTGCACCGAATGTTATTTTTCCGGTGGCGTATGTATCTGTGCGCGCATTTGGGTCCTTTTTCTTTTCTGTGCAAGAGGACAACATGCCTAATGTGAGCATAGATGCTACTATGATAGTGAGTGATGATGCAATTGACTTCATTGTTTGGGTTAATAATGAATGTGTTGAAATTGTCTTGGTTGTAGTCAAAGTGTCTTTTTGGAGACAGCTTTGTATATAAAATTTAGCTCCCTCCTCTACGGGAGAGTGAGGGAGCTAAAAGTTTAATGTATTGTGTTTTGCGAGTAATCGCAAAATACTTACGAGTATTACTGGAGACGGAATGTTACAGGGAGTGTGTACTTTACACGTACAGACTGACCATTCTGCTTACCAGGAATCCACCTAGGCATTGCGCTAACCACGCGAACAGCCTCCTTGTCGAGAGATGGGTCAACAGACTTTGCAACGCGAACGTCAGTTACACTACCGTCACGCTCTACAACGAATGTACATACTACACGACCCTGGATACCATTCTCCTCAGCAACTGGTGGGTACTTGATTGACTTCTGGAGATATGCCATAAGAGCTGCCATACCACCTGGGAAAGAAGGCATCTGTTCTACTACGTCGAACACCTTGTTCTCTTCTTCCTTTGGCTTAACTGGCTCTGTTACGAGTGCCTCCTTAGCCTTGAGCACTTCACCATTCTCATCGTTACCGATTACGTTAGCGAAACCTACGGCTACCTTAGAGTTCATGATTTCGTCCTGAGACTTCATCTCGTCCTCTGGGCGTACCTCATCGTCCTTCTTGATTACAGGGGCAGTGAACTTGATAGAGCTCTTAACCTTCTCTACAACCTGCTCAATCTTCTCCTGCTTAACGACTTCCTTACGCTCTACCTTGGCTTCTTTCTTCTGCTCCTGGAGGGCTGTAAGCTCAGTTACCTGAGTCTGTGCCTGATGCTTAGCCTGATAATCATCATAAGCATTCTTGGCAACCATATACACCATTACGAGAGCGAAGAGGATGAGTACTGTGATAATTGATTTAATGTTACGCGCAGTAGTCTGACGACGAAGCACATAAGCACCGTATTCCTTGTTACGGTTCTCGAACATTAAGTCCGACCACCTATTGTCAATAAGATCTATTTGTGACATTTTTCTTTTCCTTTCTTAAGTTAAAGTTACTAATAGATTACTCCTTGACACCAGCAGCTTCGAGAAGCTTCTTATCGTTGTCGTTAATCTTATCTATCACATACTTACCAACAGAGCAAATCTGCATCTCATCAAGAGCGTCAACAAGGTTGAGATAGTTTGAGTTATCTGTAGCCTTGATAATGACAGTCATTGTCTCGATGTGCTTGCCGTCGATATCACCCTTCTTGATAGCCTTGAGTCTCTCATCGTACTGAGCCTGAGTCATTGCTGGATTCTTTTCGCGCTCCATGTCAAGCTTAGCCTTTGCTGTCATTACATCAAGGATTGGCTGTGTGCCATCCTCGGTTACGTGACCGATGAGTGCCTTACGTATGCCGTCCTTACCCCAAGTTGTCTTCTTGAGACATGTTGGGTCTTCTGGCTTTACCATACCTTCTACATAGTAGATCTGGTTGTCAGCCGCAACGTATATTGTCACAGTATAAGACTCCTTAGTTACAGTCTTATCCTGATCCTGTACGTCCTTATCGTTGGTAGGCATACTCAATTCCATTGTCTGAGGCTTAGCCAAAGTGGTACAGAGCATGAAGAAGGTGATCAACAGCATCATCATATCCACCATAGGGGTGAAGTCAACTCGAGTCTGCTGTTTTTTCTGTCTACTTTTCTTTACTTTTGCCATGGCTTATTCCTCCTGTGTTTTGAGTGAAGTGATCAGGTAGTAACGGTTCTCGTCAATATCCTGAAGCTCCGACATTACACGCTTGATGATCTTGTAAGGAGTCTCTCTGTCGGCCTTGATTGCAACCTTGATGTCTGAGTTGACACCACGTGCAGACTTAACCCACTCCTGGAACTCACTCTTTCCACCATCAATACTATCCAATGGAATACCAAGCTCTTTCAGCTGCTCGCGACGTGCGCCCTCCTCAAGGTTGAGGAAATCTTGAATCACGCTTATTGGGGCACCGAACATTGGGTCTGACTTGAAGTTAGCCAACTGTGTCTTTGTAAGGGTTCTACCGAACTTGTCGGTAACATCCATTGCAACGTCACCCAACTGGAACTGGTTATCCATATTCATGAACACCTTGCCTTCCTTATCGACAAGAATGTTCAGCACATCCTTCTCAGGCACCTTGATCTCGGCAACAGACTGTGGCTCAACAACCTTCACTGGCTCTGGCTTTGTAAAAGTAGAGGTCAGCATGAAGAAACAGAGCAACAGCACCATCACGTCTGACATAGGCGTCATATCGATCCAGATGTCTTGTTTCTTAAGTTTTACTTTACCCATAGTGATAAATGTTTTAAAGGGTTAGTAAAAACTTAAGCCTCGTCGTGGTTTGCCTCGTATGTCTGAGCAATAGTGTAACCAACCTCGTCGAGAGCGTATGTGAGCTTGTCGATACGGTTAGAGAAGAAGTTGTAAGATACTACAGCGAGCCATGAAGTCAAGATACCGAGAGCGGTATTGATAAGGGCCTCAGAAATACCAGTTGACAAAGCAACAGAGTCACCACCACCACCAGATGCAAGAGCAGCGAATGACTTGATCATACCGGTTACAGTACCGAACAGAGCGGTAAGAGTACCAAGTGTTACGAGAGTAGCAAGGATAGGCATGTTCATCTGGAGAGTTGGCATCTCGAGCTGAACTGCTTCCTCGTGAGCCTGCTGGATTTTAGCGATCTTCTGTGCCTTCTTTACACCCTGAAGAGTCTCAACTTCCTTGTAAGCCTTGAGTGAAGCACCAACAACGTTAGCGATTGTACCACGCTGCTTGTCACAGAGGTTCTGAGCCTCAACGAAATCGTTCTTAGCGAGAGCTGCCTTGATTGCAACAACGAACTTTGTGGTTGCCATCTTACCGAAAGCTGTCTTCTGAGCGAGGAGACGCTCGATAGAGAGACAAAGCACTGTGAGCATCAATGTGATAAGCACTGGCACAACGATACCACCTTTGTAGATTGTACCGAGCATGTTACCATTGAGAACCTCACCTTCTGGGTCACCACCAACGAAGTTCGCTGGGTTACCGAGAACAAACTTGAAGATACATACTGCAACAACGAACATTGCTGCGATGATCCAAAACGCATTACGAACGCCCTGGAAGCCAGAAGACTTCTTTGGGGCTGGCTTTTGTGTAGCTGCCATAATTTTTTTAGTTTAAGTTGTTAAATAAAAATTTTGAGTTAATGAATTTTTCTTTCTGATTTACGGTTAAAGAGTTCTTAAGTTTGAACATAATTGAATGCCGAAATAAGGCTTTCCTCCCGTTTCCGAACGCAAAGATACAAATTAAAATTGAACTTTCCTTACGATTAAGAACTTTTAACACTATTTTTTTAATGCAAACGTGAAAGGCAGTCTTTGATACGACGCATTGCCTCACGGATGTTGTCATCGCTTGTCGCGTAGCTCATACGGAAGCATTCAGGATCACCGAATGCGTCACCGCCTACTGTAGCCACGTGTCCAACCTCGAGGAGGTACATAGCGAGATCTGTGGAATTGTTTATTGTGCGCTCACCATCAGTCTTGCCGTAGAAGCTTGTGCACTTAGGGAACAGATAGAATGCACCCTGTGGCACATTCACCTCAAGACCTGGGATGTCCTTTGCAAGTTCTACGATGAGGTTGCGACGACGCTCGAATGCTACTCGCATTTCCTCTACGCAGTCCTGAGAGAGAACGTATGCAGCCTCTGCAGCCTTCTGGCTTACTGAACAAGGACCAGAGGTGTATTGTCCCTGGAGTTTGTTACAGCCCTTTACAATCCACTCTGGAGCTGCCATATAGCCGATACGCCATCCTGTCATGGCATAAGCCTTACTTACACCATTTATAATGATGGTCTGTTCCTTCATGCCAGGGAACTGTGCGATGCTCTCATGCTTGCCTACGTAGTTGATGTGCTCGTAGATTTCGTCTGCGAGAACATATACCTCAGGATGCTTCTTGAGGACATTTGCAAGTCCCTCAAGCTCTTCCTTTGAATATACGCTACCTGTTGGGTTGCTTGGAGAGCAGAGGATAAGCATGCGTGTCTTTGGGGTGATTGCAGCCTCGAGCTGGGCAGGAGTGATCTTGAAGTTCTGCTCGAAACCTGCTGGAATATGAACAGGGGTACCACCTGCAAGGAGAGCCATCTGTGGATAGCTTACCCAGTATGGTGCAGGGATGATAACCTCGTCACCATCGTCAACAAGTGCCATTACTGCGTTGCAGACAGCCTGCTTGGCACCATTGCTGACAAGAATCTCTGAAACTGAATAGTCAAGACCGTTCTCGCGCTTGAGTTTCTCAACTACTGCTTTGCGAAGGTCTGGATAACCAGGTACTGGAGAGTAGCGTGACCAGTTATCGTCAACGGCCTTCTTTGCTGCTTCCTTGATGTGGTCTGGAGTGTTGAAATCTGGTTCGCCAACACTCATGTTGATTACGTCAATGCCCTGAGCTTTCATCTCGCTGCTCTTCTGAGACATGGCAAGAGTGGCAGAAGGGGCAAGTCTGTTAAGACGGTTTGATAAATGTACCATGTATATTTTGTGAAAAGTTTAGTGGTGCAAAGGTAATAATTTTCTTTCGTTTTATGAAATTATTAGTACTTTTTTTAATGTTTTGCTTGCCAAATACACCAAAAATGGTATGATTTCATTACGAAATGCACCTATTTATATTTACATAGTGTCTATTTTGCTGATTCTTTCAACGATTTTCGCGTTGGTAGTGCGTATCTTGCGCAAATCGGTTAATAGCCTGAGGCGGAATCTCCACATTCGCAGGTAGAGGAATATTCCGAGAGGCAGGATAAATACCGCTGTGATGTTCATCCACTTACGTTCAAACGGACGTGTGTGGGCTTTCAGCGATACTATCGGGTATTGGTTGAGATATGACATGATGAACCTGTCGCGTGTGTTTGACAGATCCTCGATAATATCTTCCAGTTCGACACTTATTCGCTCTATCTCGTGATCCGGCTGATAGCGGAAGAACACGTTGATGATATTCGGCATTCGCATGAGGTGATGTCCGTATGCGTAAGCACGAACCTGATGCGACATGACGGTAAGGCGTTCGGCATCCCTTCGGTAGTCTGGGTCGTTGATGATTACCTCCTTGCTCGCCACATGTCGTTTTAGGCGAAGACCAAGCAGACGCATGAAGACATTCCGATATGCGTCCATGTTGAATACCATAGAGTCTTTATTCGCCTTGTAGGTTACGAATGATGCCAGCGGAATAAGTACTGCCGGTGCAAGGCCCTTACCGAACCATATAGGCCATGCTCCGAGCCTTGCCATTCGGAATCCTGTATTGTCAAGAATATAGAATACGATGAATACAAGTACCGAGATAATGACAGGCACACCAAGTCCGCCTTTTCTGATGATAGCTCCCAATGGGGCTCCGATAAAGAAGAATATCAGGCATGTGAGCGAGAGCGTGAATTTATTTACAGCTTCAAGCCAATGCTTGCGTATCAGCTCGTCGCCGTCGCTGGTTATCATCTGTCGGAATTCAAGTTCCGATGTCATTATCTGTACTCGGTTCAGAGCGCGTTGCAGGGCATCAAGCTTGTCCGACGGTTTCAGCCTTGATACAATAGTGTCGAAGGAGTATGTGCTCTGTAAGCCTTTCTTTACGGCTTCGAGAGAGTCGTTCTTGTCCACCTCCCTTGGATAAGTATAGGAGAACATCCTGTCGAGATCCTGACGTGTACCTCTTCCTATGCTGTCATATACGTGGTTCATAGAATCCACAGCATGGAAAATCTGTTTTAGGCTTTTGGCCTGCGCATTATTGGAGAATACTGAGGCATCTGTAAGGTTGAAGCCGCTGTCGAAATCCAGCACTATTCTCTTGCTGATGAACGATTCTCTTCTGTATGGCACGTTGGCATTACCTGCAAATTCCTGTGAACGCATGTTCTCAAACCACTCTCCGTTGTAAAGCGAGAGGAGAAGATGCTGCTTGTCGGCTGTGGATTGCAGTCTGCCTGAGTCGGCAAGGATAATGGCTGCATCCTCGAAGGAATTTGTCATACGGTATATCATCACACCATAGAGCATACCCGATTCAAGGTCTTTCTTCTGTACGTACAGATTACATTGAGGTATTCCATCGTAGAAAATACCTTCAGGAATCTCCAGTTCAGGAGATTTCTGCTTCATGGAGTTGAGCAGCTGTGCGAGGTTCTTTGTAGAATCAGGACCTATGTTGTTCTGGAAATAGAATGATGCTACAGTAATGAAGCATGTGATGAAAATCAGCGGGCGTAGAGTCTGCATCAGCGATATTCCTGCTGCCTTGATGGCTGTCAGCTCGCTGTTCTCGCCTATGTTACCCATTGTGATGAGCGAGGCAAGTAGGATGGCGAGTGGCAGGGCTTGCGGAATAAGCATCAGCGACATGTACCAGAAGAATTGTGCAAGTACCTCTATTGACAGACCTTTACCGATAAGCTCATCAACATAGCGCCACAGAAACTGCATCATCAGCACGAAGAGGCTGATGAAGAACGTTCCTGCGAAAAGCATCATGAACTGCTTTACTATATATATATGGAGCTTTTTAATCCTGTACATTTTCGTAATCGCGGTGCAAAATTAGTATAAATATTTAAGATTACCAAAGAATTATGCACAAAATAGTATCTCTTAACTTTCGTCACCAAAAGTAGGTTGCAGTTCCGCTCTGCCTCCGTAGTATCTCCATCGCTTCTCCATCGCATCTCCATCGTTAGTCCATCGAAACGATGGAGTATCGATGGATTACCGATGGATAATCGATGGATTATCTTCGGAAGAAGAGGGGATTTTCTTGGGTGTTGGGTGATAGGTTGTTGGGGTTGGGTGTTGGAAATAAAAAAGGTCAGGTTTCTGCCCTTGTATGCAAAAACCTGACCTGTAAATTACTACTTATGTCGGTTGGCTCTCTGTTCGCGATATTTTGCCTTTTGCTTGGCAGAACCCGAACCGTGAGCACCGGTTATGTATTTCTTTTTCTTTGCCTTAGTCTTGACCTTCCCGTCATCCTGCTTTGGCTTGGTGCCTCCGCGGGAAAATGAGATGCCGTTGACCAGGATATCCTCAAAGTCGTTCATAAGCCTAACCAAGCCTTCCCAAAGGGAAGGATGTTTTATAGTATTTGTCCCTGTGTGGGATATGTTTGTAACTTTATTTGTTGCTATTCCAATGATTGAAAATACAATCTACTCCCCCTGGAGGGACTGGGTGGGCTTTTAATGGTGGAAGAGGCGAACGCCTGTGAATGCCATTGTGATGCCGTACTTGTCGCAAGTCTCGATGACATTGTCATCACGAACAGAACCACCTGCCTGTGCGATGAACTCAACGCCTGACTTGTGAGCGCGCTCGATGTTGTCGCCGAATGGGAAGAATGCATCTGAACCGAGAGCAACCTTTGTGTTCTGTGCAATCCAAGCCTTCTTCTCCTCGCGTGTCAAAGGCTCTGGCTTCTCTGAGAAGAAGTTCTGCCATACGCCCTCTGCGAGTACGTCCTCATAGTCGTCAGAGATATATACATCGATGGTGTTATCGCGATCCGCACGACGGATACCCTCCTTGAATGGAAGGTTCATAACCTTTGGACACTGGCGCAACCACCAGATATCAGCCTTGTTACCTGCAAGACGAGTACAATGGATACGGCTCTGCTGACCAGCACCGATACCGATAGCCTGACCGTCCTTAACATAGCAAACTGAATTTGACTGAGTATATTTCAGGGTGATGAGGGCAATCATAAGATCGCGCTTAGCCTCGTCGCTGAAAGTCTTGCTCTTTGTTGGGATGTTCTCGAAGAGAGCTGGATCGTTGAGCTTGATCTCGTTTCTGCCCTGCTCGAATGTAATACCGAAACATTGCTTTGTCTCGATTGGAGCAGGAGTATATTTAGGGTCGATCTTGATTACGTTATATGTACCCTTACGCTTGTCGCGAAGAATCTGGAGAGCCTCCTCTGTGTAGTCAGGAGCAATAACACCATCACTTACCTCACGCTTGATGAGAGTAGCAACAGCAGCATCACAGGTGTCAGAAAGGGCGATGAAGTCACCATAGCTTGACATACGGTCAGCACCACGGGCACGAGCATAGGCACAAGCGATAGGAGAGAGAGGAATCTTAACGTCGTCAACGAAATAGATCTTCTTCAGAGTGTCTGACAAAGGAAGACCTACAGCAGCTCCAGCAGGGCTTACGTGCTTGAAGCTTGCAGCAGCACAGAGACCTGTAGCCTCCTTAAGCTCCTTGACAAGCTGCCAAGAGTTGAGCGCGTCGAGGAAGTTGATGTATCCTGGACGTCCGTTAAGAACTTCGATAGGCAGTTCGCCTTCGGTGATGAAGATACGAGACGGCTTCTGGTTTGGGTTACAGCCGTACTTGAGAGCTAGTTCTTTCATAAATTTATAAAATTAAAGCCCCCCAGCCCCCCAAGGGGGAGTTTTTTAGATACCTTTTCTCGTTTGAGAGGGTTTATTACTATCTATAAAGCTCCCCCTTGGGGGGCTGGGGGGCTTCCTTTTCTTTTTTAATCCTTAGCCAATTCCTTTTGCAGATCCTCCCATGTCTGGAATCCTGCAAGCAAGGCAATACGGTCGCGTGCTTCCTTTGAGGGGTGCTCGTATTTCTTTACGATGTCCCATGCCTTGTGGAGATCAATTTTGAGATGTTTCATTTGCAAGGAAAATTAAAAAAAGACCCACACGGGGTGAGTCTTTTTTATTTTCAGTGTGCACAAATTACTTTGTAACAACACGCTTTTCAGCGATACGTGCCTTCTTACCTGTAAGGTTGCGGAGGTAGTAGAGCTTAGCACGACGTACCTTACCGTGCTTGTTCACCTCGATAGACTCGATAGCAGGTGACTCGATTGGGAAGATACGCTCTACACCAATTGTACCTGACATCTTACGAACTGTGAAACGCTTCTTGTCACCGTGACCAGAGATCTTGATGACTACACCACGATAGAGCTGGATACGCTCCTTTGAACCCTCGATAATTTTGTAAGCGACAGTGATAGTGTCACCTGGCTTGAACTCAGGGAACTGCTTGCCGGTTGCAAATGCTTCTTCAGCAACTTTGATCAAATCCATTTTGTTGAATTGTTTTGTTAAATTGTTGTATCGTTCTAGCGCAACATAGTGGGTAACACTTCTCCCTCACCATCGGTTACGCAGGAAAGCGGGTGCAAAATTACTGATTTTCCTTCGAGTAACCAAACTTTTTGTGACTTTTTTCTCAATTTCCTTTTATAATTAACTAAAAAAGAGTATTTTTGTATCGGTTTTTCTAATTTCACTCATATTATATGAAAAGGTATTTAGGATTTTTGCTGCTTGCTTATGCAATAGCTCTTGGCTTTGTCTCCTGTTCCTCGCATCACTATTCTGTGCAGTCGGTTGACTATCAGCGAGTGACAATGGATTCTCTCTTCGACGCCGCTCCTGATGCTGAGACAGCGAACTTCCTTGCGCCTTTCAAAGCCAAAGTTGATAGTGTCATGTCTCCTGTCGTGGGACGTGTGGCTTGCGATATGGATGCTGACCGTCCGGAAAGCAAACTTTCCAACCTTCTTGCCGACATTCTCATTTGGGCGGGAAAGGACTTTGATGAGAAACCTGTTTTTTCGGTATATAATATGGGAGGAATTCGAGCATCACTCGAAAAAGGAGATGTTACTATCGGAGATGTAATTGAGGTAGCCCCTTTTGAGAATAAACTTTGTTTCATGACGATGAAAGGCTCTCAGATTATGACTCTCTTTGAACAGATTGCTGTCCGAGGAGGTGAGGGAGTGAGCCATTCCGTGAAGGCTGTCATTAGCAAGGATGGGAAACTGAAAAGTCTGAAGATTAACGGTGAGGATGTAAATCCTGATGCTGAGTATAGAATTGCTACTATTGACTATCTTGCTGAAGGAAACGACGGTATGCCTGCTTTTACGCATGGTACAAATCGTAAGATGCTAACCGATAAGAGTAATAATCTCCGTTTCATAATCATGGATTATTTCCGTGAGGAAACGAAGCAGGGACGTGTTGTTGATGCCGAGATTGAAGGTAGAATTACAGTAGAGTAGGGAGGTGAGCGTAATGAGAAAGATATTTTTCCTTTTACTTTTTGTCGCACTTAATGCTTTTGCGCAAAAGGATCTAGTCGTACTTCATTCCAACGACTGCCATTCGCAGATATTCCCATTCAGCAAGAACTTGGCCGATAAGAAAAAAGCTAATCTGGGTGGCTTTACCCGTCGTGTGGCGTATGTAAAGCAGCAACGTAAGCTCACCCCGAATCTGTTGCTTTTCGATTGTGGCGATTTCTCTCAAGGCTCTCCTTATTATAGTATGTTCAAGGGGGATGTGGAGATCGGACTTATGAACATCATGGGATATGATGCTGCCACAATCGGTAATCATGAGTTTGATTTCGGACTTGACAATATGGCACGCCTCTTCAAGATGGCGAAGTTTCCTATCGTGTGTGCCAATTATGATTTCTCGGGAACTATTCTTGAAGGAATAGTAAAGCCATATACCGTTATCAAACGTAATGGTGTCAAGATTGGCGTGTTTGGTCTTTCGCCTAAACTTGAAGGACTTGTTGTGCGTGAGAATTATGGCAATATCAAGTATCTTGATCCTATCGCCGTTACAAGGGATGTTGTCAAGACTCTCCGCGAAAAGGAGAAATGCAATCTTGTCATCTGTCTTTCGCATCTTGGTTGGAAAACTGGCGATGAAGAACCTTCCGATGAACGCTTGGTACCTCAAACAGAAGGTATAGACCTCGTTCTTGGCGGACATACCCACACTTATCTCAATCCTGCAAAGATGGTGGAGAATGCCTCTGGAAAGAAAGTTCCTGTCAGTCAGAATGGAAAAAGCGGAATCCATCTTTCACGTTTTGACATTCATTTGAAATAGCGAGAATCAGCACAAACTCCCATGTTCTACCCATCATCCTCCTATGTTCCTCCTAACCAAACTCGATGAAACTCTTATCCTTAATGGTATTATAATGGTATTATCATCGAGTTTGGTTAGGAGGTAGAAGGGAGGAGCATAGGAGGAACAACAGACCTAAAGGAAAGAAAAAGCCTCTTATCTCAGCATAAAAGACAAAGTGTCTAAAGATTGATAGAAGGGGAGGGTTAGAGGGAATGAGATTTTAAAATTGCATAATCTAATGCCGAAATCTTTATATATAAATTTTTATCCATTTTTATTAATTTAATAATAGAATCCGATGTATCGATATAGTTGCTCGAACAATGCTTTTGATGCATTGTGATAGCGTGTGCCCAATCTGTTTGTTTTTGAAACTCCACGGATGCTATTACCAAGGGTTGTACTTCTTACGCCACCAAGGAACTCTCGAGGAATTGATGGAAGCGTGGGAAGAATAGAGTTATTCTGGGTTTATGAAAAAAGCCAGCGGAATACAATTCCCTCCATATTATGTTCTTCAAGGATGTCTTTAAGATATATTGCAGGGATAAGTCCAAGAAAAAATGTGATGAAAGCAATCGTAGGGAAAACCCAGTATGGAAGAATCCTATTATACTTAGAATTCTTAAATTCTTTTAAAACTTTTTCTTTCCTTTTTTTATACAGAAAATAGGTAATCATATAATATGTAAAAGCGACTATAGCCATAGACAAAGTGTATTCTCTGCGAAAGTTTTTGAACACTACTATATCTTCAGAATAAATAATCATCACATATCGTAGATTTAACCAAATAGAAGATGTCAACGATGCAAAAAGCATCGACGTCATGAGTATACTTGAAAAAAAGGCATATCCTTTTTCTTCTCAAAATATATATATTTTCTGTAAAAGAAATAATCAAAAGGTTTCAATATGTTAAACTTCATTTTTGTTAATGTAATTTTATTGTTCCTGTAGAATTGTTTATACAATCTCCTATCGACATTTCATAACATTCAGAGTAACAAAAAATTGCTCGTAGTATTGTCATGTTATTTTTTTTACTTATCTTTGTGTCGTGAATCCAAAAACAAATAAAATCGTAATAAGACATGACAAAAGTATAAATAAAATCTGATAAACTAACACCTTTAAGGGGATTTTTTTTCAATTATTGAGCAATTTGTCTCAATGCTTTCATCTGTAGTCTACTCAATACTCGGTTTGAAATGTTTTTTTGTGTTTTTCTCGAAAAACATCCACTTCACTATGCTTCCCCTTCAGGTCCGTTGTAAATCCGTTGTAAGTCCGTTCCTATATTGGGACAAAAAGCAAAGGCATGATGGAGGTAAGTAAATAAAAAAAAGGAGTCTTACCTCCTCTTTTTCTTGGTTATTGTGGTACTTTTCTTTTTAGTTGTTGTTGGTTGGGTTTTCTTAACTTCAGAGGACTTTGTACTCTTGTCCTCTTTTATGAGATTTTGTGCTAATTCTTTTGTTTCATTTTTTTGTTGGCTTTTTATCCAGACAGCATTATATCCCTCATCTGTAGTAGCATTCTCATGCTCTTCAAGGTCAATCTCTGGGAGAGATTCTGGATCCAATGCGTAAGGTACACCTTTGTCTGGATATACACTAACCTCTACAGCCACTACGCCTTTGCTTATCATACCAAGCTGTTCGGCTGCGGCATAGGTGAGGTCGATAATCCTTCCTTTTTTATATGGTCCTCTGTCAACAACTGTTACTATAACCTCTTTGTCGTTTGTCAGGTTTCTCACAAGAAGTTTTGTTCCGAATGGATGTGTGCGGTGGGCACAAACAAGTGAGTCGTTATGCAGAAGGGTTCCGCTACTCGTCTTTGCTCCTGTTGCTCTTTTAGAATAATATGAGGCTTTTCCCCTTTGTTGTGAGTATGTACACAGCAAAGCGGTAAACAACACATATATTATAATAGCAAGCTTTTTCGTTTGTTACAATTTTAGGTTGTAGTATAGTAAATGAAGAATTCCTGACAAGTGATGAAAATATAATAGTTTGGTACGCCAAATTATTCTAAATTAATCACTATTTGTCTTGTATTCAATCTTTTCGGGGGACAAAAATAAGTAATTTTGGTCAAATAACCAAAGAATAATAGTTAAAACTTCCAAAAAGATGTGTTTTCTGCTTGATAATCAGTATATTCTCTCCAGTTTTACTCCAATATCTGATATTCCTGGTAGAATGTCGCGCTTCATGGCGTGACGTATGGTGATGTGGATAGAGTCTTTATCCATGTAATGCTCTCTGCATACTGGTACGGTATATTGATAGTATGAGATGCCGTTGCCTGTGAATCTTCCTTCTTTACTTGTGACATCAAAGCAGATGGTATCGGTTTTGCTTTGCAGTCTTGGGAATATATCCTGTTGCATAATCAAGTATAGTTTGCGGAAAGGATATGCTCCATTTAGTCGCAGAGCAACTGTTATCTGATGCTCTCCACCTTTTTTCAGAGGCTGTACTTCATATCTTAGAGTGTCGTTCTTTTCCCATCCGTCGATAGGGGTATGTGCGTATTGGTAATAAGGGGTGTTTGTATCGCATGAGATAAATCCCATTACGATACAAACACAATATAGGGTGTATATAAATAGCTTTCGCATTATCCTTCCTACTGTCCTCTTTTAACCTTACTCTTTATACTTTACTCTTTTATCCCTTGTGATGGTGATTCTGTTGGTGATTGCCGTTTGGCTTGTTCTGCTGATCAGCGTTGCCTCTGCCTTGGTCGTTGTTTGCACCTTTGTTGTCACCATGATTTTTGTTTTTCTTCTTTTTCTTCTTCTTTGCCTTGTCAAAGCGGGCAATATCGGCATCAGCGAGAAGATCCTTTGGCTTCTGAGGTGCTTTGTCTGTACCATCAGAGGTGAGCTGTAAAGGCTTTTCTCCACGCTTGTTCATCTCGATAATCTCCACAGCTCGTTCTGCAGGAATAGTCTCAAGGTTGGCTGCAAGTCGCTTGTCGGTAGAGTATGTGACGATACCGGCAATGATATCCTGCTTGAAGAGGTAGTAGTCGCTGTCGGCTGTCTGGAGAACGGTATCCTTAGGAGGCATCTTCTTGCCAGCTTCCATGTAACAGTCAACCTCATAGTTCAGACAGCATTTCAGTTTTGCACACATACCTGCGAGTTTCTGAGGGTTGAGAGAAATATCCTGTAAGCGTGCCGCTGTTGTGGAAACGCTTGAGAAATTCTTCATCCAAGTAGCACAACAAAGCTCTCGTCCGCAAGGTCCTGTACCTCCAATACGACCAGCCTCCTGACGTGCACCTATCTGTTTCATCTCAATACGCACGTGGAATGTGTTTGCCAGAACCTTGATGAGCTGTCGGAAGTCCACGCGTTCGTCGGCTATGTAGTAGAAGATGGCCTTATTGCCGTCTCCCTGATATTCCACATCGCCTATTTTCATGTTCAGGCCAAGTTCATTGGCAATCTGTCGACTCTGAATCATGGTGTCGTGCTCGCGTGCCTTTGCCTCATTATACTTATCCATATCCACGTCGCGAGCAAAGCGATATACGCGCTTTATATCGTCAGCAGACTTGAGGTTTGCTTTCTTTACCTGCATGATGGCGAGACGACCGGTAAGCGTAACAACACCGATATCGTGACCTGGTGTGGCTTCAACGGCAACCCAGTCGCCTTTTTTCAAGTCAAGTCTGTTGATATTGTGGTAGTATGCCTTACGTGTATTCTTAAACTGAACCTCAACAAGGTCAGTACTCTCATTATTGCCGGAAATGTCAGCAAGCCAGTCGTACACGTTGAGCTGATGGTCAGAACGTGAGCAACTTTTCCGGCACAGACCGCGTCCACAGCCTGTTGCGAGAGTAAATGTCATATCTTTATAATCCATTTGTGTTTAATTACTTCTGCTTATGAATAAATACTGCCATCTTCATCGATAGATCGAAGAACTGTATCTTTGGATTGGCATTCTGTCCGATGTCGCGAATCACTCTCTGGAAGAGTTCGTACATGCCAATAATGTTATTCTCATTGATGAATGGAGCGAATTTTCTTGCAAAATTCTCTTCTTCCTCAGTCATATATGTGATGGATGGCTGATGGAAGTTATACATGAAGTATTCGCGTGTGAGTCTTTGGAAGGTCTCCAGCATGCGAATCTGTTTCTCGCGTCCTAAAGAGGCACATTGGTCAGACCATTTCTTCAAATCGCTCACTTTGCGTGTGTATGCTAATCGCATGAGCATTACATACATGTCGAAGAATAGAGCCTCTTCGTTTCCCGGTTCAAGGAGTGATATTGCTTTGAGCCAGTTGCCGTTTGCAATACGTGCCGTTCTGGTGGCATCGTTTTGGTTCAGGCCTCGTTTGTTCATAAGGGCGTCGATGATGTCCTCTTGTGCTATCGGTTTGACATCAAAGCGCTGAACACGACTTCTTGTTGTCTCCAACAACTGCTCTGGGTGGTTGCTGACCATGATGAACAGGGACTCTGCTGGTGGTTCCTCAATGAGTTTCAGCATCTTGTTGGCACACTCGATGTTCATCTTCTCTGGCAACCAGATAATTGCGATTTTCTTGCCGCCTTGATTTGATTTCATTAAGAAAAGGCGGGTTAGACGGTCGCTCTCGGCTACTGGAATGTTACTCTGCTGATTTTCCACTTTTATTTTTGCAAGCCAAGTGGGCAAATCAAAGTATGCACCATCGGCCCTCAGCATCTCCAGCCATTCTGACATATAGTCGTCGGAATCAAACTTCTTATCGCTTGATGCGCCTTTGGGACGAATAATAGGGAATGCGAAATGCAAGTCCGGGTGCTGGAAATTGTTGAGCATATGCCACGCCTGATCAGTTGTTCCAAGCAGATGACTTGCCAACGCGATTGCAAGCGCCATCTTGCCTGCCCCCTTTGGGCCGCAAAGCATAATGGCATGTGGCAAACGGTTATTGTCTGCCAGATTGCGAAGGCGTTCTGCCATCTCGCGTTGTCCTATGATGTCCTCAAAATTCAATTCCTCTAAACTCTAATTCCTAAACAAAGAACTTTACTCGCAATGATTCCAACCTTGTGCCTTTAGTTCGAACTCCTGTCCGTCGCGAGTAATGAGCTGATAACCAAGTTCCGGCTTGGTGATATGTCCTATGACGCGAATGCCGTCAAGGTTCTTAACTTTCTCATAGTCACCGATAGAGCAAGTGAAGAGCAGCTCATAGTCTTCCCCGCCATTTAATGCGCAGGTGGTGAGGTTCATGTTCATTTCCTCTGCCATAACAGCGGTTTGGTAGTCGATAGGAATCTCCTTCTCGAAAATTCGGCATCCCGTGTTACTGTTCTTGCAGATGTGCATTATCTCGGATGAAAGACCGTCGGAAATGTCAATCATACTTGTCGGGCGTATGCCTGCCTCGCGTAGCTGCTTCAACACATCACCACGAGCCTCGGGTTGAAGTTGACGCTCAAGGAGATATTCCTTGCCTGCAAACTCAGGGGCAAACTCGATGTTTGATGTGTCCTTGCCCTTCTGCTGAGCTTCTTTCAACTGTTGGTAGTAAACGGTTTTCTCTCGCTCAAGAACCTGCAAGCCACAATATGCAGCTCCAAGATCTCCTGATACGCAGATAAGGTCTGTATCCTTCGCTCCTGAACGGTATATCACATCCTCCTTAGCTGCATCTCCCATTACAGTAATGGAGATGGCGAGACCTGTAAGGGAAGATGTCGTATCACCTCCGACAACATCCACGTTCCATTTATCACACGCCATTCTGAGTCCGATGTAGAAATCCTCAAGGTCTTCTACGCTGAAACGTTTTGACAGGGCGATACTTACTACCATCTGGCGTGGTGTTCCGCCCATGGCGAAGATATCTGAGATATTCACCATAGCAGACTTGTAGCCAAGGTGTTTCATGTCCACGTATGTAAGGTCGAAATGCACGCCTTCCATTAGCATATCGGTAGAGACGAGCGACACGCTGTCCTTGAAATCCTTGCTGTGGTCGAATACTGCACAATCGTCACCCACGCCCTTGAGTGTGGATGCATTCTTTATCTCTATGTCTTTTGTGAGGTGGTCAATAAGACCGAACTCACCGAGTTTGTTTATTTCCATATTAAAACAGCCCCCTAGCCCCCCAAGGGGGAATCTTTAGATAGTATTATGCAATCAAAAAGCTCCCCCTCGGGGGGATGGGGGGCTTTGGCTTTAAAACCTAATCTTCATCGGCGGTTTGCTAGCCTGACTGTCGTTATTATCTGGCAATCGGATAGGCTTCTCCTTTGAATCCATAGGTTTCTTTGCCTCCAGTATCTTTCGGTTCTTCTCCTTTGTGAGGGTGCTGTTCTTCGAATTCTTCTGAACATAGCTCAGAATCACCTCGTCAAACTTCTCCTGCTGGTCGAGCATTACCTGTACCTCTACTGGCAGAGTGTAGATATTGTTCCTTACATCTTCGGATAGCCCTTCGATATTTTCAAGTCTTGTGGCATCCTTCTCCGTCGTGATGATGAGGCGAGGAGTCGGCATCATGGCGAAGGTGTTATTTATCTTCTCCACATCATCTGCGTTGAACTGATGATGGTCACTAAATCTTAGTGATATGATATCCTTTGAATATGGAGAGAGATCCTCCACCATCTGTTCTGGCGATGCTATGCCTGTGACGAGCAGTATATGCTCATCTTGCTTGATATCGCTGATAGAACGTGTGCCTTCGTTGAAGAGAGCCTTCAGATTGCCATATTTGAGACATGTGAAGTATAGCTGCTGATAAGGGAAGAGGTTCATAGCTCTTGTGAGTACTCGGAATGACATGGGTTTCAAGTCTTTCGGACACTTGGTCACTATCACTATGTCGGCTCTCGTCTTGCCTTCTTTCGATTCTCGAAGACGACCTGCGGGCAACAGCTTGTCGTAGATGATAAGGCGATGATAATCCACCAGAAGAATGTTGATACCCGGTTTCACGTAACGGTGCTGATAGGCATCATCAAGCAGAATGACATCTGTATCCTTGGTAGCTTCGTCGGTGGTGATACGCTCAATACCGTTACATCTGTTTCTGTCCACAGCAATACTCACATCCTTGAACTTGCTATGCATCTGGTAAGGCTCATCACCAATATCCTTCATCGTGGAGTTCTCGTCGGCGAGGATGAATCCCTTGGTCTTACGCTTATATCCGCGCGACAGTACTGCCACGCGATATTTGTTGTGGAGCAATCGGATAAGGTATTCTACGTGTGGGGTCTTGCCCGAGCCACCCACGGTGATATTGCCAACGGAGATGACGG
This sequence comes from uncultured Bacteroidales bacterium, assembly GCA_902798615.1. Lineage (GTDB taxonomy): Bacteria > Bacteroidota > Bacteroidia > Bacteroidales > Bacteroidaceae > Prevotella. The sequence goes on along the minus strand of CADBXL010000006.1, from coordinate 53,754 downwards.
GCACGTCAAAAGAACGGCTCTTCAGTATTCCAAGATCGAAGAGCGTGTTCCTTATTCCGACTCCCAAACCATAAAGCCATGAGAATGGGAGTAGCCACTCGTTTATTTTGATAAAATCGCCTTCCAAAACTGCGGTTTAATTAATATATTCTGAAATTGTCCATCATTCTTGCCTGAACAGGATCCTGCTGACGTATTGTCTTCATCAGCATAAATGGCTCGTAGTATTCGCCGAGCGTTTCCTTTAGCTTGGCGTCAAGGTAGTTGCCGTCACCTGTTGCGCTCTGGAGTAAGGTTTCTGTCCACTTCTCTGCTGCCGGATAGGTGTTGGTGTAATAGTCATTATCCTTGATATTGGCAAACTTACATGCCATATCAATAGCATCATTTAGGCTTCCGAGCTGGTCAACCAACTTAATGCCGATAGCATCCTTGCCCAGCCAAACATGTCCCTGTGCAATCTTCTCCACGTCCTCAACCTTGAGATGACGACCGTCGGCAACACGTTTGCGGAAAAGAGTATATCCGCGGTCTATATAGCCCTGGAGAATATTCAGCTCGTCACCAGAGAACGGACGCGCCATTGGTACAGCTGACATTGTGGAGTTCTTGTTTGTCTTCACTTCGTCGTATTTGAATCCGAGCTTGCTTGTCATGAGGTTGCTGATGTCTGGGAATGCACCGAATATGCCGATGCTACCAGTCAGCGTTGTAGGTTCTGCTACAATCCATGTAGCTCCACACGACATATAGTAACCGCCGGATGCTGCCATACCGCCCATTGAGATTACCACAGGCTTAACCTTCTTCAGTTCTACAATCTGATGCCACATCTGTTCTGATGCGTATGCACTTCCACCTCCAGAATTGATACGGATAACAACGGCCTTTACGTTATCGTCCTTGGCAAGGGATTCGAGGTCCTTGCACACCTTAGTGTCGATAATTGTAGAGCCTCCGCCATTTATGATATTTTCGTTAGGGTTATGTACGATACTGCCTTCACAGAAGTAAACGGCAATCTCATTATCGCTGGAAGCTGACTTGCTCTTTGCCTGAAGCATCTGTAATACGCTTACCTGTGATATATCGTCGCTATCATCAATCTTCAGCAACTTCTTTACTTCACCCTTAATCTGATTTGTGTAGAGAGTGCCGTCGATAAGCTTGTTTTTCTTCAGAGTCTCGGTGCTTGCAAAATCCATCACCTGATCTGCGTATGCGTTGAGTGAATCTACACTCACCTTTCTGCTTTCGGCAATACCCTTGAGCATGTGATTCCAAATACCTGAAATGTAGGCTGTTACCTGTTCGCGGTTAGCATCGCTCATGTGATCTTCGGTATATTTCTCGGTAGCACTCTTATACTGACCAACCTTTACCACCTGTATCTTTATGCCAAGTTTCGCAAGGACGTCACGTAAATATTGTGGCTGAGAGGCCATACCGTGGAAAAAGAGCATACCCTGTGGGTTTATCCATACCTTGTCGGCAACGCTGCTGATATAGTAGCTGCCCTGTGAATACTGGTCAGCGTATGCCACGATGAACTTCTTTGATTTCTTGAAGTCCTTGAGGGCATCGCGCAAAGCGGTTATTGTTGCCGGCTCGGCAGCAATTTCACCAGCTTCGATGTAAATACCTTTTATCTCGTCGCTTTCTTTTGCACGCTTGATAGCCTCTACAATGTTATAAAGTCCTTGAGTCTCAACTTCTTCGCCAAGGATAGTCGCCAAAGGGTTTCCTTCGTCATTTGAACGGTCAACAATTTCTCCTTTGAGCTTGATGACAAGTACTGAATTATCGTCGATTGTTGTTGCCTGACTACCTGATGCCACCATACCCACTATGCTCATAAGCATCAGAATACCCGTGAGGATACAGAATATGAATATACCGACTACGGTTGCAAGGGTGTGCTTAATAAAATCTTTCACTTTGCTTATATTGTTGAAAAAATCTATATTAATAATGTAAATTGACTGCAAAGATACAAAAAATATTGATAATTTGCAAGTATAACGGCAAAAATGCTATGAAAACAAGGAAAAAAGGATAATGACATTCGTAATTGCCATACTCTGACGATGTTTGTGCTTTCGCGAATTCCTCATGATTTTGGAAAAATAGCTGCTGAAAACACGTTAGCCAACCCCGAAGTACTCAAGCGTTTGCTTGATGTCAAGGCGCAGAAGTGACTTTCCGCTAATCCAGGGAAGACAGGGGAGTTGTTTGATGATAGTCCCCATCCTTATCCCCTGACCATCCAAAATCCGGCAGTAAATTCGATGATAATACCATTATAATACCATAATATTACCATAATAATACCATTATATTACCATTGCGAATGGTATTTTAATGGTATCTTAATAGTATTTTAATGGTAATTTAATGGTATTTACATAGGAGCTGAAACGGAAGTGATTCGTTGGAGAATCCAAGTGTCGGGGAAATTTCGTTTTCGTACGATTGTTTTTCGTGTTGACAAAATGAAATGCTTTGAGATATCAAAATAATGACTATTTTTGCAACGTTTAAAACATAATAACGAACACTAAACAGAAAAATAGAACGTATATGAGAGGTTTTATTGGAGAAATTCTGGGGACTTTCATCCTCACGTTGTTTGGCTGCAGTAGTGTGGCCGTAGCTGTTCTCTTTGGAGAGTATAACAGTATTTTCCAGATTGGATTGGTTTGGGGTGTTGCTGTGACATTGGCAATATTCCTTACACGTAACATCTGTTGTGCACATCTCAATCCTGCCGTATCGGTTGCTATGGTGGTGGCTGGCCGTATGAAAGCATCGCAATTGCCTGGTTATCTGATAGCTCAGTTCTTGGGTGCTATTCTTGCAGGTGCTATGTTGTATGTGCTTTTCAGTCCGTCGATTGCGCAATATGAACTTGTGCATAATATTACGAGAGGTACGGCTGCTTCTGTTGATACAGCACGAATGTTTGGTGAGTTCTATCCTAATCCTGGCGATGCTATGGCTACTGTATCCTTGCCTTTGGCTATGCTTGCGGAAGGTTTTGGCACTATGTTGCTCGCCCTCTTCATCTTTGCTTTGACGGAAGATTGTAATGTAGGGCGCCCTTCTTCTGATCTACAGCCGTTGTTCATCGGTTTTACCGTATCAAGCATCATCTTCTTTGTGGCTCCGCTTACTCAGGCAGGCTTGAATCCGGCTCGTGATTTCGGTCCACGTATCGTGGCTTATCTGAGCGGATGGGGTAGTGCTGCTATGCCAGATGAGGTGGGAGGTTGGTTCTGGGTTTATATCTTTGCTCCTATCTTAGGCGGAACTATAGCTGCCCTTCTGTTCAAGTATATTCTTGAGCCTATCAACAAAAAGAAGAACTGCCAATGCGGTTGTAATAAGTAATAATTATGATATATTGATGATATGAATAAACAGACAAGATTGATAATCGCCGGCGGATTCCTGGGTGCCGGTAAGACCACACTTATATGGGATGTGGCACAGAGACTTATGGCAAAAGGCTTGCGAGTAGGATTGATTACAAATGATCAGGCTCCGGAACTTGTTGACAGCCGTTTGCTAAAACAGGCAAACTTGCAGGTTCAGGAGGTGGCAGGAAGTTGTTTCTGCTGTAATCTCGACGGTTTTACAGATGCTATCAAGAAGCTCCGCAAGGAAGTTGAGGCTGATGTTATTCTTGCAGAGCCGGTGGGCAGTTGTGCCGACCTTACAGCAACTATTATCCGTCCGATGAAGAAGTTTCACGATACTGAAGTGCTCGTGTCGCCTCTTACGGTTCTTACTGATCCTATGAGACTGAAGTCTATCATTTATGGTGGTGACGGAGGACTTCATGAGGATGCTGCCTATATCTATCGTAAACAGTTGGAGGAGAGCGAAGTAATCCTTATTACAAAGATAGATCTGCTGAGTGAATCTGAGCTTGAGAAACTGAAGAAGGACACTCAGACCTGTTTTCCGCATACTGCTGTTATGACGGTAAGCACGCAGAATGGTATCGGTGTTGTGGAGTGGTTGGAAGAGGTAGGCCATAGACTGGGAAGCGGAAAGACTATCCTCGACATCAATTACGACAAATATGCTCATGGAGAAGCTGTGTTGGGATGGTTGAACGGAACTGTGGCAGTTACCAGTCGTACTCCTGCTTATTGGGATTCACTCTTTAAGGATATAATGAACGGTATAGCGCAGGTGGTGAAGAAAGAGAAACTGCGTGTGGGACATATCAAGGTTATTGCTGAGAATGGTGCACAATATGCCGTTGGTAATATTACGGGTGATGCTTCTACCTTGCAGTTGCGTGGTACTGCTGGTACAAGTGAAACGCTCAAGCTCATAGTTAATGCCCGCGTGGAGACAAGTCCTGAACATCTTAATGATATTGTGAAGAATGTTATTGCCTCTGCTATAGGAGATAAATACAATAATGAGATTCTCGCTTGGAGATTCCTTCAGCCGGGAAGACCGAATCCAACACATAGGATTGTATAGGAAACGAGAAATCCCCCAACCCTTTTCCGCTTGACGGGAAGAGTTGGGGGATTTTTTTTTACGGATACTATCCAACTTGTATGTGTAGAAGTATTATTTCAGAACAAAGACTGCGAATGTCTTTGCGGGTACTTCAGTATCGAGTATATAGCCGGCAACCTCAATATCCTTCTCTATAGGCAGAATAGCATCAGGTCTCTGGATAGAGTTCTCTGCTATTGGATTGTCAGAATGGAGGGTGATTACCTTACCGCTTGTGAGGTTTTTGATGCCTTTGAAGTTGAGTCTGATGCTCTGATCTTTGTCGCTGATATTGGCAATCTTGACATAGATTTCACCTGTTGGCTTGTTGATTACTGCGGAAGCTGACAGACCGTTCTGGTCGCTATCACCCGCAACAACCTTGTTGTTCATAGTGAGTGGGAGAACGTTTGTGCCTTTGTAGTGGGCATAGAGATATTGTACCCAGTATGAGCAAGTCTTGAATGAGTTGAGATTGTCGTACCAGATAGCGTCAGGACGCCATTGCCATCCTTCTACGTGAGCGAAGAGCGGGGCATAAGTTGCCATGTGGACAACATCTGCATTACGCTCATATCCAGTCATGAAGGCTGCTTCGAGAAGGGCTGCGTTGAAGTGATTCCATTTCTTGCCCTTTCCGTGGCAGGCATACTCTCCGGCAAACACCTTCGGAGCACCCTTTGAACGGTCGTATTTGTCATAACGGTGGCGATTGACAGAGTCGGTAAACCATTGCTCATTACGATAGAAATGCTCATCGTAAAGGTCAACCTTGAGTTCTTTCATCTTAGGCTGGAGCATATCAAATTTCCATCCCTCGGAGTCAGGACCTGTTGTTCCGATGTATTTTATTTCAGGATGCTTTTTCTTCAGAACATCAAGGAACTTCTTCAGACGTGATGTGAATGCAGGATTGTTCTTATAGTCCCATTGCTCATTTCCTATACCCATGTATTTAAGGTTGAACGGTTCCGGGTGTCCCATATCTGCACGTACCTTTCCCCATGTGGTATTTGCATCTCCATTGGCAAACTCAATCAGGTCGAGAGCATCCTGGATATATGGATCAAGGTCGTCGAGGGCAACATACTGGTCGGTCTTTTCCGGATTCTGATACTGGCAAGCCATTCCGCAGTTGAGTACAGGAAGAGCATCACATCCGAAGTCCTCGCAGAGTTGGAAGAACTCGAAGAAGCCAAGTCCGTAGCTCTGGTAGTAGTTTGGATAATATCGGGAAGTGAACGTGTAATGCCAGCGGTTCTCGTTAAGAGGACGGTTCTCGACAGGTCCTACGGTATTCTTCCATTGGTAGCGTGTAGCGAGATCTGTACCCTCAACGATACATCCGCCAGGAAAACGGAAAATACCAGGTTTCATATCGTTCAAGGCCTGAGCAAGGTCTTTTCTCATGCCATTCTCACGACCTTTCCATGTATCAACAGGGAAGAGGCTAACGTGCTCAAGGTCAGTTGTAACTTTATTGTCGCCCCATACGCGGAGATGAGCCTTGCTGATTGTCTTCTTTGCCTTTAGGATTAGAGAATATTTCTTCCATTCCTTATCGCTGATGTCTATACTTCCGTTACCTAATTTCTGGTCGTCGGTCATAGTGGCATTATCTACAAGGTCAACCCAAATCTTTGCGTTTCCTCCTTCCGGACAACGAGCCCAAACGGTAAAGCGATACTCATGATCTTTCTTTACACCCATTCCGAAGAATCCGTGATTCTCAATCATGGTGTGCTTGTCGCGGAAACCGGAAGGGGAGAGACGTACATAGTGAGGGTTCTTGTCGAAAGGGCCGTCATCTTTTAGACTGACCTTACCGGATATGTCCCAGCATGCAAAGCTATTAGGATATTCAAAGGAACGGTTTGCGACCATCTCGGCATAGAGACCGCCATCGGCTGCAAAGTTGATGTCCTCAAAGAAGATACCATACATCGTATTCTGGATAGTTGCCCCCGGCTTTTTTGCCTGAATAATGAACTCGTTGCTCTGGGCAAAAGATCCGAGACAACTTGTCATAGCGAGTGATGCCAGAAAAAGATACTTTTTCATCGTTTTATTTCTGATATAATATAAGTTAGTATATGCTTTAGTCGTAAAATTTCTGCAAATATAGTAATAAAAAAACAGAAATCGTACGTTTTCTCAAAAATATCATGGAAAATTTGTTGATGTTGAAAAATAATTGTATTTTTGTCGCGAAAATACTAACCGACTAGGCTAAAATATAGAATGAAATGAAACTAAAATCACTCTTTTCATTATCGATGCTGCTATTGCCGGCTGCTATTCATGCACAGACAAAGCTGACATCAACACAACTGCAGAATATGCAGAAGCCAAAAACGTATAGTAATGTGTCTGTTCATGATCCGTCTGTTGTGTACAATCCCTCAGATGCGAACTATTATATAGTAGGTTCTCATATTGGGGTTGCCAAGTCTGCTGATTTGGTTAACTGGGTCGGAGTAAATACGGGAAGGGAACATACTACTTTTTTCGGACAAAGTTATAAAACCGCTTTTTCTTCTTGTCCTACTCATGAGGTAAAAGTAAAGCGGGGAGCTGAAATCGTTACCGAGACAATAGGCTCTTTTGATGCAGGTGCATATTGTTCTATCTATGCATCAAATACATCAGAATGGATAGCCGGAGATATGTGGGCACCGGATATTGTATATAATGTGCAGATGAAGAAATGGTGCATGTATCTTTCGCTTAATGGAGATAACTGGGCTTCGGTTATCGTTCTTCTTACTGCGGATAGTCCGACTGGTCCTTTCAGATATGAGGCCCCGATAGTGTTCGGAGGTTTCAATAATGTTTCTTACTCAGGCAAGAAGGTGGATGTTGCCAAGACCGATATGCAAATCGTGACAGGTTCAAATTCTCTTCCGACTCGTTTCTCGAGTGCAGGTAGCAAGTGGGGAACCTACTATCCGAACTGCATAGATCCTTGTGCCTTCTATGATGAGGAAGGTGAGCTTTGGCTTACCTACGGCTCATGGTCGGGAGGAATCTTTATGTTGAAGCTCGACAAGAATACAGGACTTCGTGACTATACCTATACTTATTCGGGGACGACTCTTGATGCCAATGCCACTTCCGACCAGTATTTTGGAAAGAAGATAGCAGGAGGCTATTATGTTTCTGGTGAGGGATCATATATCCATTATATAAGAGGATATTACTATCTTTTTATGAGTTATGGTGGATATGCGCCGGATGGAGGATATGAGATGCGAGTGTTCCGCTCGTCTTCTCCTACAGGGCCATATAAGGATGCTGCAGGAAATGTCGCAATTTTTAACAATTACCAATTAAACTATGGTCCAAACTCTACGTCAAATAGAGGAATGAAACTTTTGGGCGCTTTTAACAACTGGGGAACAATGACGGTTGGAGAGTGTGCGGAAGGGCATAATTCGGCTTGTGTGGATGCTGAAGGAAACGCATTTGTAGTATATCATACTAAGTTTAATAACGGTACAGTTCATCATCAGGTTCGTGTGCGTCAGTTATTCCAGAATGAATACGGATGGCTTGTAGCCTCTCCTTTCAGATATACTTCGATGAAAACAACTCAGACTCAGATAGAGTCAACTCGACTTTATTCGAATGAAGATGTTGCTGGAACCTATCAGCTGCTCATTCATCCTTATAAGTTGAATCATTCGGGTTTTGCAGAGGCAACTCCAATTTCAGTAGTGCTTTCAGAAGGTGGAAAGATTTCAGGAGACAAAACGGGGACTTGGGAGTTTACTCAAGAGGGAAAGTCCTATATAAAGATGACAATTTCCGGCATCTCCTATTATGGCGTGTTGGCAGAGCAAAACATAGATGGCCTTACAGATATGCCTGCTTTGTGTATTAGCTGTGTTAGTAATGCCGGTGTACCGCTTTGGGCATACAAGTATGCTCCGAAGTCTGCAATCGTAAATGCGTATAATGTGCTGAAAACATATTTGTCGGGTACACTTTCTGGCGATGCTCCGTTTGTGGAAGGTGTGAATGTGGAATTTGAATGTTATGAGGATTTCGAAAAGACAAAGTCTTCCGGCACATTGACATCAGATGGTAAATATACTCCGACGACAGATGGCTCAAGTAGATATGTGTGGTATACAATCTCTGCTGGAGAATATTACTATTCAAGTGACGTTTACCACCCTAAAACTACCATAGGAACAACTTCTTATATAAATAATGTGGAAGTGAATGGCAATGAGGGAGTTAATGGTAAAAAGATATATGATCTTATGGGACGTATTGGCGGTGGAAAAAACAATGGTGTTTTGATTGCTGATGGTCGGAAAATCCTACTTAGATAGCAGTTCTCTTCGTGATGCTTTTTTGCTCGTTGAGATTGCTCTTATATGTAGGTCCGTTGTAAGTCCGTTATAGGTCCGTTGTAAGTCCGTTCTGAATCTCAATTATGAAAGTTGCCTGTAAAGGACTTTGTAAAGGGGAATTTGAATGACTTTCTACGAAAGGGTATCAGTAATATTGTTGTTTTGAGTTTTATTTGAGGAAAATGAAAAATGTTAATATATATGTTAAAAAATATATAAAAGTTGAGAATTTGTTTGCATATTCAATTAAAAATATTTAACTTTGCAGTCAGTTTTAGGGTCTTCATACTGATTTTGTTATTGGGGTCTCCCGTAACTGCTACAATTTCAATTAGTTAGGAGATATAAGTGGAAGAAAGAATGCTCCTATGTGTGGTAGACATGTTTGGGGTTAAAAAATGTTATATATTAAAGTTTTGATTAAAACAGTGAATTTTAAAGGGCTGAAATATTGCGTGCTGCTTATGATGCTGGTTTCATCTTCATGTGCTTTCGCGCAGAAGAAGATGGCAGATGACCATAAGCTCGATTCGCTTTCTATAAGCGATCGTATTTCCCTTCGTACAAATGGTGTGGACTGGATGATGCTCCTTGCAAACTTCGGTGTGGAGTTTGATCTCGGTAAATACAACTGGAGCCGTAATGCCATTGGTCTTAATGTTAGGGGTAACTGGAATACTAAGCATACCTATAATCCAGGTGTCGTGTATAATCTGTTCGAGGCTCGCGCAGAGTTCCGTAACTATTGGCATACTCGAAAGACTAACAATGAACTTGGTCCTCATCGCCATACCTATGAGAAAATCTTCTCAGGTCGTCGTCGTCGTCCAAAGCATCCTCGTACTACTTGGTATCGTGGTGCTTATTTGGCGTATGATGACTTTTCATTCCTTTTCGGTAAGGAAGGTATACAGGGACAGGCATATACCTTGGGCTTCCAGTATGGTGTGATTCGTCCTCTTTATATATTCCCTAGCGGAAAGAGCGTTGATCTTGATTTTGGTTTTAGCGCAGGTTTTGCTCTTGCTGATTATGAGAAGTATAGCCATGACAGCCAGACTTCAACTTATACTACAATTCCTGACTCTAAGACAGGTTTGAAGATTGTGCCATTCCCTATCTTGACCGAGGCGCGTGTTGGTCTTGTGTATCGTGTTGGCAAGGCTAATGTATATACAAAGTATCGTTGGAGATACGATGTTGACTTGAAGTATCAGGAAAAGGTGCTCGCAGAACTTGACTATCGTGCTGAATTGCGTAAGCGCGATATGGAGTATCTAAAGATTTACCGTTTCTATCAGAATAAGTATGACTCTCTCCTTATTATAAATATGAGAAATCATGAGAGTGTTATTGACCAGAAATTGGCCGATACTCGTGATATGAAGCGTAAAGCTGACAAGGCTCGTGAGGAGCAGGCTCGTAAGATTCAGGAGCAGGCTCGCGAACAGCAGCGTCTGGAGCGTATTAAGGCTCAGGAGCAGAAGGCTAAGGAGGATAGTATCGCTCTCGTAGATAAGGCTAATGCTCGTAAGGTAGAGGAGCAGGTTCGTCAGCAGATTGAGGCTGATAAGCTGAAAGAGGCTGAGGAACGCAAGCTTGAGAAGGCTCTTGATGCTGAGGAAAAGGCTCTCTTGAAGCAGCAGGCTGCAGAGGAGAAGGCTATGGAGAAGCAGATGGCCGAGGAGAACAGGAAGTACGAGGCTGAGAAGCGTAAACGTATGAATGAGGCTTATGCTGAACAGAGAAAGTATGATGCTGAACAGAAGGCTCTCCAGAAGGAGCGTGATGCTAAGGAGGCTGCTAAGGAAAAGCAACGTGAAGCCGAGAGAAAGGAATGGCAGCGCTATCTCGAAAAGCAGGAAAAAGAACAGCAGAAGAAGCGTGAGGAGCAGTTGAAGAAGCAGAGCCAGTCACTCAATGGCGATTCTGATGCTGATGCTAAGGCTGAGGCTGCAAAGGCAGAGCGTGAGGCTAAGAAGAGAGCTCAGGAAGAGGCAAAGGCAAAGGCTAAGGCTGAGAAGGAAGCAGCTAAGGCTGAGAAGGAGGCAAAGAAGAGAGCTGAAGCAGAAGCCAAGGCTGCTGCAAAGGCTGCGAAAAATAACAATTAATCGGGGATAATGAAAATGAATAAGATACTCAGAAATATATTGTCAATAGCTGTGGTTTCTGCCTCTTTTGCTTCATGTTCGCAAGTTGATCTGGTTTCTGAAGAGGAACTTGTTGAGCAGAAGAAGAGTACGGCTGTTACGGTGAGTTTGGCAGATTGGCCTACTACACGTACTGTAGTTTTTGCAACAAACACAGCTGGTAGTTGTGATACAGTGTTTACTTATAATTTCAATAAAGAAAATAAGTTGACTAATATTCCTATGGGAAAGTATAAGTTCTATGCTATAAGTAGAAACACTGGCTATGACTATGAGAATTTTGATTTTGAGGCACTTTCAAAGGGAAGCCAATATTATGGCGATGTGATTATTTCATGTAAGACTACAGAGTATAGCACTTCTGATGAAGGGGTTAAAAAGGCTCTGTCTGGGAAATATGTATCAAGCAATTCTGCTGGGATTTATGCGGATTCTACTATGTTGGTGGAAGTAAAGTTGGGGCAGGAGGCACATGCTACTTTTCAAAAGCCTTATAAGCTTACAACACAATATAAGGTTTCTGGAAGTATTACGTCAAGTCGTGCAGCCCAGAATGTATATGTGGAAATATGTGACATCATAGGAAAGAAAAAACCGAATGGGGCTGCTGTCGAAGGTAATAAGGTAAAGTGTGTTCTTTCTATTGGTGGTACAGCAAAGGATACAAAGAGGGAGTTTAAGCAATATCTGACTGTGCTTGGTGTTTCTAAAACTGGTACAGCCAATATCTATGTGCGCTTCAAGGGTGATGATACATCAACAACTCCTGAGATGAAGTCTGTTAGATATACTGTAGTTGATGGTCAAGAAGATGATGGGACAAAACGTCGTATCATTAATCTTGGAGATATTACATTTTAATTAAGTGAAAAGAATGAAGAAAATACTCTCTATAGTATGTGCTGTTGTTATATCTCTGAGTGCTAAAGCTCAGATGGTAGCTATAAATACAGACCTGGCAATGGATGCTATGATGGCTCCATCACTTGGTATGGAAATCGTCACAGGCAATAAGACCTCTTTTGGCGTGAATTTTATCTATGGGTGGAAGGCCCTGGGAAAGAATATTGAGGCTACGGTTATTCAGCCGGAATTCCGTTACTATCTTTCTCATCGCCCTGTTCATGGAATCTTCATGGGCTTGGGCGCTATTGGTGGACGTTATGACATTGAATGGAAGAACAAGACCTACAAAGGTGATGCGGTTGGCGCAGGTCTGACATTTGGATATGTTTATAACATTACTCGCCGTCTAAGTCTTGACTTCCATGCTGGTTATGGCGCAATATACTATAACCAAAAGGAGAATTTTATAGGCTCTCGCGATGAGGACTCAAGGGAAAATGGTTACACCCAGTCAAATGCGCGTGGATACTATCTTCTTCCTACACGAATCGGTATCTCGATCTCATACGTTTTAAAGTAAACAATATATATACAGTTTGTATAATCAATAATAGTCGTCTGTCAGTATAGATGCAGATATAAGAATGATGAAGAAATTATTTATCCTTTTGACAATGTTGCTTTTTGTCGTAAGTAATTCACTTATGGCGCAGAGTGACGAGCCATTTACTGCTAGTGTCAAGGTTCAGTTTAAGACTGGTGATGAGGTAACCACCAAGCCACTTCGTTATGCTCTTTTCAAAACATCGAAAAAGGCTAACGATGTAAAGGCTATTCTTGAGGCTACTATGCCTGAGATTTCAAATGGTACGAATCCTCTTGCTTTTGATGAAGCAGTTGCTAAGCATAATGTGACATTCAAGAAGTCAAAGGCTAACGGTACTTTCAATGTTCGCGTTTTGTATCCAGGAATGGCATTGCTTATAACATCTTTCGACCCTGACGATGACTTGACTTCTGATGGCGCTGATTTCATTGTTATCGAGACTGTTGCTGGTCAGACGGAATATGTTCATGTTCATGAGAAAAAGATTGACTTTAAGGCTAATCATACTCTTAGTAACGTTGAGGTACAAGGTCAAAGTCGTGATACTTTGAGCGTTGTTGCTGCTCCAGCACTTGATGATGGTATAAACTGTTATATTCCAATTGTTGTGCATCTCCCTGCTGGTACGGTTGCAGAAGATTCTCGTCTTATCATACAGCCATATGCAGTAGAGTGTGAAACGGGTGATTCTGTTGACTTTGTAAAAGGTCTATGCTATGAGGGTGCTGAATATCATGAGCTTCAGGACCGTCGTATGGGCTACAACTATCGTAAGAACGATAAGTTGAAAGATTACTATTCAAGTAACATCATTTTGAATCTCCACAATCGTGTGGATATTGATACAACTGTAATTTATAAGAAGCGTACTCCAAGTATGGATTACAAGTTCCCATATCTTGTAGAGGTTGCTGACTATCACCATATTTATCTTGCACAATGGGCAAGCCAGTCTTCTTGTACAAAAAAGAACTATTATAAGTTCCTGAACTTGGCAGTATCTCAAGCAGATATGGATCTTGATGAATTCGCTACTCAGGCTGAAGAAAACTTTGAGACTAAGAATCAGGATATCAAGCTCCGCTTCCAGGTTGGTAAGTCTGTTCTTATTCAGGATGCTTTGAATGATTCTATTAAGGAAACATTCCTTGATGAGTTGAGATCTTATGGTGATCTTCTGATGCAGGTTTCAATTGAGGCTACTGCATCTCCTGATGGTGGTTTCGAAGCTAACCGTAAACTTGCTTCTGGTCGTTTGGATGTTGCATATAACATTCTTCGAAATGGTCTTGGTAAGGCAGATGTAAATTTCTCAAAACAGGCTCCAAGAGTTTATAGTTGGGATGATGTTGCGAAGCAGCTTGATGAAGAAGGAAACAAGGATAAGGCAGACTCTCTTCGTGCTGTAATTCCTTCAGGTGAGGCAAGTATTAAGTTTCTTCCATTCTATGATACATATATAGTTCCTATCCTTGAGTCAATGCGTAGAATGCGTTGTACTTATCGTTATGAGCGTAAGCATATCATGAACGGAGCTGAGGTAGCAGCTTTCTATTATGCTAATAAGCAGGATCTTATTGATGGTAAGGCACACCTTTCTGATGGTGACTACTATAACCTCTTTGACGTTATTGAAGACAAGGAAGACCAGGATATCATTACTCGTCTTGCATATCGTCAGGTAACTAAGGACTTAGGTTATGAAAATGTAAAGTTTGCCATGTATTGTGCAAACAGAATGGCAATTCTTAAGATGAGAGAAGGTGCTCCGGACCTTAACATCCTTCGTCCTTTCATTAATACTCGTAGTTCAAGAGTACAGGGAAGACCTGCTCGTAATTCAGATGTCGCACAGAAGAATCGTCGTGAAATTCTCATCAACCAGATTCTTACCTATTATATGAGGGATGAGCGTGATAGTGCTCAGAGTTATATGAATTTCTGGTTTGGTAAGGCTTCTGAACAGAATGATCCAAAGGTTGCTAAGCTTCGTATGTTTATCAGTTTCAAGGATCGTTTCATGAAGTGTGTGACAAAACAGATGTCTCCATCTGAAACAAACTCATATCTTCAGGAAATGGAAGAGGTACTTTCATCTCATAAAGATAACCACGCTGTATTCTATACAGAGGCAGCTCTTGAGTTGATGACTATTAAGCAATTGGGACTTACTCAGCATCATATTGATTCCCTTGTAAACGCAATGGATGATAGCAATGCAAAGAAGTGGTATATGAAGGGTATTATGGCAGCTCGTACGGAAGCCTTCAAGAATACGAAGGTGGCGCGTCCTAACTATATACCTGATTATCTTGCTTACTTCCACCATGCTTTCAAGTTGGAACCAAGCTATAAGTTCTATTACTTTAATGATGGTCAGGTTAGTGATGATCTTCGAAAGATTTACCTTTACAAGAAGAAGGATTACGCGAAGTATGAACAGCGCTTCAATGATCTTGTTGTACTATCAGAGGATGGAAAGTCGTCTGAAAATGAAGAGGACATTTCTGTTAGTGGAGGTGATGAGGAAGACGATGTTGTTGTTAATCTGAATCTTGATCAAACTGCAAATGCGGCAAATCCTAATGCAGGACAGCAGCCTGCGCAGGATAATGCAGAAACTAAGACAGAGGAAGAAGAGGATTAAATCGTCAATTAAATCAGGAAACTATATAATCGCTGATATATAACCAGCTTTTTAAAGAAAATGAATAAGACAAAATATTTCATATCTTTGGCAGTAATGCTGTTGAGTTGCACCGCAGTGAATGCGGTAGCAAAAGCTTCTCTATCCAATAGAGAAGTATATACCGCTGCCAACGACACAGTTGACATTGATGAGGAGGAATTCATTGCAAATAAGGATGTCTCAAAGTTGAGTAAGATTAATCGTGCTCAGCAGGAGGGACAGCTGAATGCTCATGATTATATCATGGAGAATCGTTTCCTGCCTACTGGTGACACTTTCACAAGCAAGAATTTCTGGGATCACTTCTACTTTATGGGTGGTTTTGGCTTGCAGAGAATCGGTGCTATTGAAGGATTCAGACTCAACACAATGGAGAATGCCCATTTTGGTGTTGGTAAGAATTTTAATCCTATGAGTAGTGCCCGTTTATACATCAATACGGAAAATGCGTTGCGTACATATACTGGTAATACGCAAAGATTCTATATGGTTAATGGAAACATTGACTATCTTTATAATTTGTCAACTTATTTTGCTGGTTACAATCCACAGCGTCCTGTAAATATTAGTGCATTTGGTGGTTTGGGTTTTGGCTTTACTAAGTCTACGCCTGCAAGAGGTGATTGGTTGGAAAAGGAAATGGAAGGATGGAAATTCTCTATGAACGCACATTTCGGTCTTTCTTTTGGCATCTACGGTGGTCCTAGGAGTTATTTCTCTATAGAACCATATGTTGGTATTGCTTCTGACCAGATTGATAATTCTGTAAAAAGAAACTGGCATAAGTACGACTTGTATTATGGTATTCGTGGTACCTATGCTTACTATCTTCGTGATCACAATAGCCCAGAGGCTTGGAATCGTATTCGCAGTTCATGGCATTATGCAGGTTTGACCGATGTAGAGAAACTTCGTGTTTGGCAGAATCCTTATTTCATAGATTTCCAGACAGGAGCTTCATTTGGACATCGCGGTCATAATACTGCAGTTGCTGTTGGTAAGTGGTTCTCACCAGCTTTCGGTATGCGATTTGGTGCAACTGGTCGTAATGCAGAATATGAAAAAGCATATCAGGGCGATGGTTTTGAGGTGTCAAACCGTTATTCCTGGGGGGGAATTCGAGTTGAAGGTATTGTGAATCCTTTTGGATTTGGTCGTTACTATGATTGGAATTCAAAGTATGGTGCTTATCTTGTTGGTGGTTTAAGTATTGGTCATGTACAGAAATATAAGGGAAGTAGTTCCTTATATTCTTCAAATATAATCAATTTGGAAGGTGGTGTTCATGGTTGGTATGGTGTTGATAGAGGCGTACAGATTTTTATTGAGCCACATGTGACAAGATATGAAGGAATGTCTAGATTATCAAAGCGTTATAACTTTGATGTTAATGTTGGTTTCACAGTAACTAGTGAATCTCGTAAATATAGAGATACATATCTTCCAGAAGAACTTCCTATTTATCCTAACGTAGCTTCACGTCTTACACTCGGTGTGGGTGCTGCTTATCTTCAGCGTCAGCAGACACATTATCCTTATCTGAGTGCTCAGAAGAATCCTATTGTTAGTGGATTCACATTGTTTGGCGAATATCGTTTCAATCATTATATTTCAACCAGAATTGGTATGGAGTATATAAATCTATACGATATTACAGGAAATAAAAAGCCAAGGTGGGATGGTGGTTCTGCGATCAATCATTCATCTCATATGACAATGTTCAATATTGGACCTGTGTTCCACTTAGCAAGTCTTATGCGTGGAGTTGATCCATATCGTAAATGGGATGTTGATGGTGGTATTGGTTTGACTGCTTCATGGTTGACTGGTGAGACTGCATCTGCTGTTGTAGGAAATCCTGTTTTCCCTATTACTGACAGTGACCTTAAACTTGGAGGTAACATCAATCTTCGTCTGAGTTATAGATTTACAAATCAGGCTTCTGTATTCTTTATGCCTACTGCATATCTTGTTAAGAATGTTAAGTATGGTAGTGAAACTCCAAAGATGGGTGGATGGCAGGCTCTACAGACTTTCAACTTGGGTGTTCAGTATGCACTTGCTCCAGCTAAGCGTCTTTCATCTTTCGAAGATTCTCTTGACCTTGAGCGTTGGCGTGACCCTCTCTTTGTGGAGGCATCTTCTGGTATCTGCATGACTTCTGCACAGAATCAGGATCCTAATGTAGGCGGCTCACGACTCGGTATTGGTTATGAGAGTAGTATTTCTGTTGGTAAGTGGTTTGCTCCGGTAGCAGGTTTCAGAGGAACACTTACACGTCGTTCTACAGAATGGGGATACTATGAGTGGGGAAGTAATAAAGGCGATAATCCGCTTATGAGTGGGTATGAGTTCTTTAATGAAAACTACCTTGGTGGAAGAGTTGATCTTCTTGTTAATCCTATGGGATTCTTCAGAGATTTTACGTGGGATGATCCTTGGGGAGTTTATGGTTTTGTCGGTATAGGTATGGGACAGAAGCGTATGCATAGGTATATGACAGCTGCTTATATCAACAAACAGAAGATTGATGATAGCTTTGGTCTCTTGAAACAGAATATCACAAGCTTGAATTTTGGTATTCATCCTTGGTATAAACTCAGCGATGACTTGAATATCTTTATTGAATATCTTTATTCAACAGCAAGTTCTACAAGACCACAGGATCCTGTTTACGAATCATGGGTATTTGATGATAATAGTCAGGGACGTCATTCTATCAAACTTGGTTTTGGTATGAATCTTCGTACAGAGAAATATCGTGAGATGCGTGATATCAGCGCTATGTATGATTTCAAGCCATGGCTTTCTTCACGTCTTCGTTTTGGTATTGCTGGCGGTATTAATATGTTCCATAGTTATCGTGGTCATACCTCTAAGGCTGTTGGTTCCAAGGGCTTCATTACTGGCGGTCAGGGAATGATATTTGGTGAATATCGTTTCTCCGAATATTATGCTGGTCGTTTGACATACGAATTAGTTGCTCGAAGTGATATGCAGTCAGCAAGGGTAGTAAATCTGGGACTTCTTTCTGCAAGTTTCAATGCTAATATTACGACTCTTATGGGTGGTTTCCGTCCACGTACAACTGAATTCGATGCATTCATTGGTCCTACTGTATATTTCCAAAATGCAGACAAGGTTAGACACCTTGACCCTGATTTTCGTGCAAAGGACATTAGTATCGGTGTACATGCAGGTATCCGTATCTCTCGTCGTATTGCAGATCGTCTTGCTGCATTCTGTCAGCCAACAATCTATGTGTTGAATCGTGGTGGTCAGCATCACTTCCTTGGTCGTACAACTTTGATGCAGACAATCAACTTCGGTGTTCATTATACTCTTAGATAAACCTTTAGATGCATAATAGAATGAAATTTTTCAAACATATCATACTTTCAGTTTTTGTGCTTGGAGCTTTTGCAGCTCCTGCAAATGCACAAACTGATGTAAAGGCACTTACTGGTGCGCTCGCTGAGACTATCAGAGAGTATGCTAACTATGCGGATACACTCGCATATCGTATTGCTTTTGCAAACCGTAAGAATCCTACGGTACTTCTTGGTATTGCAGAGGCATACAACATGAACCAGGACTTTGATAAGACTAAGAAGTATGCTATGCAGGCTCTTGAGATTCAGCCTGATTTCGCACCTTCTTATGTGCTTCTTGGAAGGCATTGTCAGTATAAGTTTGAGCACTGGGGTGATTCTGCTTATAGAGATACTGCAATTATCTATTTCAAGAAAGCGATGGAAGTAAACCCTCTCTATCCTGACTCATATGACTATTATGCTAGTATGAAGGCGTCAGAAGATCCTGAGGGTGTGTTGAGACAGTTCCTTCAACTTCGTGATCAGCGTCCTGACCTGAATATTGGTGGTACTATTGCTGCTCTTCAGGTTGCTGTTGCCAGAAAAGCCCCAGATGATACTCTCGGCATTAAGATGGGACTTCTTAAGAAAGGTATTACCACATATGAGGAGCAAGGCAATGAGAATCTCTCATTGGATGAACTCTATAAATATTGTAATGCGTTGGATCTTGCTGTTGACTGGTCAAAAGAGGCAGATGTGAAGAATTTCTATCGTGAAAAGATTGTTAGTGTCGCTAATTTTGCCCATGAGAAGGAAGTTACAGATCCAAGATTCTTGAGTGTCTTGTTGGCAGCAAACTATGGTTTGCAACGTTATCAGGATGCTATTAAGAATGCTAATGAGCTTTTCCAGAGTGCTGATACAGCTAAGCTTCATTATCGTTATATGCCTTATGACTATCGTTATCAGGCACTCTCTATGTTCTCTTTGGAGAGTATAGATAGCCTCAGTACTGGTAATGTAGGATTGGATGCTGCTGTTGATATAATGGAGAAAGGTCTTGAGGTAGGTCTTGATCTCTCACAGGATATGGGTGTTACAATGCAACAACGTGTGCTTGCTACAGCTCAGTATAATGGAATGAGTGGTGATATTAAGAAAATTGTTAATGCATTGATGGCTAAGGGACAGTATGATCAGGCTCTTCATATCCGACAGTATCAGATGAGTAAGAAGAATGCAAATGACTTGACTATTAATGATTGGATAGATCAGATTAATGTTCTTCAAAATAAGTATAACGGTGCTACTGATGCTACAGAAAAGAGTCTTGCACAACGTGAACTCTTGAATATGTATGAAAAGGTAGAGAGGGATTTCTCAACTGATCCACAGGTATGTAGTATCTATTATAGTCATGCATATATGCTTACTCAGACGGAGGAAAATCCTAAGACTGGTAATGCTCTTGCGATTTATACAAAGTTGTTTAATCTTGAGGCATCTAATCTGAGTCGCGATAGTAATGATGAACAATATATAGCTGTTGCAGCCAATTATCTTGGTATTCATTACTTCTTTAATAGTGACTATGACAAAGCAATGAAGTATGCTCTCCATATGATGGATTATGATTTGACGTATGGTTCTGGTGATCAGATTTTCAGCGCTTGTGCTAAGGGCAAGCCAAAGACTGCTGCTCGTATGAGAGCAGAACACAGACCACTTTAATACAATAAATAAGGCGCATCTCTCTTTTGAGGGATGCGTTTTTTAGTTTCTCGTAGTTCTTCCCAAGTAGGTCCTATGTAGTTCCCTTGTAAGTCCCATCTTCTTCCCAACCAAACTCGATGAAACTCCCATATAGAATGGGACCTGGAACGGACTTGCATCGAGTTTGGTTCGGATTTATAGCGAAGGAAGAGCGAAGGTAGAGCGAAGACATAATGAAGGCAAAGCGTAATCTGTTAAAAATGTAAAAAAACTAAAGACTGAAATGATAAATATTTTATAGTATAAGATATTTATTGTACCTTTGCAAAAACCTAAACCCAATAATATGCAAAAGCAATATCGTAATCTGACTGAAGACGAAATTCAGATGCTGCAATCTGCAGGTTCTGCAGCTTCTAATTGGCAGGATATCTTAGTAACAAATGATTTTTCTAATTATACCATCTGTAATGTAAATTTCACAGGTAAGGTGTATCTGTCTTCAGGCATAACTCTTGTTGATATTTCAGATCTTGGTGCAAGTGGCAAGACCTCTTTTGCCAATGGAGTAGAAGTGGGTGTTATGAAGGAAGATGGCGGACTTGAAGTCATCATTCATGATAACCTTACCAGTATGGAGGCTGCCTTTGAAGTGCAGGAGGCTTATGCGAATCCTACGCTTGTCAAGACCCTTCAGCAGAAAGCATTTGACTATGCCAAGCAGATAGAATCAGATGGAAGTATCATTGATGAAGGTGCCGTAGTGAAGAATTGTCTTCAGTTGACAGATGTTCATATAGGTCCAAAGACACATGTTATTGGTGCTACCCGACTTGTTGACGTAAGTATCAACTCTTTGCCGGAAGCTCCAAGTGGGGTAGGGGCAAATGTCATAATGGAGCATGTTATAGTTGGTTCTGACAGTCATATTACTGATGCTGCCCAACTTGATAACTGCTTTGTTGGACAAGGCTGTCATATCGGTCGTATGTATTCTGCAACCCAGTCGCTTTTCTTTGCCAACTGTCACTTTGAGAATGGCGAGGCTTGTGCATATTTTGCCGGTCCTTATAGCGTAAGCCACCATAAGGCAACGCTTATGATTGCGTGTATGACAAGTTTCTTTAATGCTGGTTCAGGAAGCAACCAGAGTAACCACTCATATAAGATGGGACCAAACAAGTATGGTCAGCTTCTTCGTGGTGCAAAACTCGGTAGCAGCAGCTATGTATATTGGCCTATGCAGATTGGCGCTTTCAGTACAGTTATTATGCATCATGTCGGACATCAGGATCTTCGTGATCTTCCTTTCTCGCTCATAACAGAGGGTAGGGATGGATATACGCATATCATTCCTGCACAGGCATTCCGAAGCGTAGGTACTCGTCGTGATGCTTTGAAATGGCCGAAGCGTGATAAGCGAACTGAGGGAAAGGCAACACGTCGTGACCTTCTCAATTTCTCTATGCTAGGTCCATATACAGTTGCTTCAATTCTCAAGGCAATAGAGGTGCTCTCTAAAATGCAAAGCGAAGGCCTGACGGAGTATAGGAAATGCATAATCTCGCCAAAACATATCGACCGTGGAATAGCTCTATATAATCAGGCGATAAAAATGTACCTTGCTCAGGTTCTCAAGGCAAGTGAAGGTTTAACCGCATCTTCAGAAGGAATTGGCGAATGGACAGACTTCGGAGGTATGCTTGTTCCAAAGGCAGAGATGATAGCTGCTCTTAAGGCGGGCAAGACTTTTGAGGATATAGAGCCACTTATAGCGCAGTATGAATATAACTGGGTAGCTGCTCATTTCAATCTTTCTGACAAGGCAACTCTAATTGCTGAGGGTGAAAAAGCAGAAGTGGAATGGAATGCCTCTCTTGATGAGGATGGAGAACGCGATGTTCAGGCATGTAATATTGACCTCTAAATTGCGTTATTATTATGAAATAAACATTTTAATCATAGTCTGAGGAAACCCCTCCTTTTGCACTTTTTGGTAGCAGGTCTTCAGGCGCTTAACTTAAACAACCAATAACAAGAAAAGTATGCGAGTAATTATTGAACCAGACTACGACAAGATGTCGAAGTGGGCAGCAAATTATGTTGCAAAACGAATCATCGAGGCTAAACCTACTCCGGAAAAGCCATTCAAGTTGGGCTGTCCAACAGGCTCTTCACCTCTTGGCCTCTACAGAGAGCTTATCAATCTCTACAAGGCTGGTGAAATCTCTTTCCAGAATGTCATTACATTCAATATGGATGAGTATGTACATCTTCCAGAGGATCATCCAGAGAGCTACCATTCATTCATGTGGACGAATTTCTTCTCTCATATTGATATTAAGAAAGAGAACGTACATATCCTTAACGGAAACGCGAAGGATCTTGTTGCTGAGTGTGAGGCTTACGAGGCTGCAATAGAGGCAGCTGGCGGTATCGATCTCTTTATGGGAGGTGTAGGTCCTGATGGTCATCTTGCATTCAACGAGCCAGGCTCTTCTCTCTCTTCAAAGACACGTATCAAGACTCTTACCACAGACACAATCATTGCAAACTCACGTTTCTTCGATGGTGATCTCAGCCTTGTTCCTACACAGGCACTTACCGTAGGTATCGGTACTGTGATGGCTGCAAAGGAAGTTTTGCTTGTATGTAACGGTCATCACAAGGCACGTGCCCTCAAGCATATCATCGATGGTGAGATTAGCCATAAGTGGACAGCTTCTATGCTCCAGATGCATCCACACTCAATTGTAGTATGCGATGAGCCTGCTTGTGACGAGCTTACAGTTGGCACATACAAGTACTATCTCGACAAGGAAAGAGGTAATCTGTAATAACATAAATGAAATTTTGCGTGAGGGGATGAGCCTATCCCCTCACTTTTCTGACAGAGAAACTAACTATATACTGAGATTACAACCATAAAAGACGAGCATTGTAGTAAAATAACTAAAACTATTCATAACGTTGAAAAAAATTGTAAACCTACTGGTAGTCATGATAGTATTGGCTACTTCAGTATCATCTTATGCAGAAAACGCAAAGAAAAAGAAAGAGAAGAAAATAGAGTTATACGGATATGTCATCGATGCTAAGACTAAGGCTGGTCCTGATAGTGTGTTTGTAACTCTCATGCGTGCCGATAGTACTGTTATCGACACTATGACCTGCCATAGGTACGAAAAGAGCCGCTGGAATATGCGCGACCGTACATACTATGAGCTCAAGGTTCCTGCAGATTCTGCCGTTGGAAAGTTCATTCTGAAGGCAAAGGCACCAGGCTATTATCCTAACACCATAGACTATGAAATCAAGAAGGTGGCACGCAACCGTTGGTTCGAGCTGCCTGTAGTATATATGCGCCCTGTGAAAGCAGGTGTGCCTGATAGCGTAATGCTCGACGAGGTGGTTGTCAAGGCTACCAAGATCAAGATGGTTCAGCATGGAGATACCATCATCTATAATGCCGATGCCTTCGCGTTGGAAGAAGGCAGTATGCTTGATGCACTTGTCCGTCAGCTACCAGGAGCAAAGCTCAGCAGCGAGGGTGAGATAACTGTAAACGGAGAGAAGGTTGAGGAACTTACCCTCAACGGCAAAGACTTCTTCAAGGGCAATAAGAAAGTGATGTTGGAGAACCTTCCAAGCTTTACCGTTAAGAATATACAGGTGTATCATAAAAGCTCAGAGAAGAGCAAATGGGCAGGTCGTGAACTGGAAGAAAAGACCTTCACTATGGACGTTCAGCTAAAGCGTCAGTATAACAAAGGCTTTATGGGCAATGTAGAGCTTGCAGGCGGTACTGAAGACCGATATATGGCGCGTCTCTTCGCTCTCCGCTATACCGACTGTTCACGTCTCTCCGTATATGCCAACACCAACAACGTGAACGAGAACCGCAAGCCTGGTCGTGATGGAGACTGGGATCCTGCTAATCAGCCAGAAGGCTCTCGCAACACCCGTAAGGCCGGTATCGACCTCCAGATTACAGAGAAGGAGCAACGTTGGGAAGAGCAAGGCAATGTGGAGTTCTCATGGAATAAGTCAGTTGACGAGAATACACAGAACTCAGAGCAGTTCCTTAGTCCCAAGAATACTTTCTCGCGCTCTATGAGCAACCGAGTATCTCATAGCAAGAATGTTTCGCTAAACAATACTTTCTATGTCCGCAAACCATACTGGTGGTATAATAACACAAGAGTAAGCTATGCTGAGAACAATAGCGACAATGCCTCTCGAAGTATTCTTGCTGATGAGGAGTTCAGCCGTTGGGGTAATGTTCAGCAGAGTCTCGACTCTGCCTTTTCTGCCCAGTTGAATCCTGCGCTTCAGGCACAACTCATCAATCGCAACGCGAATTCCTCGTTCAGCAATTACACATCGTTTAGTGCAAATCATGTTTCAAACATCGAGTTCAAGCTAAGTTCGGGTGATTATATTTCTGTAGGAGCAAGTGGCAGCTATGGTAATGTGAAGAACAAAAACTATAGCCTGCAGGATGTGAATTATTTCCGTGTGCAAGATAGTGACCTGTATCAGAATAAATACACCACATCTCCCAACCACAATTATAACTATTCTGTTAATGCAGGATATAGTTATAATGCTAACGAGCATCTGTCATTGAGACTTAATATAACGTATAACCAGTACTATAATAGCAATACTCAGCACTACTATAATCTCCACGACATTGACGGTTGGGGCATAGGTTCCGTGCATCCTTTGGGCGAACTTCCAAGTAACTATGACTTGGAACTTTACGCCATCGACGCAAAGAACAGCTATCGCAGTACGGAAATGAAAAAGGGCTATGGTGGAAACTTCCAGATAAGCTATCAGCAGTATGATGAAAAAACAAATTTCTTTTCATATTTGACTGTGCCTTTAACTAATATCAAGCACAGATACGATTACCACGGCAACATAGAATCGAAGTTGGTTCGCAACTATGTTTTTTTCAATCCATATGGCTATGTGTATTATTCTCATAGAAAAAAGAATATAAACTTCAATGTTAATTATAACATCAGGAACTCACAACCGAACATGCTGAATATGGTTGATGTGTCAAACGATTCTAATCCGCTCAGCGTGCGTCTTGGCAATCCAGATCTCAAGCAGTCATGGAATGAAAACTTTTATTTAAATGCCGGCAAGCGATGGGTACATGGCGGAGACTCCATAACCGTATATACCAATTTATCTGGCAATATCAGCGCTACCCAGAATGCTATTTCGCAAGGCTTTACTATGGATATTAATACAGGTAAGCGCACCTACAAGCCTGTGAATGTGGATGACAACTGGTCATGGAATACAAATTGGGGCTTAGGTATGGACTTTGGAAAAGAGAAACGCTTCAATCTCGATAACAACGCTGGTTACAATTTCTCACAGAGCGTGGATATGATAGCTTCTCTTGGGCAGACAGAATCCCAGCTTAGCAAGGTGCACAATAATAACTGGACGGATAATCTCTCGCTCACCTATCGCAGAGGCGACAGCCTCTCACTCCGTATAAGCGGAAAGGTTGAATTGCGCCATAGCACATCTGACAGAGTGGGCTTTAACGAAATCAACGCCAAGCTCTTCTCCTATGGCTTCAACGGCACATGGCGCGTGTTCCGTACAGGCATCACCCTTGCTACCGACATCAAGATGTACTCTCGCCGTGGTTATTCGTCAAGCGAGTTCAATACCAATAACCTTGTGTGGAATGCCTCTATTGCTCGCTCGTTCCTGAAGAAGAAGCTCACCGCCCGTCTGGAGATGTTTGACCTCCTTCATCAGCTCACCAATACCAATATAACCATCAATGCGCAGGGACGATACGAAACCGTAACCAACACACTACCTCGCTATGCCATGCTGCATCTGCAATGGAGTCTCTATCCGATGAAGGAAAAGAAGCAATCCTCATCTTCTATTGGGGATGTAGTTATACTGAATTAGTCTGAGAGCGCAAAATTAGAATGTAGCTTTCGGGCAAGAATAAAAAAGAAAGACCTCATCCCCTGATTCGGTGGATGAGGTCTTCTGTTATATAATAACATTTCAGGCTTACAGGATAGGCACACCGTGAGTGTTCTTCACTTCCTTCATAACGAAAATACTATGAAAATAACCTACGCTCTCTATGTTTCCGAGTTTCGTGCGCATGAATTCCTGATATGAATCCATGTCGCGCGTCTGAATCTTCAACGTGAAATCATACTCGCCACTCGTGTTGTAGCATTCCGTTATCTCTTCGATATTCTGGATAGTCTCCATGAAATCATCCATGAGCAACTGCGAGTGATGTCTGAGGCGCATATTGCAGAGCACGGTTATCCCGTTGCCCGTCTTCTTCGGGTCGAGCACGGCATGATAGCCTTTTATGAACCCCTCGCGCTCCAGTCGTTTCTGCCTGTCGAAGGTAGGCGAAGCTGACAGATTCACCTTTGCCGCAAGTTCTTTTACCGTGAGAGTGGAGTCTTCCTGAAGGATGCGCAATATCTTGCGATCCGTCTCGTCAAGTTCTTCGTATTTCATATTCTGCCGAATAATATTCTGTTGCTTGTAATTAATTTAGTGCAAAAGTAGTATATTTTTCTGAATGTGCCAAATATTTTTGGAGGGAAGAGAAAAGAGAATTAATTTTGCACTCCATAAAGGTGAATAAAAATCAATAATTCGTAATTTGATATATTTTTATGGCAAAAGTAATCAATGGTATTCAGGTTCCGCAGAGAGCTGACTTCGTAGGCAGTTTCCTCCGTCCGGAGAATCTTTCAGAAAACACTCGTGACCAACTTGTAAAGGAATTAACAGATAAGCAGAAGGAATTAGGCTATCACGTGATAACCGATGGCGAATTTAACAGGACGTTCTGGCATCTCGACTTCTTCTGGGGCTTTGGCGGCGTGGCTCATGAGCCAGGCGGCGATGTGACGTTCAATGGCGAGACGGCTCGTCTTGACAAGGTATATCTCACAGGCAAGCTAACAGCGAAGCCACACCCATTCATCGAGGCATTCAAGCGTGTGAAGAAGTTTGAGGATGCCCAGAGCGTAGCCAAGCTCACAGTCCCTTCTCCTGCACAGTTCTTCCAGCAACTTACTGTCCCACAGAACTATCTTGGCACACGTGCTATATACAATGACCTTAATGATCTAATCCGTGACATAGCTGCCGTTTATCAGGACTTCATACGCCAGTTCTACGATGCAGGTGGCCGTTTCCTACAGCTCGACGACTGCACATGGGGCGCTGTGGTAGGCGAGGCGGCAGCACAGCGATATGCGCGTCTCAGTCCTAATCTCGATGAGGTAAAGGATTTGTTGCTCAAGGTCAACAATCTCGCGCTTGAAGGCCGTCCTAAGGACTTGCTCGTGGCATCACATATCTGTCGTGGCAACTACCACTCTACATGGTTCAATAGCGGAGCTTACGACTCCGTTGCCGACTGGGTATTTGCCCGTGAGAATGTGGATGTGCTCTATCTGGAGTATGACGATGAGCGTTCTGGCGGTTTCGAGCCTCTGAGCAAGGTGAGTGCCGACAAGCATGTGGTGCTCGGTCTTATCACCACCAAGCGTCCTGAACTTGAGGACAAGCAGCTGATTATCAACCGTATCCGCGAGGCTTCAAAGTACATTCCGCTCGACCGCCTGTCACTCTCTCCTCAATGCGGTTTCGCTTCATGCGCTATCGGCAACAAACTCACTCAGGAAGAGCAATGGGCAAAGCTCAAGCTGGTTCGTGAGATTGCGGATGAGGTTTGGAAGTAGTCAGAGGGTTCTCTCTCGCTATGCCATGTAGCATCAAGACAATGAACAAGAATTAAACAACCACTTTTACTAACGGGTAGCGATAGGGGAGCACTATTTTCCTTATTGTTACCTGTTACTTGTTACCCCAGGCACTCTTCCCAGTACTTCACCACACCCACATACTGCTTCCTGTATTTCTGGTGAGCCTTCATGTCAGCATCTGAAATGCTTACATCCTTATCCATATCCTTCAGTCGGGCATCGTCAATAGTGATATACAATTTCTGGAGGCCCTTGATGGTACGGCTCAAAGTGGGGCGGTCGCATATCACCGAGTTACCGAGCGTGCTTACCACACGCTCTATGAAGCCTGAATAATTTTCATCCATGCCTTTCTCTTCCATATAGTAGATGAAGATCATCGCCCAGAAACGCGTCTTGCTTGCCTTCTTCCTTGCTGCAAACACGAAATCTGAATATGTGTTAGGCGTGGGGTGATAATACCTCTCTACCATATTCCTACAGCGACGTATGAAATCCTCTTCACACTCTACGGTATGAAAAGGATTCCTCGCTGGTCGCCCAACTGCCTTCTTCGGCCGAGGCTCAAATATTTCTTCTTCCCACTCCACGCCCTTACTCTGTTTTATCTTCGTCAGACTCGTCAATCCATTCATCGTCATCATCGAAGTTCTCCTCTTCCTCCGAGAACATCGACATCTGGAGTATGTCAATGGCGATGATGAGACAGGTGTGGTTCATGTCTGGCGACTTAACGTCATACTTTGCTTTCAGCTCATCAAGCTTTGCCCACAACGCCTTCTCTTTTGCCTTCTCAGGATGTCTCTCGCCTATGGTCCAGTTCTCCCTTATCCATGCAGCCATCTCACTCGCCATGAGCACCTGCTGATAGCGGAACGTAGTGTCGATAAAGGTGTCCATAGCGTCATAGAGCGACAACTCGAGCATATCCTTACACACGAGCCTTCCCACCTTCATGTGGTTCTCTACAGCCCATAGGTCGTCGGCGCACTTGCCTATGGCTGCAACGAGTTTCTTCTTTTTCTCCTCTGACTGGTCATGTCCTCCCCAGTGCGATTTTATGCCATAGAACACGTGCATCGAAACCTCGTTGCGAGCCACGCTGGTGTAGTTCTCCTCATCGTTCATCATCAGCATGTGAATGTCATACAGGATGGCAGCCGACAGGTTAGGCCACTTGCAGTCGGTTATGAAGCCATACAGCTCCTTGTTGTCCAAGCTGCTCTCGCCGTCGGTCATGTTCCAAGGCCATGCCGACCAGTCAGTCTTCTTGCCACGGAAAAGAGGATAGCACATATCCTTCAGATCCAGATAGAACCTGAAGCGCACGCGGTCTTTCTCGCTCAGGGCATTGATAGCAGCCAGACTACGGCTCTCGCTTGCATAGTCAGGGTTCTCGAATACCTCAAGCGTATATTCCGTATTCGCGCTGTATCTGCCGTCGCAGAATATCCCGTCGTTAGCCGTCTGCATCAGCAGCTCGCGATAGTCCTCACTATCCCGTTCAGGCAGATTGTCGAAATCCACATTCTTTATAAAGTGGTCAAACCGATTCAGTATGTCTTTTAATATATCTTTTTTCATTTTTCTTTGTTTAGATTGAAGTGTGTTCGGGGGTGCAAGAAACCCTCATGCGTCTGCAAAGATAGTAATATTCCTGCACCCCACAAAATTTCTTCTACACTATTTTTCTTATTGTTACCTGTTACTTGTTACCGCCCTCTTATGCCACCAGTTGCAGCACCTTCTCGTAGCATCCTTCTGACACCTTACGGATGAGTCCGTCGGCAACCCATCGGCTTATCACCATCTTCACGTTGGCGCTGTCGCCATTCTGCACACGAAGGGCAATGAGCTCCTGCACGCTGAAATGGTCGGGAAGTACAGAGAACAGCTTCTTGTTCTTCGACATTCGTCCCTGCTTCTGCATGAGAGAGTTGTCGATGTCGTTGATGTCCTCGTAGTCCTTGCCGCAGAAGGTATATACCCCAAGTCGGTGAGCCTCGGCAGTCCACTTCACCACCTTCGCTATGTCGCGAATCTGCTTCTCGTCAGTAGGACAACCGCGAAGATACCATTGCAGCACACCAGCACGCATAGCCACCACAAGGGCACGCTTGCCGAGGTCATACCACACCTCGTCAGGGTTCTCGTCGTCTTCCTTGTCCCACTTGTTCTTGAGCATCATGACGGTCTTCTCGAGCCACGGCAGCTGCACCTTCCTACCGTCCTTGCCTGCTTCTGAGAGAAGGTCGCAAGCCTCGTCAAACTGTGCCTGCTCCGTCTCGGTAAGGTTCTCATAGTGAGGAAATCCCTTTATCCTAACCGATGGCATGAAGGCGAAGAGCACACGGTTGTTCAGACCGCCTTCAGGGTTGTTGTAGAACTTATGCATACCGCCTGGAGTACCGCAGTAGAGGCAGTTGAGGAAGATAGGAATGCGGATGTTGCGCGTCAGATGGCTCTTGCTCTCCTTACCGCCCATGGCATTGTCGAATGCCTTGCACAGAAGGTCGTCGTTATCGCCGTACACCGTCTTCTTCGCCTTCGAGAGTCGTGCCACCTCCTCCGTGAACTGAATGGCATGCTCACCCTCGAGATTGTCGAGATACTCCAGCATCTGACTTGTGGTGATGTCGTCGCCGAAGAGCTTCACTCGCGGACGTGGATCGTCGGGCTTCTCTGAGGCATCGCTTGCCTTGTTGCAGATGGCGAGATACTCGGCAGCCTTCTGGCGCTCAATGTTGTCCTCAATGCGGATGCGCTTCGTCATAAGGTCGAAGAGATGTGCTGCGAATGCCTTACCGCTACTGCTCTTGCCCACCACGGCAGTCTGGAACGAGAGCGAGTTCTCACGGCCGTCCATGTAGTTGAAGCGGATGTGTGTGCCATACACGCCCCAGATTGGCAGCATAGCCATATACACCTGCGAGCGGAGATGCTTGGGGTAGTGTGCGAGAATCATCTCCTCCACGGCTGAGAGCCTTGGCAGACGAGGCAGTTGGATGTCGGTCTCGTCAGAAGCGTTGCTCACGTTTCTCAGCTCGCTAATCACACCTCTCATCACGGGCGTTATCGTGCGGCCGTTGGTGGCAAGGGCGTTGCTGATGGTGCGACGAATCTCGGCATCGGGAAGGGTGGGGAAGTAAGGAGCCACGAGCATGTAGAGCGTGTTGAAGTTGTAGTCGCAGATGTGGCGAAGCTCACGCACAAGAATAAAGAGGTCGTCGTTGCGCTCACCCTCGCGAGGATTTCCCTGTGTGGCTATTCGGCGGAGCAGAGCCTCGATGATGCTGCTGAACTTGATGCCCTGATAGTTGAAGTTGTCGCTCACCTTCGCTCCTTCATCCTTCATCCCTTCATCCTTATTCCCCTCCTCGAGAACATGATTGAAGAGCCTGTCATTGTCAACGAAGAGCATGTAGTCCTTGCTGGGAAGGAATGACACGCGAGACAGATCCTTGATCTTGCGGTCGGCAAATGCGCTCATCCCGAATGCTGCTGCAAGCCTCTCCTGGCACTGGGTTATTCGCTCGCCTTCACCGAGTATGGTCACCAGACGGAGCCCTTCGCCACGGGGAGTGACATGTGCAAGAACGATGCCCAGTTCCGTTTCCTTGCCGGCAATCTGCTCGTCATAGAACTTGCGAGGATTCACCTTCATGTGGTCCCAGTCATGCAGACAGAATCCGCTTGGAATGGCAGTCTCAGCCGTTGGACGCACGCCATCCTCTGGCATCTGGCAAGCATAGAGCACCACAGGCAGATTGCCCTTCAGCTTGCTTTTCATCTCCTGATCAGCCTCTGCCTCAATCTGACGCATGATGCAGTTCACCTCGAATGAGTTGGTAAGTGACTCGAGCGCCTCAGGAGTAAGACGCTTCATGGTCTTGCTTCTGCAAGAATCCATGTAACCAATTTTTGTAAGTCTTTTAGCCATCGATTTTTTTTTAAAGTTAAACAATTGAGCCATCGGGCTCTTTGACGATTGCAAAATTACGACAAATTCCCCATACCTCCAAGCCTTTTCCGCCTGTGCATAATTAGTGTGCTATTCTTTGTAATTAGTGTGGTAATTTGCAGAATTAGTGTGGTAATTTCAAAGAGCTATATTGTGATAGTGTGCAATCGTCAAGGCGGTTATATTTTTTTCTTGACGAAAACTTGCACGAATAAGAAATTATCTATATCTTTGCAAACAGATAATTAAAACCGAACTTATGGAAGAAAAAATCATCAAAATAGTCAAGGGCATAGGTATAGCAACAATATATCTTATAGCATTATTCTTTACCGATTTCCTTGGACACTATTTACTCAGCAAACCAACAGTTGCTTTCCGTAATGATCTATTGTGTATATATTTTCATTTAAACTGGCTCTCTTTCTTTTTCCTTGCAGTAACATTATGCCCTGTCGGGTTCTCGTTTGTCAAGAAAAGGTGGGCAAAACCATTACGATTCATCAATGCACTTAACCTCATACTATTAATATGCATCTTGATTTTCGCTCAACCATATACCACCGCAGCAGAAATGGAAGAGAACTATCTTGAGCATAAGGATGATATGGAGAAGCTCGTTAGATATGTCAACGCATCGGCAAAGCATAATACTGAATTAGTATACAAACTCAAGGAAATAGATTCTTGGAATTGTAAAGAAAAGGGAACAATCAAGCAACTTATGGAAAAAGCAAATGTGAAAGAAATCAAAATAACCACCCGCCCCGATACTTGCACCATAGATGCAGACCTTGTCTACAAATACTTTGGCAAATCATCAAGATACTTTTATGTCATCAGAATTAATGCCAAGATACTTAATAAAGACGTTACTTATCCCCATAAGGGAGCTCCTTATTTGAATTATAATGACAGCGTGGCAATCACTTACGATGATTCCTTTTTTTCCTGTCCAAGATTTCCTGATTATAGTGAATTTGTCAAGAAACTACAGGCACGCAGGAATAAGCAAATTTTTAGCGGCCAGTAACAAGTAACAGGTAACAATAAGAAAACGACTGCCCTGATTTTATTATTCTATATATAATAAGGTATATAAACTCCTTAGAAATTTTCAGTAAAATTCTTGGCCATGCACACAATTCCTTATTGTTACTTGTTACCTGTTACCGAGGCCGCTTGACATGCCTCTGTGCCTTCGCTATGCCTTCGCTGTGCCTTCGCTCTAGGTCCGTTTCAGGTCCGTTGTAAATCCGTTGTAGGTCCGTTCCTTAGAATGGGATAATAGCGAAGCCATATCGGGGTAACAGGTAACGGGTAACAATAAGGAAAATAGTGCGGAAGAAATTTTGTGGGGTGCAGGATTATTGCTATCTTTGCAGGCGAGACATTAGGATTATAATCAAATACCCGCACCGTTATGCTTACTTCCGCCCAAATAGCAATGATCAACAAGAAAGCAGCAGCCACGCCCGATGCTCTGAAGCGTGACTCGCCCTCTAACTATCTCGAAGGTTATTACTTCGTCACTCTCAACACTCGTGGCGAATCGCCAATCCTCTCGTCGGTAGAAGGCACTATCGGCGGCATAGGTGCCGATAGCCCGCATTGCAGATATACGAAGCTGGGGCTTGGCGTAATCGAAAGTTGGAAAAGGATGCCTTCCATCTGTTCAACGGTAAGGGTAGGGCCATGCGAGGCGATGCCAGAGCATTTTCATGGGCTTATCCATTTACTCCCTGGAAATAAGCGCCATTTGGGCAGTTTGATAAGCGGCTTTATGGCTGGCTGTACTCACGCATACTGGGACATGCTGGGCATAGAGTGGCGCAGAGATAAACTCAGCGCGCACGCGCTCGCTTTGCCTGACCGGGACCGCAACCACACGCGCTCCTTCCGTGGCCCTGCTCTCTTCGTGCATGGCTATAACGATGTGGAGGCGATAACCGAAGAGCAGGTGCAGATAAAGATTGCCTACATCCGCTCGCAGGCAGAGCGGCGACTGATAAAAGGCCGTATGCATCGCTGTTTCTGCATAGAGCGCGGCAAGCACTCCCGCAACTGGAGCACCGAGGTCGCCATGCGTGCCGTAGCCGCCGATCCGTTCTTTGCCAGCAACACAGACAAATGCCTCGCGGCTCAGCGCAACGTGACGGCACGACTCGCAACCGACGAAAGAGGAGCGTGCCTCGACTACTTAGGCTTCCCGCCACTTATGGCAGACGAAAGGGAACTGCCCCTGATATGCCATAGAAAAGATGCCACCCAGTTTGAGCAACAGAAAGAGGCTGTGATGAATGCAGCAAGAAACGGTTGGATTATCGTCTCAGCTTTCATCTCTCCGAAAGAGAAGGAGATAAAGACACGACTGATGGTGGAGCTGTTGCCTTTCATCGAAATTATGGACAACGGATTTGCCGACCGATACAAGCCCACGGGCAAGGCCTTCTATGCCTGTGCAGAGAACCGCCTGCTACAGATATCATGCTGGCGCTATGAATATCGGAAAGACGCAACCGTGAGCCGGGAGATGTGTCTTGTTATGAATGAACTGGCAAGAGTGATCACTCAGCGAAATGACGACTGGTGGAAGATATGCCCGTCGGTAACAAGTAACAGGTAACAATAAGGAAAATAGTATGAAAAAAATCCGATGCTCTTGCTTCTTGGCAGGAACACCGGAGTTATGCGTGTCAGAGGTCGGACTTTCTTCTTAAGGCTTGCTCTCCCCTTCGATATAGTTCTCCATGCACATCATCTCACCATCGAATACGGCATAGGTGAACTGCCATATCCAGTCGCCGAGAATCATGAATCGGCATGAGCGCGTGAGCATGAGGTCAAGCTCTATGTGGCGGTGGCCGAAGAGGAAGTAATCCACGTCAGGATGCGATTTCAGATAGTCCTTGGCAAAGAGAACGAGATGCTCCTTGTCCTCACCCATGTAAGGCGGTTCCTTGCCGTCCTTGCGCTTCAGGCGTGAAGACTTTGCCCAGTTAAGACCGAACTTCATTCCCCATGTCGTAGGAAGCACGTTGCGGAAAAGCCATTGGCAAGTCTTGCTCGTGAAAATCTTCTTTATGAACTTGAATTTCTTGTCAGGGTCGCCAAGACCGTCGCCGTGTGCAAGATAGAACGTCTTGCCGTTTATTTCGAGCGTCTCAGGCTTATGGTGCACGATAACTCCGCACTCCTTCTCCAGATAGCCGTATTCCCAGATGTCATGGTTTCCGGTGAAGTAATGCACCTCTACACCGGCATCAGTCAGCTCAGAGAGCTTTCCGAGAAAGCGCGTGTAGCCCTTTGGCACGACGTATTTATATTCATGCCAGAAATCGAACATATCGCCCAGCAGATACACCGCGGAAGCCTTCGTCTTAATCTCGTCGAGAAAGCGCACGAGACGGCGTTCCTGAGTGCGTGGATGCTCAGCTGCGAGAGAGCCGAGGTGGGCGTCGGAGAGAAAATATACAGACCCTCCCCCTTGCCCCTCCCATAAAGGGCGGGGAGTAGATAGTTTTTCTGACTGAGAGTTTTCCTTCATTGTGATTGCTTGTTCTGTGCTTTGATAATTATCGTGATTCCCGATGTGGAATTATACATACTACTCCCCTCCCTTTATGGGAGGGGACCGGGGGTGGGTCTTTAATCCAATCCTAATTCTATTCTTGCTTCTTCAGTCATCATTGACTTATCCCATTCAGGCTCAAAGACCATGTTCACGTTGGCGCTTGTCACGCCTTCAACGGCAAGCACCTTTGAGCGCACGTCTTCGAGGATGAAGTCGGCTGCCGGGCATGAAGGAGCGGTGAAGGTCATGTCGAGGTCGAGTGCGCCCTCGTCGTTGAGGTCAATCTTATAGATGAGACCGAGGTCGTAGATGTTTACTGGAATCTCAGGGTCATAGACTGTCTTGAGCACCTCAACGATGCGATCTTCTATCTTTATACGTTCTTCTTGTGTCATATCTGTTGTTTTTTACTAATTACTTTTTTCGCCTTCCGGCTCCCTCCCTACGGGGGAGGGCGGGGGGAGAGGCCTAGAGTTTCCCACTCTCGTGATATGAGTAGTAGGCTCCGTCAGTCACGATGATATGGTCGGCAAAATGCAGGCGCATGGCATCGCAGGCGGATTTCACCTGTCGGGTGATCTGGTCGTCGTGGCCGCTTGGATGGATATTGCCACTCGGATGATTGTGGGCAAGGGCAACGATGGTGGCGTTGCATAATACCGCTTCCTTTATTATTACGCGCACGTCAACGGCCGTTTCGGTTATTCCCCCATGTGAGAGGCGCACGGTCTTGATGTGCTTGTAGTTATTGTTCATCAGCACTATGTAGGCCTCTTCCACGTCGAGGTCGCGCATCTTCGGCAACAGGTGCTGGTAGATGGCGTCAGGCTGGCTGAGGTCGAGGCGTTCGAGTTTATCCTCATGCTCACGACGTTTGCCCAGTTCGCAGGCAGCGAGTATTGAAATGGCTTTCGCCTCGCCTATGCCGTTGTATGCGGTGAGTTCGGAGATGCTTTTCCTGCCGAGGATGCCGAGGTTGTTGTCGCAATCCTTGAGGATGCGCTTCATAAGGTCAACGGCTGACTCGCTTGTATTGCCCGAGCCTATGAGGATGGCGATAAGCTCTGCATCTGACAGGTTCTCTGCTCCTATGCGTGCAAGCTTCTCGCGAGGTCGGTCGTCCTCTGCCCATGAGGTGATAGGGAAGCTGCCTCTCCCCCCGCCCTCCCCCGTAGGGAGGGAGCCGGAAGGCGATGGGCATTCCGTATTGTGAGCTTCGTTCGGCTCATTATTCTTTGTGTTTTCAGCCTTTGAGGTTTCTTCCTTGAAATCCTCTGGCTCATAGAATTCTTTTACTCTCCACATAGGCGATTAGATTATGCTTGTTACGGTTTATTACTTATAGAAAGTCTTCTCGAATGCTTGGAACTCGTCCTGCTTTCTTACACATCTCTTCCACCATGCCTCAAGGAATCCGAATCCATAGCCCATGAGCTGAACGAAGGCGGCTGCTATGCTGATAAAGCCGATGCGTGGCGACTTGTTGCGTATGGTTGAGTCGATGAAGATGAGCAGCGAGTAGAGCAATATCGGTAGCCAGGGAGCTGCGCATAGCCAGTACCATTTGTGAGGGTCGTCATAGTGCATGAGCAGACGGCCGGTCATGGATATGAGAATTAGCGCGATAACTCCTACGGTGAAGACCATCGGGAGCATGTGTACCAGTTTCATAGTGCCTGGGTGGCGCTTTTCAAGGTTTATGCGCGCTATACCACTATTATATACCTGTCGGAAGAATTTCCTAAGGTCGGTGCGGCGTTTGTGCCATACCCAAGCTGATGGGAACAGACGGCATTTGTGGCCAGCCTCCACGATGCGGTAGGAGAAGTCGATGTCCTCACCGAAGCGCATCTTCGAGAATCCTCCGAGCTGTTGGTAAACCTCACGCTTTATGCCCATGTTGTATGAGCGTGGGTAGAACTTGTCGAGCTTCGCCTTTCCTCCGCGTATTCCACCTGTTGTGAAGAACGAGGTCATGGAGTAGGAGATTGCCTTCTGCACAGGAGTGAATGAAGGGTGGGAGGCATCAGCTCCGCCGAAAGCCTCGCAAGGGTTCTCGCTTAGCTCTTTGTCGAGAGCCTTCAGATAGCCGTCGGGCAGGACCACGTCGCTGTCGAGGATGATGAGGTAGTCGCCTTTGGCACGTTCTGCGCCATAGTTGCGGCTTTGTCCCGGACCTGAGTTCTCCTTTAGGAAATAGCTGAGAGGGAGGCTGTTGCCGTATTTCTCGCATACGTCCTTGCAAGGAATTGAAGAGCCATCCTCGACGATGATGACCTCAAAGTCGGAATAAGCCTGACGGGTGAGACTGTCAAGCAGTTCGTCAACCTCGTCAGGCCTATTATATACTGGTACTATAATACTATATTTCATATATCCATTTTAGGATAACCTAAATATAGGGAAAGGAGATTACTCCTTCATGCGCTGAATGTAGCTACCGTCACGTGTATCTACCTGTACGAGGTCGCCCTCGTTGATGAAGAGAGGTACACGGATCTCAGCACCTGTCTCAAGAGTTGCTGGCTTGAGAGTGTTTGTAGCTGTATCGCCCTTTACGCCTGGCTCAGAGTGAGTAACGCGAAGAACAGTCTTAACTGGCATCTCAGCGTAGAGAACGGTGTCTGTGTCAGCGTCGCTTACAACCTCAACGATGTCGCTCTCCTTCATGTACTCAACGCCTGTTACGAGTTCAGAAGAGATAGGAGTCTGGTCGTATGTCTCCTGATTCATGAAGATATAGTCCTCACCCTCCTTGTAGAGGTACTGGTATGGGCGACGTGTAATCTGAACTTCCTCAAGCTTCTCACCGATGTTGAAGCGGCGCTCAAGTACGCGACCGTCGGTTACGTTCTTCAGTTTGATGATCATGATTGTGTTGCCCTTGCCTGGCTTGCGGTGCTGGAAATCGATGCACACCCAGATGCCGCCGTCCATGCGAACTGCTACACCCTTCTTAATGTCCTGTGAATTAATCATTGTTGTTTTATTGTTATGAAATTTGTTTTTACCAATTTGGCTGCAAAGTTACTATATTTTCGCTAAAAAAACTCCTTTTTAACAAAAAAACTACTCGAAATAAAGAAAAATACGTTTTTTTGATGCTAAATTAGCCGAAATTCTTTGTTAATTCAAAAAATATGAGTACTTTTGCACCCTGAATTGCGTAAAAGCGCCTTTTGACAAAAGTTTAGAAACAAAAAAATAACAAATAAAATAGAACAACAATGAAAAGAACATTTCAGCCACACAACCGCCGTCGCGTGAACAAGCATGGTTTCCGTGCTCGCATGGCAACTAAGAATGGTCGTCGCGTACTCGCATCTCGTCGCGCACACGGTCGTAAGAAGCTTACTGTTAGCTCAGAGAACCACGGTAAGTAATTATGGCTCTTGAGTCATAAAAAAGGCAGTCTTTCTAATATGGAAGACTGCTTTTTTGTTATATAAATAAAAAAGTACGCGAGAAATTTTGTAATTTGGGCGGTTTGTCTTACCTTTGTACCAAAATATGCACATAGACAATGAATGGAAAAGAATTCTTGAGTAAGTTCAAAAGCAGCTTCCTTTGGGCAAATCTTCTTGCGATGGCCTTGGTGGTGGTTGTTTGTGTGATGGGCATAAAGTATGGTCTTGATACTTACACTCATCACGGAGAGGCTATATCCATACCTGATGTGCGTCGTCGCACGTTTGACGATGCCGAGCGCATACTCAATAGCCTTGGCTTCAATGTCGTTGTTGTCGATACTGGATATGTCAAGACCTTGCCTGCCGATGCCGTGTTGGAACTTTCACCAGAGGTCGGTCAGAAGGTGAAGACCGGTCGTACAATCTATCTTACCATAAACGCAGCTGATTCTCCTGTGCTTACGATGCCTGATGTGATAGACAACTGCTCTTACCGCGAGGCTCAGGCAAAGCTTACGGCTATGGGCTTCCTTGTCGGTGATCCGAAATATGTTACCGGTGAGAAGGATTGGGTGTATGGCGTTGAGTGCAATGGAAAGAGTCTGGCTGCTGGAGACCGGGTTTCTATTGAAGAAAAGATAGTGCTTCAGATAGGTAGCGGTCAGCGTGATGCCAACGATTCCGTTGTTGTTACCGATGCGGTGTATGTCAATATGCCTGAGCGCGGAGATGTCAATGGAGGTGAGGTTGATAACTTCCAGGTTGTTGAGTAGCACAAGTGGTAACAAGTAACAGGTAACAATAAG
Organism: uncultured Bacteroidales bacterium; assembly: GCA_902798615.1. Taxonomy (GTDB): domain Bacteria; phylum Bacteroidota; class Bacteroidia; order Bacteroidales; family Bacteroidaceae; genus Prevotella. The sequence continues at coordinate 14,000 of CADBXL010000006.1, read as the reverse complement.
GAATTTTGAAAGAACAGGAAGAAATATTCGACGATATAGATATCGAGGAAGTTGATGATGCTCAGACAGAAGACGGACAGCTCTATGAGCATTTCCGTATCGTTGCTGATGCAGGTCAGGAGAAGTTGAGAATCGACAAGTTCCTCTTCGAGCACATGCAGCATTCTTCGCGCAACCGCATTCAGGCTGCTGCTGAGGCAGGCTACATTCATGTGAATGACAAGCCGGTGAAGAGCAACTACAAGGTTCGCCCGGGTGATGTGGTGACGCTGATGCTCTCTCGTCCGAAGCATGATACTACAATATATCCGGAAGACATCCCTCTCAATGTGGTGTACGAGGATGATTATCTCATGGTTATCAATAAGGAGGCTGGTATGGTGGTTCATCCGGGGGCAGGAAACTTCAGTGGTACGCTTATCAATGCTGTGGCATGGCATATGAAGGATGTTCCGGAGTTTGACCCAAATTCTCCAGAGGTAGGTCTTGTGCATCGTATTGACAAGGATACCAGTGGTTTGCTTGTAGTAGCAAAGACGCCAGAGGCAAAGTCTGCCCTTGGTAAGCAGTTCTTCAATAAGACTACGCATCGCTCGTATCATGCCCTTGTATGGGGACACTTCACAGAGGATGAAGGTAGGATTGAAGGCAATATCACGCGTGATCCAAAGGACAGGCTGAGGATGACGGTTACCGCTCCCGACTCAGGCATAGGTAAGTCTGCCGTTACTCATTGGAAGGTTATAGAGAAATTCGGTTATGTAACTCTGATAGAGTGCATCCTTGAGACTGGCCGTACGCATCAGATAAGGGCTCACATGAAGCATATCGGGCATCCTCTGTTCTGTGATGAGAGATATGGCGGTTCGGAAGTCCTTCGTGGTACGCGTTCTTCTACATATAAGGCATTTATCCAGAACTGTTTCAAACTCTGTCCGCGTCAGGCTCTTCATGCCAAGACTCTTGGTTTTGTACATCCTATAACAGGTGAGCAGATGGACTTCACAAGTGAGTGGCCTGAGGATTTCTCTGCACTCATTGAAAAATGGAGAAACTATGTGAATGGCGCTAATGCCTTCTTAAACGAGAAATAAAATAAAAATACAATACATTAAAATGGCAAATATCAAACGCACAATAGCCATCGTTTGTGGTGGCGACTCTTCTGAGCATGATGTTTCAATGCGCTCTGCTCAAGGCTTGTATTCTTTCTTTGACAAAGACAAGTATGACCTTTATATCGTAGATATCAAGGGACAGGATTGGCATGTGGACTTCCCTGACGGCACAATCGCGCCTATTGACCGTAATGACTTCTCTTTCCGTCATAATGGTAAGACAGTCGTTGTTGACTATGCATATATTACTATACATGGTACTCCGGGTGAGAATGGTCTGCTTCAAGGCTACTTTGATTTGATTCATCTTCCATACTCTACAAGTGGTGTGCTTGTTGAGGCTCTTACCTTTGACAAGTTCGTGCTGAACAACTATCTTCGTGGTTTCGGAGTTGCTGTTGCTGAGAGCGTTCTCGTTCGTCGTGGTGATGAGGATTCGCTTACCGAGGAGCAGCTTCAGAAGACTGTCGGTTTCCCATGTTTCGTAAAACCAGCTGCTGATGGCAGTAGCTTTGGTGTAAGTAAGGTGAAGGAATTCGACCAGTTGGCTCCGGCTTTGCGCAAGGCATTCATGGAGAGCGATACCGTAATGATAGAGAGCTATCTTGAGGGTACTGAGATTTCTCAGGGCTGTTATAAGACAAAGACAAAGTCTGTCGTACTTCCTGCTACTGAGGTGGTTACTGAGAACGAATTCTTCGACTATGATGCCAAGTATAACGGTCAGGTACAGGAGATTACTCCTGCCCGTCTGGCTCCTGAAACATCAGAGCGTGTTGCAAAGATTACATCTGCTATCTATGATATCCTTCATGCCAATGGTATCATCCGTATTGACTATATCATCTCAAAGCAGGCTGATGGTACGGACAAGATCAATATGCTTGAGATAAATACCACTCCAGGCATGACCGCTACGTCTTTCATTCCACAGCAGGTGCGTGCTGCCGGTCTTGATATCAAGGATGTGCTTTCTGACATCGTTGAGAACCAGTTCTAATCAGAAGAAAAGAGAAAATGACAATTCACGATTTCGATGACATCCGTCCTTATGAGCCAGAGGAAGTTCCTGTAGTCATAGACGAACTGCTTAAAGACAGGCAGTTTTCGCTTGTGCTGAAGGGACTTGTTCCTTGGCTGCCTAAGTCTGTGCGTAACGGATTGATACGAATGCTTCTCTGGAGGGTGAAAAACTCGCAGGACTTCCAGATAAGACTGATGAAGCCTCTTGTTAACTATGTCAAATTCAAGACCACCAAGTCAAGCGGTTTCGGTTTTGACAAGAGCCTTGACAGGAAAGGGAGCTATATCTTCCTTTCAAACCATCGTGATATAGTTCTTGATTCTGCTTTTCTTGATGTACTGCTCATCAAGAATGATTTCGCCCATACCTGTGAGATTGGTATTGGAGATAATCTTCTTATATATCCTTGGATCAAGAAACTTGTAAGGCTGAACAAATCGTTCACCGTCCGAAGGGGGTTGTCTCCGAAGGAAATGCTCCGCTCAAGCATACTTATGAGCCAGTATATCCACTTTGCCGTGAATGAGAAGGGCGAGAATGTATGGATTGCCCAGCGTGAGGGACGTGCCAAGGATTCAGACGACAGAACTCAGGAGGCTGTACTGAAGATGTTCGCCATGGGAGGCGAGGGTAGTGTTATTGACCGCTTGAAGCATCTGCATATCGTTCCGCTCGCTATATCATACGAGTATGATCCGTGCGACTATCTCAAGGCAGAGGAATTCCAGTTCAAGAGAGATGTTGTGGGTTGGAAGAAGAGCAAACAGGATGACCTTGACAATATGAAGACGGGTATCTTCGGCAAGAAGGGACACCTGCATTATGAGGCAGCTCCTTGTATTGATGCCTGGCTTGATACTCTGCCTGCCGATATGCCAAAGCAGGAAGTCTTTGCAGCTGTAGCCAAGCATATTGATGAGGAAATACATAGACGCTATAGGCTCTATCCGGGTAACTGGATTGCGCTTGATGAGATAGAGGGTACTCCGAAGGCTCATAGCGATAAATATACAGAGGCTGATGTGAAAGTGTTTGAGGCTTATGTTGCCGAGAGACTTTCAAAGGTTCGTGTCCCGAATCCGGATATGGCATTCCTTCGTGAGAGGTTGCTTACCATGTATTCGAACCCTGCTCGTAATTACCTTAATGCAAAGGTTCAGAAAGATTGAGATACGTTTACTTGCATAGGAGCTTGTTGCTCGTAAGTGCCTTTTTCCTTATGGTTTCATGTACTGTTGAGCCATACGAAACGGGTGATACCTCCCTCTCTTACCTTATGGCAGAGATGGTGGATATGCATGTCGTGGGTAGGGAGATAAAGAGTATTGTTACTGATTCTGACGAACGGCTTGCGGTATCATCATCATACTTGCTTCCTGAGAATATGGAGCATAGGGATACCACGTATCGCATGATGCTATATTATAATAAGGAAGGGAACAATTTCATTGACTTGAAGTCGCAGAAACGGGTTTATGTCTTGAAACCTTTAGACAAACAGTCTTCGTTGACTCTTAAAGTTGATCCTGTCAAGTTTATCAGCGCATGGAAGGCTCAGAATAGCAGTTACATTAATATGTCGCTTGGATTGATGGTTGGAAATGCAGAGAATGAAGATGCTGTTCATAAGGTAGGGCTTGTTGTTAATTCTGTGGAGACAATGGCAGATGGTAGCAAGACCTATTATCTGACTCTTCATCATGATCAGGATGCTATTCCTGAATACTATACTCAGACGGTATATCTTAGTGTCCCTCTAAAAGAATATTCTGCAGGAGATAGGATTTGCATAAGAATGAATACTTATTCTGGTGATATTGAGAAGGTATTTGCGAAATAGAATCGCAATATGCAATTATATGCAGAAATATGCATATTAAAAATAACGGATATGCATTATTTATATAGAAATATTCATATTTTCTGAATAAAATTTGGATATATGCAGAAATGTTTGTACTTTTGCACTCCGAAAAAGAATAATTCCTGCATATTGATGAAAAAAAACGATAGAATGGCGGCTTTGAGAGCTGTTATTGCTCGTAAGGAATTGAGTTCACAGGAGGAAGTGATACAGGCATTAGCGCTTGAAGGATTCACGGTTACTCAGTCAACTCTTTCGCGAGACATGAACAAGCTCAAGATTGTAAAGAAAATGGTTGCTGATGGCAGATCTATATATCTTTTGCCTGAGGAAACTCTTTACAAGCGTGTATATCAGGCATATACTCTGGTTGACAATCCTCCTGTTCCTGGTTTTGTCTCTATGCAGTTCTCTGGAAATATGGGGGTTATAAAGACCAAACCCGGACATGCTGGTAGTATTGCATATCATCTGGATACAGCTATGCCTGAGGGAGTGCTTGGAACAATAGCCGGAGATGATACGATTTTTGTGGTGATAAATCAGGAGATACCAATCAAGCAGGTGTCTGAGAACATTACCGCAGCATTAAAAAGTAATCAGTAAAAAAGTACAATACAGATAATTCCTTAAAATAGAAAATGGCAAATATTAAGGTTTTGGTTGCTGATGCAAGTCATGAGAAGTATGTTGATACCATACTTGACACTATTCGTACAGCTGCAAAGAAACGTGGTACGGGTATTGCAGAACGTACACATGAGTACGTAGCTACCAAGATGAAGGAAGGCAAGGCAATCCTTGCTATTGACACAGATACTCAGACAGAGTTGGGGGATAAGTTCGTTGGTTTTAGTTATATAGAGACTTGGGGTAATAAGTCATACGTCACAACCTCTGGTCTTATTGTTCACCCTGACTATCTTGGCATGGGTGTTGCAAAGCGTATCAAGAACTATACATTCACTTTGGCGCGTGTTCGTTGGCCTCATGCAAAGATATTCTCTTTGACAAGTGGCGATGCTGTTATGAAGATGAATACCCAGCTGGGTTATGTTCCTGTCTCTTTCAATCAGCTTACCGACGATGATGCTTTCTGGCGTGGCTGCGAGGGATGTGTCAATCATGACATCTTGGTGGCTAAGAACAGAAAGTTCTGTATATGTACAGGTATGCTCTATGATCCTGATACACACACAGGTGAACCTACTCCAAGTGAAGTGTTCCAGGATGTAATCAAGACTCTTACTTTGAGAGGTATTCAATTTTAGGATAATATAAAAACAAAAATAAATATGGCTAAGAAGAAAGTAGTGGTTGCCTTCAGTGGTGGCCTTGACACAAGTTACAACGTGATGTACCTCACCAAGGAAATGGGGTATGAGGTTTATGCTGCATGTGCAAACACAGGTGGTTTTAGTGCTGAACAGCTTAAGGCAAACGAGGAAAATGCTTATAAACTTGGTGCTGTTAAGTATGTAACTCTCGATGTAACTAAAGAGTATTATGATAAGTCTCTGAAGTATATGATTTATGGCAATGTTCTCCGTAACAACTGCTATCCTATCTCTGTATCTTCCGAGCGTATCTTTCAGGCTATCGCTATTGCTCGCTATGCAAAGGAGATTGGTGCAGATGCTATTGCACATGGTTCAACAGGTGCAGGTAATGACCAGATCCGTTTTGACATGACTTTCCTCGTTATGGCTCCTGGTGTGGAGATTATCACACTCACACGTGACCGTAACCTGAGTCGTCAGGAAGAGGTTGACTACCTCAACGCAAATGGCTATTTCGCTGACTTCACAAAGCTGAAGTATTCATATAATGTAGGTATCTGGGGAACTTCTATTTGTGGTGGTGAGATTCTTGACTCAAAGCAGGGTTTGCCAGAGTCTGCTTATCTCAAGCACGTTACAAAAGAAGGACCAGAGACTCTCAAACTCGGTTTTGATAAGGGTGAACTTTGCTCTGTAAATGGGGTTGAGTATGACGATAAGATCAAGGCTATTCAGGCTGTAGAGAAGATCGGTGCAGTATACGGCATAGGTCGTGATTGTCACGTTGGTGATACTATCATAGGTATCAAGGGACGTGTAGGCTTTGAGGCTGCTGCTCCAATGCTTATCATCGGCGCTCACAGATTCCTTGAGAAGTTCACTCTCTCTAAGTGGCAGCAATATTGGAAGGATCAGGTAAGCAACTGGTATGGCATGTTCCTTCACGAGTCTCAGTATCTTGAGCCTGTAATGCCAGATATCGAGGCTATGCTTACTTCTTCACAGCGTAACGTAACAGGTGTTGTTGAGCTTGAGCTCCGTCCACTCGGTTTCCAGACCGTTGGTGTTGATTCCCCTAACGACCTTGTAAAGAATAAGCTCGGTGAGTATGGTGAGACTGCAAAGGCTTGGACATCAGAGGATGCTAAGGGCTTTATCAAGGTTACATCAACTCCTCTTCGTGCTTACTATCTTGCTCACCCAGGTGAAAGAGATTAATCTATAATATATCCCTCTTTTCATGGAGGGATTCTAATGACTATTCCTATGCAAAAGAAATTCTATCTGTCTCAGAAAGACAAGAAAATCGGTGGCGTCTGTGGTGGACTCGCTGAGTATTTCGATGTTGATCCTTTTATGGTTCGACTGGTTATATTCCTTGCTGTATTCTTTGGAGGTTTAAGTCTCTGGATTTATATCATCGTCTGGATTCTTGCTCCGAAAGAGCCTGGGGTAGGTGGATATATTAAATAAATATGGTAAGAGTAGGTATTCTTGGAGCTGCCGGTTATACTGGTGGTGAACTTATAAGATTATTGATTAATCACCCTGAGGCTGAGATTGTATTCGCCAATAGCGAGTCTAATGCTGGCAACAAGGTATATGATGTTCACGAGGGACTTATCGGTGATACAGAACTTGAATTCACAAGTGAGATGCCCTTTGACAAGGTAGATGTTGTGTTCTTCTGTTTCGGTCATGGTAAGAGTGAGGCTTTCCTCAAGGAACATACCATTCCTGCAAATGTGAAGATCATTGACCTTGCTCAGGACTTCCGCATAAAAGGCGACCACGACTATGTATATGGCTTGCCTGAGACTCATCGCGAGGAGATTGCCAAGTGTCAGCATCTGGCTAATCCTGGTTGCTTTGCTACTTGCATTCAGGAGGGGCTTCTTCCACTTGCAAAGGCAGGTCTTTTGACTCATGACATTGCTGTTAATGCTATTACTGGATCAACAGGTGCTGGTCAGAAGCCGGGCGCAACAACCCATTTCTCTTGGCGTAACAATAACTTCTCTGTCTATAAGCTTTTTACTCATCAGCATCTTCATGAGATTTGCCAGACATTGAACGAACTTCGTCCTGCGTCAGCTCCTCATGCTATTGATACTCTTGATGAGGGTTTTGAGGGTGACGGTATAACCGTAGATTTCATCCCTTACCGTGGTGACTTTGCCCGTGGTATCTTCTGCACAGAGGTTATTACTTGTGACAAGGCTCAGGATAAGGATGCTATCGTTGCACTCTATAAGGATTTCTTCAAGGATGCAGCCTTCACTCATTATTCAGACAAGGCTCTCGACCTCAAGCAGGTTGTGAACACAAACAAGTGCTTGCTTCATGTAGAGGTGTTCGGTCGTAAGATTGTCGTAACCTCTATGATTGACAATCTCCTGAAGGGTGCAGTTGGACAGGCTGTCCAGAATATGAACATCATGTTCGGACTTGACGAGAAGGCTGGTCTTAACTTGAAGGCAGCAGCATTCTAAGTAAATAAAAACAATGAGTTTTTCAAGGTAGGAAGTAGGTCCGTTCCAGGTCCGTTATAAGTCCGTTGTAAGTCCGTTCCGTAGAATCGGCGTTTCATAGGTCTTTGAAGCTATCCAAATAAACTCACTAAAAAAATAAAAAGTAAATGGAACTCTTTGACGTTTATCCACTTTTCGATATAGCAATTGATCATGGCAAGGGCTGTCATGTATGGGATGAGGAAGGTCAGGAATATCTTGACCTCTATGGTGGTCATGCCGTTATCTCTGTCGGTCATGCGCATCCTCACTATGTAGAGGCTATCTCTAATCAGGTTGCAAAACTTGGTTTCTATTCAAACTCTGTTCAGAACCCTCTTCAGAAGGAGTTTGCAAAACGTCTTGGTAAGGCTTGCGGTTATGAGGACTATCAGCTTTTCCTCATCAACTCTGGTGCTGAGGCTAATGAGAATGCTTTGAAACTTTCTTCTTTCTATAACGGTCGTACTCGTATCCTCTCTCTTGAGAAGGCTTTCCACGGTCGTACTTCTCTTGCTGTTGAGGCAACTAACAACCCGAAGATTATAGCTCCTATCAATGCTAATGGTCATGTTACGTATCTTCCTATCAATGACCTTCCTGCTTGGGAGGCAGAGCTTAGCAAAGGTGATGTATGTGCCGTAATCCTTGAATGTATTCAGGGTGTTGGTGGTATTCGCATGGTCAGCAAGGAGTTCATTCAGGGGATTCGTGCTCTTTGCGATAAATACAATACTGTTCTTATCTGTGATGAGATACAATGTGGCTATGGTCGTTCTGGTAAGTTCTTTGCTCATCAGTGGCTTGATGTCAAGCCGGATATGATAACTGTTGCCAAGGGTATCTGTAACGGATTCCCAATGGCAGGAGTACTTATCTCTCCTAAGTTCAAGCCTGTATATGGTCAGCTTGGAACAACATTCGGAGGTAATCATCTTGGCTGTGCAGGTGCTATTGCTGTGCTTGACATTATGGAGAAGGAGAATCTCGTAGAGAATGCCAATAAGGTAGGTTCTTATCTCATCGAGGCTCTTATTTCTGAAATGAAGGCAGGAAATCTTCCTCATGTTGTTGATGTTCGTGGTGAAGGTCTTATGATTGGCATAGAACTTGATATACCATACAAGGAGCCTCGTACACGTCTTATCAAGGAGCAGCATTGCTTTACAGGTTGTGCAGGTACAAACGTGATACGTCTCCTTCCACCTCTCTGCATCTCAAAGGCAGATGCTGACGACTTCATTGCACGCTTCAAGGCTGTGCTCTAAGTCCGGGTAAACAACATAAACTAAAGAATAAAAGATGAATATTACAGTTATCGGAGCTGGAAACATGGGTGGCGCCTTGATTCATGGATGGGCAAAGAGTGGTTCTATCAATATAACAACTGACAATGTGGCAGCTGTAAAGGGTGCTGATATTGTTGTGGTTGTGGTTAAGCCTTGGCTTATGCCTGTTGTGCTTGATGAAATCAAGTATGCATTGGATCTTGACAAGCAGATTGTCGTTTCTGATGCTGCTAACTTTACAACAGAGAAACTCGCAGAGCAGTTGGGCGTTTCAGGTCAGTTCTGCTATGTTATTCCTAACATTGCTGCTGAGTTCGGGGCAAGTATGAGTTTCATAGCAAAGGGCAAGGTCACATCTGATGAGAGCCTTGCAAAGGTAAAGACTCTTTATGACCTTTGTGGTGATACGCTCGTTGTTACAGAGAATCTAGTAGGTCCAGGTATGATGATGGCAAGTTGCGGTATCGCTTATGTCATGCGTTATATCCGTGCTCAGATGGAGGGAGGTTGTGAGATGGGTTTCTATCCACAGCAGGCAAAGCAGATTGCCTTGCAGACAATGCAGGGAGCTGTTTCTCTTCTCAAGGAAACAGGTTTGCATCCAGAGGAGGCTATCGATAAGGTTACGACTCCTGGTGGCGTGACAATCAAGGGACTTAACGAACTTGATCATTGTGGTTTCAACTCTGCTGTAATCAAGAGCCTTAAGGCTGGCTTAAAATAAACATTCGCCTTATTTGAGCGATTTGGTCGTTTATATGATATGAAAAGAATTGTAGTAAAAGTAGGCTCTAATGTCCTCACCACTGACTCTGGTAAGCTTGACATCACTCGTATGTCGTCGCTCGTTGACCAGATTGCCTGGTTACGCTGGCATGGGTATGAGGTGATATTGGTTAGCTCTGGTGCGGTGGCTTGTGGTCGTCGTGAACTTCAGGTTGACCATCATCTTGACTCTGTGGAGCAGCGTCAGCTTTTCTCTGCAATGGGACAGGTCAAGTTGGTGAACCTATATTATGACCTTTTCCGTGAATATAATATTCATATTGGTCAGGTGCTGACTATGAAGTCCAATTTCCAGACTCCAGAGCAGTATCGTAATCAGCAGGCTTGTATGGAGGTTATGCTTCAGAATGGAGTTATTCCTGTAGTGAATGAGAATGATACCGTGTGCGTCACAGAGTTGATGTTCACGGATAATGATGAGCTTTCTGGTCTTATTGCTCAGATGATGAAAGCTGAGGCTCTCATTCTTCTCTCTAACATCGACGGTATCTACACGGGCAATCCTTCTGATCCGGAGTCTGAGGTTATCCGTTCTGTTGCTCCGGGTGAAAGTCTTGATAAGTACATTCTTCCTTCAAAGAGTTCGGCTGGTCGTGGCGGTATGGAATCTAAGTACAATACTGCTTGTCAGACAGCAGAAGCCGGTATCAAGGTTATCATTGCAAATGGTAATCGTCCAGATATCCTCCGCCTCTTGTTGGAGAATCCAGAAGAGACTGTTCATACAGAGTTCTTACCAAAGTAAAACAAAATAATATGCTTGAAATTTTCTCGAAAGTTAAGGTAGCGAGTCGTTCTCTCGCTTTAATCCCAGATGCTCGTCGTGATGAGATCCTTCTTGCGGTGGCTGATGCCATTCTTGCAAATGAGGCTTCTCTTCTTGAGGCTAATGCAAAGGACTTGTCACGAATGGATAAGTCTAACCCTCTTTATGACCGTCTGCAGCTTACTCCGGCTCGTCTTGCCGATATTGCTTCTGATATGCGTCATGTTGCAGCCCTCCCGTCTCCTCTTGGCCGAGTTATGAAGGATAAGACTCTCGAGAATGGTCTGCGTCTTCGTCGTGTTTCTGTACCTTTTGGAGTAATTGGTATGGTGTATGAGGCTCGTCCAAATGTGTCATTCGATGTCTTCTCTCTCTGTTTCAAGAGCGGTAATGCGTGTATTCTGAAGGGAGGTAAGGATGCTGATGATTCAAATCGAGCTATCATTGCCCTTATCCATAGCGTGCTTGATAAGTTTGGCGTGGATAATGATGTGGTGGCTCTATTGCCTTCTACTCATGAAGCTACAGCCGAGATGCTTAATGCCGTTGGCTATATTGATGTCTGCATACCTCGTGGTAGTAGTCGTCTTATTAATTTTGTGCGCGACACAGCAAAGATTCCTGTGATTGAGACAGGTGCAGGTGTTGTTCATGCTTATTTTGATAAGGACGGTGATCTCGAGATGGGTAAGCGTATTGTGAATAATGCCAAGACCCGTCGTGTTAGTGTCTGCAACGCTCTCGACTGTCTTATTATTAATAAGGAGAGAATCGCTGATCTTCCTGCTCTCTGTGAGCTCCTTGTCAAGAGTAATGTGAAGATATATGCTGATGAGGCTGCTTATGCAGCTCTTTCTGGAAAATATAACGATGAACTTCTATTCCATGCAACGGAGGAATCCTTCGGAACTGAGTTCATTGCATATTCAATGGCAATCAAGACTGTAGATTCTCTGGAGGCTGCTATCTCTCATATTACAGAGAATGGTTCTGGCCATAGTGAGTGTATCATAACTGACAATAAGGAAGCAGCATCTGTTTTCCAGGCACAGGTAGACGCGGCTTGTGTCTATGTTAATGCTCCGACAAGTTTCACAGATGGTGCTCAGTTCGGTCTTGGAGCAGAGATAGGAATTTCTACCCAGAAACTTGGCCCTCGTGGTCCAATGGCTCTTGAGGAGATTACTACCTATAAGTGGCTTATTGAGGGTAACGGTCAGATTCGTCCTTAATTTTTCAGACTTCTATATAGTTCAAGGCGGTATTACCGCCTTGTTCTCTTTTCTAAATATATATATTATGTCAATATCTTCTTTATACGATATTTTTCTTAAGCATCCTGTCATTACTACTGATAGTCGTGACTGTCCTGCTGATAGTATATTCTTTGCTCTAAAGGGTGAGACCTTTGATGGTAATGCTTATGCGCAGAAGGCTCTTGAGCTTGGTTGTGCTTATGCCGTTGTTGACGAGGCCGAGTATGCTACTGATTCTCGTTGTATTCTTGTTGATGATGTTCTTAGAACTCTTCAGCTTCTTGCCAACTATCATCGCAAAGCTTTTGGAACTCCAGTTATTGGTGTTACAGGAACGAATGGAAAGACCACGACAAAGGAACTTATTGCAGCAGTTTTATCAGAAAAGTATAATGTACTTTTCACTCAAGGCAACTTCAATAATCATATAGGCGTTCCTAAGACCTTGCTCCGTCTTACTAAGGAGCATGAGATCGCAGTTGTAGAGATGGGCGCAAATCATCCTGGTGAGATTAAGACTCTTGTCGATATCGTAGAGCCAGATTTCGGTATTATCACCAATGTGGGTAAGGCTCATCTTGAAGGATTTGGTTCTTTCGAAGGAGTTGTCCGTACAAAGGGTGAACTGTATGATTTCCTCCGTTCTGCAAAGAAACATGCAGTCTCTCTATCGAATGGTAAGTCTTATGAATGTCCGAAAGTCTTCATCCATGCCGACAACGAGCATCTTCTTGGCATCTCCCATGATCTTAATCTTGTTAAATACGGCACAGTTTCTTCTCCTGATCTCGCCATCTTTGGCAAGATATCAGAATGTGCCCCGTTCCTTTCTTTCTCTTGGAGAAACCAGAGTGCAGGCTCTAATGCTCCTGTTCATAATGTGAATACTCACCTTATTGGCTCATATAATATATATAATATGTTAGCGGCTGCTACTATCGGATTGCATTTTGGCGTTTCCGAGGAGCAGGTTGATCATGCGCTTGCCAACTATATTCCAAGTAACAACCGTTCTCAACTCACAATAACTTCATCCAATAAGCTCATCGTTGATACCTATAACGCAAATCCGACGAGTATGAATGCAGCTTTGCTGAACTTCCGTGATATGAAGGTTTCTCCTAAGATGGCTATTCTTGGAGATATGCGTGAGTTGGGGGAGGTAAGTGCAGAGGAACATCAGAAGGTTGTCGATTTCCTCAAGCAAACAGACATCACGAATGTATGGCTTGTTGGTCCTGAATTTGCAAAGACTGATTGCGACTATCGAAAGTTTGATGATGTGGATCAGGTAAAAGAGGAAATTGCGGCCCACCCACCAAAGGATGAGTATATCCTGATCAAAGGGTCAAATGGTATAAAACTTTTCCAACTCCCGGAATTGCTTTAATCAAATATATTTTCAGTAAAGACTTTATCATAGCTTATGGTAAAGTCTTTTTCTTTGTACTCTTCTGTATTCCCTCTTCCTTTGTCATTTCTTCCAAATGTCTTATTTACACCCAGAACCGTCGTTTCCGCAATAATCCGCTCATATTGTCCGCATTTTGCCGATTTGCCTTGATTTTGGTCATTCAAACCCAGAAAAAGCAAGTTTTTCTAAAAATATTTCGTGAAAAATTTTGCCAGTTCGGAAAAAAGCAGTACCTTTGCACTCGCTTTCGGAAAAACGGTGGTAAACACCATATGGAAGAGGGCAAGAAGAAAGAGTTCTTTGACAAGATTTACATAAACAGAAAGTAGTAGTACAAGAAGCAAGTGAGGAGACTCACTTGGGTAAAAAACGAACCGATCAATTCTCCTCCTTAACAGGAGGAAAAGAGAAAAGACTTCTTAATAAATTAAAGGATAGTCGTCCCGAGCAAGACAACGATGCTCTTCAGGAAACTGAAGAGTTCATTATAAAGAAATTTTACAATGGAGAGTTTGATCCTGGCTCAGGATGAACGCTAGCTACAGGCTTAACACATGCAAGTCGAGGGGCAGCATGAGATCAGCTTGCTGATCTTGATGGCGACCGGCGCACGGGTGAGTAACGCGTATCCAACCTTCCCCCTGCTCAGGGATAGCCCGGTGAAAACCGGATTAATACCTGATGGTTTCATTT
>CADBXL010000005.1 GCA_902798615.1 uncultured Bacteroidales bacterium | reverse complement strand
CTGGGCTGCTGCTACAAGGAAGATACATGCGCCAACGACCATCATGATCTTCTTCTTCACATCCTGCTCCTCGTTGTTCATTGCGATGTAAACAGAGATAGCACCGACTACGGCTACAACGCCAGCGATAGCATAGCACAGCTTGACTACGTATGGGATGTACTTTGCAATCTCCTCTGTAACAGTGGAGAGGGCATTTGTTCCTGCGGTGTAGTCACCGGCAGAACTCTGTGCGAAGGTTGCAAGAGTACAGAAAAGCAGCATCATGGCAAGCAGCTTAGCACGGTTTGCGCTGAAGAGGTTCTTTACGAACGTTTTTAACTTTTTCATTGTTTTGCTTTAATTGTTTTACTTTTTGAGTGTTTATTGTTCACGATATTATCTCTCCTGCAGGGTTGAGATTTCTTATGTTATCCTGAAACAGTTCTACTAAATGATATTGTAGCCGAAGAAGGCCGGGAAGAGTATGAAGGCTCCAATCATGAACAGACATGCACCTACAAGAATCATGATACTCTTGGTAACATCTCCTTCACCCGTAGTCATCTTGAAGTATATCTGTAATGCTCCTATGATTGCAACGATGGCAGCAATAGCGTATGCGAGATAAACGATATATAACATCATGGTGACTGTGTAGTCATGAGCATTCGCTAGAGCATCTGCCCCCCAGCTGTAATCCACACCACCGCATTTGGCTGCTGAAGAAATTGGCTGGAGGAGCATGATGCCTAACATGGCAAAAAATATGAGTCTCGTATTTCTACAGATGGTCGATAGCATTCTTTCTCTCGATTTTTCTTTGTTTCTGTTTTTCGTTAAGCTTGTTTATGAACGTGTCGGAAACGATGCTGAGCTGAGCCTTCGGATCTATCTGTTCCATATACAGCTCGTTCTCTTCATTCAGTTCTTCGCTTGTAGTCTTCGGTTCTGGTTCCTGTTCCGATTGAGTATTCTCGTTCTCTTCGTATGAAACGGCAGAATCCATATTACCTGATGGCGTGACTACTCGAAGGCCGTCGTCATCCACTTCTTCAGTGTATGTCAATGCTCCACCCTGCGAATCGTCTGACTCATCTACCACTACTGGAGATTCCTCCGCGAACTCGCTTACATCAATATTTTCTTCCTCCACTTTCCTTTCGTCCTTCTTTCCGTGGAGGTCGAGGGTTATCATTACCGTGAAGTAAATCAAATATCCGAATGTGAGTATTAGTACGAATATTATAAATGGTGTCATTTTTGTCTGATATTATTACGTTATCCTTATTATGAATCATACTCAGAAAAACGAATCTTTATGGATGCGTCATTTCTGAAATCCGATGCAAAGGAACAAATATTTTGTGGAATAGAGGAAAAACGAACTTATCTATGGACACCGCTTAACACAGTTTATAATAAAAGTATGATTATTTCCCAAATATCATACTATAACTATGGTTCATACTCCTATAAACATAAAAAAAGAGGCTCCCATTTTTGGGAACCTCTTAGTTATACATTCAATCATAGTTATGTTGAAAATAATGACTCTTCTTGTTTAATTCTCGAATATTTCTATCTTTACTTGTGGGAAGCATAATTATCCCACCGATATATTATTATGAAAACACATTACTTTTTTACTTTTTCCTTTTTCTTCTTTTTTCCTTATCCATATGTTGAGATAAGCTTGTTGAAACTACTACTAATTCTTTTATTTTATCTACAACTACCTTTATTTCATTTGAATCTATACTACCTCCTTCATGATCACAAGTAGTAAAGAGGTTTACACCTTCAACAAATCCTATGGAATTATAAAAAGCCAGTTTCTTTTTCCATGATGCTTTATAAGACGGATTATCAAGCAGTCCCAAATGTTCCCAAATTATAGTATCACCGCTTGCATCTTCTATAGTAAAATCAGGTATACAACGATGGCCGTTTTCTTCTATTTGCTTTTCATATTCGAATTGTATACCCGCTCTGAAAAGATCGTCAGCAATAATCACTTCTGATTTACTTCGTACTATAACACCAGATAGAGTCTTGTGAATCAAACCTTCTACAAATGGCACAGATATTCTCTCTTCTCGTACAGAATATTCAAACAGGTTTGTATTGCGTCTTGCTAATATCGAATTTTGGGGTTTTGAATATTCCATTAACCATTGCATATTGTCTTCTACAAGCAAAATGAGTTTCTTTCTTGCTCGTGTCAATGCTGTATAAATCAATTCACGAGAAAGAATTAGTCCATTCTTAGGCAAAACGACAAGAACGGTATTAAAATCACTACCTTGGCTCTTGTGTATTGTTATTGCATATGCTAGATCTATGATTTGCTCAGATTCATCACTTCTCTGAGAATTATAATAAAAAGACTCATTACTTATTCCAGAGAAGAAAACTTGTGCAGATTTTCCTTTGTTTATGTAATTTACAAAACCAATTTGTCCATTTGACAACTGTTGATCATTCTTTGAAGGATAAGAAGTCATCTTAGCGTTCTTTAATTGAATAACTTTATCACCAGCATATAATGTATTTGGAAAGATTGTAATGGAAATGCTTGATTTGTTACTTTCCACAAAATCTTGAAAATACGAGTTTAATTGGAATGTTCCCCAAGCTGGATATTTAACAGGAGAAAGAACTTGAAAATTCTCGACTACTCCAGGATCATTTTGTGCAGAATCTATATCATTAATTCCTATTTCTTTTATAATTCGATCCTTAATAGATAAATTCTTATCTTCAAGTTCTTTATCGAGTACACTAGCAATAGTGTCCTTTAAAAGACTTTCTTCTTTCCATGTATATACAGACAAATCGCCCATTAACTTCCCTTGTTGAATCTTGTCGAAAATTTCATCCGCATTCTTGTTGGGCTTTTCACCTGAAAACCAAGATGCTAATGACAGAATATCAGAATCGCCAGTTTGAATAGTTCTCACGACAATTTTCAAACTAGTGATGGCATCTGTTATCTCTTTCTTTAAATAATTACATAGATCAGCAAAAGTTCTGCCATCTCCAATCGGAGGTAGCTGATACGGATCTCCTATTAAAATAATTCTATTAATAACAGAAAGGTCTAATGCATTCAATAGAACATAAAAATCCGTCATAGTAAGCATAGAGCATTCATCTATTATCACATTCTTACTCCTAGAATACTTACGACCGTTTTCATTTAGACAAGGTAGCATTTTATCCCAATCAAAATAACCCTGTCGAGTTAAGAATTGGGCAACTGTTAAAGCTTCTCCATATTTTGATTGTTTGCCAAGTTTTACTCGAGCTTTACCTGTTGGAGCAAGTAATAAAACTCCTTCATTTTTTATCTGCTGACTATTTAGGAAAGCTTCAACGACAGATGTTTTACCTGTTCCTGCAGCTCCTGTAAGCACAGAAAGCCTTTTAGATGCGAACATTTCAAGAGCACGTATCTGTGTTTCTGCTGCTCGCACACTTCTCTCGTCTGTTGCGTCATATCCTGCTACAGATTTCACTTTAAAACTCCAATCTTCATTCAATGGTATTTTTACCGATTTCTTGGCTCTAGCCACAAAAACATTACGAAGATATGACTCCATTTCGTAAAAATCATCAAGTTGAATAGCCGTGTCATTAACTATACACAGTCTTTCACTCATAAAATCTTTATAAGTATTAAAGAAATGTACAGGCAACTTTAAATTATCTTTGGCTAAAATCTCATTCAAGTAGTCATTCAGCTCTTTTATCGATACAAGTGTATCACCTTCGCTACTCTTGAGCTTCAACTTATTAATGACAAACGCTCTTATGCGTCTTTCATCTATTTTGGTTACAATACATGATGGATGCCGGGGTGTAAAATTTCCCTGAATAACAGGGTCTGCAACAACTCCTATATCTACCATTTCTGGAGTCACTTCATCCTCCTGTTCACTTAACAAGTACGGATTCGCTATGAGATCTTCATACCATTCAGGATCATTGTACCATGAATCCATTATTTCAGTATCTATTTCAAATCGGCTGAGAAGCTCAAGTACTTGTTTCGCATCTTCAGGAACACTAATCCATGTCTTTTTATATTTCTGCAACTCAACATTGTAAACAGCATTATCTATTTTGATTAGACCATTAACGAGTTTGTCAAAAGATTCCCAAGGATTATCCTTTACTCTGCAGAAATCATTATTGCGAAGGTCTTGCTCTATTAAGTAAGCATAATTGAACCCTAAAGTTCTCAACCCCTCAGCAAATGAAGGAAATGGGCCGATTAAAGACTTTACTTGAGCAATTTTATCATCAATCCACCTTAGTTGCCTATTCCAATCACCGCCTACAAGTCCATGTTTTCTTACATTTTCTAAACATATACGAGCTGCATTGAGTATTATAAGCATATTATGATCACTTATATACTCACAACCATACGAGAGTTCTTTCAATAACTTGTCATTATCACCAAACTTGTCTAGGGTTAATTTTATCTCATAAATGGCTTCGCTCTTTGAAAGGCCAGTCTTTTCCCTAATAAGAGCTTCATCTAGTTCAAGATACTCATGATATGGCAGAAGGAATCCCTTAGAATCTTTCAAATCGTTACGAATGGAATGGGACATTAATAACTCCCAAAATGGATAAGACTTATTAATTGTACTTTCGTATTCCAAAATGGGACTAACATTACAAATCTCGCCTAGACCTATTATAATACGTCGAGAATCTTCATCCACAGGATTGCCATTTTTGCAATAAAATGTCACAAGAGATTTGCCAACGACAATATTAGACTTAAACCAATTTAAGATATCATATTGTCTTAAACGTCCAAAGACCCATCCTGATGGGAATGGAGCATCTTCATCTTCTGCAAAATAAGGAAATCTATCATCTAAATAGTCACTATTATCTCTTGATAAATAGCGAAAAGGGATTCCCCAAAAAGAATACTCAGGGATTTCTACAATTTTAGGTATAAGATATCTTTGTGGAATATCATTGTTGTTATGATTATAAACATGGGTAAACTTACGCTTATATGGTTTTTCATTCATAAAACCACCATTCTCACCCTTGCATGCAGGCAAATCATCAACGGAAAGTACATTCCATTCTTTTGCTGCAACGCTTTCTTCCTTTTGGCAATTCTTTGCTTCGAAAATGTTCTTGAGCATCATACAGAAAGGGTTGTTTGATGGACTATTACACACATGTCCATTCCATTTCATATCATGCCATGGTACTCTGATTGATATATGCTTCATAATAACAAATTATATTAGTAAAATAATATTATATAGTTTTATTGCTTTTCTGTTATAGTTCGAACCAATGTCTAAATGAAAAAGCCGTTCTGCGAGGAAAAAGTGTTTTTCTCCATTTTTACATGGTCAGAAAACTTGTTATATCTAGGATGTTGCCTCTTGCATTTCTGTACCAGCAAAGCTCATTTTCTATAGGCAAATAGCTTTATCGGATCATAAGAGTATGACAGTGGATCAGAACATGAACTATTCCATCTGGAGGGTAAACTGCCCGAAGTAGAAACTTGAAGGATTTACATCTTCAATATATCTCAGTTTAATGCGACAAAAGTAATAAATTAATTTCACTTTCTCGCTATTTTATGCATTTTTTTTTGAAAAAAAATTGAATTGGTTAGTATATGTTGAATTTTGTATTAAAATCACAATTTTGGATATAGCTTTAATGGTACATTGATAATCGTCTTTCTTGATTTCATCTTATACTTATCAACGAGAACTCAAAATGTCAAAACATGAAGAATCCCATTATTATTTAAATGGTAATTTCGAGTATTACTCATTTGTAATTTTGGGTTCTGAATTTTTAGTTTTTTTCAAGAAGAAAAACCAGACAACTGTTTACACATGTATATTACTTGTGACTGCAACCCAATCACTCCCTCTGTTAATCGGTCTCTATACGAACAACGAATAGAGAAATTCTATGGCTATAAAACAAAAAGAAAATTTATATTTCAGTTTTCAATCCTCAAGGGCTTGATACCAATAAAGGATGGCCGTAAGTGTTCATCTATTCCTGTTCGCATAGAATACAAAGATATAAATAACCGAATTGATATTTATTCTGTTATTTCTGATTCATCATAATACCATTGATGACATCGTTTAAGTCGTTATAGGCTTTATAACGGACGGATTCGTCAACGGCATTATCAGGATATACACTAAGTATCTTCTCTGTTGTCTTGATACCAGCTTCATCATTATCCAGATAGCAGTGTATCTTGTCATAGTCAGCAAGGTAGGGTAGAAGTGATTTCAGATTCCCGACCGAGTTCATGACAAAGTAGTCACAGTCTTCATCAATGCATAATCCGATGTCCATCCACCTTTTCATCGTTACATAAGTAAGCATGTTGAAGAAACCTTCAAAGACACAGCATCGTCTCAAAGGATTGTTATATTGATAAATAGCCGATATTGTTTTCTTTCCTATACTGCGTTTACAGTATTTATTTCTGGCTTCTATTCCTCCTTCTATATTCGTAAAGGCAATCGCATAATACTGTTTTCCGTAGATAGAGTAGTGGACTTCCTTGCAATACTGCCTTGCTATATCAAAATCAATTCTTCTTTCCAGAATATAGTCTCGGAGATAGGGATGCGAGAGTTCGTATATTCCTGTAATGATTGTCTCTGACTCCCCATTCTTCCGTTTTTCCTGAAGACTACTTTCTTGATTCTGTTGTTCCTTTATACGTGATTCATAGTCCTCACTATATTGAAGATTGAACTTTTGTATAATCTCTTGTAGTTCCTTCAGGACATGATGGTTATCGAGATTGGGATTCAACTTACTATGAAGATTTATAATGTTACCTCCTTCTCTTGTTGCATAGTCATACCAAAGGTTCTCGTCCGGATTAACAGCAAAGGATGGATTATTCTCTGCCCGATATGGAGAAAGATAGAAGTACTTGCCCCTTCTTATGTATGCTATACTATGTCCCGTAACATCAAGGTATTGCCTAATGCTTACGGATCGAATTTCCATTATTGTCATATTAAATTATATACATGCGCTTACGCAAATGTACGCCATATTATTAGTTTATATATATACACGCCCTTAAACTTAAACTTGTAAACTCAATCATCTGTGCTTAGGATTTCCTGATTGAATTGGTAGATTCCGGAGGCATGAGTGATGATGTTCTTGTTCATCAGAGCCTTCAGTAAATCCTTCACGCCGTTCCTGCCCTTTTTGTAACCTTCAGATGCATAAGCTTTCATCAGCAAATCAACAAGTTCTTCATATTTCACAGAGAGCGATGTCTCGAAGAGTTTTTTTAGAACGGTTAGATGAATGTCGTTTGTTAGTGACGTCAGAGGTTTGTCTTTCGGTTTCAGCACTGTGACATGGCATCCGTCAGAAAGTACAGGCAGCGAATTATCGTCAATCTCAAATGCAAATGAAGTAAACTCCTTGTCCCTCATGTGCATTGGCCTTACCTCACTGATATTGGAGTCTGTCTTGTCCTTGCTGATAACAAGGACAGTCTCTGCCTTATTCTCCAGTTCCGTACCGATATGACCTCTGGTATTATTGTCGTTTTTGTTCAAATGCAGTACGCAATGGATATGGAGCTCATATTTGCTTGTCCATGCCATCAGCATTGTCATAACATCCGTAGATTCCTTGGCGTTGTTGATATCATACATCAGGTCTCGTAGTCCGTCGATGATTACAAGTCCTACACCTTCGCTCTTTCTCAATGAATAATCAATGAGTGCAATACGAAGGGCAGGTGTGAACTCGCGAAGACCATACATCTTGATTCTTTTATCATCTTTCTTCAGACTGAGACCTGCAAGCCGATATATCCTTTCCACTACATTATGACAATGATAGCGGCTTTGCTCTGTATCGAAGTAGATTATCTTACGCTTGCCTTCAGGAAGGCTTGCCCTATAATTGAGGACTGTACCATTGATGATCGATGCAGCTACCATCGCTGACAGATTAAACGTCTTCTTGGACTTTGCCTTACCCGTAGATGCACTGAAATTGCCAAAAGTCGCTAATGTGCAATCACCTACCCACAATATCTGCGGCGGTAATGGAGGCTTCTCCGTTGCCTTTACCTCTCCCTGATTGAGTATTTGTTCCAGTTCTGCATCGGTAAATTCATCCTTACCTAACATACTGATCTCCAGGGAACCTTTGTTTGAATGTATTATGTTGTTGTCAATGTTCTTTTTCTTTGTCATTTTGTAATCTTGTTGATTTTATGTGACTGAGAACAATCTCTGCTTTTTTAAGGACTACAGTCAGATAATCATCTGTATATTCTTTTGCTTCATCAATCATAACGTCATATTTTTTGAACCTGTATCTTATTCTGTATCATTTACTAGAACTTCATTTTTGTGATTTCTCTTAAGCCACTTGACAAGTTCTTTCTTGTCGAAATATACCATCTTTCCACGTGGCTTATAATGCGGTATTTTTTGTTTACTGGTAAGCTTGTATAGCTGGGAAGGTGATATATCAAGAAACTGACATGCTTCTTCAGTCGTAAAGACATCCTTCTGGACATACTGGTCACATTCCACCTTTTCTAGTCGTTTGATCAACAATTTCATGTTTACGTCTTCAAGTTCTTTTATTCGCATCTCTAGAAGGTCTAGTTTCTTTGCCAATACCTTCATATCGATAATCCCTTGGTCCATGTATGTATTTATTTTATGTTAGACAATAGGGGAGCTACCCCCCGAAACGAACCGATTCGGCGGCAAAGGTACTCCCAATATGTCGTAAACCAAGTGACGCGATGTTGACCTTTACCTTTGGTCAACCATTTTCTCAACCTTTTTTTATTTCACTTGGTTGCCTTACTTTCATTTTACATACTCTTTCAGTTTAATGATTAAACTCTTGAATGGATCCAATTCACTCCCTGACTGACATAAGACATTTCTCTTACGGCTGATGTTTGAAGATATTGCAGACTTGGTGATCGGCTTCCTTGCCTTGTTTGATTTGAGCAATTGGTTCTCTACAATGAGTTTCTGCCACCCCCTTACTAAGAGCTTCTCATGAGCCAGAGCATTTAGCAGGAGAAGGAGCCATGTCGTTTTCCTTGCAACTAAAGATTCCTTCAGCGTACAGCTGAAAAAACCTCTTAACTCAAACTCATCAATGTCATGGTCAAACAATTTCTCTTCGTTGATGTACTTCATCAAAAGAATAATCTGGTCGTCATTGAACCTTGCCATCTGCCTAGAATGATCATAGACCAACTCGACAGTATTGAACTCTCTGAGCATAGCCTGACAGTCCTCATATGTAAAGTTCTCTTTAGTAAAGAACCTCTTTATGAGGTCATGACGTTCGGTCAACAGCTCATAAAGACTGCTGACATTACTGATGTGCATTCTTATACGATGCTCATCCTGACCAAAGTAGGGTAGGTGATAGCTGATAAAGTCATTGACAAAGCGATGGTAAAGCTTTTTGCCATTGACAATTTGTGACTGGTACTGCTCATGTGCAGCACGAAAAAGAACCCAAAGTTCATCGACTTCGGGCTGTTCAATCTCAGTTCTTGTACATTGTACGAGACAACGGTTACACAAAAAGAGAGAGAACGGCAGATTGATTTCTCCGTTTCATAAGATCTTTTTGTGAGTGAGTAAATAAATTAGACAATTTATGTAGTTCTTACAATACTACAATATCTATCTAGTCCCTTTCATTAAAAATATGATTGAATATCGGGTACAAAGGTAAGTATTTTTTGTGCAATCTATCTGCACAAGACTAAAAAACTGCATACTTTTGCCAGAATTACCTTATTCAACCTGGTAATTCCCGTCTGTTTCCTGTTCTTTTCCTGCTATTTTTAACAATCTCAGCATGTAACTCTTCTGGTGTCTGTACTTGTACATTATTATGACTGGACTCAGCCCATCTTATAAGCTCATCCTTGAAGAAAAGGTAGCTTTTACCAGAACGGGTAGCAGGTATTAAACGTTTTTCCAGATAATAGTACATTGTCCCCCTCTTGACCTTTAGAAACTCACATGCTTCTTTTAAGTTCATTGGAATATGCTCTGTTTCCGACTTGCTCTTCTTCAGCTGTTCATTAACGGATAAAAGCAGATTCTCGATTTTTTCAATCTTACTGGCGAGATTCCCGATGATTACTGGGAGGTCATTGAATGTTGTTTCTTGTGCATCCATTTTCGTATATATTTAGAATTAATGGTGCAAAGTAACATAATGATATAATGGAGAAATAGTGTAATTGGCTGTAATTAAGCAGTAAGTCAAAATAAGTATGCATTTAAAATTTCAGAAGCACTCAAAAAAATACAAAAATGCAAAAATCAATGCATAATTAAAGTATATGCTTCCATAACATTGCAACATATTTTTTTTATAAAAGTGAATCCTGTCCCCCTAACAAATGTTAAATACGTTAAATTCATATTTTTTCTAGTTGTTAGAAATTATTCAGAAAGTGAGCTAACAAACGTTTTTTATCGCGAAATAGCTAACTTTCTGAATATTAAGACAAGCGAATTACTGCGTGGGACGGGATGATATGCTAAATTCAAAGAATCCCTTCTCAGGTATATCCAATTCTATGATACAATTTCCATTCTGTCTAAGGTTGCGTCTTATGGTCTCAACTTCCAGTTCACGCATTTCAATAGGAAAGACGAGCTTGATGAAAAGAGCTCTCTTTATGCCTTTCCAATTGAATCTTTCACCTATGTTCCATGCTAAATGACGAAGGTCGAGAGTCGTAAGCCTTCCATCAGTTGTCACAGGAATAAGTATGTTATCCTCACTTTCCAACCATAGATTTATATTATTAATAAGCATGTTTACATCAGATTCTTTGAGATATGGACTCATTACTAGCTGAACATAATCAGATACTACATTCAAACGTTTTTCATTTAGTTCATCTGTCTTTTCCCTATATCTTTTACGAATCTCATGATAGGATAAGGAAGTGATGGCAGGAATGTTTTCTTCTTCCATTACAGATCCTGATATATTTTGGCTGTTGTAGTGATATATACCAAAAAGGGTTATCAATAATAGTACATCAAGAATCATCATCCGAGCAACAATAACCACATCCGATGAATAAAATGCGAAAAATAATGTAGCAGAGATTGCTACAAACATAAGAGTCATAAGACTGCTGATTGCTATTAAAAATGAATTATCCCTGAATTTTGATGTCATACTTACTTTTGTTTTATTCTCTGTTTGAGACTGCAAAGTTAGGGATAATTTCCGAAATACTTTGAAGAACTATGAACAAAAGAAAATATCTTAACAAAATTAAAGCTTTAACAATCAACTATTTACACAATAATTTTTGTTTCATTTGTCATTCTTCTTTTCATTTGTTTGGCTGTTGTTTTCATCTTTACATGAGTCGTATGTTCCTTTCCTGCACTTGTTTTCCTCGTTCCTTGTAACACTTTTTAACGTCTTTAAGCTAAGCTTAGTTGCAGCTTCACGTTTTTTTGGCTCAGCATGACGAGCATAAATCTCAGTTGTTGAAACGTTGGCATGTGCAAGAATCTTCTGAACGGTATATATGTCAGTACCAAGTTCTAACTGAAGACTAGCATAAGTATGACGAAAACAGTGAAAGGTGATGTGCTTGTTAATCTTGGCTTTTTCCAGCCAATTCCTCATAGGCTTCTGTGTCATGAAGTACTTCAAACCAATGAAAACATTCCCTTTTCCTGGTCTTCCCATGAGTTTTACAACATCCTTGTTAATAGGTACAATATTTTGAACTTTTGTCTTCACTGAAATAAAATCAAGATACTTTCCTCCGTCAGCATATTCACATACGTTTTTCCACTGCAAAGCCTGTACGTCACTGAAACGAAGACCTGTCAGACAGGAAAAGAGAGCTGCTCTTTTCAAAACATCTATCTCACATTCTGTACAATAGAGACGGTATACTTCATGAAGATTAAGGACTTCCTTCGGAGATTCCACGGTCTTGATCTTATCAAGAAAATCATTGACGTTAATGGAAATCTGCTTATCTCGATAAGCTATATTCAGCATTCCCCTGAATGTTGACCAATAGCCGGCAATAGAATTCTGAGACAACTTGGCTCCTGTCCTTTTGTTTAAAGCTTTTTCCTGTAGATACTCGCTAAAGCCTTGACAGAGTTGAACATCCACCTCTTCAAAGGTACATTTTCCACCTACATAGTCATAGAAATGCAGATAGACATAATCCCACTTGAAATTATGTTTTGTACAGAGTTTCTTGTAATAAGCAAGAAAACTTTCTTTTTTATGTGCTTTGTCATACAAGCCAAATCGTTCGTTGATGATGGACTCGTATCTCATGCAACGTATCGTCTCAGCTTTCTCTGCCATGGCTTTGTTCATACGACGCTGGATATTGTTAATCGGTTTTTCGTAAATGTAGATACCCAAGGATTCATGACGTATACTCTTCATGGTTTCCATATCACGGAAGGCCGGATAATAGTCCAGATAGTATGACAACATTCCATTCTTGCACTTTCGTGTACGTAGCGTTACAGTCTTACATTGTTGCATAATTATTATTGTTTTAAATTTTTTCAACGTGCAAAATACGCTTATGATTTGATGCAGACCTCAGTAAGCGTAATATAATTCAAAATAAGTATGAATAATTAGGAATATCACTTGCTCATCCTCTCGTACATGATTCGGATGACATCCTCTTTAAGGAAAAGAGTATAGCTGCCTACATGCTCTCGCCTTACATCGCTGTATCTCATTATACCATATACCTTGTCACGTGGAAGAGTAAACTTCTCCATAATCTGTTCTACACTAAAGTATTTGTCACCATATTTGGATAATGGGTTCATTGCCTCCTCTATAGCAGAACGAAGGTAGTAGGCAACACCATGCTCCTTCTTGCTTGGAATCCTGTGGCGTGAAACGAAAGATCGTCTTGCCACCACCGTTGAGTTTAGCATAATATCTACCTGCTCGCCTGTAACCCATTCCGCTTTTTCATCAGCCTGGAGTTCAGGACTTGCCTCGTTCTTGCCGAACAATGCCTCTATTGCCTTTAGCTCGTAGAAATTAATATGCTTGACTATTATCTTTGGAATATTGGCAGTTCGTGTTCTGTTATGAACATAGTGTACGGTTACTTTGAACCTTTTGGCTACTTGTTCTGCGGTAATGTAGTCTTCAGGAACATCAAATTTCTCTGGATCTCTATTGAACAAGGCTTCTATGGCTTCCTCATTATAGTAGTTGAAATGCTTTATTACAAGCTTAGGAACATTACCCTCTCTGGTTTTCGTCGTTACATGCTTTGACGATACCCCGTACTTCTCGGCAATTTGAGCTACAGACAAATAGCCTTCAGGAACTACAGATGTACGTGGCTGTAATTCTCTGCGTTCTTTTTCCTTGGCTAGTGAATTAGTTTTCATTCTATCTTTTATTATGCGGTCAAATGCCTTCCTTTCAACCAAAGTATATCGTCCATGCTTATGATTGGGAATGTCGTAGTTATGGATATAGTAGGCAACCTGATCCTTACTGAAACTGTACTTTTCCATGATTTCATGGTAAGTATAGTAGTTCGGGTCTATCTTTTCTCGCTCGCCCTTGAACATATCTACATGAACCTTGGAATAGAAAACACTTCTTCCCTGAGTTATTCGAGGTATCTTGTTTCTCAGTACAAAAGAGAGAACCGCCTGGTGGCTCATCTGGTATTTCTCCTCCAATTGCTCTATAGTATAGTAGTCTCTTCTGTCGAACTCTGCTATGAGCTCTGCAAAATGCAGATCTACCAAAGCTTTGTCAAAGTAGGTGTTCCTGCCTTGATATATCTTCGGGATGTTATATTTCTCTATTCTGGTTCGTACTGCTTTCTTTGAACATCTGAACTTTTCTTCTATCTGCCTCATTGTATAGTATTCTCTTTTTTTCTTCATGTTTTGATCAACCGAACGAGACTTGTATTCTGGTGGATTATCGAACATACGTTCAATATCTTTTCTTCTGACTATCGTTTTACCTCGCATCTGGACAACTTTTATATTACCATCACACATATTCCGATAGAATGTCGCCCTACTCATACCAAGAAGTTTTGCACCTTCAGTAGGGGTAAGGAATTCCTTAACCTGAGAATTAACATTCTCGGCTTTTAAAGGAAGTAATGGATGCTGAGATTTATATTCAGCAATTTTTTTTTCTCTTATCTTACGTTTGTAGTCTTTATTATTGCACGAAGGCGAGCAATAGATTGTGTTCATCTTGTGCGCAATAAAGGAACCTCCGCAGTACTGACAACGTTTCTGTATTTCCATATCGTTACAAGGATTGGTGCCTTTTATTTCTCCCAAAGTGTATCATACCGTCTCATCACGTCTCATGGCGTCTCACGCTTGTATCCTCAATGGTACAAAAATAGTAAGAATTATTAGGAATAACAAAAAACTACTACGAACTGTTAAAAAATAAAAGTACCTCAAAATGAGGTACTTATTAATAGTTATTCCTAAATGTTCGTAGTTATTAATATTTGTTTACTTGCCCACGCAGAAATGACTAAATATATTTCCGAGAACCTCTTCCGTGTCAATCGCCCCACCGGTGATTTGTGAGAGATGATGAAGACATTGACGGAGGTCTTCGGCAATTAGATCGCCAGGGAGATTCTGCTCAAGGGCGCCAAGGGTGCGTTGAATGTCGAGAAGCGAGATGTCAAGGGCTTGCTTATGACGTATGTTGGTGATGAGGACGTCATCATTGTTGGCGGTAGGAACACTGTTGAGGAGTTGCTGTTCCAGCCAATCCATGCCTTTTCCTGTAAGTGCCTGAAACTGTTCTGATTTGTTGTATACCTTGATAACAGTCTGGTCTTCACGAATATCGAGGGGAGGATAGTCGGTATCATTATCACGCATCAGGATTATAATCTGAGCACGTTCAGCAGCCTTGCGAGAGCGTTCAATACCCATCTGTTCAATAACGTCGTCGGTATGGCGAAGTCCTGCGGTATCTATGAAACGGAAGAGAGAGCCGGAAATATTGATACAATCCTCGATAGTATCTCGTGTGGTGCCTTGAATGGAAGAAACTATGGCCTTGTCCTCATGTAGAAGAGCATTAAGAAGGGTGGATTTCCCGACGTTAGGTGCACCTATTATCGCAACAGGAATTCCGTTCTTTATCGCGTTTCCTGCCGAGAAGGATGATGACAAACGCGTGATTTCATCGCGTACCTCTCGTGCTATATTGATGAGAGCCTCACGCGATGCAAACTCCACATCTTCTTCGGAGAAATCGAGTTCAAGTTCGAGAAGGGAGGTGAGTTTCAGCAATTGGGCACGAAGGTCAGAGAGCTTTTGTGAAATGCCACCACGCATCTGTTGCATAGCCACACGATGCTGAGAGGTATTCTGAGAGGCGATAAGGTCTGCCACAGCTTCTGCCTGCGTGAGATCAAGTTTACCGTTTAGAAACGCACGCTGAGTGTATTCTCCTGGTGCTGCCGGTTGACAGCCTTGCTGAATAAGGAGCGAGCAAATTGTCTGGAGAATATACGGAGAGCCATGGGTACTAATCTCTACGCTATCCTCGCCTGTATAGGAATGAGGGGCGCGAAAGAGGGAGAGAAGTACCTGATCAACAATTACATCCGAGTTTACTATTGAGCCGTAATGAATAGAATATCCTGGGGCATAAATTAGGGAGCGACGACCACGAAAAATGGAATCTACGATAGATATGGAATCAGGACCAGAAACACGGATAATACCGATAGCACCACCCTGTGCTGTGGCTATAGCGCAAATGGTTGTTGGATTAATCATATACACGAATACTATGCTTGTTCCTTCTTGCCGAATGACGGATCTATCTTCAGAAGGGAAGTAACGACAAATGTGACGCTACAGAATGCTATGACTATAAGGAAGAACATTTGATAGCCTACAGCTTCCTGCAATGCACCTGCAAAGAGGCCTGGAATCATCATAGACAAAGCCATGAAAGCCGTACAGAGAGCATAATGCGATGTCTTGTAGTTGCCACGACTATAATAAATGAGATACAGCATATATGCGGTAAAGCCGAAGCCATAGCCAAACTGTTCAACAAATACACAGATGTTTACAATAATGAAGTTTGCAGGAAGGTCGAAGGCAAGGTATACATACACAAGGTCGGGCAACGTAATGGCACATACCATTGGCCACAGCCATTTCCTGAGTCCGTCCTTGCCAGCAAGCATTCCACCGAGTATACCACCTAATGTAAGACCTATAACGCCTACGGTACCTTGTACAAGACCATATTCCTGTGGTGACAGACCAAGACCTCCATTATGCACATTGTCAATAAGGAATAGCGATGAAACTTTTGCCAATAGTCCCTCCGGCATACGATAGAATAGCATGAAGAGTATGCCCGCAACAACCTGCTCCTTCTTGAAGAATGTCTTGATTGTTAAAAGCAGGTCGCGTAAAATGCTGTTTGAAGATACCGTTTTAACCTCACCTTCTACATGAGTATTCTCCTCATCTTCAGAAGGATGCGGCAATACGTATGAATGCCACAACCAGAGGGCGATGAATAGTCCTGCCACTCCATAGAACATAAGGCTCCATGAGAATGCGATGGAATTGCGGAAAACTACTTGAAGATTGCCGGCTATCATCACCAGCACACCCTGTCCGAAGATTGTAGCAAAGCGATAGAAAGTGCTTCTGATGCCCACGAACCAAGCCTGATCGTGCTGATCAAGTCCGAGCATATAAAAACCGTCAGCAGCAATGTCGTGTGTGGCACTTGCGAATGCCATAAGCCAGAAGAAGCACAACGTGCCTTGTAACCAGAAGTCGGATGGAATGGTGAAAGCTATACCTCCAAAAGCCGCACCTATCAGCAGTTGCATGGTGGTTATCCACCAACGTTTTGTCTTTATGATATCTATAAATGGACTCCAAAGCGGTTTTATAACCCATGGGAGATAAAGCCATGAGGTATAGAAAGTTATATCGGCATTTGAAAGACCGAGTTGCTTATAGAGAATGAGCGATATTGTCATTACCGCTACATATGGCAATCCCTCTGCAAAATAGAGGGAAGGAATCCATGACCAAGGAGATTTCATATTGCTAAAGAGGAATTAAAAATTAGAAATATTCATTTAGTATGCTTTCTTTATCTCAGCATTCTGATAGTAGTGCAAGAGTATGTCATTATACATAAAGCCTTGCTCGCCCATAACGGCAGCACCAATCTGGCAGAGACCAACACCGTGTCCCCAGCCTCTTCCGTCAAGGATGAAGCGCGATGGAATGGTGGTACTATCGGTATCCGGAATCTGATTGCCCTCTACATCAAGGCGCATTAGGGTAAATGCCGAGCTATACAGATGTGACTTTGACAGGGTCTTACGGATTTCAAGTTCCTTACCAATGGTAAACGTACGCTCCGTACCTATAATCTTCAACAAGGATATTCTTCCGCTTGGACCACGCTCAATAGCCTTCAAATTCACGATTTCACCGAAATCCATCTTTGTCTTATCTTCGATGAGTTCGCTGATTTCTCGTTGTGAGTATTCCACTCTCCATGTGTAGAAATCGTGCGTCTCTTGATCATAGTCGTTGAGCACCTGAGAAATAATGTGCGCATCCTGTGTGTTGCAATATGGATCCTTAACCGACTTGAGGTAGGGCAGAGGCGTGTCTTCCCAACAATACTGATATTCTTCCGTAATACCTCCACAACACTTTGAGAAACGTGTATCGCAAATTTCGCCACCGTATGTGAGAATCTGTCCGCGAGTAGCCTTTACAGCCTCAATTACGTGTGGATTTGCCGCGTGTGTAATGCCCTGATAGCGTTGGCAATGATCATCGGCACAAACATCGAATATCGTGTGATCCTCGCGGTCATACCAGCGAATAAGCATATCATCCTTCTTAGTAAAAGAGAAGAAAGAGTTGGCTGACTTCTGAAGCCTGTTATGCTTTTCTATCTGAGCGAGGAGCCATGAACGTGAGATAACGGCATGTGCCTTGAGAAGTTCCAAACTTGATGTAGCCGACATCTCACTTGAAATAACACTTTCAAGGTATCGCTCCACAGGCAACACGTTGATAGCGCATATCTTATCCTCTTCCACAACCAGTCTCAGAGTACCGACGAAAGTCTGTGTCTGCTTGCGTTCCCAATGGAAGTTCACACCGATGATTACGTCGGAAATAGAGAAATTAGGTGCTTGAGCGTTAGGCTTCGGGCGGAAGGTAAGATGCTGATATTGATTACCGTTCCACAGAATGCCGCCCTCTGAGAATTCCACAACCTGCGGACCTGTAATTTCCTTACCCTTTGCTGTATATGGGGTATTGAGCGTGAACTCTATCTTCGTAGCACTTATAATGCCAACCTTAACCTCTGGCTGCTGGGTGTTGGGCGTTAGGTGTTGGCTATTGTCAGGAGATGCGATTTCATCGGCAAGTCTCTTTGCGAAATCAGCCGTTACACCGACTTCCAGAAGAATGCCATAGGCAATATCCTGTGTCATACGGTCAAAGTCCTCCTGTCGTGGAGTTATGATAAGTCCAGCCATATCCAATGCCCCGGGAGAAACGATGAATTGGGCATTTCCCTCTGCTGTATAGCAATCAGGACGATGCTTTGCACGAGGAATGATGACTGATACGAAATCCTTGTCCTCACGCCAAGCAAGTATATTCATCATCGGCTCTTCACTATCTTGATTCTGAGAAAGATAAGCAAATGCCTTATAGAATCGCTTGAATAATTTCTTGTCGCCATCCACACTCTGGCTTCTTATCACGAAAACCGGACATACATAGTCGCTCACGAGACTTATACTCTCCGTTTCTGACAAAGAGAAAAGCGTGGTGATGTTATGCGATATGCGCTTCCATTGCGTCTGCAAAGGCACTATGCCAGATGTTCCTGCCTGAAGATGAAGATGGTCGGGAGCTGATGCTCCACACTTAGGACCATTATAGAATACCATCAACTCCGGGTATTTTGTCAATACACGATGTATCTCGCCATAACGTGCCATTATTGCCTGTGGCTCGTGCTCCGTACTTGGAAGGGTGAAATGCTGCGGAAGGATAGGGAACGGATTTACGAGAAGCTCAAGCACAGGTGCGCCCTGAGAGTTCCTTATCGTATGCACCATCTGCTGCTTTGGACGATTCTCACGACAAAGGAAGCAAGGGCGTTTCTCAAGCGAAGCCTTGTCAATCTTTGCGCCCGTTGAAACCATTCTCGCAGGGTTAAACTGCACCTTCACATCACCTAACGCCTTCACCTTAACGTTTCTCAGGTCGTTATAGCGTTTCTCTGCATCGCTCCATACTATAAGCTGACGTTCAAAGAAACGGTTTAATGCGCTGTCCGCATCCGTCACCTTGCCTTGATTCATGGCCTGACGCGCTATAATCTCCATCGTGCGCAATCTGTCCTTATAGAGGTTGTTTGCGTTGATTTTATCGATAGAAAGGGCAGCATCCGAGTTTCCTCCCCAGCGACGGCAAAGGTACAACTCGTCATAGATACGACCTATGCGATATTTGCGAGAAAAAGCAAGTCCGAGGGCATAGTCCTCACCATAGCTCGTGTTAGGGAATCCTATGTGGCGAAGTATTGGAGTAAAGAATGCACGAGGCGCACCTAATCCGTTGATACGCAACGCATTGTTAGGTCCGTTCTCATCGGTCCATTCCTTATGGTCAATAATGCCAGGAGGCAAGGTATTAAGGTCGAAATCACACATACGATATGCGCCTATAACCATAGCCGCCTGTTGCTGATAGAAGGCATCAACAACCTTTTGCAAGGTATTAGGGTTTGAATACAAATCGTCAGAATCAAGCTGTACGGCAAATCGTCCACATCGCGAATCGTTCACGGCAAGGTTCCAGCATCCGCCTATTCCGAGGTCTGTACGTTCAGGAATGATATGCACAAGCTGCGGATTTGAAGACAATTCTCTCAGAATCTCCGTGGTTCCATCGGTTGAATGGTTGTCAACAACGATTACATTATACTTAAACTTTGCTGTCTGCGACAAAGCACTCTTCACGGCATCTGCTACGGTCTTAGCGCGATTGAATACCGGGATGATGACCGAAGCCTCTACATCAAACTCCTGTTCGTCAAAATCAGGTATAATGCGCTTTGAGGTATCAACCTTTGCACCAATAGCCTCCAAATGCTCTGTTGCTGCACGTTCCATCTCTATCTGCACCTCGCGATTGCGTGGGTTCACATAGTCAAACTGCTTCTCACCACTCTTGCGGGTGTCAAGTTCCTCTTCACGATACAGGAACTCATTCAGGTGGAATATCTCACCCTTACGTGACAGGAAGAGACGGAGGGCATAGAGAGCCGCAAACCTATATTCCGTCTTGGCAGCAGCAACAAACTCACGGAGTAGGGAAGTGCGTATCAGAAGTAACTGTCCGAAGTCGAAATCATCGCGTATAGAACCGATGAAATAGTCTATTGCCGGATGCTTCTCCGTCTTTCCATCCGTAATGGTATAATGGTCAGCATACACCATAGCTGCACCTGTATTATCGGCAGCAGAAACGAGTCTGTGCAAGGCATCTGGCTCGATGGATACGGGCGTTTCCTTTTGTGAAAGGAGCACATAGTCGGCAGTAGCAAGTGAAGCTATCTTGGATATGGTCTCTGAAGATGCCAATCCACCGATCAATGGAAGGACGGCTACGGCATCGTCAGAGTCAAAGAAAAAGTCAATTCTGTTGTGCATATATTGTCTTTTGTTAGATGGCAGTAAAATTCGAATGCAAACTTCGACTCGCATGAAGTCTAAAGTGCATATCAATCCCAAAGGCTGAGGCACGTCCTATGGTTTGACGAATGCAAAGGTACACAATTTTTCTCTCACATCCAAATTTTCCATATAATTTCTTTTGTCACTATTTTTACTAACAGTTATATGCCTAATTAATACTCAAAAAAGACAAAAAGAGACGGTATGGGTTGAAACCACAGCGTCATCAAGAACAAAAAATGAACACGAAATACTCGGAAAACTGAAATTTCGGTTCGTTTTGTGTGTTCTTTAGTCGTAGAAACTAATAAAAATATCGTTTTGTAACCAATCATGAAAATATCAGATTTCAGTATATGTTATTATCACCCCCACAAACAGAAGACTCTGAACGGCATACGAGAATGTCCCTGTAACATATATTTTTCTGCTTTATGATGAGATGTTAGAAATTTTTGTAATAATTTTGAAATCGTCAATCCAAAGGACGTGCGCCAGCATTTGGGCTGACACGCACTTTTTTACTTCTTGCGAGGTGCAAAGCACGTTGCCACTTAGATAGGCGGAAGGCTATTCGCTACAGATCCGCTTCTCCTTCGTTTCTAAACCGTTGCAAATCCCATTCTGAAAACAGCCAAGAAAGAGCCTTTAGCGAAAGGCAGAATGAATCACAAGTCAGAAATGTCCATTGCAGTAGTCATCTTTCGTGACATCGAAGTATCCGCCCTTGCTCCGCACGAAATCCATGAGTCTGCTAAAGGTCACGTTCATACTCAACAGTTTAGGATTGCCTATCATTACAAGATTCAGACGTGCACGAGTCATTGCTACGTTCAGTTTACGATCGATAATCATTCCGTCCTCCTCAAATACATTGTCGGTCAGGAAATTGAGCTGGTACATCTGATGAATAGTGAATCCGTAGATGATATAATCCCTTTGGCTACCCTGATAGCGTTCAACGGTGTCAATCGTTATGTCGTGAAGGATATCTATGCCGTATCTGTCTATTGCATTCCTCACGGTGGCTATCTGATTACGATACGGAACAATGACGCCTACGGTCATATCCTTGTCGAAGCTATCCTTTGTAAGCAGATAAATCTGATAAACTGTTGCAGCAATCATCTCAGCCTCAATGATATTGGTCTTGAGAGAAGGTGAAAGACGAGGCTGCTCGGCTGCAACGAAGGCAATACGATGACTGCAAAGCATCTTCATTATGCCGTTGTCGGTTTCAACAGCCTTGTAGGGCAGTAGCTGATGTTCGAGCGGAACGACATCAAGATGCCCTCCATAGAAAGCCTGATTTGGGAACTCTCCGATGAATTTGTGCATTCTTCCTTGTTTGGTGAGCATATAGACAAAGCGTCCGTCATAGCCATCTGAGGTCTTGAAGCGCGACAAGAGCCTTTCGAACAACGAGAGACGACAATCGGTAAGTCCGATGGCATTAAGCTCAGGCTCATTAACAACGGATTCCTCCACAGATTGCTGCACAACGGCTGGGAGCTGCTTGTGGTCACCTATCAGAACAAATCGGTCAATAGCCTCTTTTTCCTTGTCGTGGGCGGTTAGCAGACCTATAAGATGCGGTTCGAGAATCTGTGACGATTCATCGACAATAGCAAGGGTGAAATGCTTGAGCTTAAGCAGGCTCATATTGGCATTTACGGCACTCGTAGTGCCACAGAACACCCTCGTTTTCTTGATAAGTCGATATAATCCATTTCCTCCTTCTTCCTTTGCAGAGCGTGAGGATAACAGATAGTCACGATATTCCTCGGAGCAGGAGAGGTCAGAGCCTATGCGTATGAAGTCGAAGTCGGGTTGTTCGTGCTTTATCTCTACCAGTTTGCTGCATATCTCATCCACAGCCCTGTTGGTATATGAAAGCAGCAGTACGTTGGAATCGGGTTCCGTAAGTTCCTCCTTGAGAAGGTTTACAAGACCGAAAGATGTCTTTCCTGTTCCCGGAGGACCTATTATCAGGAAGATGTCGCGAGCCTGCTTGGCACGAGTGACAAGAGTATTGAATCTGCCGTATTCACCGTTGATGGTCAACGAGGCATCTACATTAGGTTCACGCTGGGATAGAATCAGATCTCGCCTTGCCTTTGTGCCTGAAAGGAATCCGTGCATAGCGCTGAACAACGTGCTTGTCATAGATTCAAGCATATCGTGTTCTATTGCCCATAGAAGCCCCCCTCCATCTCCCCCGAGGGGGAGAGATTTATGCCTGTCGAACACTTGTCTTGCCGTCTGTGAATTCCTGAGTCGTAGTTCTATTGTATCGGATTTTATATCAACGATGCTTGCCCTTATAACAATGTCAGAACAGGCATTAGGAACCTCATCCTGTGCATAGGAATACAGAATCACGATGTCTCCGATACGGAAGTTAGTGGAATCTGCCGACTGAGGCTCGTTGAAATCGAGGATAACAGATGATACCGCCTCTCCATCGCATACGAAATCCCTTATGGAAAGTTTGTCGTAGATGTTTCCTGCAGATTTCTTGTCTTCGAGAGTGTCGTGCCAGATGGTGGCAAAGCCCGAATTCTCCTTTCTCTTGTTGCCAACCTTTGAAAGCAGCAGTTCGTTCTGAATGAAACGGAGGAAGCGAAGATAGTAAGCCTGTTCAAGCGAAGAGGCTTTGTGGATAGGGGATAGGAGTTCGGACAGTTGCGGACGGACATACAGATCCCACAGCTTTCCGCTCAATCCGTTCATGTTGAGTTTTTCGGGGGTAAGGGTTCTTAGTAGTTCCATACCCTCTTTGGCATACATTATTTCCGTCCATGCCAATAGGTTGCGCATCTTCATGGCACGCAGCAGCAGTTCCGGACTTTGAGGTATCAGCAGCAATCCGTTGGAGTATTTGGAGTAAAGCAGCATGATGTGCTTCAGCTGTGAAGAGTATGTCTGGAATTCATATTGGAACAAGGCACGATATAGCAGAA
The DNA here is from genome assembly GCA_902798615.1 of uncultured Bacteroidales bacterium. Taxonomy (GTDB): domain Bacteria; phylum Bacteroidota; class Bacteroidia; order Bacteroidales; family Bacteroidaceae; genus Prevotella. The sequence goes on along the minus strand of CADBXL010000005.1, from coordinate 75,009 downwards.
CCTGAATCGTATGCGTCATCTTGGCGATTGGCGTAGAGGGGTCAGGCTGGTTTCTGACAAACTCACCCTTGCCCGACTTCTGCTCGATGATCGTCACGTCGCCGTCTTTCTGATATAGGAAGTCAAGACGGCCTTGAATGCCCAAAATCTCACTAAAGAACGAAGGCTCAAGAATGACGTTGCCCTTGTCATAGTTGTCAATAACATGGGGTAGGGCCTCACCGATAAGATGCTCAATGTTCTGCTTCTGAATCTGTGCATCCTGTTTGAATTGAGTAAAGCCGTTTACGAGTTCCGGACATGAAATCATGCTCAGGGCATTGGCCCCTACAAATGACTTAATTGAATCTTCAAGACTGATATTCCTTGCATGTATAGTGTCATCAAGAAGTTGCCCGGCAAGGTTACCGAGGTGAATCGCCTTTGTATTAGGTTGTGGTTTTATCTTGTTTATGAGATTGACGAAAGGCGACTCCGCATAGCTCTCAAAACAGTAGGCTATCGTTGTAACGTTGATAAGATAGTCAGGCTCAAGAATGATGAGCTCCGGCATAAGTATCTTTCCGCTTTCATCCCTTCGCACACGCACGAGATTAAGCTGGGCACCTTCCCATAGCACTTCATTAAGATAATCCCATGAGAACTCCCCATTGCGAGTGAGGACATTGTTATCCTTGCCATAGCATATCTGTATGGTTGTGTTCTCGTTTTCCTCTGTGGCATAGATATATTCGTTGTCCCATTTCTCGACTACCACACGAAGAACATTCTCATCAAACTTTCCCCAAGTGTTTTTCCTGTCGCTTTGCGGGAAATGCTTCTTTAGTTCAGAGGGGATATCAACCTTGCCACACAGATAATATACCAACAGGGCGGTTGCTTTGAGGTTATGGGGTAGGGAAGTGTTTAACGCCTCTGCAGTCAAGTCCTGTTTCTTGTTCCTTTCAGGGAACATCTCCTTTCGTGCAAGTTGGATGAGGTTTGCAGCAGCAACAGGCACGTTATATTCCTTGATGCAATAGTCAAGCTTGGCAAAGAACCCCACGAAAGCTATCTGACAATCCATTATGCCTTGCTCTATCACACGGGCAAACACATTCCTTATTATATCATATTTCTGTCGGGTGTCGATATCGTCGGAAATGGCAGTAATCAGTTGGTCATAGAACATTGGGGCTGAACAAACGACAATGGATTTGCCGATACTATTGCTGATAGTATCTGACATATCATTTTTGCGTTTTGTATAGGCTTTGAGTTTCATGACGTTTAAGGAAAGAATACTGCCTGATTATTGCTTTCTCTTCCTTCTGAACAAGGTACGGAAGGAATTGAAGTCATGTTTGATAATAAGGCCGAGTCCCTGAGTGTTGAGCGAGTTTCTTGTAAAATAACGGTCGTTCGTCTGATTATATACCCTCACAGCAAGGTTTCCATTAGGGAAGAGTAGGTATCTCAAGTCAAAGTCACCGATAATCTCCTGATTAGCAGTTGTGGCATTGTCACGATATCCGAACTGACCATTGAAGAGCAGACGGTTATTGAGCATAGATCCGTTGAGCAGACCTTCGTACTCTGCATTATAGAATCCTTCATCGCCAGGTGATATATTAGCACCGAAGTTCCAGTTATTGTTCTTCACCATCTTACTCAGGATATTGTTGAACTGCTGACTAAGAGTTCCGCTGACAATACTCTGCATGGCAAGCGATGTCTGGTTTACACGGTTATCCTGAACATTGGCATTGTTGTTGCCCTGAGCATAAAAACGTCCTACAGAAAGCAGATATAGCACCTGATTATTAAGTTCTTCCTCACTATTGATAAGTGAGAAAATCATCTGGCGTACTTCTGCGTTATTTGTATGCGGGTCAAGGTTGAAATTAACTACAGGAGATGCAGGAGTTCCTGTAATATCCATAAGACAATCAACCTTGATGTTGTTACTTGCGAAAGAATTACCGATGTTCAGATCTGAAAGTGATACGCTATTCAGCGTGTATTTTGCCTGCATATTGAGAACGGCGCTATAAGGGTTTCCGCTGAATGCTATACTACTACCTCTAAGGAAGTCGAACTTACGGTTTATGACATTCTGAATAGTCATCTTATAGATACCATCGTTGATGAGATAGTTGCCATAGAGGTCGAAGTCTCCCTTGTTGTAATAGTTGGCACGAAGTACGCCAGAACCGTGGAGATCAATATAATCGCCAGTATTACGATCCATTAGAATACGTAGGGTGGCGTCTGTGGGAACGTTGACGAGGAAGTTCATGCGCATATTGGTGCTCACGTCCTTTAGTTCTTTTTCCTGTTCGTCATCCTTATTCGTTTCACTATTGCTCTTCTGCAGTTTCTTATTTACCGATCTCCAGTTGATGAACTCAGAACGTGTAATTGCATCTGGGCTCGTAGCATTGTAAACCATACTACTTCCCGGTTCCACATTACCGTTGATATCAAAGAGAAGTTCGCTGCTACGACCTGTAATTTTACATTTTCCGGTCATAAAGGCCGTGCCGTAGAAGTTCATCTCGCCAAAGTCGTGGAAGTCATAGCATAGGAACTTCTCAGCATCTATGACAAAATCATAGGTCATGCGGCTAAGGCATTTATGATGTAAGCCTCCTGAGAAATAAGCTATATTGCCATATTTATCATATATCGGTTGTTTCTCAACGTAAATATCGTTTGGGACAAAATGAACAGCAGCATTGTGGAAGGCATAGCGGCAATTGAGTGTCGTTATATTCACAGCACCATTGATAAGCATCTCTCCCTCGAGGTTGACTCCGGAGAAAGGACCGAATAGGTGTAGATTACCTGTACATGTGCCATTTACCTCATCCATGAAAGAATTGCAGAAGTAGTGCATGAAGTCGAGATGCTCGTTGTTTGCCTGAATGGCAAGGTCTATTTCCTCACGATGAGGAGATACAAAACCTTCGATGTTGAGAAGTGTCTTGTCTTCATCTTCGGCATAGGCATCTATGTCTATCTGTTTCTTGGAGTTATTCAGTTTTGCATCAATGTGTAGATTACCCATTTTGCCTTCTTGGAAAGTAAAGCCGGCAACGTCAATGTGACCTGATGCCTCTGGAGATTCGAGAATGTTATGACCGGTAATGTGTCCGCTGGCAAAACCGCCAAACTCCACTGAGTGGAAGTTGACTAGGTTGAGGATATAGCTGACATTGACATTCTTCAGATCTGCCATGAGATAGTCAGATGAAGACTTGGAAGCAACACCATTGAGATAGATGTGCTGAAAATCGTTCTCAAAGGTGAAATGGTCGATGCTTAGACGGTTGTCTGTATAGACAATATCACGTGAATACATACGCCAGATACTGTCACCTATTTGTATATCCGATTTGTCGATACCTATATGTGCCGTAGTAGCACCAAGTGGAGAGGCATTGAAACTAGACTTCAGGTTCAGCTTTCCGCGGAACTGGTTTTCTCTGTTTTTATTCCATACAATAGAGGCATTCAGAATGTCGTTGTAAGCCTTTGCTTCAAGTGCAAGACTGAAAGGATCATTGTCTTTGTCATTGTCGTCTGGAATCTGCATGGAAATGCTTCCGCAAAGCCCTTCTTCTGGTGTCCATAGGAGTAGCTGGACATTCTCCAATTCATGTTGGAAGGCATTTATAGAAGGAACGTCGAGGAAAATGTTTGCCTGCTTCGTGTAGCCATTGATATATCCTTGGAACGTTGCAGGTCGGTGTAGGTCGATATCCACCCCAACGAGCTTACGCAGCCATTCTGTAGAAAGCATTTGTCCATCAATGACAATATTGCCGACGCTGGATTTCTTGTCTGTATTGACAGAGAGTGACGGCAACTGTGTATGAACAAGGTCGATAACAGTATTCTGTAGCTGTGAAGGTGTGAAATCTCCTTTTACGAGAAGTTTCACGTCATCTCCTTCAAGGGATATCTGTCTTTCGGATTTATTTTTATGTGTGGAACTGATATGTATATTCTGTACATACAGATTCTCTGGCATTGCCCCGTCTTTCACATAGCCTCCAGTCATTCTTAGGTTGGATAAGTCCACATAACCAACAATATCATCGATATTACTGCCATGAAGATTGGTATTACAGCGTAGGGAGAAAACAGCATCATGCCATTTGTCAGAAAGTCCTAACTGCTTAGGACTGAAGTGTTCAAGTTCAATTTCTGCATCAACATCTTTAACCTTGCCAGTAAGTTTTATCTTGGCAATGGCATTCATCAGCACGTTAGGATCATCGATGGAGAATTTTCCGTCTATATTACCGTTGCTAAACTCACCAGACACCTCCATGTTCTGGTATGTATAGTTGCGATATTGGAATTGTGGAATAAAACCATCTATCTTGACAGAAGAAATCGCTCCTTTATTCAGGATTATGTCCGTAGAGGCATCAATAGCTAGAATTCCAATTTCCGGATTTCCAAGAATCTCTCCGAGAGCAAGGTCATAGGTTTTGATGTGGGTATCTATTTCCTTACCGTCAAATTCTCCAGTAACAGTTATTGTTCCACATTTACCTGTGGTTATATCCTGATTTAAGGAAATCGAAGATTTAGTGCCATAGGCTGTTCCATTGAGGGCAATATCACCAAGTCCCATAACCTGTGAAGGAATAGGAGTGATTTTATTCAGAGTCTCGAATAATGCGGATGATATATACAGGGATAATGGATCTATGCGCCATTTCAGGTCAGAAAGAAATGATTCTGCCCTTCCTTCTGCATCAAGTTCTATAGAACCATCGGTAGCTTTTACAGAGGTTTTGAAATTGGCATTACTCTTTTCACCATTCAAAGAAGCCTTAGCAGAGAGTTCAGGGAGTTTCTTTGTCTCGAATGGCAGTAGAGAAGCAATATCATCGAAACTGAATCGTGGTATTTCAATATCCGTATTAAATTTCAGGTCTTCTTCAACAATCTTTCCATTAAGGAAGCGATAGTCTGCCCTCAGCTTGGGAATATTGATATCAGAATGGGGTAGGGCGATATTAAGATTTGTAATGCCAGCTTTATGAGCATCGGCCTTAACATGGAACTGAATATCCTTAACATTCAATCCTGACTTTTCCAAAAATGAGAGGTGCTTTACGTTTACATCAATAGCATCGTCAGTAAGTTCATAAAGCATAATATGAGTTGATAACTTACTTATTGACAGGTGATTAATATCAAATTTTTCGTTTTTCTGTGGAAGGTATCTAAGATCGTATTTCACGGCGCCATTACGAATAACTAGAGATGAAATCTGGAGATTCAGAGGTGTGTTTGATGTGGTATCTTTGGAAGCGAGAGAATCAACGATAAACTGAAAGTTCAGTTTGTCATTAGGGGCTTTCTTGTAAATGTTAGCATCAAGACCGAAAAGCTGAGCAGAAGTAAGGTTTATCTTACCGCTCATAAGGTCGATGAGATCAATTTTTACAGAAACACGGGAAGACTTGAGGAAGCGCTCATTATTTTGGTCATAAACTTCAAAGCCATCGACTATCAAACGATTCAGAAATCCCAAATCTACTTTCTCTATCTCTACACGTGAACCAATTCTTTCCCCAATTTTTTCCTTTAACCCACTCGCAATAAATGCCTGTACTGATGGGAGATGCAGCATCACCATCAGTACAGCATATAGAACTACTGTAGTCCATATGGTTCTGGACAATATGTGTAGTAGGGTTTTATTCAACGTTTTCGTTATGCCGGATAATCAAAGCGATATTTACATCAACCTTGGCATGGCGAGAAAAGGTAGGTTGGTATTTAATATACTCTAGGGCCAAAGATTGTCGTACCAATTCTCACCATTGTACTACGACATTCCTGCGCTATCATATAATCGCCACTCATACCGTATGAACGTACAGAGAATTCACCATTGTCAGCAAAATATTTTGCCTTTATTTCATCAAAGAAATTAGCAGCAGTAATAAATTCCTGACGTATCTGGTTTTCATCATCCACATTGCTTGCCATCATCATTATGCCACGGATGCGAATGTGTGACATAGACTTCCATTCACTTTCGGAAAGCAGATCCCGACACTCATCGAGTGTCATTCCGCTTTTTGTATCTTCATTGGCAATATGGAGTTCAAGAAGTACGTCTATTACACGTTCTACTTTGGCAGCCTGCTTTTCTATTTCACGTAAAAGGCGGATTGAGTCAACTGCTTCAATCATAGAAACGTATGGAACAATGTATTTCACCTTGTTGGTCTGTAAATGACCGATGAAATGCCACTTTATGTCCTGTGGTAACTCCTGATGCTTCTGCTTGAGTTCCTGTTCACGGCTTTCTCCGAAGATACGTTGACCGGCTGCATATGCCTCTTCTATGTATTCCTTCGGATGAAACTTACTGACTGCTACGAGTTCAATGCCTTCGTGCAGGCTTTGCTTCACCTTCAGGAGGTTTTCTTTTACTGGATACATTTAAGTAATTATGAATTACGAATTACTAATTACCAATATAGTCGTTTGCATCACCAATGCTCATCCATTGTAAAACCAATACATTTCCAATCCCCAATTGGACCTGGATTGGAGCTGAATTGGAGTTGCTTCGGACTCACTTTAATTATGCATTGGTATTTTCCTCGTACTCCGGCTTAGCGTCAGGCTCTTTGCTTGCTTTCTGGTCGTTATGCTGGAAAACATCGAGGATATTTGTCTCGGCAATGTTTGAGATTACGTAATCAATCATTGTCTGTCCCATCACATCGCCGATATATTTTACTGCCTGTGGCAAGGTGTGAGCCTGAACGAGATAGTTTACTGCAGAACGCTTTTCCTTCTGTGTCTTTTCATCGAAAGTGATAAACTGGAGCTTTGCCTTGAACCAACGGTCGTCGCTGTTAAGTTCAGAGAAGAATATCTCCTTGTATGGTGCAGGCTTAATGCCGTTAATGTTGAATTCGCCAGAGATATAGACCGACATCTCTTCGGTTATAATACTTTCAGCCTCTGTGAAAGTAAGTGCATCGACTACATACTGTTCTGTTATTGGCTTTGGGGTGCCGTCATCAGTCATCTTGTCATAACGCACCTTTACCTCGTACCATTGTGATGTTATAGATTTCATTTTTTTACTTTTATATTTTTAAAACTTGTGAATGCAAAATTACGAAAAAATCCCGTAATTCCGAAGAATTTTACATTATATTATAAATTATGAGGATTTTTAGCAAAGATTATTTTGATAAACGGCGGGATTTCTGTACCTTTGCACATAAATTTATAATAAATATTAAAAAAAATGCCAAAAATATCGGTTCGCGGACACGAGATGCCGGAGTCTCCAATCAGAAAACTCGCACCTCTTGCAGTCGCAGCAAAGAAACGCGGTACAAAAGTTTACCATCTGAATATCGGACAGCCAGACCTACCTACACCAAAGGTAGGACTTGATGCTTTAAAGAATATTGACCGTACAATTCTTGAGTATTCACCTTCACAGGGCTACCAGTCATATCGCGAAAAACTAGTAGGCTATTATGAGAAATACAACATCAACGTCTCTGCTGATGATATCATCATTACCAGCGGAGGCTCAGAGGCTGTATTATTCTCTTTCATGGCCTGTCTTAACCCTGGTGATGAGATTATCGTTCCAGAGCCAGCATACGCAAACTACATGGCGTTTGCCATTTCAGCAGGTGCAAAGATTCGCACCATTGCTACGACAATAGACGAGGGCTTCTCCCTTCCAAAGGTAGAGAAGTTTGAGGAACTTATCAATTCTCGTACACGTGCCATCATGATCTGTAACCCGAATAATCCTACGGGCTATCTATATACACGTCGTGAGATGAACCAGATTCGTGATCTCGTGAAGAAATACGACCTATACCTCTTCTCTGACGAGGTATATCGTGAATATATCTACACAGGTTCTCCTTATATCTCTGCGTGTCATCTGGAGGGTATTGAACAGAACGTAATCCTTATCGACTCTGTATCAAAGAGGTATTCTGAGTGCGGTATTCGTGTGGGAGCTCTTATTACAAAGAACAAGGACGTGCGCGCAGCTGTGATGAAGTTCTGTCAGGCTCGTCTTTCCCCTCCTCTTATCGGACAGATCGTGGCAGAGGCATCACTCGATGCGCCAGAGGAATACTACCGTGATGTGTATGATGAATATGTAGAGCGTCGTAAGGTGCTTATCGATGGACTAAACCGTATTCCTGGTGTATATTCGCCAATACCTATGGGCGCATTCTATACCGTAGCGAAGTTGCCTGTTGATGACTCCGAAAAGTTCTGCCGTTGGTGTCTCGAGAATTTCGAGTATGAAGGCGAGACTGTAATGATGGCTCCAGCTGCTGGTTTCTACACAACACCAGGGGCCGGCATCAATCAGGTACGTATTGCCTATGTGCTGAAAAAGGAAGATCTTGAGCGTGCCCTCGTAGTACTTCGTAAGGCTCTTGAAGCTTATCCAGGAAGAGTGGATGAAGAATAGCCTAATTAATAATGAATAATTAATCTGAATAATTCAGTATGTCTTTACGCATAAAGATAAGGATATATAAAAGCACAGTTTATACTAATTCAATTATTCATTAATCATTATTAATTATTTATTTTTCGCAGAAAAATGAATTTCCCTTTATTTATAGCGAAGAAAATATATAATGGTGAGGGCGACGGACAGAAAGTCAGTCGCCCTGCTATTCGTATTGCCACTGTGGGGGTAGCCCTAGGTCTTGCCGTGATGCTGGTTTCTGTTTCCGTGGTACTTGGATTCAAGCACACCATTCGCGACAAGGTAGTGGGATTCGGCAGCGATATAACTGTTGCCAATTTTTTTACCTTGCAGACATCCGATGTAAAACCGATACAGCTGAACGATTCCATGATGACCGTTTTGAAACGTATTGACGGTGTAAAACACGTACAGAGATATGCTATAACACAAGGTATTCTTAAGACGGACTCTGATTTTCTTGGCGTTGCATTCAAAGGAGTAGGGGAAGAGTACGATACCGCTTTTCTGGCACGAAACATAATAGAGGGCAATATTCCCGAATTCTCAAGCAAGAAGAGCGGTAATAAGATTCTCGTTTCAAAAACTATGTCTGACAAGCTGAATCTTCATGCAGGTTCAAAAGTTTACGGCTACTTTATGCTTGACAATGATGTCCGTATGAGAAAATACACAGTAAGCGGAGTATATCAGACCAACCTTTCCAAATATGATGAAACGATGTGCTTTGCCGACCTGTACAGCGTTGTGAAACTCAATGGATGGGAAAACGATCAGGCAACTGGCGCAGAGTTGTCCATAAAAGATTACAATCAGCTAAATGAGGTTCTTCGCTCTGTTACAAAGAAGGTGAACAAGCATCTGGATACTTATGGCGAGACTTATTGTTCCGCAACTGTAGAGGAATTAAACCCACAGATATTCTCATGGCTTGAACTACTCGACCTTAACGTTTGGATTATCCTCGCCTTGATGGTATGTGTTACAGGATTTACGATGATAAGCGGTCTCCTCATCATTATACTTGAACGCGTCCAAATGATAGGTGTGCTAAAGGCTTTAGGAGCAAGAAACGGTATGGTACGCCACACATTCATGTGGTTTGCCGTATTCATTATAGGTAAGGGTATGATTATTGGCAATATCCTCGGAATAGGAATATGCCTCATACAGTATTATACGGGTATTGTGAAACTCGACCCTACAATCTACTATGTTGCAGAGGCTCCAGTTGAAATAAATATCCCACTATTCCTTCTTGTCAATATCGCCACTCTGCTTGTCAGCGTGTTGATTCTGATTGTCCCCAGCTTCCTTGCCAGTAATATCCGTCCCGCTCAATCCATGCGATACGAGTAGGGCTCGAAGCATGACTTCCGTCTGTTTCCTTCGGGCACGAGTCTCAGGAATACTCATATCCGCTTTCTCAAACCAGGTCTTGGCCTGTCGGAAGTTCTCTATCTGTATGGAATCTGATTCCATCATCATTCCGCAACATCCCATGCGGTAATATATATCACCTTTCTCTCGTTCATAGGCAACGGGGAGTGACATCTCATAATAGGAGAGGGCGGTAGGGTAGTCGCCCAACAAGAAATGACTCTCTGCACAGGAATAGTAGCATACTCCTCTCTCGTGAGGTGGAAATGGCTCTAAATGAGGAATAATGCTATCAAGCACTTCAGATGCATGTGCATAGTCCTGTTCTTTGAAATAGCATACACCCATATAGGCATAGAAACGAGGATTAAGACGATACTTCTTTGCCAAGCCTTCAAATAGAATAAGGGCCTCATGATACTTCTGTCCACCAAAGTATTCTATCGCCTTTCCAAGTTTCTCCGACTCTCTTACCTGTGCATTTACTGATGATAGGGTAGAGAGAATAAGAAATATGAACAATACTACTTTTTTCATTACCTAATTAGTTAATTTCGTATGTAAAGGTAGTTATTCTCATAAAAATGACAGAAAAAAAAGAAAAATATTATATGATAATGAAAAAAATTTTTACTATAATAGTTCTTGCAACGATTGCAATCAGCTCACAGGCACAGGGTCTTCACCGTTTTTTCATAAACACGCCTGATAGTATTCAGCCTTATATGAAGAAACTTGACAGAGAGGCTATGATATTGAGTGCAGATTCGTCAAAAGACACTTGTAGCTACATGAGCATATTGTATGGCGGTACAGTAAGCATTACTCATATCAGTAAAGAACTGATTGTTTTCCATCCGTCAAAAACACTTACACAGGAATTTGCCATCCTTCCAACCGATAGCGATTCTGTATTCTGCGTGATTTCCACATACAAGGCTCCTGAAGGGGAGAGCAATGTGAAAATCTACGACAAGAACTGGTCTTTGCTCTCTACGCTTGACCTGACAGACAAGGCAAAACTTGCAAGACCCGACACCATATCAGAGGCTCGTTTCGAGGAAACCGCACAGACTCAGGAAATAAAAATGGTATTGGCAAGTATCGACAAGAAAAATACGAAACAGCTCAATATTGAGTATTCTATGCCATTAATGAGTTCTGACGAAAAAAAGGCATTTTTGCCATTGGTTTTGAAAACGAATCTTAAATGGGATGGCAAAACATTTAATTAATGTAAAATTCCAAATAAAAACAAGTAAAATTCTTGCAAGTACGGAAAAAAAATCGTATCTTTGCATCGTGTTTTTCATGGTATTAGATTATTAAGGTTAATAAAGATTGGTTGTCGTGAGACAATCAATTTTTTTTGTCCACTATTCTAAGCATATCTTAGGACAGTGGACAATTTCTTTCAAGAATTATCGTAGATTAGCATGAATTCGACGATTTTCGTTACTGAACAAATATTGCTCCTATTTTTGGGGTATGTAAGTCTGTCAAAGAACGAAGGTGAGACATTTGCCGTTTCATTCTCCCTCTGTTTTCTCCTTCAAGAGTCTCATCCGGATTGTGACTTTGAAGGGGGGCGGGAGAGGATGCTTCTTTCTCATTTTCCGAGTAACAACGCACCTTACACTCGAAAGATATCGAACGTTGGTTGTAAGCCGGTGCGTGTTTAATCTTTCGAGTGCAAAGGTACAACATTGTCATTGCGGTTCACGAATTTTTTGTCAACTTTTTTTGTTTTTTTCACCACTGAAGGAAAGGGAGTAAAAACTGTCAACCGAAATCTGGAAACGACAACATTATGTTGCAGTGTTGCAGTTCTCAAAAAGGTATTTCCAATACCAAAAATACTTCTATATTTATATATAAATATAGAGTTTATTTTAACTTTTCATATAGTCCTGTTTTTTACTGCAACAACTGCAACACTGCAACGCCGTATAGGTCTTTATGTGCGTATTTGTTTGATATTAAGTATGTTGCGATGGCTATAGAAGATTCAAAATATGTGGACTAAAAGTTCGAGCATTTGTTTTTTGCTGCCAAAAAGCATAAAATTTGGCCTAAATCGAGTAAAATCGTGACATTTTTGAGGCTAATATGGCTTGAATTATTATCCAAATTTTCAGCTAATTTGCGACAAATTTATGTAGTTTCAAGGCAAAAAGCAAGAATTTTGTACCTGATTTCGTCTTATTTTTATATTATTCGATTAGATCCATCAAGCAGAATTAATTGTTCATTTAAGCTCGACAAACTAAAGCAGCCCGTCGAATTTATTTTTTTATTTCTTTCCTGAAGCAAAAGAGTAGAGTACAGTTCATTATTTTGTCTTTGAAATTCTATGTTTGCCTAAAAATAATCTTTAAAACACATTAAGTAGAATAGACCTTGCAAAATACTTTATTTATCATAATAGGCATTCTAATACAAAGCATGACCGTCGGAATAAACAACCTAAAATAACCAGAATTTGATGATTTTAAGGCTAACTGTAAGTCCGCTGCAAATCCGTTGTAAATCCGTTGTAAATCCCATTCCTATGGTTGGGAGAAAATTAGAGTTGGAAAAGTAAATAATGTCGTTTCATAGAACTCATATGAGATTGCTGAAAAATTAATATTCTTTACAACGGTTAGGAATTTCTAAAAATATGGAATTCTCAGCGCATCACTTTTTTTTATTAGAATGCTATTTTGTAATTATTTTTTAGTATCTTTGCACCAAAATATACAATATAAATAAAAATGGAAAATAAAGAATACAAAAGTATTGCAGTAGATTATAAGCTCTACGTAATTGAAAATGGTGAGAAATCTCTTCAGGAAGAAACTTCAGCAGGAAATCCATTCCGTTTCCTCAGTGGCTTTGGTATGACAATCCCTGGCTTTGAGAATGCCATTGCACCTTTGGCTGTTGGTGACACATTCGATTTCACGCTTTCAAAGGATGATGCCTATGGCGATTACGTTTCAGAGCGCGTCCTTGACCTTTCCAAGGATATTTTCTGTATCGACGGAAAGTTTGATGATGAGCATATCTATGTAGATGCTATCATTCCATTGCAGAATCAGGACGGAAACCGCTTCATGGGTCATGTTCTTGAAATCAACAATGACAATAACACAGTAAAGATTGACCTTAACCATCCTCTTGCCGGCAAGACATTGAACTTCGTAGGTGCCGTTGTTGAGTCTCGTGAGGCTACAAATGGTGAGATTCAGGCAATGATAAACCACATGACCGGAGGTGGCGGTTGTGGTGGCTGCGGAGGCGGATGCAACGGTGGTTGCGGAGGCTGTGGTGGTGACGGTGGCTGCGATTGCGAGAATGGCGATTGCGACTGCAACAAATAAGTGTATAAATACAATTAACAGTTAACGGTTTCTTCTCTCTTAATTGTTAATTGTTAATTGTTAATTGTTTAAAGATGAACACATTCGGAAAAATATACACGGTTACGACATACGGTGAGAGTCATGGTGCTGCTGTTGGCGGTGTCGTTGACGGAATGCCTGCCGGTATCGATATCGACCTCGATTTCATACAGTCTGAGCTCTCTCGCCGTCGTCCTGGACAGAGCAAGATAACCACGTCACGCAACGAGGCTGATCAGGTGGAACTTCTTTCTGGCGTATTCGAAGGAAAGTCAACCGGCTGCCCTATCGGTTTCATTGTACGCAACACCAATCAGCATTCACAGGACTATGAGAATATGCGATGCACGTTCCGTCCTTCTCATGCCGACTACACATATCAAACGAAATACGGCATCCGTGATCATCGTGGTGGCGGTCGTACATCTGCACGAATCACTATTGGCCGTTGTGTGGCAGGTGCACTTGCCAAGCTCGCTCTCAAGCAGTTAGGCATTAGCGTACAGGCTTACACCTCACAGGTTGGAGATATCTGTCTTGATCGTGACTATAAGAAATACGACCTCAGCATCACAGAGACAAATGCTGTGCGTTGTCCTGACACAGAGAAAGCTGCCGAAATGGAGGCTCTCATATCTGAGGTAAAGGAAAAGGGCGACACTATCGGAGGCGTAATCACTTGTGTTATAAAGGGATGCCCCGTAGGTCTTGGTGAGCCCGAATTTGACAAGCTCCATGCTGTTCTCGGTCATGCTATGCTTAGCATCAATGCCGTTAAGGGCTTTGAATATGGCGAGGGATTTGCAGGTGTCAACCAGCGTGGTTCTCAACAGAATGATGTGTTCACAACAGATTCAAACGGCAATATCTGCACCAAGACAAATCATAGCGGCGGCATACAAGGTGGCTTGTCAAATGGTGAGGACATCTACTTCCGAGTAGCCTTCAAGCCTGTGGCTACAATCCTTATGGAACAGGACACCGTAGATATGGAAGGTAATGCCACAGTCCTAAAGGCTCGTGGCCGTCATGATCCATGTGTGTTGCCTCGTGCTGTACCTATCGTAGAGGCTATGGCTGCATCCGTTATCCTCGATGCGTATCTGCTAAACAAAACAGCAAAATTATAAGTACTGTTTATTCGCAAAGCACATCAAGCTACGCAAGTTCACTCGTTCAATGTACTTTTCTACAATCACGAATTTGGAACTTGAATAGCTTGATGAGTTTGCGAATAAATTATAATAATACCCCCTACCCCATTCGTAGATACACATGTAAATCATTATTCTAAACCTTAACAAAGAATATGAAAGTCATAATACTAAATGGAAGTCCTAAGGCAGAAGGTAATACAGCCACAGCATTACATGAAGTTGAGCGTACCCTTAACCAACAGGGTGTTGAGACGGAATGGATACACGTGGGGCATCGTCAGATACACGGCTGTATTGCATGTAATAAATGCTGGGACACAAACGAATGTTGTTTTCATGACATCGTGAACGAGATTTCTGCCAAAATGGATGAAGCAGATGGACTCCTAATAGGTTCTCCTGTATATTTCGCATCCGCATCAGGCACACTTCTCTCGCTTCTCGACCGCCTCTTCTACTCCACCCTTCACAAGAACTGGATGATGAAAGTCGGGGCTTCCGTTGCCATAGCACGTCGCGGTGGTGCAACAGCCACAATGGATGTGCTCAACAAATACTTCCTCAAAACCAATATGCCGGTTGTTCCGTCGCAATATTGGAGTATTGCCCACGGTACAGAGCCAGGAGAGGTCGTTCAGGACGAGGAAGGTATGCAGACAATGCGACAGTTAGGGCTTAATATGGCTTTCATGATCAAGAGCCTACGCCTTGGTATAGAGACATTTGGCTCTCCTAAAATAAAAGAATCACTTGTCGAGACTCACTATATTCGATGAAGGAATAAAAACATGGAACAAGAACCTATCTTAAACGAGCACAACAAACAAGAATATGAACCTGCGCATACAGCAGAGCATCTTCTGAATCAGACAATGATAAGGATGTTCGGATGTGAGCGTTCAAAGAATGCTCATATCGAGCGTAAGAAATCGAAGATAAACTATAATCTCAACTCCTGCCCTACTCCAGAACAAGTGGCTGAGATTGAACGTAGGATGAATGAGCTTATACAACAGGATTTACCTGTTACCTTTGATTTTGTTACTCGTGATAACATTCCTGAAGGTGTTGTGCTCGACAAACTGCCTGAAGATGCAAGTGAAACTTTGCGTATTGTCCGCATAGGTGACTATGATGTCTGTGCCTGTATCGGAAGTCATGTAAAGAGCACAAAAGAGATTGAATCCTTCAAAATAACGAGTACAAGCTATAATGAATGCAGTTTCAGAATCGTATATAAAGTAAAAGTATGACACGAAAGCAGATAACATCGCTACTATTGCTTGGAGCATCAATAATATATGATGTGATTCCGGCAGATTTCATTCCCGACATCCCATTTGTCGGGTGGCTTGATGACATGCTCGTCACTTCATCAGCAGCTCTCAACTGCCTTCAACAGTTCGGTGTCAATGCCAATGGAAAGGTTGACAGACTGCTCAAATGGCTCAAATGGATATGCATACTCCTTGCAATCCTCGTCATCATAGTCGTGATTCTGCTTGCAGGAACTATAGTCGATATGGTGAATAAATAAGAATTGAAATTGCAGATGATCTCACGTGACCATAAAATATACAGAGTGACATTGACAGGTAGTATCGTGAACATGATACTGCTTGTGATGAAGTTTGTGGCAGGAATACTCGGAAACTCAGCTGCAATGATTGCCGATGCTGTACATTCACTTAGTGATTTTCTAACGGATATAGTCGTCATCGCACTTGTAAAGCTTAGCAGTAAGCCTGCAGACAAAGATCATGACTATGGTCACGGAAAGTATGAGACCATTGCTACGTCCATTATCGGTATGGCACTTGTCGTAGTTGCCGTCATGCTTGCCTGGAACGGAATTGACAAGATAATCTTCGTTATAAAAGGCGGAGTCGCAGAGTCTCCTGGTATGATTGCTTTCTTTGCAGCCGTTGTGAGTATATTGTTGAAGGAGTGGGTGTTCTGCGTGACGAAGAAAGTAGCACTTGAAGTAAATTCACAGGCTCTTGAAGCAAATGCCTGGCATCACAGAAGCGATGCGTTCTCGTCAATAGGAACGGCCATAGGCATTGGCGGAGCGGTACTCTTAGGTAATAAATGGGTTGTCCTCGACCCTATCGCCGCAGTCATCGTGAGCGTCCTTATCTTCATCACAGCCTTCCGACTTCTTCGTCAGGCTTCTGGTGAACTTCTTGAGGAAAGTCTTCCAAAGGAAACGGAGGATAAGATTGAGGCTATCGTTTATCAGGATTCGCTCGTCAGCGACATACATAATCTTCATACCCGCAGGATTGGCTGCATAATAGCCATAGAAATGCATCTTCGTCTTCCGGGCGATATTAGTCTTGAGGAATCCCATCGTCACGCTACCGCTATCGAGCGTGCGCTAAGGGAAGAATTCGGCTCTGGCACTCATATCATGCTGCATATCGAGCCTGTTAAGGATACACAGAAATAGTCCCTTAATATCCCTTAACCTCTTCCCTTTTTTTCTCCAATTTCTGCGAACGGACTTGAAACGGATTAGAAGCGAATGGGGAACGGACCCAATGACGAGTAGGGGTGTTTAGTTAAATTCTGACGGTGTGGGGTGAAACCACAGCGTGAGGGAAGACTGTGGGAAGAATTGACTTGCGTGAAATTAAGAGATTAAGACTTGCGAAGCATGATGAGCTTGCAAATAAATTAAATTCTCAATTTCTAAAATCCTTCCGACTCGTGAATGGAAGGAAGGTGGTAAGAGGAATATTATTTAAATATCCAGATATATCCTTACACTACTATTCAAACCTGATGGCATAGGCTTCCAACGGTTGTATGTGCGATGCTTGTAGTTGATGTTTACGATATTGATGTCATCGAACTTACGCCATTGCACCCCTCTCCTATCCATATCAGCTATACGATTGGCAGGGAGATTGGTTACCTCTATGCGGATGTGGTTGCCTATACGCTTGAGTATCTTTCCATCGAAGTTGAGAACGTAAGGCACACACCACGCACAACCTACATATACATCATTTATATAAACTCGGGCAGATTCACGCACGTCACCGAGGTCAATGGTGCATCTGCAGTCAGTAGTGCCACTTGGTAAGTCGAAAGAGGTCTCATAAACGCCTGTACCCATAGTTATCTTGGCAGAACTGTTGTTGACTCCTTCCCATGTGCGAAGCGTGTCGATATCAAATGTGTCATTTACCTTTGGGGCTTCCTCTATGAAAGAAAGTTTCCATCCCTTGTTGATATTGATACAATTCTCCTTTGAAGGGTAGAACTTCTTTCTTGGCATAAGCTCAAACTGCAAATCAGGTTGCGGCTCATTGAATGTTTGGAGTATCATAGACTCGCCAGAACGAAGTTTTATCCTCACCTTTCCCCCACCCTGCACTTCCACAGCATATTTATTACCGGTAAGCGGATCAACCCACAAAAGGCCGGAAAAGCCAGTTGCAAGATTCACATCACTATCAATATCATTCGGGGTGAGATTGGCTATGAAATAATGATATCCAGCCTCATTCCTTCGACGTATAACCTTGAGTCCAAGACTATTGCGCATAGGTTCAGGATTGCAGCAACTTTCCATATCCTCACGTTTTACGCCTGTCAATATACATGCCCCTTGCGCCTTGAGTTGGGCGATATGATTCCTTACATCCTCCGTCATGATTGTATTGTCGCTTGGGATGATGAGTCCTGAGTATGGCTGTCCCGAAGCGGTAACAAGTTTTCCCTCTTTGTAAGAGGTAGAAAGGAGTAATTTCTCGCTGATATAGTCGCAGTCGTAGCCAGCCTTGTCGATTTTGTTTACTGCATCGGCAAACTCTGGTGATAGTTCACCCATTTTATGAATGGAGAACTGCATGAGACGATTGTCATGAGTCTCTTTCGTCCACATATCCCTTACTGGGAGGAGAACAAGGAAGTCATTATCTGGCTTTCCCCATTGCAGGTATGACTGGCAGCGTTCAATGTACTTCATGAGCTCTGGGGCATCACGCCATATGCTGTTTGTCGGACTCATGTCAACAGACGCATAGAACTTCCATCCAGGCCATGAATCATCCTTAGGAGAATAGCATGTACCGTGGATATAAACATTGTTTACGCCGGCACAGAACATAAGATCGAGATCAGGCTTCATCTGTGAAAGGGATGTACGGAAATGCTCTGTAAGCCAAGTGAAGGTTTCGCTTGATGCGAGTTTCTTTCCGTTGATATGTGCAGCCGAAGGAGCATACTTGAGCATTGAGAAATCAGAATCGTTTTTTCTTGTGTGCTTAACGTCCTTACGTAACCCTTTGATACCGAAGTCGGTAAGCCCGAATCCTTCAATCTCTGGTATATCCACAGCAGAATAGCAGTCGATTAGGTTTGCAGGTGAGCCGTGAGCCTGATTCCGGGTTATGACTCCATGATTATGCGCCCATTCTGTCCATGTTTGTGTGAAGTTCTCGAAAATGAGCTCGCCGAGGGTTTCGCGGTAGTCGGACACGACCTTTACATCGCCGTCAATAAGTTTCTCTATGTTGTCCTCAAGTTTGTACCCTCTTCGTTTCTCGAACTCAGGGAAGATATTTGGGGTATAGTCAGCCTCACTTACCTCATACGAGTCGTTGAAGAAGGTATGAGGATATGGTGTATTTGTATTCTCGAAGGCATCGCTGATATGCTTTAGATAGTTGAGTACGGCCTGTTTGTTGAAATGGTCAACGACAAAGCCAGTACCGCCAGGAGCGGCACGTTTTACCATCATAACTCCCATCTGCTTCCATAGGGTGATGATTCGCCAATTGCCCTTTGCTATCTTTTTCTTCTTGTCAAGTGGAACAAGACAGCCTTTTTTATTAATAGTCAAGCGTGTAAAAGAGTCGCCCTTGCTTCCCGACTTACGATAGGCATAGATGCCGATAAGGCGCTTGTCATCGAGCGTGTCGGGGATTTCTACGAAAGTGGAGTCGTCAATCTGTACAGGCAGAGGTTTGGGAGGTTCAGGCTTATAGCGGCTTATGAGCGAAGAATGTATGGTTGTGTCGCATACGAGGAGCTTTGAAGCACTCTCTTCCATAGGCACCCAAGGACCGCCAAACGGCCATCCTGTTCCTGTTGCCATATCGATTTGAATATTGTATTTCTTGCCTTCTGACTGCACGAAACGGAGCATTTCCATCCATTTAGGAGACAGGAACTCTATGTTGTTCTGCTCATTGTTGAGCACACCGTATATAGGCGTAATCTCAAGTGCGCCTATTCCACAATCCGCATACTGCTTCATGTTCCATGAAATGTTCTCCTTGTCGATAGCAGAGCCCAGCCACCACCATCTTGCACCAGGTTTTGTCGTATCTGTGTTTGGAGGCGTTACCTGAGCAAAAGCTGAGGAGGAAAGAAGAAAAGCGAAAAAGCAGGCCAAGCCTTCTCTAAAGGAAGGATGTTTTATAGAGTTTATAAAAAAAAACATTATATTTAATTGTTTAGGTGTAGTGGTGTCGTTTTACTCATGATGATATGGCTCACCTTTGATAATGGTGCAAGCCCTGTATATCTGTTCTGTGAACACGAGTCGTACCATCTGATGTGAGAAAGTCATTTTTGACAGGCTTATCTTCTCGTTTGCTCTCTGATACATAGCATCGGAGAACCCGTATGGACCGCCTATAACGAAGACAAGACGGCGTACAGAAGCATTCTTCTGTTCTATCCATCTCGCGAACTCCACAGAACGGAACTCCTTACCATGCTCGTCAAGTAATACAACATGGTCGGAAGGCTGTAACTTGGCAAGCACCATTTCTCCCTCGCGTTCCTTCTGTTGTGCTTCAGAAAGGGCTTTCGTATTTTTGAGTTCGGGAATAACGGTTATTGTGAATGGCATGTAATGGCCGATTCTCGATGTGTAGTCGTCAATTCCTGCCTGAAAATGCTTGTCGTTTGTTTTACCGATTAGTATGAGTTCTGTCTTCATATTTCTTGTTAGTAATCAGAGTTTAGTGATTAGCATTTGTATGTTGCATAATTCTCTTAACCTAAACACCAAGCTCCAAACTTTTTGAAATGCAAATATAGCAAAAAAAAAGAGTATTACCAATACAAAAGAGATTTTTCGCTGTTATTTTTGAAAAAAAGTGTTCTTTTCTTTCATATTATAAATCTTTTTCCTACTTTTGTAGTCTAAACATAATTATTTACAGGAAGGTCAAAGGGACTAAGGACTGAGAGCCTATGACTTTTGACTTTCGACATTGAATCAAAAATTCATCTAATATACTAAAAACAAACAAATGGCAAATAACACAGAACTCGTTGCTCAGTGCCGTGCAAAGGCACAGGAGTGGTTATCACCTTCTTTCGATGAGAAGACACGCGCAGAGGTACAGGCTCTTCTTGACAATGAAGACCCAACAGAACTCGTAGATGCATTCTATCAGAATCTTGAGTTTGGTACTGGCGGTCTCCGTGGTACTATGGGAGTTGGTACAAACCGTATGAACAAATATATCGTGGCTATGGCTACACAGGGCTTCGCCAACTACGTACTGAAGCAATTCCCAGGACGCAAGAATCTTGCTGCTGTGGTTGGTCATGACTGCCGTAACAACGGACGTGACTATGCTGAGACCGTTGCTGCTATCTTCACAGCCAATGGCATCAAGGCTTATCTTTTCGAGAGTCTTCGCCCTACCCCAGAGATTTCATTCGCTATCCGTCAGCTTGGCGCACAGTGTGGTGTAAATGTAACAGCTTCACACAACCCTAAGGAGTACAACGGATATAAGGCTTATTGGGAGGATGGTGCTCAGGTGCTCATGCCTCACGATACCGCTATTGTAGAAGAGGTGAAAAAGGTGAAAATTGAAGATGTGAAGTGGGATCTTAATCCAGACCTTCTACAGATTATCGGTGGTGAGATGGACTTCGACTATATGCAGGCCGTAAAGGAAGGTATGGTTGATCAGGATGTAATCCTTCGTAATAAGGATCTGAACATCGTTTATTCTGCTATGCACGGCACAGGTCGTGTGCTCGTTCCATTGTGTCTCCGCTCTTGGGGCTTCCAGAACATCAACGTAGTGCCAGAGCAGATGGTTGTTGACGGCAACTTCCCAACTGTTGTTTCTCCAAACCCAGAGAACCCAGAGGCTATGACACTCGGTATCAAGCTCGGAACAAAGCTAAATGCTGATCTCGTGGTTGCTACCGACCCAGATGCTGACCGTCTTGCTATTGTATGCCGTAATGGAAAGGGCGAGTGGCAGATTCTCAACGGAAACCAGACAGCTTGCATGTTCTATTGGTACACTATCAAGAACAAGAAAGCTCTCGGACAGCTCAAGCCAACAGATTTCATGGTTAAGACAATCGTGACATCAGAGCTTATTGCAAAGATAGCAAAGGCAAACGGTGTGGAATGTTTCGATGAATACACAGGTTTCAAGTGGATTGCATATCGCATCCGTGTAAACGAGGGCAAGCGTCAGTATATCGGTGGCGGTGAGGAGTCATTCGGTTATCTCCCATACGATAAGGTTCGTGATAAGGACGCTCCTGCATCAATTTGTCTTATCTGTGAGATTGCTGCATGGGCAAAGGATCAGGGTAAGACATTGTTCGACCTTCTTCTCGATATTTATAAGGAGTATGGCTTCCAGAAGGAAACAACAATCAACGTTGTTAAGCCAGGTAAGTCTGGTGCCGATGAAATCAAGGCAATGATGGAGAATTTCCGTCAGAACCCACCTCAGACAATCGCTGGAAGCAAGGTTGTTACAATCAAGGACTACAAGGTATTGAAACGTACAGACAACGGTGTTGTGACAGACTTCGAGATGCCAACAACAAGCAACGTACTTCAGTGGTTCACAGAGGACGGTCTGAAGGTGAGCGTACGACCATCAGGTACAGAGCCTAAGATTAAGTTCTACTGCGAGGTACCAGTACCAGGCAAGTTCGATGGCGACTATGTTGCTGCAACTGCTAAGGCTGATGCTCGTGTAGAGGAAATCAAGAAGGACCTTGGTTTGTAATATAAGACCATCATAAAACAAACTATAAAACCGCGTGCCCGGCATCTGCAATATATTGCGGTGTCGGGCTTTTTTATTCGTTTTTTGAAAGAAGATGAAGAAAATTTCAAATGGAATATTAGAGATTTCCGTAGATAAACATGGTGCAGAACTTTCGAGTATCAGGTGCAACGGAAGAGAGTATTTGTGGAGCGCATATCCTGAATTCTGGAAACGCCACTCTCCTGTGCTGTTCCCGATTGTTGGTAGTGTATGGAACGGTATGTACACATCGCATGGGGAGACGTTTCAGATGGGACAGCATGGACTTGCGCGCGATATGGACTTTGCACTTGTAAAAGAAGAAGAGGATTATCTTGAATATGAGTTGATTTCATCGGAGGAAACCCTAAGGAAATACCCCTACCCTTTTATCTTGCATCTTGGATATAGGATTGAAAACAAAACTATTAGAGTGATATGGAAAGTCGATAATCCATCGGACAAAGACATGTATTTCCAGATTGGCGCTCATCCTGCTTTCTATTGGCCACTACTTTCCGATGAAACGGTGGAGAATGAAATTGATGCCATGAAGGCAGAGCTTGCCAAGAGCGATGAAAGAGGTTATTTCTATTTTCCTGAGAAACCGCAGGAAATCGTACGTACTCTCATCACGGAAGGTGGATGTGTGGATGTCGATAAGAAACAGAGTTTGAAGGTATCAGATGGATATATGTCTCTTAATACCGATACTTTCAATCATGATGCCCTTGTGCTTGAGCATGATCAAGTGCATGAGGTAACGCTTTGTAATCAAAACAAGAAGCCTTATCTCACCCTCTCATGGGATGCTCCTTTGGTCGGATTATGGTCACCTCCTGGTAAGAATGCACCATTTGTTTGCATTGAACCTTGGTATGGACGTGCAGATCGCGCCCATTTCAACGGTTGTTTTGAAGAAAAAGACTGGATACAGCACCTTGATGGCTATGGTAAGTTTGAGGTTAGCTATACGATAACAATACATTAGAGCAACCTTTCATACCTGTTGACATTTTTTCTACAATCTTTCTCGTAATCTGCTATCCCTTCCCCCTCCCTACGGTGGAAGGGATAAGTTCTTGATTTAGGAATTGGTTAACCTTGCCAAATAATCATAGTGATCTCCATTTGCTATCAGCTCTGCATGAAGTCCATTGGATTCGGCTATTGTTGAGAGTAATGGGAAATCAACATAGAGCCAGTCAAAAGGTTCTCCTTCAATATCCTTATATATCATCTGATAATCAACCTCTCCGTAATAGTTTCCGTTAAGGTCGATATCGAAAGAGCCGTCCTCATTCTCATAGATATACTTCAAATCAGATGAGTCTATGAGTATCTGTCCATTAGGCGTGATTAGTTCTTTAAGTCGTTTGAAAAGCTTTGGAAGATTACTTATTTTTCCTGCTATTCCAGTGCCATTCATTAGCAGCAGAATAGTATCAAAGTTTTCTTTAAGCTCACTGTCGAAAAGATTGATACACTGCACCTTATTTATTCCGCGATTAAGCATTGCCTCACAGCTTAAAGGAGAAATGTCAATAGCTGTTACATCCCTATTCTGTTTCTGTAATGCAAGTGCATGACATCCTGCTCCTGCCCCAACATCGAGAATCTTTCCACGAGATTGTTCGAGCGCTTTACGCTCAAGAATAGGCATATCGCGAAGGGTACGGAAAAGATGCGATACGAGCATTTCATCTTCTTCAAACATTGAAGAAAGAATACGAAGGGTATCCGACTTTCCTGTAGTCTGATAGTCGAGAATCGCCGCACCCATCGGGTCTTTATCTTTTGATAATATAGAGTTGTTCATTTACAATTTCTTGATTTTTGAACGGAATTCGAAATAAAAAAGTAAGCCTGCAGTTGTGAGTCCGAATGGCATTCCCATCCATACACCTACTCCACCCCAACCGAATATGAAAGCGAAAACATAGCTGAGTGGTATGCTGACTATTACATAAGAGATAAAAGCGTAGAGCATAAGTTTCTTTACTTCTGCAATACCTCTTAAGGCGTTGGCAAAGGTTATCTGCATGCAGTCGCCAAACTGATAGATAAAGAAGCAAGGTATGAGAGATAATACTACGGAAACTACTTCCTCGCTTGTTGTGAAGCATGAGACAAGTGGGTAACGGAATATCTGTATCATCCCTATCATCATAAGGATTAATGCTATACCAATAAAGAAAGCCGTATTTGCTGTTCGGCGAACATTATGCCAGTCACCAACTCCACGGAACTGGCTTATCAGCACGCTTGCTGCTGCTCCAATGCCATACACAATCTGGAAACAGAGCGTTGAAATCGTACACATTATCTGATGGGCTGCAAGTGGTATAGAACCAAGCCATCCCATGAAAATTGCACATATATTGAACGATGATGCTTCAAGACCTAGTTGGATGCTGATAGGTAATCCAAGAAACAATAGATGTTTCATTCGGTGTATTTTCGGCCCTGTACTGACAGAAGGCTTTAATTCCTTGTATTTCTTCATTTTTGCTATGACGACAACAAGTGCCATAACAGCCAAAATACGCGAAATAAGCGTTGCTATTCCCGCACCGAAGAGACCTAATGCCTCCATTGAGAATTGATAATTGAAAATAGATAATTCAAAACCGAAGATCAATGGCAGGTTGAGAAGAACATTGAATGCATTTGCACCAAGCATTATCCACATAGGGATTTTCGTCTCTCCAACCGCATCAGAATATTGTTTTAGCGCATTGAATACTGCCATAAAAGGCATAGAGGCTGTGATTATGAGGAAATATGGCAAAGCGTATGGCATTATTTCCTCTGGCTGTTGCAATATGGCAATGTTGTGATAGAGCAACAGAAGCAGAGCCACGATGACGAGGCTAAACAGAAAATTGACAACGATGCTATCAACAAGCGACTGAGCAACTGCCTTATAGTCTTTTTGACTGTATGATGCTCCGATAACAGGTGTTGAGGCATAGGAGATACCAAGCATGAAATAGATGACAAAGTTGAAGACATTGTTCACAAACCCGGCAGCGGCAAGTTCCATTGTCCCATACTGCCCTACCATTATAGTATCAGCAAACTGCTGTGCTATGGAGCCTAACTGCCCTATGATGATAGGAATACCAAGTTTTATTATAGACTGAGCAATATACGACTCTCCCCATAATCGCCATAGGAAAGCGGATAGATTGGTATTGGGTAATCTTCTAAACATCTATTTATCCACAATGTAAAAGCCCGTCATCACTACTGATGACGAGCCTCTACTATTGTCTATTTCTTAAATTGGTTGGATTTACTTGCGATAGTCAGCCAGATCATCAGCAGATGCACTCATTACAAAGCTGTAATGACGCTCAATCTCTGATGCTGCATAGCGGTTGTAAACCTTAGCAGACTCATTGAAGAGCTCTGGAGCTCTGCTTGCATCGCCGATGAGAAGGAGTGACATGATGATATCGGCAGCCATCTCGTAGAGGTGACGGATAACGAAATCCTTGAATTCATCGTTCTTCTGAGCGTTAACGTAAGCAACTGCCTCGTTGTACTTTTCTGCCATCTTTGCGCACTTCTCCTTAAGTGGAAGATATTCTGCTGCACACCAGTCATCAGAACCGATGCTTGCAGGAGCCTGACCGCTCTGGAGCATATCAGCGATAACTGTGCCGTAGAAGCCGTTTGTGATGTAACGACCAGCAGCAACGGTCTGGAGCTGTGTTGTACCCTCATAGATTGAAAGGATACGAGCATCACGATAGAGACGCTGACAAGCATACTCGAGCATGAAGCCAGAACCACCATGTACCTGAATGCCATCATATGTATTCTGGTTAGCATACTCAGAAGTCATACCCTTGGCAACTGGAGTGAAGGCATCAGCAAGCTTAGAGAATGTCTTGCACTCTGCACGTTCCTCTGGAGTGAGCTTGTCACCAACAGCCTTACGCTCGCGCTCGATGTCCTCAAGAATCTTATATACATCAACGTAACGGCTTGTAGCATAGAGCAATGAGCGTCCTGCATCAAGCTTTGCTTTCATGATAGAAAGCATATCATAAACGGCTGGGAACTCGATGATCGCCTTACCGAACTGCTTACGTTCCTTAGCGTATGCAAGAGCCTCGTTATATGCCATCTGAGATACACCTGTACTCTGACCTGCGATACCGAGACGAGCACCGTTCATCAAGCCCATAACGTACTTGATAAGTCCCATCTTACGGTCACCGCAAAGCTCAGCCTTCGCGTTCTTATATACAAGCTCACAAGTTGGAGAACCGTGAATACCGAGCTTGTTCTCAAGACGACGAACATCAACACCACCCTGATTTTTGTCATAGATGAACATAGAGAGACCACGACCGTCGCGTGTGCCTTCCTCAGAACGTGCAAGTACGAGGTGAATGTCAGAGTCACCATTGGTGATGAAGCGCTTACAGCCATTCAGACGCCAACAATCCTCCTTTTCATCGTATGTAGCCTTGAGCATAACGCTCTGGAGGTCAGAACCTGCGTCTGGCTCTGTGAGGTCCATTGACATTGTCTGTCCCTCGCATACACGTGGCACATAGCGCTGACGCTGATCCTCATTACCGAACTCATAGAGAGTCTCGATACAGTCCTGAAGTGACCAGATATTCTCGAAACCTGTATCAGCTGTTGCAACCATCTCATTGATAGCGCCATAAACTGACATTGGGAAGTTGAGACCGCCGTAACGACGTGGCATTGTAACACCGTTAAGACCTGCCTTGATAGTAGCGTCAAGGTTCTCGTAGGTCTTTGAAGCATAAATCATGCGGTTGTTCTCAAGATGAGGACCTTCTGCATCAACAGCCTCTGCGTTAGGTGCAACGACATTAGCCATTACGTCACCAGCAAGTTCGAGCACACGCTCGTAGTTGTCCATAGCATCCTCGAAGTTCTCTGGAGCATAGTCATACTTATCCTTGTCGGCGAAATTACGTTCTTTCAGTTCTACAATATGCTTAATCAGCGGATGTGTGAGGTAGAACTTGATATTTGGATTGTCTGTATAGAAATTTGCCATTTTACTTATTATTCTCCTTATAATACTTAATCAGCTTTGGAACTACCTCTTCCACTGTGCCATTGATTACATAGTCAGCAATTGTGTTGATTGGTGCATCAGGATCGCTGTTTACAGAGATGATGATACCTGCGTCCTGCATACCTGCGATATGCTGAATCTGACCAGAGATACCACAAGCGATATATACCTTCGGACGAACAGTAACACCTGTCTGACCAATCTGACGATCGTGGTCAATCCAGCCTGCATCAACAGCTGCACGAGAAGCACCAACCTCTGCGTGAAGTTCCTTTGCAAGCTCGAAAAGCATATTAAAGCCTTCCTTTGAGCCAACGCCGTAACCTCCTGCTACAACGATAGATGCGCCCTTGAGGTTATGCTTTGCCTGTTCTACGTGACGGTCGAGAACCTTTACAACATACTCAGTTTCTGGCACGTACTTGGCAACGTCGTGACGGATAACCTCAGCCTTGTAGTTTTCATCAAGAACTTCCTTCTTCATCACGCCCTCACGAACAGTAGCCATCTGTGGGCGATGCTCTGGGTTTACGATAGTAGCAACGATGTTACCACCGAAAGCAGGACGAATCTGATAAAGCTGCTGCTCGTAGTGCTTGTTCACAAGTTCACCAGCCTCATTCTTCACCTTCATGTCGAAGTCGCCAATCTCAAGCTCTGTACAGTCAGCAGTAAGACCGCTGAAGAGAGCTGAGCTTACGCGAGGACCGAGGTCACGACCGATAACGGTAGCACCCATAAGGCAGATCTGTGGCTTCTCCTCCTTGAAGAGATTAACTACGAGAGCTGTATGAGGGTTTGATGTGTATGGGAAAAGCCCCTCTGCATCAAATACGTGAACCTTGTCAACGCCATATTTAATAACCTGATTCTCAACGCCGTCAAGGCCAGAACCGGCAATAATACATTCCAACTGAACGCCAAGAGTATTGGCAAGCTTGCGACCCTTAGTAAGGAGTTCAAGAGCAACATCCTTTACGGTTGTGCCTTCAATTTCGCAATATACAAATACGTTATTCATAATTAACCAATAATCTTCTCGTTAATAAGTTCAACAATAAGGTTGTTGATATCCTCGTCAGAACCAGTAAGTGTGCGTGACTCCTTTGCCTTGAACACGATGTTCTTAACAGCCTTCACGTTGGTTGGAGAACCTGCCTTACCAATCTGCTTCGGATCGCAGTCGATATCTGCAGCACCCCACTGTGTGATGTCGAGGTAAGGCTTGCGGGCGATAAGCTCTGCGTATGCCTCCTGTTCCTCTGCGCTACGCTCAGCAGCAACTGTTGCCTTCTTGTACTTCATAACGCGCTTGGCGTTGCGAGGACGGCAAGGAGCAGCACTACCGTTTACGGTTACTACGAGTGGAAGTGGAGCCTCTACGGTCTCAACACCACCGTCGATATGACGCTTGATGACAATCTTCTTTGCAGCCTCGTCAAGAGAAAGAATCTCTTCAGCGTATGTAACCTGAGTAAGACCGAGCTTCTCGGCAATCTGTGGACCAACCTGAGCGGTATCACCATCAATAGCCTGACGACCACCGAGGATAATGTCAAACTCACCGATTTTCTTGATTGCCTGTGCGAGAGTGTATGATGTAGCAAGTGTATCAGCACCACCGAGAGGGCGGTCAGTTACTACATAGCCCTTGTCTGCGCCACGATAGAGAGCTTCGCGGATTACTTCTGCAGACTTAGGAAGTCCCATTGTTACAACAGAGATAGTAGAACCAGGGAACTGCTCCTTGAGGCGGAGAGCCTGCTCAAGAGCGTTGAGGTCCTCTGGGTTGAAGACAGCTGGCAAGGCAGAACGGTTGATGGTTCCTTCTGGAGTCATCGCATCCGGTCCTACGTTGTGAGTGTCAGGTACCTGCTTTGCAAGTACAACAATTTTCAAACTCATTCGATTTACCTTTTGTTTAAGTTATTTTGTTATTGTTACTTTTCAAAAAACGATGCAAAGATAATAAAAATTATCTGGAAAACAAAGAGAAAATGCCTAAAAGATTTCTAAAATAACATTAAAAATAGACCTATTCTCCAGCGAAGCTCTTATGTTGCTCTTTTGTTACTCTTATGTTGCTCTTAACCAAACTCGATGCAGGTCCGCTTTAAGTCCCCTTCATAATAGGACTTTCATCGAGTTTGGTTAGGAGTTATAAGGGAATTAATGCGGAATAACAACAAATTAGTCGAACTTGGTGTAATAGTTGATGTAATACTTTTTGCAAAAAGTTTTCAACGCCGAGTATTACACCTTTGGTATTTTGAGTACACTAAATAATTGTATGTCAATTCGTTTGCTTTGGTGTAATACCCCCGAAAGTATTACATCTGTATTACACCAAATCGCTCGAAAAGGTGTAATACTTTCAAGGGTATTACACCGCATCTAACACGCTGATAATCAATAAAAACATCGCATAAAACAACAAAAGGTGTAATACCCCCATGAAAAACTTTTATTATTTTTTCATTTCAAGAGTATTACACCAATCAAAAAGCACCATATTACATCCTTTGTCCTGCCTTCGCCTCCGTTCCAAGTCCGTTTCAAAACCGTTGTAAATCCGTTCCATAGAATGGGCGAAAAAATAAGAGCAACATAAGACTTGCATGGGATTAACTGTTGGTCATCTCACGATGTTGTAGCCTAACCAAGCACAGGCGAGTCCTAAAACAAGACTTAGAGCGATATAGGCAAGAGCCATGATTAATTGTCCACCCCTCAGCATGAAGAAACTCTCGTTCATGAATGTAGAGAACGTGGTGAAGCCTCCACAGAAACCAGTAGTTAGCAATAGTTTCATCTGCGTATCTCCAGGAGAAAGCTTTGTTAGCAATCCAAGAAGAAAGCATCCAAGAAGATTACAAATCAATGTGCCGTAAGGATGCTGACCGTTTAACCAACTGCTTAGTGCCCAACGACAGACACCTCCAAGGCCAGAGCCGAGAAAAACCATGCAAATATAAACTATCATTTACAATGTACAATTAAATTGAAAAAATGAAAAGTGAAAAATAGACAATGGATAATACTAATTTCTACAATCTGTATTTTCTCATTATTAATTTTTCACTTTTCATTTATGATTAGAACTGCTCAAGAATAGCAATTCTTTTTGCCGTATCTGGATGTGTGGCAAACAGACCAGAGAAGAAACTTGAAATACCTTCTGCAAATGACTGCGGATGTATGATGAAAAGCTGTGCAACATCATCACGCTTCACGTTCTGAAGTCCGGGATTTCCGCTTATCTTACGCAAGGCCGAAGCAAGAGCAAGAGGATTGCCACATAGCTCAGCACCTCCGGCATCTGCCATATACTCACGCTTTCTGGAAATAGCAAAGCGGGTAACCATCGTAAAGAAATAGCCCACAAAGCAGATCACAGCTGCAATACCAAGTATTGCGACAATACCAAGACCATTGTTCTTCTCGTTCCTGTTTCTGTTTGAAAGGGAGCCCCAAAGAAGGTTACGTTGGAACATATTCCAAACGAGAGAGGAAAGAGTGGCGAGAATACCCACGAATACAATACTCGTAATCAGAAGTCGGGTATCACGATTACGGATATGCGTAAGCTCATGACCGATAACACCAGCAAGTTCCTCATCGTCAAGAAGATTCAGGAGTCCTGTTGTTACGGTGACAGTATAAGATTTTTTGTCAATTCCAGAAGCAAAGGCATTAAGCTGCGGATCGTCAATGATATTGATTTTCGGCATATCCATGCCACACACCATAGTGAGGTTCTCCACAATGTTATATACACGTGGATTCTCCCTACGCTCAAGTGAACGGGCCCCTGTGGCGTGCTTCACCATAGAAGTGTTGCCGAAATATGCAATAGTGAACCACACTCCCACTCCACCTACAAGCCAAGGTGCTACTTGGGTGAATGACATATTGACAACCTCCGGCTCCATGAAATGTTGTACCTCGCCATACTGATCGTATGTCCCGTTGCCAAAATAGTTCATGGCAGCAAGGAATACCCATAGCATAGCCAAAAGTATGCATGGGAAGGCGATGAGCAACAGTATGCTAAGCTGGTTATTGCGCGTTATCTGTGTCTGTAGTCCTACGTATCTCATTAGAATTTAATCTCTGGAGCCTTTTCGTGAGCAGCACGGTCGCTTGCAGGAATCTCGAACATTGGCTCTGTTTTGAAACCGAACATACCTGCTATGATATTGCTTGGAAAACTCTGTACCGCATTATTCAACTCTTTTGTGGCAGAATTGAAGAAACGGCGAACAGAAGCAAGCTTGTTCTCAATATCAGAAAGCTCATTCTGCAACTGAAGAAAATTCTGATTAGCTTTGAGATCTGGATATGCTTCTACAGCCACACGAAGACCAGAGAGAGCAGATGCAAGTGCATTGTCAGCCTGTACACGATCGTTGATAGTAGTAGCATTCATACAAGCAGAACGAGCTGCAGTTACTTTCTCAAGAAGTTCACGTTCATGGGTTGCATAGCCCTTTACTGTGGCAACCAACTGTGGCACGAGGTCATAGCGTTGCTTGAGCTGAACGTCGATATTAGCAAATGCGTTCTCGCGGTTATTACGAAGCTTTACAAGGTTGTTGTACATGCTGATGAGGATCAAAGCGATGATCACTACAGCTGCGATAATAATAATTGTTGTCATGATTTGTAGAAAAAAGTGGCCTTTCCCAGTCTTTCTACATAGTAGAGGACAGAATTGCGAAAAGGCATGGTTTAACTTATTAATGTCTTAATCTTTAATATCTTTCAGAAAAGGGCGCAATGTCATAAGGAATCGCGATTTCCTCACAACATTGCGCCCAATGTTTCTTTTGAGAGTAGGTCTCTTACTTCTTCTCCTCTGCAGAAGCTGCAGGAGTAGTCTGCTGAGCATCAGCTGCAGGTGCAGCAGGAGCAGCACCGAAGCCCTGAACGTTGTTAGGGTTTGTTGTACTCTGCTCAGTAGCAGCCTTCTCAATAACACTACCATCACCAGTAGCATTTGGAGCAACGTAAGCACAAATGATGCTGATGATTACCATTGCAGCAGCGAGAGTCCAAGTTGTCTTCTCGATGAAGTTTGTTGTCTGGCGAACGCCAAAAGACGAATTTGCGCTACTGAAAGCGCTGGCGAGACCACCGCCCTTTGATTCCTGGATCAGTACGATACCAATCATACAGAATGATGCCAGGACGATTAAAATTACGAATAAAGTGTACATCTTTAATTTAAATTATAATTTAATGTTTGTTATTTATCTCCTTATTTTTGCAGAGTCCTTGTGACCCTAGACTTTAGTCTTTTGACTCAAGACTTTTGACCTTAGCCCTTCAACCCTACCCCTCTTTTTTCTGCCCGCTGTTGACGATAAGTTTTTCGAGGAATCGAATTTGGTCTGCAAAGTAAGCATTTTTTTTTGGAATATTCAAATTTAAACGCTTAATAATCTCTAAAGCCTTCAAATATCTGCCCTGTTTTATGTAAATTCCGGCCAAAGTCTCGGTAAGATACTCATCTTCGGGCAGTTTTTCACAGTCTTCCGGCTCCGATGGAACCTCGGGTTTATATTCTAGTTTGTCTTGCAATTCGAAGCCCACTTCACTATTGATGAAGTTGTCTATGAGATCCTGGCCCTTCATCTCCGGTTCGTTCTGCTCATCCTCAAAGTCGGTAGCAAGAAGATATGCCACATAGTCCACAGTAGCATCCGCAGCAGTAGGTTTTCTGCGGTGTCCCTTTGCTTCTGTATTCTCGCTATTGCTCTCATTCATATCCGCTGGGATTGATGAAAGGAAGTTATCAATGAGCGAAACTGTGCGGTTGCCTTCCGGAACTTGTACCTGTGGGCGTTTAAGTTTGTAGTGGGCAGCCTCTACAAGATTGAATATCTCCCTACGATCTGTGATATACACAGCAGCACGGCGCAGTTCCTCATCAAATGTAGGATCGTGGAGCAGATACAGATTTTGGAGCATAAGCAGACGAGCAGTCTGATAGTACGGATAAAGTGCTATCAGACTTCGCAGGTCATAGAGAGTCTCCTTATTGAGCTGCTCAGGATGTTTTATGAGTTCTGTTATATTCAATTTTATATCTTGCTCTTTCTACTTTACTCTTTTAATCCATAAACCATTTACCAATTCGCTACCGTAGCATTGAATATCTGGTCGCAGATTTCCTTACACATTTCAGTTACGAGTTCATTCTGAACTGCATTAAGGCTCTGTTTGTTGTCATAAGTCTGGCTGGCAGTAAACTGCTTCTCGAAATCCTCTGAATGATTCACATTATTAGTAAATCGTACATTTACAGTCATTGAGAGCTCCGTCTGTGAGGAGTAACCATCAGCGCTAACCGACTTATTTCTCTGCTGATACTGCGTAATCTCACCTTCAATCTTCAAGTCGCCATTTCTACGCACCAAAGACAAACGGGTATTATTGGCAAACTTATCCTTAAGTTCATTGTTAAACATAGGTCCCATAGGTCCCCATACGTATGAAGAGCGAATTGGGAAGTCTGCTATCTGAATTGTCTTTGTCTTTGTATAGTCAATACTTGAAGCATTAAACTTGTAGGACACGCTGCAAGAGATTATGGATGTAAACGTTATAATTGCAGCGACACAGCACATTACACGCCATAAAGCCTTAGTCTTCATTGAG
Source organism: uncultured Bacteroidales bacterium (assembly GCA_902798615.1). Taxonomy (GTDB): domain Bacteria; phylum Bacteroidota; class Bacteroidia; order Bacteroidales; family Bacteroidaceae; genus Prevotella. The sequence continues at coordinate 40,798 of CADBXL010000005.1, read as the reverse complement.
TCCATACTGTTTTATTTGTCTGTAAAGCGTGCGGTCTGAGATACCTAATTCAGCTGCCGCCTTCTTTCTGTTACCGCCATTACGTTCCAATGCCTTCTGCAAAAGGGTACGACGCACATCCGTTATATTAAGTACTTCCGGTTCCTTAACTTCCTCTGCCACAGCATACTCCATTTGTTGTGCACTTGGAGGGAATTGTTGTCCAGCCTGTATATTAGGTACATATCCTTGAGGCATCTGCTGAGTAGCACCAGAATAGCCTGTCACCTGCTGTGGCATAGCCGTCTGATTGTCAAGTTTGTCACGAAGGCCGTTGAGTTCACGTCGAAGGTCACTCACATTTCCTTTAAGGTCATAGAGAATCTTATAGAGCAGTTCGCGTTCACTCTCATATGAATGGCTGTCGCCAGAAGATAGCGGAGCGAGCATTGTGCTCTCAGGATCAACGGGAATGAATTTCTTCAATGCTTCCTCATCCACCATTCTCTCTCGGCATAATACAGACATCTGCTCTGTGATATGCTTGAGTTGTCGGATATTACCCGGCCACTTATATTTCATAAGCATGACCTTTGCACCATCGGTTAGCTCGATACGAGGCAGGCGATACTTCTCTGCCATCTGCATGGCAAACAGACGGAATAGCAATACTATGTCGTTGCCACGATCACGCAATGGAGGCATCTGGATAGGAATGGTATTAAGGCGGTAATACAAATCCTCGCGGAAACGTCCCTCGCTTATTGCCTTACGTACATTCACATTTGTGGCAGCAACGATACGCACATCCGTTTTTCTTATTGCCTGTCCACCCACACGAATATATTCGCCAGTTTCAAGCACACGGAGCAATCTTGCCTGAGTCGCCATAGGGAGTTCACCAACCTCATCAAGGAAGATTGTTCCCTTATTAGCTATGCCAAAGTAGCCTTCACTCTCGCCTATAGCACCGGTGAAAGCGCCCTTTTCATGTCCGAAGAGCTCTGAATCGATAGTACCCTCCGGAATAGAACCACAGTTTATGGCAAAGTAGCGTTCGTGCTGTCGTGGTGACAAATCATGAATTACGCGCGGAATGATTTCCTTGCCCACACCACTCTCACCCTCGATGAGAACGGATAAATCTGTGGATGCCACCTGAATGGCAACATCCAAAGCATGGTTCAAAGCATCACAGTTGCCTACGATGTTGTACCGGCGCTTTATGTCCTGAAGCTCTACGGTCTTCATATCGTATGAATTACGAATTATAAATTCTCGAATTACTAAATGACAGTAACGGGCGTCTTACCTTAATCCTCTGCTTTTTCATCTGAGGCGGTATTAACATCTATAGCCTCTCCCTTATCTGCCAGAGAGACATCATCGCCCTTCTGTTCTCCGTCACCGAAGCGTTTCTTCACGGTGAAACGAACCTTCTCACCATCTTCGCGACGCTCGTGATACAGTTTCGGAAGCGGATTAACGTATGGAAGATCGAAGAAGTATCTGCTACGATACACATCGATGACAGTATATATAGCCTCGCGGAAAGATTCAACGGTGGCATCGTTGTTTCCGTCAAGTTTTATCGGAGAAACCACCAGAGGTGCTATGCCGGCAGCCAAAGCAATGGCATTTCCCTCATACATAGAAAGGAAAGGAGCCTGAGACTGTTCGCGGGTCATTGCCAGAACGGCATCAAAGCTTAGATGCTTGCCTGTTTCAAAAAAATCTGCGTAAGCATAAGGACCGAAGACAGGTATTCCTGTATTCACAAGTTTGCTTACGGCTGGTGCAATGACCTGAATCTCGATAGAATTCTCATCAGGCACAATCTCCGGATTATACGACAGAATAGCCACACGAGGATTGTCCTGACGAAGATCACGTCTCAATGTGCTATGCAATATACGCGCCTTATACTCAATACTCTCCGTGGTAATACCAGCAACGTCATTGTTACCCGTCACCACGTATGCCACATGCAACTGATCTGAACATATCAGAGGAATGGCCTTTGCATCGCTCTCCGGATACTTGATTACAGGATTTGGAATAACGGCATTACGAAGCTGATTCGTAACCTCCCTTGACATCGGCACTACGACAAACGCATCAAGCAAGTCTGCCTCGTATTCCTTTTTTGCAACTTCCGCAGCATTACGTCCGGTGATATCCACAAAGTTCAGGGCATCAGGATCTGCCTGTGATGCATTGCCTACAATCTGTGCGTTATATCTTATCTGCAAGCGACTGCTTTCCTGCTTCAGCATGTGGAGTGAGCCATACACCACGGGAGTGAACATCTCAACAATCTCAGGCTCAAGGAATGTCTCGAGTATGAGGTCGTGAGCGTTGGCGTCGTTCTCGTCAAGCACTATCGCTATACGAATTTTCTTGTTTAGTTCTATCATATAAAAAATATAAACCCAACAGCCCCTCACCTGCCCTGCGGGCATCCTCTCCCCAGGGGGCGAGGAGGAAGTTAGTATTTCTAATCAATCTTATCGCGTACGAGTGTAACTTTTCCCTCGCTCCTTGGGGAGAGGGTGTCACACAGTGACGGGTGAGGGGCCATTGCCCTTCCTCTTCGTACTCAATAGTCCGCACGCTGCAAATATATCCTGACCACGCGAAGCCCTTATCGTGGTAAAGATGCCATGCTGTGTTAGGTAGTCACGAAGCACCTCCATCTTTTTCTCGTCGGAAGTCTTCAAGGGTACATCAGGAATCTGGTGAAACCTTATTAGATTTATTCTACAATCCAAGCCCTTCAGCAGATTAACTATTGCCCGGGCATGGGTCATAGAGTCGTTTAATCCGTCAAAGACGATGTATTCGAAGGACAGTCTTCTCTGATGCGAGAAGTCATATTGCCTTAGCAGTTCCACTACCTCCTCAATGCCCATACCCTTCTGTGCCGGCATCAACGTGGCACGTTGTTCAGGAATTGGGGAATGCAGACTTATTGCCACATGACATTCGCTCTCATCGAGGAATCGCTTCAGTTTATTGCGAACTCCCACGCTGCTCACCGTTATTCTCTTCGGGCTCCACGCATATCCCCATTCTGCCGTCAGCACCTCAGTTGCACGAAGCACGTTGTCGAGGTTGTCCATAGGCTCTCCCTGTCCCATAAACACGATGTTTGTCAATCGTTCAGCTTCAGGAAGGGAATAAATCTGATTGAGAATGTCAGCAGCCGTGAGCGAGCCTTCAAATCCTTGTTTGCCAGTCTGGCAGAAAAGACAGTTCATCTTGCAACCCACCTGACACGACACACACAAAGTGGCGCGATCCTTATCGGGAATAAAGACAGTCTCGACAAACTTCCCCGAGGCCACAGGAAACAGATACTTGATAGTACCGTCAACAGAATACTGGGCATCAATGTTCTCCATTACACCGATACAGTATTGCTCTGCAAGTTTTTCGCGGTTAGCCTTTGAAATGTTCGTCATTTCCGCTACATCACGGACATGAGAGCCATATATCCACTTCGCTATCTGTCCGCCGGTGAAAGCAGGCATTCCAAGGGAGCGAGCAACTTCCTTGAGCTCAGCGAGAGTCATTCCGAGTAATGGAGTCTTCATACTTTTTCTTATTCCAACGCACGATTGCGCACACAACAAATGTGCGTATTAATCCCGAAGGCTAACGCACTTTTTGTTTTGCATGTGCAAAGATAGTAAATTTCTGCCAATTTGACAAGTCTTTGCGTCATTTTTTCACGTTTTTATAACTTTTTTATTCATTCAAGTCCAGAAAGGCCTCTACGGTCAACCCTATTCCATATTAAAAGACCTGTATTTTTCTTTACAGAGCACGCCAATCAATAACGTTTTCATATCTCCGATGCTGGGAACGGACTTGGAACGGTTTTAAAACGGAATTAAAGCGAAGGAGAAGCGAACATGTTTTTTACTCCCTCGTAGAACATGCAGATTGAAAAAAACACGGAAAGCATCGAATGACGATTATGTTTTTTTTCTATGCTTTTCGTGTTCAATAAATTATCTGTTCAATCATTGGATTATTATATCCCGATGATTATTCCAACTCCAATTTCAGTTTATCTGCAAGGAATTTAAACGCCTTGCTATTTTCAAGCAATTCCTCATAATTCTCCTTGGGAGTGAGAATCTTGCGTTTTTCCGTCTGCTCGGCAAGGCGAACGCTGATAGTTATATTGCCGTTATGAAGATGCTTTGCCATAGTGACCTCAAGACGTTTCCTGATATCATTAATCTCGGTCTTCAGCATCTCATTCTCAACAACAAGTTCAATGTTAGGATATACGGTTATGGAAGGTATGATATTCTTCAGGCGCTTTGCCATTCCACCCATATTCGCACTTTCCATTCTGTTGCACATAGAGAGCCATTGCAGACGCAAATCAGCCAACGTAAAATCTTGGTTCTCTGTCGTTTTATTCTCCATAGCAGTCTCCCTTTTCTCGCCCTTCCTACCATTGAGAATGGAATCAAACGACATTCCCAAATTAGTTATCGTTAGCTTTGGGGCTGTATGCTTGACCGGTTCGCTTGGAGTTGCTATATTATTGCTTTGGTTCTTCTGTGCAGTTGAAGACAATACAGGTCGTACAGTCCCTGCTACCTGTGGAGCAGGTTCTGACTGTACCGTATTGACCATAATATTCTTAAACAGGTTTTTTAACTTCTTCCTAGGGCCACGCCCCACTCCATCATCATCAGACTGCAGAATCTGTGCAACCTCAATCAGGGTTAGCTCTACAAGAAGACGCTTATTAGTGCTCTGACGGTATTTTACATCGCAATCGTTAAGAATCTTCAATGCAGAATAGAGGAACTTCACAGGACACTTCTTTGATTGCTCTGCATAGCGTTGACGCTGTGCTGAGCTTGCCTCTATCAACTTGACGGTAGAGGCATCAGCAGCCATAAGTACATTACGCACATGAGATGCAAGTCCGGAAATGAAATGTCCACCATCAAAGCCTTTCTCCAAAACACCGTTCAGGAGTAGCATTTCCTCCGTCACCTTGCAATCAAGAGCAAGGTCGATAGCCTTGAAGTAGTTATCAACATCAAGTACATTAAGGTCGTCAAGAACCTTTGCATAGGTGATATTTCCCTGACAGAAACTTGCTGCCTGGTCGAATATTGAAAGAGCGTCGCGCATACCGCCATCAGCTTTCTCTGCAATGAGGTTCAGAGCTTCTTCCTCGTATGTTATCCCTTGATCATCAGCAACATGCTTAAGATGAGCAATAATATTAGGAACGGTCATACGCTCGAAGTCATATACCTGACATCGTGAAAGAATAGTAGGCAGAATCTTATGCTTTTCGGTAGTTGCAAGGATGAAAACTACATGTGCCGGCGGTTCTTCCAATGTTTTGAGAAAAGCATTGAAAGCTGCCTGCGAGAGCATATGTACCTCGTCGATGATGAAGACTTTGTATTTTCCCACCTGAGGCGGTACTCGTGTCTGATCCATAAGACTCTTGATATGCTCCACTCCGTTGTTGCTTGCAGCATCAAGCTCGAAAATATTAAGCGACCTCTGCTCGGCAAACGCTTTACAACTCTCACACTCGCCACAGGCATCGCCGTCGGGCTTTGGATTTGTACAATTAATGACCTTAGCAAAAATACGCGCACATGTGGTCTTACCCACACCACGAGGCCCACAGAAGAGATAAGCGTGTGCAAGTTTTCCGCTTGCCACAGCATTCTTCAGCGTAGTAGTGAGCGCCTGTTGTCCCACGACAGCATCGAATGACGAAGGACGGTATTTTCTGGCAGAAACGATGTATTCCAAGATTTTTTACGAATTATAAATTTCAAGTTACGAATGCAAAGATACAAAAAATATGAAAAACTACTCAATTTTTCTCAATATTATTTTTGTTTAAGAAAGGAAATTTAACGCAGACAGCCTTTTTACGTTAATTAAGACAAAAATGTCCTGCATATATTTGCTTTAATGAATTAAAAAATTTATCTTTGCAGAAAATTACGACATTATGGGCAAAATCAACACAATCTGGGGTTACCTTGGTCGCCATAAGTACCTTATCACTCTGATAGTGGGAATTCTCCTCGTCGGTATTGTTGACGAGAACAGTTTCCGCAGTCTTGCTATGTATCAGATTCGCATACAGGAACTTCAGGCGCAGATTGATGATTACCAGAAGCAGTTTGACAACGATTCTCTCCGTCTTCATATACTTATGAACGACCCGAAGGGAGCAGAACGCATTGCTCGTGAACGCTACCTCATGAAGCGTCCAAACGAAGACATCTTCATTATGAGTACAGATCCAAAGCCTGCGGAGAACTAAAAATTTACAACCAATAATTATTTGATTTTGAGACAACTTAACACATTACAGAATTACATACTCCTCATCGGCGCAATCATGATGGTTGTGGGTGTAGGGTGCATTGTATTCGGCATCATGCCAAAAGCTACGTCAATAATATTTTGCATAGGTTCTATATCATTTGCACTAATGCAGATGACCCAGACTTATGATGGCAATAACATCACCTTGAAGCGACTTCGCCATATAATGGTGCTTGCCGATATTGCCTTCATCATTTCCGGACTGCTGATGCTCGAGAATGTTTATAAATTCTTCTTCCCTCTTTTCGCTAACACCATAGAAGGCTACAACACATATATACATGTAGTTTACAACAACTGGGTGGTGGCTCTTCTCATTGGTGCCGTACTTGAGATTTATACCACGCATCGCATTGCCTATGTGATAAAGAAAGAGGAAAACGAAGATGACACGAAAGATACCAATGAATAATATCTACATTCAATTTTTGTGAATAATGCGTATAATATAGGTTTAACTTTCTAAATAAAACCTAAATTATGTCGTATTTTTTTTAAATTGCTTGAAAATATTTCCGTATTTCTACATTATTAGGTAACTTTGTATTGAAAAGAAAGCAATATTGACAATATAAGCAAAATATGAAGAAAATATTATACTTTCTCTGTACTGCTGCCGCCTTGGCATCATGCTCTAGTTCGTACAACATTCAAGGCACATCAGATGTCCAGAATCTAGACGGACACATGATGTATATCAAAGCTTTGCAAGGCAACGAGCTGAAGAACATTGACTCATGCGATGTCCTACACGGAAAATTTGCATTCAGAGGAAATATCGATACCGTAAAAGTCGGCACACTGTTCATCAACAATGAAGGCGTTATGCCTGTTGTTCTTGAGGAAGGCGATATCACGATCAAGTTCAATACCGCAAAACAGACCTGCACAGGTACATTCCTCAATGACAAGCTCAATGATTTCATCGAGCAATACAATCAGATTACGAGTCAGATTGCCGATTTGTCTCATCAGGAGGCGCAGGCTATGATGGACGGAAAAGACATGACTGTAGTATATCGCGACCTGCAAAAGAAATCGGATTCACTCACAGGAGAGTCTGACAGTCTCATAACAACATTCATTGAGCAGAACTTCGACAACGTGCTCGGTCCTTTTGTCTTCCGCATGGTGACAAACACCGAAATCCCTATGACAAATGCGTGGATTGACGCTTTGATGCTCAAGGCAACAGAGTCATTCAAGAACGACCGCTATGTAAAGGCGTTTATGGATGAGGCTAACCACAACCAAGCTGTCATGACTGGTATGGATGATCCGACACCAATTCCGGATGTTCAAACCAACGGAAATACCGCGACACCTCCAACACCAAACGACATGGCAAAACCACAGAAATAACGAAACCTACTGAATAATACCAATTTATGAGTAACTTCATAATAAAGAATGGAAATATAGTCAATGAGGGTCGACATTTTGTCGGCTCTCTTGTTGTTACTGATGGCATCATCGAGAAGATAACAGCAAACAACTGTGAGCTTGATGCCGGCAAATACAAAGATTACGAAACAATAGACGCAAAAGGATGCTATGTAATTCCCGGAATCATCGACACTCATGTGCATTTTCGCGAACCAGGACTTACACACAAGGCTGATATTGCGTCAGAGTCAAGAGCCGCTGCCTATGGTGGCATAACATCATACTTTGATATGCCGAATACTAATCCGCAGACAACCTCTCTGGAGGCTCTGCGCGAGAAGCAGGAACTGGCAAGGGAAAAGAGCTTGGTGAACTGGGCATTCTTCCCAGGCGCAACCAACGACAATATAGATTTCCTAGAGAGTATTGACACGAATGAGATACCAGGCATAAAGCTATTCATGGGATCTTCTACTGGCAATATGCTCGTTGATAAATACGGTTCTTTGATAAAAATATTCCAATCTGCAGCCAAAAACGGTCTCGTTATAATGGCTCATTGCGAGGATACCGAGATTATCAATGCGAACATGAAAAAGACAAAGGAGCAGATGGGTGATGACCCAGATGTCATGTTCCACCCTATCATACGTTCCGAAGAAGCATGTATGGAATCTTCATGCCTAGCCGCTTCACTTGCACGTCAGACAGGAGCAAGGCTTCATATAGCGCATATCAGTACGGAGGCAGAACTTAATGCGATATTCTCCCCTACAGAATCGGATGATTTACCACAGATAACGGCAGAGGCAACCGTGGCACATCTTATGTTCGATAACAACGATTACCGAACACTTGGTGCACGAATAAAATGTAATCCAGCTATCAAGAAGCCATCGGATAAGGAAGCCCTTCGTAAGGGACTTATGAACGGTCAAATTTCAACTATCGGTACTGACCATGCTCCTCATTGTATAGAAGAAAAACAAGGAGGTGCAGCAAAGGCAATGTCTGGAATGCCTATGATACAGTTCTCATTACCGACTATGCTCAGCCTTGTTGACGAAGGCATTCTCACCATAGAGAAGCTCGTAACACTAATGGCACACAATCCAGCAAGACTGTTTGGAATCATCGGTCGCGGATTCATACGTGAAGGTTATAAGGCAGATATCACAATCGTTAAACCGCAATCACCATGGATCGTGACAAAGGAGTGTATAAAGAGCAAGTGCGGATGGAGTCCTATGGAAGGAAGAACATTCAACTGGCAGGTTCGCGACACGATATGCAACGGCAATTTCGTGCTTCGCAACGGCATACTCTCAGAAAACATAAAAGGCGAACAAATTCAATTTAACCACAGCAAATGATAAAATTTTTATATAACATATACCAAATCGTATTTTGCGTACCTGTAATAGTCATATCACTTATAATCTGTACTATATTTATCGTTATCGGCACAAGATTCGGTAACGCAAACTACTGGGCATATCATCCAGGAAGAATCTGGAGCAAGATAATCGTAAAGTCATTGTTTCTTCCCATAAAGGTGGAAGGGCGTGAGAATATCAACCCAAATGACAGCTATGTCTTCGTAAGCAATCATCAGGGAGCTTTTGACATATTCCTTATATATGGATATCTGAACAAGAATTTCAAGTGGATGATGAAATACCAGTTGTTCAAAATACCATTCCTCGGAACAAGTTGCCGTGCCTGTAAATTCATACCTGTTGACAAACGCTCTCCTCGAAAGATAAAGGAGACATACGAAACAGCAAGAGAATTTCTCAAGCATGGAATGTCTGTAGTTCTATTCCCTGAAGGCGCACGAACCTTTACCGGCCACATGGCAAACTTTAAGCGAGGTGGTTTTCTCCTTGCCGACGAACTTCAGCTGCCTGTAGTACCATTGACAATCAATGGGAGTTTTAACGTAAAACCACGTCAGAAGGATATGGGGTTTGTAAACTACCATCAACTTACTCTCACCATCCACAAGCCTATCTATCCAATAGGCAAAGGACCTGAGAATGTAAAAATGCTAATGGAACAAAGCTACGAGGAAATACAGAAATCTCTTGTTCCTGAGTATCAGGGATTCGTTGCGAACCCAGACCAATAGACAAAAAAATCCCCTACTGCCTTCACAGGTGGTAGGGGGCTATAACCTTAATAATCTAATACCATGAAAAACACGATGCAAAGATAACGAAAATATCTGATAATTCCAAACAAAAATCAATAAAATTTCGATTTTTTTTGAGATAAAACGTTTATTGTATTTTTTTGCATTTAGGCTGCGGAAAAACAGAAAAAAATATTATCTATTTATGCAAATACATAATAAAAACCAAAATAAGAACTCTATTATGCAAACAAAAGTCTACAAAACAAGAGTCAGTATTTTACTGATACTTATTGTTATTTCAGTTGGTATATTGTGCCAATTACCCTTAATCATGAATCATGCTCCCAAAATGGCAATAATATCAAATTCTGCTACAATGTTTTTTGTATTGGGTTTTGGAATAGCAAGCATCATCAATATAAAATATGTAATAGTCAACGACACGTTGAGAATATATTCTTTCTTCTGGATTCATAAAGATATCAAGATAGACAGCATTAGGAAAATGGAACCAAGCAGATCAATTATCAGTTCTCCTGCAGGTTCACTAAAAAGGCTTGCCATCCACTATAACAAATATGATGTGGTGTATATATCCCCTCGTTATCAGGAGGATTTCATCAATGAGATTAATAAAAGAAGAAAGTGTAAAGATTAAAGAGTAAAGAAGAAAGTATAAAGTTATGAAAAGTTTACTTATTAAAGATACGACTCTTGAAGAGCGTAAGGAGATTGTACAGAATGCGCTTAGTTTCAGCGCAGGTGATTGTGATGACAATGATCTTTCAGACATCTACGATGACTATATCCTCGGTTTGAAAGAACTTGCGGATATCAATCGTGAGTTCAGCGAGAAACATTGTGGAGAAATTATTGCCGGAGACCTTACAAAGCCTTCGACTTGTCAATAGTGGAAAGGGAAAAGTAGAAAGAGTAAAGTGTAAAGTAAATAGTGTAAAGTAAATAGTGTAAAGTAGATAGTATTAGGCTTCAAATGAAAAATAACGCAATCAGTACGACTGCGTTATTTTTTTCTACATAGCTCTATACCCTTTCTCCTTTCTCCTTTCTCCTTTCTTCTTTACTCTTTCTACTTTCCACTATTTTGCAAGTCTCTTTATATGTTCTTTCATAATATGATATGCAGGATGCGGCATATCTCCATGATTATATCCTTGCATCTCATAGAGTGTAACATCAGGATGCCCGACAAGCTTCAGCATACGCCAGAAGTATGCCTGTTCCTCATAGCGGCCATACAACTCGAGTTCGCGATCGCCTGATATAATAATGATAGGAGCAGAATCCTTTCTGATATGAGTAAGAGGAGCATATTTGTCAATAGTCGGTTGAAGAGGTCCGATTCCCTGTTGCTTACGGATATTATAATGTGTAACTACTTGTCCGCTAAAAGGGAAGAGTCCTGCTATGGAATCTGCATCAATACCATATTTCTGCAGATAGTGCTTGTCCAAACCTATAAGGTCAAGCATATAGCCGCCTGCCGAATGCCCTGCAACGAATATCTTATGCTTGCTTCCATTATACTTCTCCGCATTTCTGAATGCCCATGCCACAGCAGCAGCGGCATCATCAAGAACCTCGTCAATAGTTGCCTTTGGTAACAATCTGTAGTTAGCTGAAATGACGGTATATCCTGCATCAAGCAGTTCGTTGTCAATATATTTTTCTCCAGCCTCAATACCACCACCATGAAACCATACCACTACCGGCACATTTTTCTTATCTGTCGGATAATAGACATCAAGTTTACAACGTTCTTTGGCATAGGCATTATCCTCTGAAGAATAAGCAATGTCGTTCACTCTGTTATATTGGGCAAAAGAATTCACAATCCCCATAAAGAGCAATGAGAGTGTAAGGATTAATTTTCTCATAATTATATATAGGTAGGTTCTATAATGTGTTTACCAAGGAAAATTCTCAGGATCATTCAATACATTAGAACGCATATTCTGATTCAAGCCACTAATAGCAGCCATATCCTCATCCGAAAGAGCGAACTCCATAACTTCAAGGTTCTCTGCAAAGTGATTGGGCTTGGCACGAGGTATTGTTATAAGACCACGCTGAACGATCCAGCGAAGTACTATCTGCGATGCTGTCTTATTATATTTAGCAGCAAGCGACTGAAGCAAAGGATTCCCAATCACATCAATATCACCTTGTCCGAAAGGTCCCCAGGCCTGAACCTGAATACCCAGTTCTCGGTTATATGCAATGTTTTCTTCCTGTGTCATAAACGGATGAACCTCTATCTGATTTATCACAGGACGAATCTCTGCGTATGAAAGTAAATCTTCAAGATGATGACGATTGAAATTGCTTACACCAAGAGAGCGCACCTTACCTTGGCGCACGAAATCTTCCATCACCTGCCACGTATCCTTGACACAGTCTTTCACCGGCCAATGGATTAGCAAGAGATCAAGATATTTGGTATTGAGCTTTCTAAGACTTTCCTCAATAGATTGTCTTACCGCTTCCCTACCCTCACGCATTATATTGGTTGCCACCTTCGTTGTTAGAAATATCTCACATCGGGGAATAAGACTGTCATATATCCCCAACCCTACCTCTACCTCATTCTCATATCCCTGAGCAGTATCTATATGACGGAATCCTGCCTCAAGGGCAAGACGAACATTATTTACTGCTGTTTCACCACGTAGTGTCCAAGTACCGACTCCTATCTGCGGTATCTCAATACCGTTGTTAAGTTTAATCATATTTTATTTAGTTATTACATTGTTTCTAACGCATATATAACGCCGTAAGTTCAGGATTATGCTACAAAAATACGAAAAAAATACAAGAAAGACGAATAACCGCCATGATTTAACATAATCAGAAATGAATCCGGCTCCTATCATGATTGCAATCATCCAACCATAGACAGAAGCCGAAACACGTCGTTTTTGGGTAAAAGATCTGGAATTATTATAGTACTAACTTGAATATCCTATTGGAATAGTTTGAGGTCAACGCCTGAGCCCATTGTCTTATAGCCTTCTGCATTAGGATGCAGCCAGTCATTCTCATACAGGAACTTCTTCTGCAATGCCTCCGGATTAGCGGAATCCCTTATAATCTTGTCAAAATCTATGACAGCATCGAAAGCTCCACTTGTGCGAATCCAAGTATTCACTTTCTTGCGGGCAGCCTCATGGTCTGCCGTGTAGTAATTATTACCCTTGAAAGGAGTTATCGTACCGCCATATACCTTTATGCCTTTTGCATGAGCTTCCGCAATCATCTTCTTGTATGCCTCGATAAGAGCGTTTGCTGTCTGCTCGCCATTACGACTACCACCAAGGTCGTTGATACCCTCAAAGATAATCACATATTTCACTCCTTCCTGCTGCATGATATCCCGTGTGAAACGCGTAGCACCCGTAGGACCAAGACCGCCACGGAGAATGCAGTTACCTCCAATACCGAGATTAAGCACAGCCACATCCTTCGTCTTTGCGTTAGCAAGAAGAGAACGTGAGAAAACATCTGGCCAACGGTCCTGCTGATTGGTGGTAGATCCACGACCATCGGTTATGGAGTTACCAAGAATAGCTACAGCGCGGGTGTTCTTGTTTCCTATAACATCTATACCGCATATAGTGTACCAATGGTTTGTCTTCCTTGCCTTTGAGAAATCAGAACTGTTCCCCTCAACAAGATAACTTGTAGTACGACTTCCCGGATGCCCCGTCACAATCTTGTTGTCACACTCTCCATAGTGAATGGTCACTGCCACATTCTCACGATTCCCCAATTTATAGTCAATTGCATCAGAAGCAACCATCTTTCCCGGCTCTATCGTAACACCTGCTTTCCCCTTGAACTTCAAGCTTTTTGAAGTGCCGGCCTTAACATCGGCAGAAGAGCCGCTACTTTGGGCAATGGCTATCTCCACAGCCTTGATATTCAGAGGCGACTTGCCATGCTCGTTTGAGAACTTCACGCGAATCTTCTCGCCTCCCACAGAAACCTGAACTATCTCACGTATGGAATTACCCGACAAACCCGGTTCTGGGGCAAGGTTATGAGGTTCAACAAGTTGCTGGGCAGTTGTCCATGTACCGACCCATTTCTGCGCATAAGCACTATATGATGTAAAACTGAGCGCAACTGAGAGCGCAATTGTCAAGAATGATTTTTTCATATTACAAGTTTTTGGTTAATTTTCTATATCTATTTTGCTATCATCATAGACGTATTGACAACGCAAAAGTTTAATCAGGAAAAAGAAAAAACAACCTATCGAGGGAATTTCCTATACATCATTAGGGAAAAATCCCTGCCATTGTAGGGAAAAGTTGTTTGATTGATAATAATTATATATTAACTTTGCACTCAGAAATCAGAGACAAGCGCTAGCCTTTATGAATCTAGGCTTACGCCGCTCTTTTATCAAAAGATGCTCAAACGTGCGAGGTTGCTTCGCACGTTGCACTCAGAAAAAAGACAAAAAAAAATTATAACATTCTAAAACTATACAATTATGAAAAAGTATATTCTCACCCTCATCGCAATGGTATTTATTTGCACAGGTTCAGTTTCTGCACAGCATCATCATCATGGTCCTCACCATCGTGTTGAAGTAGTTCACCACCATCATCATGGCAGACATCATCATCACCCTGTGGTTGTTGAACCTGTATATGTAGGACATCATCGTCATCACCACCACGCTCCAGTAGTCGTAGAAAGACCTGTCGTTGTTGAACGTCCGGTTGTAGTTGAACGTCCAGTAGTTGTTGAAGAGCGTTGTCATCGTCATCACCACCATCATCATTGTCATGGTGATAAGGCTGGAGCTGTAATAGCAGGTGCTGTGGCAGGAGCAGTTCTCACTTCAATACTCACCCGATAAAAAATTGAAACAGTTTGTTAAGTTATCTACACGAATTTAATAGGATTTGTATTCAGGTAAATAAAGTTAGTTTTCTCCAATAGAACTGAAAAAAGACAGTCAGAAGCGAAGCGTCGTTTCTGGCTGTCTTCTATTATGTTAATATTGACGTACGCTAACACAGAAATCCTTATTGTTACCCGTTACTTGTTATTGCAGGGTTAGAAATGCTGTTGTGCCTTCGTTCAGCCTTCGTTGTGCCTTCGCTCTGAGTTCGCTCCTAGGACTATAGGATGAACGGACTTACAACGGACTTATAACGGAGGTACATCGGAACTACATCGAAGGAAGTTGGAAGTTCTTGCAGAATCTCATTGAAAGCCCGTATCAACTTGAGAGATGGTTTGGGAATAGTGTTTTTCATAGTTTCCTATGCGGAGTAAACGAATTCAGTATGATGACAACTAAATCAGGATTGTGTAAACCTTTCCAGAAAACCGACAACCTTTCAAGTATGATGTCAACGAATGCAGTATAATAACAACTAAACTGTAAACCAAAATCAGGAAAGACGCCTTTAGAATGTATGGGATAGTCCCTTTATTTGGTAACAGTTACTATGTTACCTTTCTTTTTCATGTGATGCCGATGCCGTCTCACCTACGCATAACACAGATTATATAAGAAGCTCCAAAAGCGACAAAGGTAACATAGTATCTGTTACCAAACACACACACCCGGAAAGCTACTTTATAATGCTTATTATATAAATAAATATTATTTATTTATATAATAAGACCTTTAGGATGTATGAGGGGATAGTCCCCTTATTGGGTAACAGTTACTATGTTACCTTTCTTTTTCCTTAGTGATGCCGATGCCGTCTCACCTACGTATAACACAGATTATATAAGGAACTCCACAAGCGGCAATGGTAACATAGTATCTGTTACCAAACACACACCGATATAGGTCTATTAGGGGCTGCTCATCGTCTGCCATAATCCACTCTCCTGATTTGAAAGCGTTTTTCGTTTTCAAATTACATCATTGGTGCCCGATGACGTCACGAAACGCGACTCCATAGAATTTCATTTAGTTCACCTCATTGGTCAGTGTGAGTGACATTACATCGCCCAAGGAGTGAATATCATGGAAGAGTTCCACGAAATCCGTACGGTCATTGGTGCGCACAATGAAGTTGAAAGTAGTGAAGTTCTCCGTATAGTCATAACGCAGATACTCGTATGACAGATGGACGTTGTGTCTCTTGAAGCAATCGTGGTAAACATTTGAGTCCTTGACGATTCTTGACACCTTCAACCTTATCACATTCTGCTCTGTGCCCTTGAGGAATATCTTCTCAAAGAACTCAAATGCCTTCAAGATGGCAATGATAAGGAAACAGGCAGCCGTGGCAATGACAAACATTCCTGCACCAACAGCCAAACCTATACAAGCAGTCATCCAGATACCTGCAGCTGTAGTTAGTCCCCTGACAGAGCCTTTCATCTGAATGATAGCGCCAGCACCGAGGAAACCGATACCTGATATTACCTGAGCAGCAATACGTCCAGGATCTCCATTCTTCAAGCCCATATATTCCTGTGGTATATAGATAGACACGAGCATGGCAAGAGTTGCTCCCATGGAGATAAGGGCAAACGTGCGCATACCTGCCACCTGTCCTTTCTGACGACGCTCAACGCCTATCACTCCTCCAAGTAATAAACTAATAAACAACTTGTATATTGCTCCAATAGCATTAACTTCCGAAGCGCATATCTGTGTATAGATTTCGTTTAGCATAATATTTTATTATTAGATTCTTAGTGCTTCTTCGCACGAATGAAAAGCGTGTCAACCCCCATACGGCTGGCGCACGTCTTGTTTCTTGAGTGCAAAGATAAGTTTTTTCTAATAATAAATGTATAAATCTCTCAAAAAAATGAAGGAAACAAAGAAAAAAGTATTCAAAAGCCTTTATACAAGAAAAAAAAGGAAACCCGACACATCACGTGGCGGGCTCCAAATTTGTTCTTAAAACCTACTTAACAGAAAAGTCCAATGTCTGCAAATCCTTGTCAAGTGAAGAACTTCCGTACATTATCTGGTATTTACCAGAGCGTGTAGAAAGCTCATCTATTGACGGATCATAATATTCAAAAGATTCGCCATCGAGTGTGATAACAGCCTTGCCTGTCTCTCCTGCTGCAAGTTTTATCTTCTGGAAACCTTTCAGCGACTTGATTGGGGCATCGGCATAATCCAATGCCTTTACATATACCTGAACGATTTCCTCACCTTCACGATTACCTGTATTGGTAACAGGTACGGTGATTGTTATCTTGCCATCCTTCTTCATAGAAGACTTTGAGAGCTTTGCCTTGCCATAGTTGAATGATGTATATGACATTCCGTAGCCGAATGGATAGAGGGCATTGCCCTTGAAGTAACGGTATGTGCGGTTCTCCATACTATAATCAAGGAAATCAGGAAGGTCATTGTTTGATGTGTAGAATGTAACAGGGAGTTTTCCTGAAGGGTTGTAATCGCCGAAGATCACATCAGCAAGTGCCTTTGCACCACCCTGTCCAGGATACCAAGCCTGAATAAGGGCATCATACTTGTCCTCAACGCTACCGAAGGCAATAGCCGAACCTGAACAGTTCACCATAACTACAGGCTTGCCAGTTCCACGCATAGCCTCAAGAAGTCTCTGCTGTACCTTTGGAAGCTCTATGTCAGCCTTATCGCCACCCTCACCTTCCATACTTGCAGAGATACCGCCAATCACGATGATAGCATCTGCCTGCTTAACATCATTAGCGATGTCGGTATAGTCAACAAGCTTACGCTCGCAGATGTCACCACGGAGCATGGCGAAGTTACCCTTACCACGACGATACTCAATCTCAATGTTATAGGTTTCGCCCTTCTTCACTTGGAATGACTTATATTCTGGTGTACGGTTGAATCCGAAGCGACGGCGTGTAGGCTCTGCCTGTTCCACAACCTCACCGTTCACCTTCAGCGTATAGCCATTATCGGTAGAGAGCGTGTATTTCATCTCGCCTGTGAACGTAGATTTGTAAGTGCCGGTTACTCGCACGGAAATCTTCTCTGTGCTTACTCCCTGAGCAAAGCCCCATCCTCCGAAGGTAGAGAAATTGAATGCCTCCTTATAGTAGCCAGTAACCGCAGGATCACCCTCAAGCTCGTTATTGTTCCAGAACTCAACATAAGCGCCCTTGCCCTCGTTCATATCCTTGAGATGCGAGAAGGTGTTGTATTCATCAGCAAGAGTACAAGCCTTATGATAGATAACCTTTGCACCAGGAACAGCATTCTTGATACCCTCAAGCAAAGAGTGCTTGTGATTATCCGTAGGAGTACCGCCATAGTTTCCGTTAAGAAGCTCCACATCATCAGCATTAGGACCAACTACCGCAATAGTCTTGATGTCCTTTGAGAGAGGAAGCACGCCATTGTTCTTCAGAAGAACCATAGACTCGCGAGCTGCCTGTGTAGCAAGGTCGTTGTTTGCCTCGCTACTGATTACATCTGGTGTGAGATTAGCCCAAGGAAGCATATCTGCTGGGTCGAACATACCAAGTTCGAAACGTCCCATGAGTGTCTTTCTAAGATGGTCGTCAAGAACAGACTCCTTAATAAGTCCCTTCTGGAGAGCCTCTGTAAGTACCATGAACACCTTACCGCACTCAAGGTCTGTGCCGTTGAGAACCGCATCTACAGAAGCTGAGAGAGGATCCTTATGGGTTTCGTGCTGTCCCTTGTTATAGAAGTTATTGATAGCATCACAGTCAGTCAAAACTATTGCGTCATAGTTCCACTTGCGGCGAAGGATATCAACCAAGAGACGGTCACTTGTACAGCAAGGCTTACCCTCATAACGGTTGTACGCACACATCACCTCCCTCACGTTAGCCTTCTTTACCAAAGCCTTGAAAGCTGGGAGATAGGTTTCCCAAAGGTCACGCATAGAGACTGTTGCGTTGTATGAATGACGAAGAGGCTCCGGACCGCTATGAACGGCATAGTGCTTTGCGCAGGCATGAGTCTTGAAGTATTTGTCATCATTTCCCTGCATACCGAGAACTGTCTGAACACCAAGAACAGCGTTCATATATGGATCCTCACCACAGGTCTCCTGACCACGTCCCCAACGAGGATCACGGAAGATATTCACGTTAGGACACCAGAAAGTAAGCTCAGGATTGCCAGGATAGTAAGTCACGCCCATCGGCACGTTGAACACGTTATGGTCAGAACGGTTCCAATTGGCACGAGCCTCGTCCGATACCGTAGAGAACACATCATAAATCAGTTTCTCGCTAAAGGCTGCTGCCATACCGATAGGCTGAGGATATACGGTATATCCACCCTGACGAACACCATGACAAGCCTCGCTCCACCAGTTGTATGAAGGAATACCGAGACGGTCAACTGAAATTGACTTGTTCATCATCAGACCTACCTTCTCCTCTGGAGTAAGAAGAGAGATAAGGTTCTCAACACGCTCCTCACGTGAAAGACTTGGGTCTTGGAAAGGATATTTGTACTTGCTGTCCTGCTGGGCAACTACAGAATTAGCCTCGCCGACAACAGCTTTTGCAGAAAGAGCGCCAAGAGTATTTCCCTCGGCATCAATAAGTTCAACGCTGCGGTATGTCTTTCCTGAAGCATTATTAGGAGAGAAAGCCAACAACACCTTAGCTTCTTCTCCAGGCTTAATGGCATTAGAAGGATAGCGAGCTGTGATGCAGTCACAACTTGCATTCGTCTTGGCAATCCTTACAGGAGCCTTAGACACATTCTTGAATGTAAACGTATGACACACAGTACCTTTAGCTGCATCAATAGCGCCAAAGTCCCATTCATAAGTATCAAACGACAGCGAACTTCTGTTTCCCGCAGAAGCCGGAATAAATGCTATAGACAGGGCTATAGAATAAATAATTTTCTTCATTAAGTTTAGTATAATAATTTAGCTTTACCTATTTACCAAAATCTTTATCTTTGATAAAGACGCAGAAAAACAGATAAAGTTTAACGAAAAAACGACATTTATCGCTTTTGTCCGTAGGAATATCGGTTTTATACAAGAATAATCTATAACACAAGAACAATCAAACAATCTAAATCCGTCATTTCTCCCAAACGCAAAGACGCAAAGGCACAAAGTTATAGACAACTCTGTACTTGCCATCATCATTAATGTTGTAATGCTTGTATAGATGCTTCTTGGAAATAAATTCCCAACACCTTCTTATATGCCTCTAAGCTATTAGCCGGAACATATACGAGGATGGATTTATCAACTCCCTCAAAAACATCTTCCCCAAACTCAGGAGATGTACTTCCTTCAAAAGTGATTGAAACTAGGTCACCGCAGCCAGAGAAAGCATCATCTCCAATTCTTGTCACGGAGTTAGGGATTGTGACAGAGGTTAGACTTCTACAACCAGAGTATGCAAAAATACACAAAATATCTGATAGAACCAAATATTTACGTAAAAAATAATTTATAAAATGCATTCAACGGTTACGAACAGAAACTAAGACTCTTGATTATACGTTTTACCTTCGTTGCTCTTCCTATGCTTCTCCCTTGTACCTCCCAACCAAACTCGATGATAATACCATAATAATACCATTATATTACCATTATAATACCATAATAATACCATTAACTATGGTAATATAATGGTCTTATAAAGGTTAAATTATTGTGTTTTTATAGTTTTATCAACGGGATAAATACCTATGTGAAGGTATAATGAAGGTGTAAGATTAAAGTGAAGAGTGTTTAGTTTAAGGAGTGAAAGGAATACAAGACGATGGTTTTATCGCCCAAGGTATCCGTCTTGAACTCCTTACAACTGCCCCCATGTACTCCTCGAACTCCTTACAAGTCGATTTTTTTATATCCCAACATCAAAAAAATGAACAATCCTATTGTTTTCTGCGAAAAAAATTATATTTTTGCAATCGAAAAAGAAATCTAAACATAAAACGATCTAATAAATACTAATCATGAACAAATTTACTGTAGCAGTATTATCCCTTTTGGTAAGTGCTTCTGCCTATGCAGCAAACAAGAAGGCAAGCATAAATATTGACGGTAGAGTGCAATATCAGCACGTAACAGGCTTTGGCGGCTTCTCTCCAAGTCCTACTTGGTCATATTGGCTCGGTGAAACGGAGATGAACAAACTCTTCGGTAAGGCAGACAATCAACTGGGGCTCAACGTGCTCCGTCTCTACATTGCCAACAACAAGAGCGCGTGGAGTGCTGGTGTGGCTAATGCCAAGAACGCCAAGAAGAACGGAGCTTTCATTTTCGCTTCTCCTTGGTCGCCACCAGCATCATGGAAAACGAACAATAGCGACAGCAATGGTGGTGAGTTGCTTGAATCACGCTACGAGGACTGGGCTAAGTTCCTCAACTCCTATTATGAATATATGAAGGAACAGGGCGTGGAAATTGATGCGGTATCTATTCAGAATGAGCCTGACTGGAATGCCGAATATCAGAGTTGTATCTGGACAGGCGAGAAATTGGCTAAGTTCCTGCGTAATTACGGCTCTCTCATCAAGTGCAAGATTATCGCCCCAGAGGCTATTCACTTCACAAAGGACATTCACGAGGCTATACTCAACGATGAAGAGGCTTGTAAGCAGCTCGACATAGTGGGCGGTCATTTCTATGGTTGGGACGGTTCTTCCTACCCTCTTGCAGCACAGAAGGGTAAGGAGGTATGGATGACGGAGTTCCTTATCAATGAGCGTCAGCAGAACAATGGACAGAACATAAACTGGAAGGATGACGGTTTCCTCTTTGCCCGTAGCATTAATGATGCCATGCTCGCCAATATGAGTGCGTGGGTTCACTATTCGCTCAAGCGTTACTACGGATGTCTTGGCGATGGAAATTATGGCACAACTAACAATGCCATTACCAAGCGCGGATATATTCTCTCGCAGTATGCTAAGTATGTATCGGGCAGTACTCGTATTCGTCACTCTCTCGATGATGCCACAGGTTCGCTTTCTTCATCCGCATATCTTTCACAGACAGGCGACAGTACTATCGTTATGGTGCTCAATCCTTCAGGCGATACGTTCACCACTACCCTATCCTTGCCATTCAACACGCTTAAAGGTAGTATGATAGTGACAAGCGAGACTCTCAACGCTCAGAAATCGGATGTTGCCCTTGATGCTGAGACTTATCAGCCAGAGGTTAGCGTGGCTCCTTATAGCGTGAATACCTTCATTTTTACGAAGAACAGCGCACGTACAGACATTCCTGATAACATTGAGGATGAGAACGTAGTCAGCATAATGACCGATGGCTACGACCTCTATGGTGCTTCATGTATTCCTGCCGGATGGCGGGCAAAGTTTGAGGATGGCATTCGTAAAGCTGGCACTTACAGCCTCGGTCCTCGTATCATGGGCTTCTCTGCCGAAGGACTCATGCAGCTCGCTTTCTATTTCCGTACTGGCAACTCAAGCGACGGATATGTGAGCTATGGTGAGGAGAATAACTACCGTCTGCAACTCGAACCGGGCAAATATACCCTCCATTACTCAACCATTGGTTGGAAGGGAACGCCCAAGGTGACTGCCAATATCCTGACGACCACAGGCACTAACATAGCTTCAGCAGTCTCTACTCCAGAGTATTTCATTTCAGCAAATGGTTCGTCTGCCCGCATAACACAGACAAGTGATTTCACCCTTGACTTCGAGATAACCGCTACTGATAACTACGTCCTCAGATGGGATATTGCTAAGTCTTCAGGTGGTCTGAACGAGGCTTTGGTTGGAAATGTGAAGCTTGTGCGTCACGATGCTGATGCTACTTTGATTCAGCTTCCTGAATCATCATCAAAGAATGATGTAATCGGAATATACGACATACAAGGCCGCTCTTTGCCACAGATTCAGAATGGTATTAACATCATTAAGTATTCTGACGGCACAACGACAAAGGTGTTGAAATAAATATTTCAAAAAGGTTTAAGGTTTATAGGTTTAAGGTTCTTAGGTCGGATTTCTTTCAATGGTTCTGACCTTTAACCAGACAACCTGTAAACCTTAAAACTTTATGAACAACCTTTTTTCATGACAAATATAGGATTACTATGTTTTTTCTACCTTAAATCGCATTTTTTCGCCGTTTTTTTTGTTTATTCGATTAAAATATTTAATTTTGTCGAGGAATTACTATTCCTTATGTCAAATCATGTATAGATTCCGTCTATACTTGCATAGACACAAACATTCGTTTATCTATGATTAAGTTCGTATATTTGCATCAGAATTCAATAAACAAGTAACAATCTAAAAAAATTACAACTATGGAGAATTTCAATGATATAATCAAGAGTGGAAAGTTGACACTTGTTGATTTCTATGCAACATGGTGCGGACCTTGTAAGATGATGCACCCAGTACTCGAGCAACTGAAGGATGAGCTTGGCGATAGCATCCGTATCATAAAGATTGATGTTGATAAGAATGAAGCTATCTCTACGCAATATCGCATTATGTCAGTTCCTACATTCATGCTTTTCAAGAATGGTGAGGCGGTATGGCGTCAGAGCGGCACTATAAGGCTCAACGACCTTAAGAACTTGATTTCACAGCATTTATAACATATTTATTATACTAAAACATTAATTAAAACTTCAAAGACTATGGCAAACAAATATGCAGGTACACAGACCGAGAAGAACCTTGAGGCTGCATTTGCAGGTGAATCACAGGCTCGTAACAAGTACACATACTTCGCTTCTCGCGCAAAGAAGGACGGTTTTGAACAGATGGCTGCTATCTTCCTTCAGACGGCAGACAACGAGAAGGAACACGCTAAGATGTGGTATAAGGAACTTCACGACGGCATAGGCACAACGGCTGAGAATCTTCTTGATGCTGCCAATGGTGAGAACTACGAGTGGACGGATATGTACGAGAACTTTGCAAAGACGGCTGATGAGGAGGGCTTTACAGAACTCGCGAAGAAGTTCCGTCTCGTTGCTGCTATCGAGAAGCATCACGAGGAGCGTTATCGTGCTCTTCTTAAGAATATTGAGACGGCTCAGGTATTCGAGAAATCAGAGGTTAAGGTATGGGAGTGCCGTAACTGTGGTCATATAGTAGTAGGTACTAAGGCTCCAGACATCTGCCCTACATGTGCTCATCCACAAGCATATTTTGAGGTTTCTGCAGACAACCTCTAATAATGACCCTTCAACAACTCAGATATATCACAGCTGTCAACCGCTTTCGTAGTTTCGCGAAAGCGGCTGATTCTTGTAATGTCACCCAGCCAACTCTGAGTGCTATGATTGTGAAGCTTGAAGAGGAAATTGACATTCGCATCTTTGAGCGCACTAACAAATCAGTCTCCCCTACCCTTGCCGGCATGAAGATTATCCGTCAGGCAGAGAACATACTGATGGAGGTTGACAGAATTGGTGAGATTGTATCGGAGGACAAAGGAAATATCGGTGGTAAATTCAATCTGTCGATAGGTCCTACAATCGCCCCATACATTCTTCCGAAATTTATCAAGCACTATCGGGAGAACTACCCTTCCGTAGAACTTTTCATACAGGAACTAAAAACAGACTTCATGCTTGAAGCCTTGTTAAGGGGGGAAATAGATGCAGGCATAGGAATTGCAGACAATATACGTGAAGGCATACTTGAGATTCCTCTATATACGGAGAAGTTCCTTGTGTATCTTTCTGAAAGTTGCTGGCGTAAGTTGCCAGTATTCAAACCTGAGAACCTTGAGCACGAGAATATGTGGATTATGAAAGATGCCCAATGTCTTCGCGATAGCGCTTTCTCTTTCTGCAAGGCAAGGAGCATAGGTCATCACATATACGAAGCAGGAAGTATCGATACCCTCATACGTATCGTTGACGAGAATGGCGGATTCACAATAATCCCAGAATTGCACTTGCCATTCCTTAGCGAGAAACAACGCGATAATGTCCGTCGCATAGAGGGTGACTATCTTTCACAGCGTCGTATTTCATTATATATTAGACATGACTATATCCGCCAGAGAATGCTCAACACCATTACCGATACTCTCAAGGAGTTCATGCCCAAAGGTATGCTTGGTGAAGGAATATTGAAATACGGTATCAAACTATAGGGATGTTCATTCTCCCATAAGCATCAACAACAATATGTAAACAAACAAATACAATCAGCCGCTTCTCGTACAAACAACGAAAAGCGGCTGACTACTTTTTATTCCATATATAATTTCACACGAAAGAGATATTACTCAAACGCATTAGAAGATTACTCGTCACCTGAATTGAATTCTCCATCACAAGAAGAAATCACATGTCCTTTGAGCTTGATGTATTTTGAATCAAGTTTAGTAAACTTTGTCTTAGGACCACCAAGCCTGTTGAATTCAACCATTATAGCATGATCACCATAGAATAGAAGACACGATTCTCTTTCGCCTTTTTTACACAACTCATTCTCGTAGGTTGTCTGCCATACAGTACCGTTTATTGGGCGGAATACCAATATGTTTCGATGTGTCTTGGTGACTTCTTCCATAAATATGAGTGAATTCTTATATTTACCAAGATATTTTGGCATAATTCCCGAGTTCTGGTCATCAAGATCAGCAACCTTACGAACACCATCTATTGTAACGATTAGTGATGAGCCTTCGCTGTTTTCCTGGATTTCATAGAAATTCTGTTCGTCCACCATATTGATCTCCTGTGCCTGAGCGTTCACAGAAATGAAACACAGGAACAAGGTTATCATTGCAATAAGGTTAAACATCTTCTTCATATTCATCTACATTTTTAAAGGTTAATACATTTAATATTTCGTGGCATTTACGGTTAATATTCTGCGATTTGCCAGATTTGATTTACTAAATAGTTTGTATGTTAAAGTTTGTTAGAACTATAACGATTGCAAATTTAATCATATT
This sequence comes from uncultured Bacteroidales bacterium, assembly GCA_902798615.1. GTDB lineage: Bacteria > Bacteroidota > Bacteroidia > Bacteroidales > Bacteroidaceae > Prevotella. The sequence goes on along the minus strand of CADBXL010000005.1, from coordinate 15,019 downwards.
CTTTCATTTCTCCAAATTTTTTTCTGTCTTTTTTCACTTTTTATAAAAAAATCTTTTTTGGAAGATGAAGAAAAGGGAATTATAGAAGAATTAATTAATATTTTAGAGGTAATATTACAGAAAACTCATCAGCCGTTTTCTCCACTCGTATCTTCTTGTCCATAAGCAACAAGAAACGTTTCTCGAGATTCTTCAATCCCGTGCCATGAGTATCTTGCTTGAACATTTTAGGGAAGATCGGGTTGCTTACGACCAATTCCTTGTTCTCGTTCATATGAACGCAGATTTTCATTCTATGTTCACTATCAATCATATTATGCACTCCTACATTTTCGATCAAAGGAAGAAGTGCCAGAACTGGAATACCATAATTCAAACAGTCTTCCGGAACATCAAACGTTGCATCCCACTTTCCTGCATACCTGACTTGCATTACCTCATTGAATGAACGTGCGAAATCAAGTTCCTCTTCAAGTGTCACAATTCCCTTGTGCTCACTCTGGAGAATGTATCTGAAAATGTCGCTAAGATGATCTATGTAGCATAGGGCAAGTTTGTCTTCCTTCTTCCTCACCAAACTGCTTATTCCATTAAGTGCGTTGAAGAAGAAATGCGGATTAATCTGGTTTGTAAGTGCCGTACATCTGCTCTGCAGACTTTCCATCTTGAGTTGCTTAAGTTCTTCTTCCTTCTTCTTGTGAATACGGTTCAGATAGTCAGTATATCCAAGGAACAATCCCATCATTCCAAACACTATGAACTGGAATGTGAGGATGACAGTACGACAATCGAATCCTGGACATATAAGTGTTGTGACTCCTTTGTACACCGCAAATACAAACAGCGTAAGAAGAACATTCGAAAGGATACGGACCTTTACTGAATGTGTTTGGAGTACATGCTGATTTATATACAACGATACAAAGATAAACACCCAAAACAGCAGGAATCTTATTAAGGTACTATTAATATAACTGCCTCTAACCTCCTCTGAGAGGTTATGCCAGTCCATATTAATAAAAAGCACATTAGGATAGCTGATAAAGATGGTGCAAACCAAACTTAATAGCAGTATATTTGATATGTTTTTTTTGTTATTCATATATTTTTCTCCATTTTCAATCTGCAAATATACATTTTTTTTTCCATATAACATAATAATATATGTGAAAACGAAAAAAAAACTCATCATGCTGATTTTGGAAAGGATGGTTACACTAACTTGTGCATCCCCTAACAGAAGCCCCCCCCAATAATCATAACGGGGAAAATCAGCATTGCGACAACGATTTTCTTTTTAATGCGCGAAAAGCCAAAAAACAAATTGATATTATTGTTATTATCATAAATAATAATTATCTTTGCAACCAAGAATTAAAAAGGAGATGTATCAGCTATTTAGGGTTGAAAAATTCTTTTTTCTTACAAAAACAAAGCAACAAACATTCAAAAATATTCACTAAATTATATCGTCATGAGAAAAGAAGAAAAAGAGTTCCTCAAGAAGGTAGAAAAACTCGTCTATGAGCAGATGAGGGAAAAGCATGTGAACTGTGATACTGTTTGCGAGAGTCTTGGAATAACTAACCAAAATCTTCGTCGCAAACTTCTGGCCATCACAGGTCAGACGGGTGGTAAGTATCTATTGACAATTCGTATTAATTATGCCAAGGAATTATTATCTACTGGCAGATACTCGGTCGGTCAGGTGGCTTTGAAATGCGGATATGAGGATGCAAACAACTTCAGCCGCACATTCAAGCGCGAAACAGGACAGAAGCCTACTGAATACGCAGCAAGCAATAAGAAATAACAAAAAAAGACAACTGATGATTTGTTTCAGTTGTCTTTTTTTAATACTTAGGCAATGGCACCCTGACCATAGTAAGCATATCTTTTCTGCTTGAAAGCATCAAGAAACACAGGAGTAACCTTGTAAATGAGATATCCTATCACACCTCCAGCAGTATTGTTCATCACGTCGTTGGTCTCACAGAATCCACGTTCAAGAAGATACTGGGTTACCTCTATAGAACATGAAAGAAGCATTGAAATAAAGAATACCTTAACCAATACAGAGCGCTTGAGGAATACTGAAGTACAGAAACCTACAGGGATAAACATCACGATATTGAGTAATGTCTCTAGCAATACATCCTCTGTGAAATATGAATTTGTATAGTTCCAGAAAGGAACAAACTCAACACCTAATGCACATGTGGAATCCCTGAATATAACCGTAGCACAAATCAGTAATATCAAATACTCTACGTAAACCACTCCAAGCAACTTTCTTAACTTGGTATGGATTTGCTTCCTGCGAGAGAAAGTCCATACAGCCATTACACACAACACAGTTAGAAGTATATCATACAACCACTGAGGGGCTGAAGCATAAACGAAACTAAGAAAATTTGACATAAGAAAATCTGTTTTATTATTTATTTTCGTCTAGAGAACGGGGATCGTCCTCATTTTTTCTGAGTGCAAAGTTATAATGTTTTTCTCTATTTCCATAATGTTTACAGGAAAAACGACCAATTTTTATAAAACCTTTCACACTTTAAACACTTCTTTGTAATAAAATCGCCATCTGTTAAAAACCTTCAATTTCAGTCGGTTTAATCTTGCAAAAAAGGTCTAAACGCCTCTAAATCAACCAATATTTTATACAAAAGAACAAAAAAACAAGTTTTTTTTCTTGTTTTTATCAAAAAAATACTATCTTTGCAAGCATCATAACCACTAATTCTATATTACAATGAAAAAAGAAGACAGAGAATTCCTCAAGCAAGTAGAAAAACTTGTCTATGAGCAGATGAAGCAGAAGCACGTAAACTGTGATACGGTTTGCGAAAGCTTAAGTATGACAAATCAGAGCCTCCGTCGTAAAATCTTTGCAATAACAGGTAAGACTGGAGGTAAGTATATTCTGACCATACGTATGAAATTCGCTCAGGAGCTATTGGCAAAGGGGAAATATGCCATTGGACAGGTAGCTCTGAAATGCGGATATGACGACGCTAATAACTTCAGTCGCACTTTCAAGCGCGAAGTTGGCATGAAGCCAAGCGAATATGCAGAAAGCCACGCGAAGAAATAGAACTGTCTCGCATGACTAAACCTGTTCAGGACAACAATGACACCATAAATATTAATAATGAAAGAAATATTACAGTTTCTGCGCGACCTTTCGTGCAACAATAACAAGGAGTAGTTTACAGCAAACAAGGACAGGTATCAGAAAGTGCTTGCCAAATGGTATGATTTCTGCGAGCAATTAATTTGCGAGATAGGAAAATATGATAGCGACATAGCGAGCCTTACTATCAAGGACTGCACATATCGCATCTATCGCGACACACGTTTCAGTAAGGACAAGACACCTTACAAGACCCACTTCGGCGTGTTTCTTGCCCCTGGCGGTAAGAAGTCAATGCATGCCGGCTATTACTTCCATATAGGTACTGGCGGCGGAAACTCCTATCCTGAGGCTCACATGCTTGCTTCGGGTAACTATTGTTATGACAGTAAGACCGTTAAGGTATTGCGGGAGGATATCAGCGACGGTTGGGAGGAATACCAAAAGGGCGTTCTTGAAAAAGCAGATCCGTCATTCTTCGTTGATATGGACGGAGCTTTAAAGAAGGTACCAAAGGAATATCCAGCAGATGCTCCTTACGCCGATTTCATGCGCCTAAAAAGTTTCTGTCTGCTAACTTACGTTGATGACAAGTTCATCACATCACCAAACCTCGTAAAGCGCGTGGCAGAACTGTTCCGTACTACCAAGCCGTTCAACGACTATGTGAATCGGGCTGTGGATTATATTCTGGAAGAAGAACAAAGCAGATAACAATAAGAAAATCCCTTGTAGCTCTTTTTATCCGCCTATATAGAAATGGGACTTGTATGGGAGTTACAAGGGATTTGCTTGGGACTTACTTGAAACCGGCTACTTCCTCTTCGAAATCCATGTAAACCTCAAGTCCGTTATAATACCGTTTCAAATCCGTTTCAAAACCGTTCCCCTGTCAGGTCCAATAGCGGAGCCATAATAAAAGTTGGACAAATGAAATGTGAAGAGTGAAAAAAATCAAGTCGGCATTACTATGCGTAATGCAGAGAGCCATTCACGAATTACTACATGGAAATATAAAAGATGCCTGGATTTTAAACCCAGGCATCTTTCTGTTCTCTCCATATTGGATAATACTTCTTGTCGATATGTAGTTCCCCAAATTGCATAAGAGCAATAAAATCGTTGGATATTGCTATCGCGACTAAACTATATTTATTGCTCTTTTTTGTCTTGCAATATGAGGATTTGTAAGGAACTTATTCTGACACTTAGCGGGCATTATTTGTCACCACTACCTTCTTACCATTGTGTATATAAATACCATTTGTAGGATTATTCACAACCTGGCCGTTGAGATTGTAGTATCTGCCATCAGTTGATGTGCCTTCATTCTTGGCTACATACTCAATACCTGCAGCACCATCATTAGGAACAAGCCATACACCACTCACCTTCAGACTGTTGTTCCAGTCAACCTTCAGTACATGCAGATGAACGAAATCATCAACACGCTTCTCGTTTGAAGATGTGAGCTTTGTCTTGAAATCTTCCAATGGAATAACGATACACTTCAGCTCATTGTCCCAATACTTGTCGTTTTCATTGAACGAAACCTTAATCTCTTTCCATTGACCATGAGCAACAAGTCGGTTGGCAAGTATTCGTAGATTGTTGCCCTTACCCTTGATTATGATCTTATCGTAATTGCTAATGTCGGCATAGTCGTCATGATCCACATTCACGAATCCTGCCACAGCAACACCACTTCCAGCCTCTTGTTTCATGTTCCAATCCACATTACCCGGTGCTTCAAACAACACCTTGGAGTTCTTGTCGGTACCATCCCACTTGTGGAAGAAAGATGCCGTCAGAGGAATCCACTCAGCCAAAGGCTCAAAGTCATCAATCTCGAATGTATTCTCAATCATCGACATTACGATGGATGACCTTCTTGGGAAATATTGCTCATGAAGACGCTTACGCTCTGCCATATATGTGCCGTCAACCGTATATAGCTCACCCTGAGTTTGATAAGGATGTACATCCCTGCGATAGTCTCCCCATCGTGCAGCCTCTGCGTAAAGGGCTGTTGAGATTGTATTATAAAGACTGTCCCATACTTCCTCCGTGCTCTTTGCACCAAGCATACCATTATCAGCGAGAAGTTCCTTTGCACGCTCCATGTATTTCTTGGCAAAATGCTTATTCTCCATCAAGTGATTGAAGATACCCGTAGGACTCTCATCACCGTTATTCTTTGTCAGCACATTCTCGTATGGGTTATCTATGATAAGCTCTGAATCCCAGCAAAGGAATCTGAAGCCCTGACTCTCATCGCCTTTACGCCTTATGGCATACCAGTTATGGTGATCCCAGTCGGTGTTGCCGGCATACTGATTTATGAGCATATAGTCGATGAAGTTGTCTATATCGAGTAATGCTTCCTGTGAAGGGTCGTCATTTCCATCAGCATCCTTACCTTGAAGCTGGTTGTAATATACGTCGTCAGAGGCTTTAGCGGCAGTTTCAAACATCTTTGCCCATGCTTCCAAGTCACCCTCGGAAGCCTCGATGTGGTTACCACCCTCCTCTTCTATCTTTATCACGTCAATGTCCTCTTTCTTGCCTCCGAGATGGTCCTTACCATATTGGTCGTCAACCCTCTCTGCTATGTTGTAGAGTCCCCAGTACATACCATTCAGGAACACATGAACATACAGGGCATTAACACTCGTCCATCCCATCTTGCGCTGTATTCTCCTTGCCCATACGTCACGCGTATATTGCGCCTTCTGACGGTTTGACTCCATCCAATGCTGCCAACTGTTGCCGAAATGGCATCTGAGTACCAACTGGTCGTATTTCTCAGAATCATCCTCGCTAAAGAGCGGATACTTGAGAGTCTTCTCTCCATACTCTTTCTTAAACACAAGGCGAAATGAGTGCTTTGGATTCTTCTCTGCAAGACGACCATGACCGCCATGCAGACGCAATCCGCATGTTACGGAGAAATCATGATCACAACCGAATAACTCAGCACTAACAGGACGCGTCCAGCCATTACCCATAGGATCACCGACAGGAGGACCTGTAAAAATGTAAATACCACCCTTTTCCTCATCAGCATCATGGCTAAAGAGATAATCCTTGTCGGTAACAATGCTGAGAACAGGAATAGATAGCAATCCCTTTTTTATCTTTTCGGCAATAATAGGATTATCGGCCATCTCCTGGTCCATACCATAGTCGGCAGGAGCTACACCAAATGTCTCGGTGAAAGCACCCCACTCTTGCGGATAGCCTTCTGGAGCATCTGACTGATGCAACACATCGTCAAGAAACAGGTATGTCGCCGTTGCTACATTCGAAAGAAGTCCCTCTGCACCAACAACAGCAGTTCTCACAACCGTAGTTCCCTTTATCGTTATCGGCTCTGTGTAAAGCGTACTCTCTGCCGTAGGGGCACTACCGTCGAGCGTATAGCGTATTGCGGCACCATCGGCAACAAGGTTCTCGTTGTCAGTAATGGTCAGTTCAAATGGCTTGTCATAGAATCCATGTTTCTGGTTCAGTTGTAGATTTTGTGCAATAGCCGATATGCCCATAACAAGGAGCAAGGCTACAGATAGTAGATTTTTTTTCATAAAATCATTTTTTTTGTTACAGGTAAGCAGTTCACACCGAAATGTGAAATACACAATGTAATAGAATAATATTGTTTTAAATTCCTAATTTTTTTACTTTTCAAGTGCAAAAGTACAAAAAAAAATGAAATAAACGAAAAATCATCGTGTTTTTTTGATTTACCAACACTTACATGCAACATCAGACATATAGAACTATAAAAAATATTTGGTTTTATGCGAGAAAATATGTACCTTTGCGCGAAGATTTTTACTTTGTCACTCGTATAACAGAAAAAGCAAAGAACAAGATATATGTCGGAAAATATTTCAAGAATGGAGCGTGGTATACAGCGCCGTACCGAATTACTATTGGGTAACGAGAACCTATCACGCATACAGAACACCAAGGTTCTTATCTTTGGCTTAGGAGGTGTAGGCTCATGGTGCGCAGAGGCTCTGGTACGTAGTGGCATACGCCATATCACCATTGTGGATTCTGATCGCGTATGCGTTACCAACTGCAACCGTCAGCTCATGGCTACGACAAAGACTATCGGCCAGGTTAAGGTTGAGGCGTTGCGTACTCGCCTTCTGGAAATAAATCCCGATGCTGAGATTGAGGCTTTGCAGAAGATATACGATAAAACCACCGCAGAGTCTTTCCACATGGAAGACCATGACTTCATAATCGATGCTATCGACTCGCTTGCCGAAAAGGCGGACCTCATACTCCGTGCAACAAGCCTGCCTGAGCACATCACATTCATATCCTCTATGGGAGCCGCTCTTCGCACCGACCCTTTTATGGTCAGAAAAGCAGAGTTCTGGAAAGTGAAGGGCGACCCATTGGCTCGAGCTATCAGAAAGAAGTTCAAGCATAACAAAGTTGCTCCGGCAAGGAAGTTCCAATGCGTATATAGCGAAGAGAAACCGATGGAGAACAAGGGCGAGAACCACGCGTGTGGCACAGGAGGCTGCCTATGCCCAAAGGCGAAGTTGCTTAGTGGTGAACGAGGCACGGACACTGCCGTATATGATGCCCCAGGAGACCAGCGTCTCGTAGAGCACGAATGGTGTTCGTCAAAAGCTCAGATCAACGGCTCTCTCTGCCATATCACCTCTATCTTTGGAATGTCAATTGCCGGTATGGTTATCAATAAGATTATAGGTGTTGAGTGTTAGATGTTGGTGATTTACAGAAATTGTACATTGTAAATGGTAAATTGTAAATAACAAGATGGAATATATGTCTCAGGAAGGCTACGACAAACTTGTAGCCGAATTACAGGAAATGATAAATGTTGAGTTGCCAAGAGTCAAAGATGCTATTGCAGAGGCACGCGACAAAGGTGATCTCAGCGAGAATTTCGAGTATCACGCAGCCAAGCGTGAGCAAGGCAAACTGCTAAGCAGAATAAGCTACAAACAGAAGATTCTTGAGAACGCAAGGGTTATCGACGCCTCTGTTCTCGGAAATGATACCGTAGGGCTTCTCCGCAAGGTTGAGATGACCAATCTCGGCAATAACGCCAAGATGACATACACCATCGTGAATCCTCACGAGGCTAATCTGAAAGAAGGGAAGATTTCAATAAAGTCACCTATCGCCGAAGCTTTATTAGGCAAGAAGATTGGTGATACCGTTGAAGCACATGTTCCTTCCGGAATTCTGAAACTGAGAATCGACAATATCACATTATAGGTTATTTGTTGAATCCACTTATAAAAAAAACAAGAAGGCTCGCAATCGCGAGCCTTCTTGTTTTTAATCATCACATATAGTTATACTTTAATCTAAGGTGATAACGCTTTGTATCATAAACTATTGCCATACTTCCCTCTTTGATATCATCAAGAGGACTGAGTGATAGCGCAACATGTCCCATCGTCCTACGAAGGTTTATCTCAACACACGGATGAAGAAGGAATCCTTCTGCATTTTCCTTTGCCACAATCATCATATCAACACCCAAACGAACATCTGATATTGCGGATTCACGAGGCAGCATGGAGAACATATCGCTGAGCTCGTTTTCAAGGCGTGCGGTTATCTCGTCAAGAAGCCCGAGCGACACGTATTTACTCATAATATCACGCTTTACAGCTTCCGTTGCAAGAAGATTGCCTGTATAAGCTCCGTTCTGCGTCTGGAAAAGCGACAGACCAAGATAGTGCACACGTCCGTCAGCACTACGACGAAACTCCATGCCAAAGTCCTTAACCTTATTATATAATGGCTCAACCATAATACCTCCCTGAAGACGTATTACATTGTTTGCCCAGTTAAGACTATTCTCCGTACGCTCATCTCTCATGAAATAGCGCACCCCTCTTCCGCTAGAACTCCAAGGAGCCTTGACCACCACGTTCTCTCCATTTTGTAGATGTTCAAGAAAAAAATGATAATCAGTAAGATAAATGCTTTCACCACAAGTATCACTTTCAAGACCGGAGCGAACCTTTTCAAGTATCGAAGTTGTACACTGCCTATTGGAAAGACATCTTATTTCCTGCACAGCCTCCTTGCTTGGAAGACAATATTCAGGCACACCCGCAGAGAGCAGCTGAAAGCGTATAGCAAGATCCCATCCCCACGGATCAATAGCCGAAGGAACACAGGAACTAAGCACATGGGCAATCTGTTCCATCGTACAGAATTCCACAACGGGCTTCCTCTCTGCCTTCAATTTTCGGTAGGCTGACTCAGCAAAATCTATGTCGTCAACAATCACGACATCGCCGTCGTTTGACCATAGAGCTGGCAAATAGCACAGATCACTACGCAACTGCCTCCCAGCATGAGGTGCCGTAAAACGTTCCATATTCGACGCAAGGGCAATATCGTGTTCTGGATTGAAAATTCTTATTGTCATTTTTATTGATATCGTTATTCTCCGCAAAGATACGGAAAAATATCGTATATTTCAACCATTAACTGCTAAAAAATGTAAAAAAGACACACTTTTTGTCACCTTGACTTTGCAATTTACAAAAATATGAGTACTTTTGCATGGTTAAAAATAGAAGTAGCACTTAAATCACGAAAAGACATCGCGAATGGAGGTATTTTTCAGAACACATTCATACATGGTCGAGCATACCAACACTAATCTTCGTCGTAGTCTTATGGACGAAATAGATTGGACGGATCGCTTGATTGGAATAAAGGGCACGCGCGGTGTTGGAAAAACAACATTCCTGTTACAGTACGCAAAAGAGAACTACGGTCCATACGACAGACGTTGCCTGTATATCAACATGAACAACTTCTACTTCCAGGGACGGGGAATTGCCGATTTCGCCGGTGATTTCTATCGTCGGGGCGGACGTGTGCTTCTCATCGACCAAGTGTACAAGCAGAGCGACTGGAGCACAGAACTGAGACGTTGCTACGACCTCTACCCTGAGCTTCAGATTGTATTTGCAGGCTCAAGCGTGATGCGACTAAAGGACGAGAACCCCGAGCTTAACGGCATAGTGAAGAGCTATAACCTGCGAGGATTCTCTTTTCGTGAATATCTCAACATTGAAACGGGAAACAACTTCAAATCATATACTCTTGATCAGATACTCCGTAACCATGAGCACATTGTAAAAGACATACTGCCGAAAGTTAGTCCTTCACAATATTTCAACAAATACATCGAACATGGTTTCTATCCTCTATACCGTGAGCATTCCGACTATCAGGAGAACCTGCTCAAGAGCATGAATATGACAACTGAGGTGGATATCCTGCTTATCAAGCAGATAGAACTCAAGTATCTCCCGAAGATCAAGAAACTCTTCTACCTTCTTGCCGTTGACGGACCTAAGGCTCCAAACATCAGCCAGTTGGCTCACGAGGTTGAGACTTCACGTGCAACTGTAATGAACTACATCAAATATCTCGCAGATGCACGTCTCATAAACATCATCTACCCTGTCGGTCAGGAATTCCCTAAGAAACCTACAAAGGTGATGCTCCACAACTCCAACCTGCTCTCTGCCATCTACCCTATCAACGTGGATTTGCAGACAAAAATGGAGACATTCTTCGTCAACACCATGTGGAAAGACCACAAGGTTAACCAAAGTCCGCGCGACACCTACTATATAATAGATGGAAACAAGAGATTCCGCGTATGCAATGCCGATGCTGACCGCAAGGCTAGATACAACACCGACATAACATACATACGCTACAATACCGAGGTCGGCAAGGACAACCTCATACCTCTGTGGCTGCTCGGATTCCTATATTAGAACTAAAGTAAAGACCAATGCTAAGGCTTTTGACTTTTGACATTATGCTTTTGGCTTTGGGCAAATTTGACAAAAAAAGAAACAGAAACATTTTACAGTTAAAATATTTATCTTATAACAAAAATGGCTAAAGAAAAAAAGTTTATCACTTGTGATGGTAATGAGGCTGCTGCTCACGTAAGCTATATGTTTACTGAGGTAGCTGCTATCTACCCAATTACCCCATCTTCTCCTATGGCTGAGCACACTGACGACTGGTCAGCTCGTGGCCGTAAGAACATGTGGGGACAGGAAGTTCTCGTACAGGAAATGCAGTCAGAGGGCGGTGCTGCTGGTGCAGTTCACGGTTCTTTGCAGGCTGGTGCTCTCACCACTACCTACACTGCTTCTCAGGGTCTTCTCCTTATGATTCCTAACATGTACAAAATCGCAGGTGAGCTCCTCCCATGTGTATTCGACGTTTCTGCTCGTACACTGGCTTCACACTCACTCTGTATCTTCGGTGACCACCAGGACGTAATGGCTTGCCGTCAGACTGGCTTCGCAATGTTTGCATCAAGCTCTGTTCAGGAGGTTATGGATCTTACAGCCGTTCCTCACCTCGCTACTCTTGAGACAAAGGTTCCATTCATCAACTTCTTTGATGGTTTCCGTACATCTCACGAGTATCATAAGATTGAGGTTATGGACATGGAGGACATCAAGGCTATCACTCCAATGGAGTATGTTGAGGAGTTCCGTAATCGTGCCCTCACTCCAGAGCGTCCTGTAACTCGTGGTACTGCTGAGAACCCTAACGAGTTCTTCACACACCGTGAGGCAAGCAACACATATTATGAGAATATTCCAGACGTAGTTGAGAAGTACTGTCAGAAGATGACCGAGATCACTGGTCGTGACTACCACTGCTTCAACTACTATGGTGCTAAGGACGCTGAGAACATCATCATCCTCATGGGTTCTGCTTGTGAGGCTGCTAAGGAGGCTATCGACTACCTCATCTCTCAGGGCAAGAAGGTTGGTATGGTTAACGTACACCTCTATCGTCCATTCTCTGTTAAGTACCTCCTCGCTGCTGTTCCTAAGTCAGTTAAGAAGATTGCTGTTCTCGATCGTACTAAGGAGCCAGGTGCAGAGGGCGAGCCACTTTACCTCGACGTTAAGTCTGCATTCTACGATGTAGAGAACCGTCCATTGATCGTTGGTGGTCGTTACGGTCTCGGTTCTGCTGAGGTAACTCCAGCCAAGATCATCTCTGTATTCAACAACCTCGAGCTTCCACAGCCAAAGAACCACTTCACAGTTGGTATCGTTGACGACGTTACAAACCTCTCTCTCCCAGTTGTAGAGGAGATGGCTCTCGGTGGCAAGTCAATCCAGGAGTGTAAGTTCTTCGGTCTCGGTGCTGACGGTACTGTAGGTGCTAACAAGAACTCAGTAAAGATCATCGGTGACAACACTGACAAGCATTGTCAGGCTTACTTCTCTTACGACTCTAAGAAGTCAGGCGGTTTCACATGTTCACACCTCCGTTTCGGTGACGAGCCAATCCGCTCTACATATCAGATCACCACACCTAACTTCGTTGCTTGTCACGTTCAGGCTTACCTGCACATGTACGACGTAACACGTGGTATCCGTGAGAACGGTTCATTCCTTCTCAACACTATCTTCGAAGGCGAGGAACTCGTAAACTTCATCCCTAACAAGGTAAAGCGCGTATTCGCAGAGAAGAACATCAAGGTTTACTACATCAACGCTACAAAGATTGCACAGGAGATCGGTCTTGGTAACCGTACCAACACTATCCTCCAGTCTGCATTCTTCCGCATCACAGAGGTTATCCCTGTTGACCTCGCTGTTGAGCAGATGAAGAAGTTCATCGTTAAGTCTTACGGCAAGAAGGGTCAGGACGTTGTTGATAAGAACTACGCTGCTGTTGATCGCGGTGGTGAGTACAAGCAGCTCACTGTTGATCCAGCATGGGCTAACCTCCCTGACGACGCAGTTAAGGAAGACGATGCACCAGCATTCGTTAAGGAGCTCGTTCGTCCTATCAACGCTCAGGCAGGTGACCTCCTCAAGGTTTCTGACTTCGTTAAGCACAACACAGTTGACGGTACATGGCAGAACGGTACTGCTGCTTATGAGAAGCGCGGTGTAGAGGCATTCGTACCTGTATGGAATGCTGAGAACTGTATCCAGTGTAACAAGTGTTCATTCGTATGTCCTCACGCTGCAATCCGTCCATTCGTTCTCGACGCTAACGAGCTTGCAGGCATTGACACTCCTACACAGGAGATCAAGGCTCCAGCAGCATTCAAGGGCATGAACTTCGTTATCGCTCCATCTCCACTCGACTGTCTCGGTTGCGGCAACTGTGCTGACGTTTGCCCTGGCAAGAAGAACAAGGAGACAGGTGAGAACGAGAAGGCTCTCAAGATGGTTGCTTACAACCCAGACGCAGAGGATATGCAGAAGCTCGCTAAGGATTGGGATTACCTCGTAAAGAAGGTTCACACAAAGCAGGATCTTATCGACATCAAGGCTAATCCAAAGAACTCTCAGTTCGCTACCCCACTCTTCGAGTTCTCAGGTGCATGTTCTGGTTGCGGTGAGACACCATACGTTAAGCTCATCTCTCAGCTCTTCGGTGACCGTGAGATCATCGCTAACGCAACTGGTTGTTCTTCAATCTACTCTGCTTCTATCCCATCTACTCCTTACACAACCAACGAGAAGGGTCAGGGTCCTGCATTCGACAACTCACTCTTCGAGGACTTCTGTGAGTTCGGTCTCGGTATGGTAATCGGTAACAAGAAGATGAAGGAGCGCGTTGCTAAGCTCTTCCAGGAGCTCATCGACTCTGACAAGACTCCAGCTGAGTTCAAGGCTGCTGCTGCAGAGTGGATCGAGAAGCGCGAGGACGCTGACGAGACAAAGCGTCTTGCTGCTATCCTCAAGCCAATGATCGCTGAGGGTGCTGCTGCAGGTTGCGACGTTTGCAAGGAGCTCAAGACTCTTGACCACTACCTCATCAAGCGTTCACAGTGGATCATCGGTGGTGACGGTGCTTCTTACGATATCGGTTACGGCGGTCTCGACCACGTACTCGCATCTGGTGAGGACCTCAACATCTTCGTTATCGATACAGAGGTTTACTCTAACACAGGTGGTCAGGCTTCTAAGGCTACTCCACTCGGTGCTATCGCTCAGTTCGCTGCACAGGGTAAGCGCATCAAGAAGAAGGACCTCGGCATGATCGCTACAACCTACGGTTACGTATATGTTGCTCAGGTTGCTATGGGTGCTGACAACGCTCAGTGCCTCAAGGCATTCCGCGAGGCTGAGGCTTACCACGGACCATCACTCGTCATCGCTTACGCTCCATGTATCAACCACGGTCTTAAGATCAAGGGTGGTATGGGTCGCTCACAGGCTGAGGAGGCTCGCGCCGTTGAGTGCGGTTACTGGCACCTCTGGCGCTTCAACCCAGAGTTGGCTGAGAAGGGACAGAACCCATTCTCTCTCGATTCTAAGGAGCCACAGTGGGATAAGTTCCAGGACTTCCTCATGGGTGAGGTACGTTACCTCTCTGTTAAGAAGGCATTCCCAGCTGAGGCTGACGAGCTCTTCGCAGAGGCACAGAAGATGGCACAGCGTCGTTATCAGTCATACGTTCGCCAGACAAAGATGGATTGGTCAGAGGAGCTCTAATAGCTTCATCTTGAACAAATAGCATAAATAAAGAAGGTCGCGAGAATTTCCTCGCGGCCTTTTTTGTTCAATAGTCTCGCGTTCTGTTTTACGTGAGTTCGACGAATTAAAAACTTTTATATAACCCCAGAAAACGGGTTGGTAACAAATAACAGGTAACAATAAGAAAAATAGTGTAATCAGATGCCTATATTTATTATTTCTTTATATAATAAGGTATATAAACTCCTTAAAAGATTTCTGTAAAATTTTTGGTCATGCACTAAAATCCTTATTGTTACCCGTTACCTGTTACTGGCCATGATTTTGCTTGCCTGCTGAGCGAGACTCTATTATTGTTTGCTGCTAT